>JBBRYN010000069.1:0-17716 GCA_038237645.1 Mycobacteriales bacterium
CTCCCTCCGAAGAGGCTTTTGACACCCCGCTCAGCCCGCCACCTCTCGATGACGAACCGGGGTCTGCTACTGGGCGTTCCGGTACCTACCCAGGCGGGACTCACACCCGCTGGCCTAGTCCAACTTGCAGGACGCAACATGCGATGACCGTAGATGAGTAGCGGAGCGGGCCGGGCAGCGCGATCATGAGTCACCGGCGTTCGACGCCGATGACGTTCGACGAGGGGAGACGCCAGTGACCGGGGCCGCCAAGGGAAAGCGCATCACAGGTGCCAGCCGCGACCGGCTCGCAGCCGACCTGCGCAAGAAGTACGAGGGCGGGAACAGCATTCGCGCATTGGCGGCGTCGACCGGCCGCTCGTACGGCTTCGTCCATCGGATCCTGGGCGAGTCAGGCGCCGCGCTGCGCGGCCGCGGCGGTGCCACCCGCAAACGGAAGAAGTGATCCGCTGGCCGGCGGGCCGGGCCGAGGTGCCCGCCGGTGGGTGAGCCTGCTGATCGCAGGATGGCCGAGGATGCCCCGGGCGGTGTGCGGCTCAACGTCGCCGGCCCGCTGGCGACCGTCACCCTCGACCACCCGGATCGCCTCAACGCCCAGACGCCGGCCACCTGGGCCGCGCTGCGCGAGATCGGCCGCTGCCTGCCGGCCGACGTCCGGGTCGTCGTGGTCGCCGGCCGGGGCAGGGCCTTCTCGACCGGCATCGACCGCCGGATGCTCACCCCCGGTGGGATACCCGGAATGGGCGGCCCGGCTGACCTGGTCCGGATGCCGCCTGCCGACGCCGACGCCGTCATTGCCGGCTACCAGGAGGCGTTCGGCTGGCTGCGCAGCGACCACCTCGTCACGGTTGCCGCCGTCCAGGGTCATGCCATCGGTGCCGGCCTGCAGCTTGCCCTCGCCTGCGATCTGCGCGTCCTTGCCGCTGATGCCCTGCTGTGTATGGCAGAGACCACGCTCGGACTGGTCCCTGATCTGGGCGGCACCAAGTCGCTTGTCACGCTGGTCGGCCCGTCCCGGGCCCTGGAGATGTGCCTCACCGGTCGCCGGATCGGTGCCGCGGAGGCGCTGCGCATCGGTCTGGCGACCATCGTGGTGCCGGTCGATCAGCTGAGCGCCGCGGTGGCGGACCTGGTCGAGGCGATTGTCACTCCGCCTCGCGACGCCGTGACTGAGACCAAGGCGTTGATCGGGGCGGCGAGCCGACGATCCCCCGCCGAGCAGGAGGCTGCGGAGCGGGCCGCCCAGCTCCGCCGGCTGCGAGCTCTGCTTCCTGACCTCGCCCGGGCGCGGGAGGGCTGAGTGGATCTGCGGTTGTCCACCGAGCAGCAGGCCTTCCGGGAATCCGTACGGGCCTGGGCCGACGAGGTGGTCCTACCTCGGGCCCTGGCCAACGATCGGGACGAGCGCTTTCCGGCCGAGGCACTGGCCGGCCTGCGGGCCAACGGCTACCTGGGTCTGACCATCGCCGAGGACTACGGGGGTGGCGCTGCCGATCCGCTGTCCTACGTGCTGCTCATCGAAGAACTGGGCCGCGCCGACGCAAACGTCAGATCGATCGTGTCGGTCCATCTCGGACTGGTGGCCGGCGCCATCACCCGGTGGGGCACCCCCGCCCAGCGGCAGCGCTGGCTGCCGGCCATGGCGGCGGGCCAGGTGCTGGGCTGCTTTGCACTCACCGAGCCCGACCACGGCAGCGACCCGGCCAACCTGCGGGCCACCGCGGTTCGCGACGGGTCGACCTACCGGATCACCGGCCGAAAGGTGTTCATCACCAATGGCTCGGTCGCCGGCGTCGCCCTCGTCATGGCGCGGACCGGCGGAGCGGGTGCTCGCGGGATCTCGTCGTTCCTCGTGCCCACCGACGCCGACGGATTCGCCGCAGTGCCGCTGCACGGGAAGCTCGGCCTGCGCTCGTGTGACACCGCCGAACTCGTGCTCGACGACGTGGTCGTGGGGGCTGAGGCGCTGTTGGGCGGCGTCGAGGGCATCGGGATGAAGGTGGCGCTATCGGCGCTCGACGACGGCCGGTTGTCGCTCAGCGCGTCGTGCACCGGCATCGCCCAGGCTGCGTTGGACGCCATGCTCGGCTATGCAGCCCAGCGCGAGCAGTTCGGCAAACCGATCGCCGCCCACCAGCTCGTGCAGGAGATGCTGGCCGACGCGGCCGTCGACGTCGACTGCGCCCGCCTGCTCACCTGGCAGACGGCCGACCTCAAGGCTCGCGGTGAGTCGTACACGCTGGCCGCCGCCAAGGCCAAGCTGTTCGCCTCCGAGGCGTCCGTACGCGCGGCGAACGCCTGCGTCCAGGTCCACGGTGGCTATGGGTACGTCGACGAGTACCCGGCCGGCAAGTTGTTGCGCGATGCCCGGGTGACGACGCTGTACGAGGGCACCAGCCAGATCCAGAAGCTCATCATCGGCCGGGCCCTCACCGGCATCTCGGCGTTCTGACCGTCCGCCAGCCCCTGCCAGCGTTATCCGGGATAACGTCGCTTCCGAGCCCGAAAACCCAGCGTTATCCCGGATAGCGTCGCCTCCGAAGGTGGAACACGCCCGGTACTGGCCGTGTTGGCGATGAGGAGGAGGTGGGCCGTTTGTCGATGGGACACGCGGGCTGGCAGTCGTTGCGATCCTTCGCGAGCGACAGCGCGGTCACCAAGCAGAAGCTGGCGCCGGGGACGCTGCGGCGGATCATTCGCTTCGCCGCGCCATACAAGCGGGAGCTCAGCATCTTCCTGGTCCTGATCGTGATCGACGCGGTGATCGGGACGCTCAACCCGCTGATCTTCCGCGAGGTCATCAACCAGGGCATCCTCCGGCACCGGGTGGGTTTGATCGAGGTGCTGGCCGGCATCATCGCTGGTCTGGCCCTCCTGGGCGGGGCCTTGTCGCTGGCACAGCGCTACTACTCGGCCCGGGTGGGCGAGGGTCTGATCTACGACATGCGGTCAAAGGTCTTCGAGCACATCCAGCGCATGCCCATCGCCTTCTTCACCCGGACCCAGACCGGCGCCCTGATCACCCGGCTGAACAACGACGTGCTCGGCGCGCAGCAGGCGTTCACCGGGACCCTGTCCAACGTGGTGAGCAACGTCATCAGCGTCACCCTGGTGCTGATCGCGATGTTCGCACTGTCCTGGCAGATCACCCTGGTCGCGCTGCTGATCCTGCCGGTCTTCGTGGTGCCGGCCCGGTGGATGGGCCGGCGGCTGCAGACGATCACCCGCGAGAGCTATCAGCTCGACGCGAAGATGAATACCACGATGACCGAGCGGTTCAACGTCTCGGGCGCCCTGCTCGTCAAGCTCTTCGGCCGCCCGGACGACGAGGCTCGCAGCTTCAGCGACCGGGCGGGCCGGGTGCGCGACATCGGCATAACCCAGGCGATGTACAGCCGGATCTTCTTCGTCTCGTTGACGCTCACCGCCTCCCTGGCCACCGCGCTGGTGTACGGCTGGGGTGGCGTGCTCGCCGCCCGGGGCGCCCTCGACGTCGGCACCGTCGTCGCGCTGACGGCCTACCTGAGCCGGCTGTATGGGCCGTTGACCTCGCTGTCAAACGTCCAGGTGGACGTGATGAGCGCTCTGGTTTCCTTCGAGCGGGTCTTCGAGGTGCTCGACCTCGAGCCGATGATCGCCGACAGCCCGGACGCCGAGCCGTTGCCTCGCGATGCCCGCACCATCGAGTTCGACGACGTGCACTTCGCCTACCCGACGGCGCAGGAGGTGTCGCTCGCCTCTCTCGAGTCAGTGGCCAAGCTCGAACAGACGTCGAGCCAGCCAGTGCTGCACGGGGTGTCGTTCGTGGCCGGGCCGGGGCAACTCGTGGCGCTCGTCGGACCATCGGGTGCCGGCAAGACGACGATCTCCAACCTGGTTCCCAGGATGTACGACGTGCGTTCCGGCGCGGTCCGGATCGGCGGTCACGACGTCCGCACGGTCACCCTCGCTTCGCTGCGCGAGGCGATCGGCGTCGTGACGCAGGACGCCCACATGTTCCACGACACCATCCGCGCCAATCTGCTCTATGCGCGACCGGATGCCACCGACGAACAGCTGTGGGAGGCCCTGCACGGCGGCCAGATCGCCGACCTCGTCACCTCCCTGCCCGACGGGCTCGACACCATGGTGGGCGAGCGCGGCTACCGGCTCTCCGGTGGGGAGAAGCAGCGGCTGGCGCTGGCTCGTCTGCTGCTCAAGCAGCCGGCCATCGTGATCCTCGACGAGGCCACGGCCCACCTCGACAGCGAGTCGGAGCAGGCGGTCCAGCGTGCGCTGCGCAAGGCGCTGGAAGGGCGTACGTCGCTGGTGATCGCCCACCGGCTTTCCACCATTCGAGAAGCTGACATGATCCTGGTCATCGACGACGGGCGGGTCGTCGAGTCCGGGGGGCACGAGGCTCTGCTGGCCCGTGACGGGCTCTACGCGGAGCTCTACCGCACCCAGTTCCAGCGTCAGGAGGTCATGGAGGCAGTCGCCGATTGAATCCACCCCCGAGGAATAGCCCTCTGCAAGTGGCATCGGTGCGCTGTACTTGTGGCTTATGTCCTGAGAGAGTCTAGTCGCCAGGCGTCCCTTCCAGCGCCGTTCGACGGGGTCTCGACCAACACCACATGAACATCGACGAGCAGGTCTCCACCGGAGCCGACGGGTCGGCCGAGCGCCGGCTCGACACCGCGACGTCTCCACCTGATCCGGCCGACATGCTCCGGACGGTCCTCACCCACGCCGCGCAGTTCATTGGTGCACCGCACGGCTTCGTCGCCGACATCACCACCACCGGCGCCGCCGGTGACGACACGGTCGACAGCGGCGCCGTCACGATCAGACTGGGTATCGGCGCCTTCCGCCAGCCGGGCGGGGTTTCCTTGGGGCCGACTCGCGACCTCGCGATCAACGTTTGGCGCACCGGGCAGCCCGCGGTCCTGCGCAGCAACGGCCGCCGGGTCGGCGACGAGCGGTTCGGCGAGATGGCCCTCGTCCCGTTCGAGCCAGGACCGGGCGTCGGCGGGGTGGTCGGCCTGGCGTACGGCCTCGATTCCGGGTTGACCTTCGGGGAAAGCGATGTCGAGCTGCTCAGCGGCTTCTGCCGGCTCGGGTCCATCGCGTTGGACAATGCGCGCCTATACGCCGAGGAAAAGCGATCCCGGCGGCTGATCGAGCGGCTTCAGGACAGCGTCCGGGCGATCAGCCAGAGCCTCGACCTCGACGTGGTGCTCCCGGCGATCCTCGACCAGCTGGGCGAGGTGATCCGCTACGACAGCAGCACCGTGCAGCTCCTAGAAGGCGAATCCATGCGGGTGATCGCGGCCCGTGGCTTTCCATCCGACGAGCTCGGGCGGGTGCGCCCACTGGTGGAATACCCGTACAACCGCAGGCTCGCAACCAATCCGGAGCCGATCGTGGAAGGGCTGGTGCCCGCGGACAGCGGCTGGCGGGGTGGTCCGCACCTTGAAGCCGTGCGGAGCAACCTCGGGGTGCCGCTGGTCGTGCGCGACCGGATCATCGGCGCCCTGACGATCGACAGCCACGAACCCGGCCTCTACAGCGCCGACGACGCCCCCGCGGCCATGGCGTTCGCCCGTCATGCGGCCATTGCCATCGAGCATGCCCGGTTGTTCACCGCGGCTCAGCGTGAGCTGGCCGAGCACAAGCAGACGCAGCACCGCCTCAACTACCTCGCCTGCTTCGACCCGGTGACAGGTTTGCCCAACCGCACCCTGCTGAGCGACCGGATCTGGCAGGCCCTGGCCGAAGCGGGCGGCAACGGCAAGCTCGTGGCGATCATGTTCCTCGACCTCGATCGCTTCAAGATCGTCAATGACAGCCTGGGCCACACCGTGGGTGACCAGCTGCTCAAGATCGTCGGCGACCGGTTGCGCAGGACGGTGCGCGAGGGCGACACGGTGGCCCGGCTGGGCGGTGACGAGTTCGCCGTTGTGCTGCCGAACCTCGACCGGGTCGAGGCGGGCGTCGCGGTGGCGGAGAAGATCAGCCGGGCTTTCTGTGCGCCGTTCCAGCTGGAGGGCCGCGAGATCTGGCTTTCCACCAGCATCGGAATGGCCCTGTATCCCGCACACGGCGCCGACACCGACGAGTTGCTGAACAATGCCGACTCGGCGATGTACCTCGCGAAGCACCAGGGCGGGAGCACCCATCGCCTGTACGAGCCTGGCGTGGTCAGGGCGGTGGACCGGCTGGACATCGAGAACGACATGCGGCATGCCGTGGAGCGCCAGGAACTCCTGCTGCACTACCAGCCGCTCGTGGAGTTGAGCACCGGCCGGACCGTCGGTGCGGAGGCGCTCCTGCGCTGGCAGCATCGGCAACGCGGTCTCGTCCTGCCTGACGATTTCATCGGGCTCGCGGAGGAGACCGGCCAGATCGTGCCGCTGGGCGGCTGGGTGCTGCATGAGGCCTGCCGGCAGGGTGCCGCCTGGCAGTCGGACGCGTTCGGTTCGCCCACGATCGCCGTCAACGTCTCGGCCCGCCAACTGGACCAGGGCCTGGTCCGCACCGTCCGGCACGCGCTCGACGAGAGCGGCATGGACCCTCGCAGACTGTTCCTCGAGATCACCGAGAGCGGTCTCATGCACAACATCGAGGAGGGGGTTGCCGCGGTGTGGCAGCTGTACTCGCTCGGCGTCTCTTTCGTGATCGACGACTTCGGTATCGGCTACTCGAGCCTGAGCCAACTCAAGCGGTTTCCGATCGCGCTGCTCAAGATCGACCAGTCGTTCGTGCGCGACATCCCGGCCGATGCCAGCGACGCCGCGATCGTCACCGGCATCATCGCGATGTCCCACGCCATGGGTGTACGCGTGGTCGCCGAGGGGGTGGAGACGGAGGCGCAGCGGCAGTTCCTGATCCGCTGCGGGTGTGACCTGATCCAGGGCTTCCTCGCCTACCCACCGCTGTCCGTCGGCGACTTCGAAACGAGCCTGCGGCTCGGCAGCAACGGTCATGGCCACCGGTTCGGCGCCGGTGACTACAGCGCCCGCAGCGCCCCGCCGTCGACCGCCCAGAGGGATCCGGTGACGTAGGACGACGCCGGGGACAGCAGGAAGGCCGCAACCCGGCCGAACTCCATCGGCCGGCCGTAGCGCCGCAGCGGAATGTCGGCCTCGTTCCGCGCCCGCGCCGGCGCACCGGCCTCGGCGGCCCCGTCAGCCGCGGCGTCCAAGGCCAGGGTGCGATCGGTGGCGATCCGGCCGGGCAGCAGCCCGTTGACCCGGACACCGCGCGGCCCGAGTTCGTCGGCGAGTTGCTTCGTGAGCATTCCGAGACCAGGACGCAGGCCGTTGGACACCGCCAGTTGGGGGATCGGCGACCGGGCGCTCGTCGACAGCACCTGCGCGATCGAGCCGTGGTCGCCCAGGCCCGCCGCCACGGCCCGGATCAGCCGCAAAGCGCCGAGGAAGACGCTGTCGAACCCGGCCCGCCAGGCGGCCTCCGGCGTGTCCAGTGCCGTGCCGGTCGCCGGACCGCCCACGCTGACCAGCGCACCGTCCAGGCCGTCGAAGGCATGATGCGCAGCGTCGACCAGGCGCTGCGCCGCCGAGGCATCGGCGAGGTCGGCCACGACTCCGACGGCGTGCCGAGGGCCCCCGAGCTCCTGTGCGGCACACTCGACCGCTGCCGCGTCCCGGGCACCCAGCACCACGCCGGCGCCCTCTGCCACGAGCACCTCGGCGGTCGCCAGGCCGAGTCCGCGCGATCCACCGCTGACCACGTACACCCGGCCGGCAAGTCCCAGATCCATGGCCGCCAGTGTCCAGGAACCTGTCGCTTGTGCGGGGCCGAATGGGAGTGGCGGTCAGCGGCGGCGCACCGTCTCTTCGATCAGGTCGAGCACCGGGTCGAGGTCGCCGGCTGGGACACCGGTGGCCAGCCGCAGGATCAGCCCGTCGAGGGCGAGGGCCAGGAAGCGTTGCAGGACGTCGACGTCGACGTCCTCACGCAACATTCCGGCGCCGCTCCGCCGCTCGAGCCGCCCGCGGGTGGCCCGCTCGATCTCGGCGGCGCGCTGCTCCCAGCGGCGGCGGAACTCCTCGTCGGTACGCAGCCGCCGCGAGACCTCGAGTTGGGTACCGAGCCAGTCCGGATCGGCGTCCCGCAGCAGGTTGCGCATGACCTGCACCAGCCCGTGCCGGGCCACCACGGCCGCCATCTCGACCGCGTCGTCCTCCGCGGCCGCCAGGAACAGGGCGTCCTTGTCGCGGAAGTGATGGAAGATCGCGCCGCGGGACAGGCCGATCTCCTGCTCGAGGCGGCGCACCGTCGCCCCCTCGAAGCCGTGCCGGGCGAAGCAGGACCGGGCACCGTCGATGATCTGCCGGCGGCGGGCATCGACGTGGTCCTGACTCACCCGGGGCATGGCCGGCGTGCCGTCAGGAGGCCAGCAGAGAGCGCAGGACGTACTGCATGATGCCGCCGTGCCGGAAGTACTCGGCCTCGCCGGGCGTGTCGATGCGGAGCACGGCCTGGAACTCGATGGCGGCGCCGTCGGCGGGCTGCGCCGTCACCGTCACCTCGGCGGGGGCGCCGCCGCCGTTGAGGGCCGTGACTCCCGTCACCGCGTAGGTCTCGGTGCCGGTGAGGCCAAGGGACGCGGCGCTGTCGCCGGTGCCGAACTGCAGTGGCAGCACCCCCATGCCGATGAGGTTCGACCGGTGGATGCGCTCGTAAGACTCCGCCAGCACCGCCCTGACGCCCAGCAGCGCGGTGCCCTTCGCGGCCCAGTCGCGCGAGGAGCCGGAGCCGTATTCCTTGCCGGCCAGCACGAGCAGCGGCACGCGGGCGTCGGCGTAGGCCACGGCGGCGGCATAGATGGTGGTCTGCCGGCCGGTCAGCAGGTTGGTGGTCATACCGCCCTCGGTGCCGGGTGCGAGTTGGTTGCGCAACCGGATATTGGCGAAAGTGCCGCGGATCCTCACCTCGTGGTTGCCGCGCCGGGAGCCGTAGGAGTTGAAGCCCGACCTTGGCACACCGTGCTCCAGCAGGTAGCGCCCGGCGGGGGAATCGGCCCGGATCGAGCCGGCGGGGCTGATGTGGTCGGTGGTCACCGAATCGCCGAGCTTCACCAGCACCCGGGCGCCGGAGATGTCCTGCACCGGGGAGGGTTCGGCCGGCATTTCGTCGAAGTACGGCGGCTTGCGCACGTAGGTGGACTCCGGGTCCCACTGAAACGTCGTACCCGTGGGAGTGGGCAGTGATCTCCAGCGGTCGTCGCCGGCGAAGACGTCGGCGTAGTCACGGGAGTACATCTCCGACTCGATCGCCGCGTCGATGACGTCCTGGATCTCCCGGGCGGTGGGCCAGATGTCGCTGAGGTAGACGCCGGCACCGTCGGCTCCGGTCCCGAGCGGCTGCGCTGTCAGGTCCAGGTCCATCGTGCCGGCCAGCGCGTAGGCGACCACCAGCGGCGGCGAGGCAAGGTAGTTCATCTTGACGTCGGGGTTGATGCGTCCCTCGAAGTTGCGGTTGCCCGACAGCACCGAGACCACGGCGAGGTCGGCGGCATTGACGGCCGCCGAGACCGGTTCCGGCAGCGGGCCGGAGTTGCCGATGCACGTCGTACAGCCGTATCCGACGAGGTTGAAGCCCAGCTTGTCGAGGTAGGGGATGAGTCCCGCCCGCTCGTAGTAGTCCATGACCACTTTGGACCCCGGCGCCAGTGTGGTCTTGACCCACGGCCTGCTGGACAACCCTTTCTCCACGGCCTTCTTGGCCAGCAGCCCCGCACCGATCATCACCGTCGGGTTGGAGGTGTTGGTGCACGACGTGATGGCCGCGATCACCACGGCCCCGTGGTCGATCTCGGTCTGCCGGCCGTCGTCCATGGTCACCGGCGTCGGGCGGGACGGTCGGCGGTGGGCAGCTTCGGCCTCGCTGGGCCCGCGTGGGGCGCCGTCGCCGTTGCCTGATTCGCCGGCGGGCGGATCGCTGGCCGGGAAGGACTCCCGGGACCGCTCGTCGACCGCGGAATCGGCTGCCGGCTCGGTGCCCGTCGCGTAGTCGGCCAGGGCGGCGCGGAACGACCGCCTGGCATCGGTCAGCGCGACCCGGTCCTGCGGGCGCTTCGGGCCGGCCAGCGACGCGACGATGGTGGACAGGTCGAGCTCCAACATCTCGGAGTAGGCCGGCTCGGCGGCGGGGTCGTGCCAAAGGCCCTGCTCCTTGGCGTAGGCCTCGACCAGCGCGACCTGCTCGGCCGGCCGGCCGGTCATCCGCAGGTAGCGCACCGTCTCGGCGTCGATCGGGAAGATCGCGCAGGTCGAGCCGTACTCCGGGCTCATGTTGCCGATGGTGGCCCGGTTGGCCAGGGGCACGGCGGACACCCCGGGGCCGAAGAACTCTACGAACTTGCCGACCACGCCATGCCGCCGCAGCACCTCGGTGATCGTGAGCACCAGGTCGGTGGCGGTGACGCCCTCGGGCAGCTCGCCGGAGAGCCTGAAGCCCACCACCCGAGGGATCAGCATCGAGACGGGCTGGCCGAGCATCGCTGCCTCGGCCTCGATCCCCCCGACGCCCCAGCCGAGCACGCCGAGGCCGTTGACCATGGTGGTGTGCGAGTCGGTGCCGACGCAGGTGTCTGGGTAGGCGATCCGCCCGCCCGGCCGACCGTCCCCGACACCATCGCGGATCATCACGACCCGGGCCAGGTGCTCGATGTTGACCTGGTGCACGATGCCGGTGCCCGGCGGCACGACCCGGAACTCGGCGAAGGCCCCCTGCCCCCAGCGCAGGAACTGGTATCGCTCGAGGTTGCGGTCGTACTCGAAGTCGACGTTGCGCGCGAAGGAGTCGGGAGTGCCGAACACGTCGGCGATGACGGAGTGGTCGATGACCAATTCGGCGGGCACGAGCGGATTGATCCGGGCAGGATCGCCGCCCAGTGCCGTCATCGCCTCTCGCATGGTCGCGAGGTCGACGACACAGGGCACCCCGGTGAAGTCCTGCATGATCACCCGGGCCGGGGTGAACTGGATCTCGGTGCCCGGCTCTAGGGTGGCATCCCAGGTGGCCAGGGCGCGGATGTGCTCGGTGGTGGTGTTCGTGCCGTCCTCGGTACGCAGCTGGTTCTCCAGCAGGATCTTGAGGGAATACGGCAGCCGCTCTACGCCGTCGATGGCGGCCAGCCGGTGGATGTGATAGCGGGCGTCACCCACCTGAAACTCGCCGAGCGAACCGAAACTGTCCATGAATCGCGCGTTGCCCGTGGTGGGAGAGTGCACGTGTGCTCCTCGGCGCAGGGGGAAACCAACCAAACAGTACGTCCGTCTTGGTTGCCGGGTCAACATCGGATACCGTCGCCGGAATGATTCATCATGTTCAATTGGCGATGCCACCTGGCGAAGAGGCTACGGCCCGGGGATTCTATGCCGGCGTCCTGGGCCTGGCCGAGATCCCCAAGCCGGCCGCATTGGTCGGCCGGGGCGGCGCGTGGTTTCGCGGCGACGACATCGAGTTGCACCTCGGCGTCGAGGAGGAATTCCGGCCGGCCCGCAAGGCTCATCCAGGGTTGCTTGTGTCCGATTTGGACCAGCGAGCGGTGCGGCTCGAGCGGGCCGGCCACCGCGTCGCCTGGGACACCGGATTCCCGGGCATGCGGCGGTTCTACACCGCCGACCCCTTCGGCAACAGGCTGGAGTTGCTCCAGCGGATCGGCTAGCCGGCCCATTTCAGGAACCGCAGGTCACTGGCTTTCCTGGTCGGCCTGCGTCCTCCGCGTTGGCGTAGTGGCCTGCCGTCAGGTGGCAGCGCCGGCCAGGGGACCCAGCTAGAAAACGCGATCTTGCGACAGGTTCCGGGAAGATGTCGCCTCAACGCCGCGCTCTACGACGCTTACCCGGAAGTTGTCGGGTGGGGAGCTCGGGTGGGGAGCTCGGAGCGGAACGCTTGACTACCGGTGCGCCAGCACCAGAAGTTCGCCGGCCGGAGCCGTGTTGAACGGCCACGCTCGGTTGGCGGTCAGCGCGGCACCTCGGATGGCGGTGTAGGCCGCACCCGCCCGAGCCACGTCGCCCACCCGGAGGAATGCCGAGCCGATGGCCGGCCAGTAGCCGACCGGCGCCGAGCCCGTGTCGGATTTCGCCAGTGCCGCCGGCTTGTACCAGTTGGGCTGCGCGGCGTCGAATCGGCGCATCAAAGCGGTCGCGCGCGGCGCCGGCACCAGGCCGAAGGCGACTGCCCACGGCTGCTGTGCGGCATCTGGGTACAGCTTGGTCCAGTCGGTGGCCCGCCGTGCGCCATTGCCGAACTTCGCCCAATCGTAGGATCCGGTGGCCGGATTCCACAAGGCTGCCACGCCTGCGGTCATCGCGGCCGCGTCGGCCCGCGCCTGGTCGGCGAGCGTGCGGTTGCCCAGTGCGTCGCCGAGCAGGACGGCTGCGCGCAGGCCGGCGAACGCTTCGCCCTGGTCCATCAGGTACTTCACGTGCCAGCCTGGCTTGGCCCACGTTAGGCCGTCGCTGTCCTGAGTGGACTCGATCGCGCCGACGGCAGCAACGATCCCGTGCTGCAGAGACACCAGTTGCGAGCGATTCCGGGTGAGTGACCAGATCGCCTGCACGGCGATCAGGTACGTGCCGGCGTAGGCGTCCGTGGAGTCCATCGCCCCGGTCGAAGTCTGCTGGCCGCCCGCAGCCACGTCGTAGTCGGTGACATAGCCCAGGTGGCCCTCGTGTGCGGCGTACCACCGCAGCCAGCGCCACGCGGCGGCGGCGTAGCGGGGGTCACCCGTGTCGCGAGCAGCCATGGCCAGTCCCTTGGCCGCCGAGTTGGCGAAGTAAGGCTGGATATGCCTTCGGTCGACCTGAGTGGCGATGGCACCGTCCGGTAGTTGTGCACGGAGGATCCAGTCAGCGTCCTGTGCGGCGGAAGTGCGTACCGACAGCCGCGCGTCGAGCCGCGCGGCGACGGCCGACGCGGAGTCCGGGGCACGCTCCGGTGAAAGCCGCGACGCCTGCGCCCCCGCAGTCCCGGGCCCGACGACCACGACAGCGATCGACAGCGCGGCGGTCAGCAGGGCTTTGCGCATGTGGCATCCAAAGGCTCGGGGGTGGCTGCTCTGGCTATCGATCCGCGACCCACCCACCTTGAGGAACTGGTGGGAGGATCGACTCGGAAGGGGCCAACGGCTGCTGGGTCGACCGAATTCGCACTTCTGACTCGAACGGGCCTGATATCCGCTGTTCGCGGGCGAAGCCCGCCTGTGCGCCGGCACTGGGGTCTCCGTTCCCCGGCGGAGAATCGCCGGATCATGACCCAGGTCGCCGGTCGACCGATGCGCTCGGCGCCAACGTCCCCGGTGCGGGCCCCCGCGAGGGCGCGAGCTTACCCAAGGCCGCTCCGGTGCGCTTCTCGGGGTCGGGCATGGGACGGGCAAGAGAGCCGCCCCGCTCGCACCGGACGGCGCGATGCTGCCGCCGACCGCTGACGACGACCGGCCCGGATCGCTGACCATCGCTGACCGGTGCTATCGATTTCGCGTCTCACCCCGTGGGGTGAACTACCGGCGCAGGGCTACTGATTGTCACCAACCCAGTTAAGTTGTGAACACGTTCTTCCGAGTACTGCGAAATCAGGGGGCTCTTTCTCATGTACAACGGTGTAGTTCCCTTGGTACTCGGTACCGGAGTGGTCGGTGGGTCACTCGCCACTACGGGCTTCGACACGTTGCTGTGGGCCGGCGGCGCCGCAGCGCTGCTCGTCATCGGTCTCGTGCTTATCCGGCTCAGCACCATGACGCGCGCCAAGGGCAACTAGCGTGAGGATGCTCCCGCGGGGAAGCCGCCCGAGGTTGGCTCGTGCCCAGCGGTTTGTCCGGTTCGGGTGTGCCGGCATCCTGCTCGCCGGCGTGGTCGCGGTCTGGCTGGTCCGCAGCCCGTATCGGTCCGCCGAGGCGGTCGCCTCGGCTTGGGTCGCCGACCACCTGCTGCACGCTCCGGTTTTCGCGTATTCGGCCGACGCGGTGATTTTCGTGGGCCGCCCGGTGCGCCTCGGATTTCACATTACGCCCGAATGCAGCTCTCTCATGATTACGCTCAGTTTCCTCCTCGGGAGTGCCTTCCTCACCGCTTTCGCCGCGCGTTTTCGGCTGCGCCGCATCCTGATCGCGCTCGCCCTCGCGGGCCTGCTCGCCATCTTCGTGAACGTCGTCCGGGTGGTGTTCATCGTCGTCGCCAGTTCGGCGTGGGGCAGGGGCATCGGCTTCGGCCTGAGCCACGAGTACGTCGGGTCGACCCTGACCGTGCTCGGCACCGCAGCCGCGTTGATGGTCTACCTGTGGCTGCTGTCGCGGGACCGCCACCCGGTTGCCACGGCATGATCGAGCAGGCCATGGGTGGCATCTCGTTGGTGATCGTCGGGATCGGGCTGCTCTACTGCTTCGGCACCATCGCTGCCGGACTGCTGGAGTTCCGCCGCCTCGGTCAGCGAATCAGCCAGCAGTCCCGGGTGCAGTACGGCCCGGCCGGCAGCCCTGTCGCCGACCCGCCGCAAGAGTCGGCCTACCACGTGTACGCCCTGGTCGCGGCGCTCGACGAGGAGTTGGTGATCGGCGCAACGGTCGCGGGGCTGCTCGCGCAGTCGGCCGAGGTCCGGGTCGTGGTCGTCGACGACGGCTCTTCGGACGCGACGGCCGAGATCGCTCAGGAGGCCGGTGGGGCTCGCGTCGAGATCGTGCGGCGAACGCTGCCTGAGGCACGGCTCGGCAAGGGCCGGGCACTCAACGCGGGCTACGAGCGCGTGCTCGCCGACGTTCGGCAGCGTGGACTGGATCCGGATCAGGTGCTGGTCTGCGTCATGGACGCCGACGGCCGGCTCTCGGCCGGCGCGGTGGCCTGCGTGTCGGCCCTGTTCGACGACGCGGAGGTCGGCGGCGTGCAACTCGCGGTGCGCATCCGAAACCGCGACTCGCTGTTGACGATGGTGCAGGACTTCGAATTCTGGGGCGTCTCGGCGATCGCCCAGATCGGCCGCGTCCGTACAGGCACGGTCAGCCTCGGCGGCAACGGGCAGTTCAGCCGGCTGTCCGCACTGATCGGCCTGGGTCGCCCGCCGTGGTCGTCGTCGCTCACCGAGGACCTCGACCTGACGATCTCGCTGCTGCTCGACGGCTGGCGCCTGACCAGCTCGGTCGAGGCGTCGGTGGAGCAGCAGGCGGTCGACAACGTGCGGCAACTGCTGCGGCAGCGGACCCGCTGGTTCCAGGGGCACATGGTCTGCGGCAGGCGACTGCCGGAGATCTGGCGATCCCGGCGGATGTCACACGGGGCCGTCCTCGAGCTCAGCCTCTACCTCTGTGTCCCCTGGCTGCTCGTCCTGCCATGGTCGGTGCTGTTCCACGTCGGCCTGCTGGGCATGGCCCACAATCTGCTGGCCGCCGGCAGCGTGCACGGCCTCGGCCTGAGCAACCTGGTCAGCGCTTTCGCCTGGTATGTCATCTCGTTCTCCCCCAGCGTGGCCTTCGGGTTCATCTACCTGCGCCGCAACCGCGCCATCGGGGTGTTGCGTGCGCTGCTCCTGTCGCACCTGCTCATCGGGGTCAGCTACGTCGGCTTCGTCGCGGTGTGGAGCGCGCTGCGCCGGATCCTGCGCGGTGAGACCGGCTGGCAGAAGACGCAGCGCAGCGCCGAGGCGACTCTCGTCACGCCGGCGCCGGTCGGCGCGCGATCATGATCATTCTCCTGATCAGCACGCTTGCGGTGCTCGTCGGCAGCTGGCGATTCACCGCCGCCCTGGGCCTGCGTCGCAACGTCGACGTCGTGACGGCATGGCTGGTGGTGCTTGCCGCCCAGATCTGCCTGCTGGTGCTGGGCGTGGGTCTGGCCGGTCAGCTTCGGCCGATCCCGCTCGCGCTGGCGGCCGGTACGCTCGCCGCCGGACAAGTGCTGTGGAGCTGTACGACCCGGTATTCCGCCGCGCGGCGGAGCAGCCGGCGGTTGCGGGCCGTAGTCGCGCACGGTCTGCGGCGGCCGTGGCGGCACCCGCTGCTGCTCACCCTTGGCGTGCTGGTGGCGGTGCAATACCTCTGGCGCCTCGCGTTGGCGGTGCGGCTGCCGATCATGGACTGGGACGGCAACTACTACCACCTCATCTCGGTGGACACCTGGGTCCAGCACGGTGCCCTGACGCACACCCCCCAGGTCATCTTCGCCGACACCTACCCGCAGAACTCCGAGCTCATCACGGCTTGGAGCGCGACCTTCCTGCACAACACCTGGCTCGCCGGTCTCACCCAGTTCCTCTTCGTCGCGATGGGCACGGTCGCCGTCATCGGCCTTGCGTCGAACGCCGGGGCCGGCCGCAGTCGCGCCGTGTTCGCCGGGCTGATTTTCGCGGCCACGCCGATCGTGTTCGTCCAGGTCACCACCGCATATGTCGACATCGCGGCCAGTGCCACGGTGCTCGCCACCTGGCAGTTGCTGCTGTCCGCCTATGACGCGCGGGGCGGCCATCGCGACGGCCGGTCGCGGCTCACCGCCATGTTCCTCGTCGCCGGGCTGGGCATCGGCATGATGCTGGGCACCAAGTCCTCCAACGTCGTCTCGGCGGCGTTGGCCGTGCTGCTCGCCCTGGTCATCGTGGTCGGGCACTGGCGCACCCGCCCGCCACCCTCCTCGGCGGGGCCGGTGGGCCGCCCGGCGGCGCCACCGGTGCCTGGCATGGGTGGTCTGACGGTCGGCGGCGGCGGCACGGCATTGCTGGTGCTGCCGGCCGCCGCCCCCGAGCTGGTGATCGTGGGCCGCCGTTCGTTCTGGCGGTACGCCGCCCTGCCCCTCGCTGCTCTCGCCGTTCCCGCCCTGCTGGTCGGTGGTTTCTGGTACATCCGCAACCTGATCACCTACGGCAACCCGCTGTGGCCGGTCACGGTGCCGTTCTTCCACGGCCAGGGAACGGTCGGGCAATTGCTGCAGAGCAACGTGCCGGCCGAGCTGCAGAACGCCGGGCCACTCACCCAGATCGGCCGGTCCTGGGTCACTGACCTATCCCCGCACGCGTACGGATATGACCAGCGGCTGGGTGGTTTCGGACCGCAGTGGATATTGCTGCTCTTTCCCGCGACCGCGGTGATGATCTTTGGATTCCTGCGGGACAAGATGATTTACCTTTTCGGCCTCGTCCTGCCGTTCACCGCGCTGCTTTTCCTGCGGCCAGAGCCCTGGTGGTCCCGCTACACGCTGTTCCTCGCCGGCCTGGGTGCGGTGTGCTTCGTGCTGGCCGTGAAGTGGCTCGCGGGGCGGTGGGAGTGGGTGCTGCACGGCGCCCTGGTCGTCCTCGTCGCGGTCGGGATGTGGTGGGCCACCTCGCCCACGGACGTCGTTGCCGGCGCACCGACGCACACCCTGACGCCCACCCAGGCCTACCGCCTGATACTCGCCGACTCCGCGACGCGAGCGTCTTCTCCCTACCCTTGGAGCGGCTATACCGCCTTGGCGGGCGCCGCCCCGGGTGCTGTCGTGGCCGTGCCCGACCGCAACAAATTGATCTTCACCCATCCATACATCGGCACCGACCTCAGCCGGCACCTGGTCGTCATCCCGACGCCACACACCGGGCCGGCGCTTTACGCCGCCCTCGTCGCCGCGCATGCCGACTACGTCGTGCTCGATCCCGAAGCCGCCCCGACGGCTGCTCTCGCCAAGGCCGCCCTGCACGACCGGCGATTCCACAGCATCGGCCCGACCTTCGACGGGTTGCTTTTCAC
>JBBRYN010000070.1:0-17270 GCA_038237645.1 Mycobacteriales bacterium
GACGAGTTCCTTGCGCAGCATCGTCACGTCGCTGATGGTGTAGCCCGACGCGTCGGCCCAACCGGCGCGCGAGCGCAGCCGTGCGCGCCACGGCTTGGCGTTGCGGGCGTCCTCGTCCTGCTCGGCCATCGCAGCGTGCGCCTCATGCCCGGACGCGCCTGCCTTGCCCGCGCGCAGCCGGGCCCTGGCGGCGTCGAGGTCGGCGACGTTCACGACGCGGGGCAGTACGACGGCCAGTACCACGATCATGACGAAGCCACCGACGAACTCTGCGACGGCGAACTGCCAGCCGATCAACAGCCACAACACGATGCCGAGCTCCACCACCAGGTTCGTGCTCGCAAACATGAAGATCATCGAGCTGGTGAAGTCCGCGCCCCGGGAGAACAGGCTCTTGGCCAGGGCGCTCGCGGCGTATGAGCACGACGAGCTGACCATGCCGAAAAAGCTGCTCTTGGCGATGGTCGCGGGCCGGTGGTCGCCGAGCACGCGCTGCATCTCGCCCTTGGAGACGAATGCCTGCACCGCACCCGACAGACCGAAGCCGACGACGAGCGCCCACAGGGTGTCGTAGAACATCCACCAGCCCTCGGCCAGGCTGTCGCCGATCGTTGCCAAAACGCCCACGTCGCATCCCGTCCGTCGGTTCCCTGCCGAGGACAACGCTGCCACCATTCCTGCATTCCCGCAAGGACGTACGGATGTGCCTTTCGTCCGAACACATCGGGACCTTGTGCCCTGACCGTCCCCGGTGAAGCTGCCTACGTTGGACGTGAGCCCGACGACCGGATGGCACCGCCGCCCGACGCCCGGCCCGCACCACGATCCCCGTTTTTGGAGATGGTCCGTATGAGGGGCATGAAGCACTCGTATGTGATGGTGGCGCTGGTCGTCGTAGGAGGAGCCCTGTTCTTCTCCGGTGTCGGCGGGGGCGCCGTGTTCCTGCTCTGGCCGCTCGCCTTCGTCGGGATGATGGTCGCAATGATGTGGGGCATGCGCGGCATGGGCAAGCCGGCGCAGCACACCCACCCGGACGGCGTCACGCACTCCCACGATGAGGATCTCACGCGGTCCGGTCGATAGCAGCCCGACAGCGGCGCGGGTCTCCGTGTCGCTGGGAGCGCGGCAGGGCCTGGGCGGCCCTCCGGAGGAGCGGGCGATGCGGCGCAAGGGCAGACGAGCCGGCAAACCGGGTCGAGAGGCGCCGGCGCGAATGCGCGGCGCCGCCCTGCTGGGCGGCCTGGCGCTGCTCGGGCTGTGGGCGGCGAAGGCCGCTCGCGTCGGGTGCAGCGTCGGGCGCTACGCCGACTACTGGGCGGTTCCCCGCGGCGAGGCCGGTGGCCTGCTGTATGTGGCGCTGGGCGACAGCGCGGCGCAGGGCGTCGGCGCGAGCCGTCCCGAGCGCGGCTACGTCGGTCTGCTCGCGCAGCGGATGCGCGAGCGGACCGGGCGGCCCGTGCAGGTGGTGAACCTCAGCTGCTCCGGGGCCAGGCTCGCCGACCTCGTCCGGGAGCAGCTCCCGAGGCTGGCCGAGTTCAGCCCGGACGTGGTGACGGTCGACATCGGCGGGAACGACGTCGTCGTCTACGACCCGGAACGCTTCTCCGCCCTGGTCTGCGAGCTCACCGCGGGTCTCCCGGCCGGCGCGTTCGTCGCGGACGTGCCGTACTTCATGCACGGTCAGTGGGAGCGGCGCGCGGCCGAGACCGGACGGCTCCTCGCCGGCTGCGCCGAGGAGAACGGGCTGTGCGTCGTCCGGTTGCACGACGCCGAGCAGGCGCGTGGGCCGGCAGCGATGCTGACCGACTTCGCCGCGGACTGGTTCCACCCGAACGACCGCGGCCACCGCGTCTGGGCCGACTCGTTCTGGGACCGGATCACGAACGACCCGGCGCTGGCGGCCGCACCACGCCTCCCAGGCCGACCTGCAAGCGCGAGGAGATCCGCATGACCGTCGCATCGCCGATCGACCAGGCGCAGTGCTCTACCGGCAGCCCCCGGCCCTGCCCGCCGCCGTTGCGCTGGTGGACCCCGGCCGTCGCGTTCGCCGTCTCCGCGGTCGTCCTGTCCGTCTTGGTGATCGCCTTCGGGACGAACAACGGGCCGCTGGACGACCCGAACCAGGCGTTCCAGCGCGACGGCGCCCTGCACAACGGGCCCCAGCTGCCAGACCGGATCGGGGGCATCGCGTTGGGCGGGAGCAGCGTCGTCGTTCTGTTCGAGAGGCGGCAGCCACCGGGCCAGACCCTCGCGCAGTGGAGGGCCGGCGCCACCCGCAGCGGCTCGCGTCTGGTCGTCGCCGTGGCCGGAAAGCCCGGCACGTCAGCCCTGCGCGACGCCTTAGGGATGCGGACCCCGAACGACGGCGGCCCGCCCGTCGGCTACGCGATCGTCGACCGGTCCCGGCGGGTCCGCTACGCCACCCTGGACCCGGCCTACTTAGACCACGCGTCCGAGGTCGAGCTGCTCACCGCCGGGTTGACAGGCCACGCGTCATGACCGCCGACCAGGGCGGCTGGAACCGCGACTACCGCGCGCTGCGTCCACGCACCCTCGCCTGGCAGCTCGTGCTCCTGCTCGCCATTGAGGCGGTGCTGTTCCAGCGCTACGACGCCGAACAGGCCAGGTTCCACTGGTCGACGCACTTCCTCGACGCCCTTGCGTTCACCTCCTTGGTCCTCCTCGCCTGGCTGTCGATCGCGGGCCGGCCGGGGCCTCGCTACCCCCTGCTGACACTGCTCGCCTTCCACGTCTACGCGATCGTCCCCGACCTGATGTTCAGCGAGGGCTCGGCGCACAGCCAGTGGCAGAACGTCTTCCTCGGGCACATCGCCGAGCACTACCTCCCCGGCGGTGCCGTCGCCTGGCTGGCGATCGCGCTCGTCCTGAGCGGGACCCACGTCGCGGCGCTGACAGTGTGGCTTCGAGGCAGATGGGCCGACACTCCCAACGACCTTCGCGTGCCGCTGCCGGTCGGGACCTGAACCCCGGCGGCGGCAGGGAACAGGCACAGGTGGCCGTTCGTTCCGTCCCCGTGACCCTGCCCCGTCGCCGAAGCAGGACCCCCGCCGTCCTGGTCCTCGCGCTGCTGGCCGGGCTCGTCGCGATGCACGGCCTGCCCGGCACCGCCCTGGCCGGCCCGACACACCAGGTCATGCCCGTCGCGAGCATAAGCATGGACATGGCCGGCGGGCACACCACGCACGGCGCCCTGCCGGCCGCTCCAGCGCCGGACCGTCCGCACCACGGGCCCGCCGCGAGCGGGCACCACCCGTGCGAGGCCGCACCCGCCGCCGCCGTCGCCCTGGCCACGCCCGCCGACACGAAGGCAGCGGCACTCCCACCGCCACGACACGCCGCCGCGGGATGCCCACCGGCCCGGGCCCGCGCCGCCCGCGCCCCGCCCGACCTGAACGGCCTGCGCGTCTCCCGGACGTAGGCCGAGCCGAGCACCTCCGGCTCGTCCCCGTCCGCCGGGCACCAGCCCGGACCTTCCCGCAGGGCCCCGAGCCCTGCACCTCCGAGGAGACAACACCGCCATGACCTCCAACACCAAGCACCGCACCGCTCGCAGGCTCATCCCCGCCGCCGTCGCCCTCGCCGGCCTCGCGCTCGTCGCAGGCTGCGGCGGCTCGGGCAGCGGCGCGTCGTCGGCCGCGCACAACACCGCGGACGTCGCATTCGCGACCGACATGATCCCGCACCACGCGCAGGCCGTGCAGATGGCCGACATGGCCCTCAACGCAGCCGTTGACCCTGAGGTGAAGGCGCTCGCGCAGGCGATCAAGGGCGCGCAGGCCCCTGAGATCAAGACCATGACCGGCTGGCTCACCGACTGGAAGGCGCCGGTGCCCCGAACCGGGATGGGCCACTCCATGTCCGGCGACGGCCAGGGGATGATGAGCGACGCCGACATGGCTGCTCTGGGCAAGGCCACCGGAGCCGAGTTCGACAAGATGTGGGTCCAGATGATGACCCGGCACCACACCGGTGCGATCGCCATGGCAAACACCGAGATCAAGGACGGGCAGTACGCCGACGCTAAAGCCCTCGCCCAGCGGATCGTCACCTCGCAGACCGCCGAGGTCACGAAGCTGAACGCGATCGCCAAACGCCTCACCTGACAGCCTGAGGTCGGGGCGGCCCGCAGCGGCTCCCCGGCCTCAGGTCGGGTCCGATGACACCTGATCCGCCCGGTCATCGCGTCCAACGTCAACCACACCCGGTAAGCGGCTGCTACCGCGCGCGCCACGCAGGACAGGTAGTCATGGGACGAGCGGCAGCAGCACCGCGACAGGAAGGGGAGCAGCCTGTGGACGCGGGCGACAGGCAAGGAAGCAGCGGAGGCACGCGGCGGCGTACAGCGGCGCGCTCTCGATCAGGCGCGATACGAGGCGGCGTGCCGGGCCCTCGCGGACTCGCCCTCGACCTACTCGTCGAGTTAATCTGTCGCGTATTCGTGGATGGTCTCGAGTGTGTTCGGCACGAAGGGCCCTGGCGCGGCGCCGATGACCTGGAACTCGCCACCTTGAACTGGGTTCACTGGTGACCAAACACCGGCTGCATAGCAGCCTCGGCCATGTCCCACCGGCCGAGTACGAGAGGGCCCACTACCGTCAAATCAACGCCCGACCCCAGCCGCGGTCGGGAGAACTCGCCCGTCACTGAACCGGGGACGGTTCACATTGCTGTCTCGATGTAGGAACCGGACCTTGAGAAAGGGTTCCCGCGGCTTGGTCGGCTGGTGGCTATTTCCTTCGCGGAGTGGACCAGTTCGCACAGTAGGCAGCACAACCGATCTACTAGTCCACATAGTCGCAGGCCTTGCGCTGCCGCCGCCACGAGCCGTACCGTCTGCGAGGTTCCCCCGCCTGCCGTCGCGGTTCGCTGACAGCGGGGGACACTGCCTAATCGGCGGCGAGCCGCCGAGCCGGGGACCCAGCGCACCTTGGGGTGAGTCCCTCCATTTGGAGGGTAGGGCGATCTTCCCGCCCGAACCCGTCAGCTAACCCGGCCGGCAGTCGAGGGAAGAGGAGTGTCTGTTCGTGCCGCCACGCCATCTGCCGTCTTCTGCCCGGCTGATCGCCCTGGCCGCCGCCGTCTGCCTGTCCCTCGGGCTGCTGCCGGCCGGTAGCGGTGCGGCCGCGCTCACTCCGTCGGCGGCCGAGGCCCGCCGGCAGGCGGCCAGTCTGCAACAGCGGATGGAGAAGGCAACCGAAGACTACGACCTGGCCACCGTGCTGGTGGCGCGCAGCCAGCAGCGGGAGAAGTCCCTGCGCGCCGGGCTGGCCGCGCAGCAGGCGAGGCTGGCCGCCTACGGCAAGCAGGTGGGCGAGTTCGCCGCGGCGACCTACCGGAGTGGCCGGATCGGCGTCGTGAACTCCTTGTTGGGCACAGGCTCGCCGCAGGAATTCCTCGACCAGATGTCGACCCTGGACAATCTCAGCCGCACCCAGCGGGCGCAGCTGAACCGACTGGTCGCCGCCAGGCGCACTCTGGACCGCCAATACCAGCAGATCAAAGGTGAGCTCGCCGCACAGCGACGGCAGCAGCAGACGCTGCGGTCGAGCAAGACCGGAATCGAGCGGGACCTGGCGAAGTGGGCGGTTTTGAACGGCCAGCTCAACCCACGGGCCAGTCGCTCCGGGCGGCCCCCGATCGGCGCCACCTACACCGGAGCGGCCACCGGTAACGCCAGAACCGCACTGAAGGTCGCCGCCGCCCAGCTGGGCAAGCCCTACGTGTGGGGGGCGGCCGGGCCGGAGTCCTTTGACTGCTCCGGACTGACCATGTACGCGTGGCGGGCAGCCGGGGTGTCGCTGCCGCACTCCAGCCGGCTGCAGTACAACAGCGGGCCGCACGTGGCACGCGCGGCGCTGCAGCCAGGAGACCTGGTCTTCTTCGGCAGCCCGATCAGCCACGTCGGCATCTTCGTCAGCGGCGACACCATCATCGGCGCCCCGACCGCCGGCGACGTCGTGAAATACCAGAGCATCTCCGGGATGGGCAAGCCCTACGCCGGCGCCATCCGCCCCTAGTCAGCCCCACCGCCCTGCCGGCCGCCGTCCCGCGGCAAGGCCACCTCCCGGCGTGCGTTGACCCATGCGGTCGACCGGCGGGGACCTAGGACCAAGGCAACGGGCAAATGTGCGCCATCTGGGCGCTCAGCGCCGTCAACGTTCCCGGTGCCAGCAGCAGAACGACCGGCAGCAGCGGCAGGAGTCCGGCCCCCACCCAGCCGAGTCCGGCGCTGAGATGGCTGACCGGTTCGGCCGGCCTGAGCAGCCGCGTCACTCGCAGGGCCACCGTCGACCCGGCCGCACCCAGCGCCGCGCGCGGGGCCTGCCCGCCGGCGACGAGTACCAGCGCTGCGGCCAGTGCGGCTCGCCCGTGCCGGGCAGCGGCGTAGTCATCGGCACGCATCTCGACCAGCTCCGCCAGCTCACGCCGCGCGGCCCGGAACAACCCAGGGCCGGGGAACGCCGCAGCGAGGATGTTGGCGCTGCTGAGGATCCAATGGTGGCGTTCCCGGACATGGGCGAACTCATGCGCCAGCACGGCATCGAGCTGGTCGACCGGCAGCAGGTCGCGCGCGGCCGAGGTGAGGACTATCCGCGGGCAGCGGCCGGGAAGGCAGTACGCCGCCGGCGTGTCATGGGTCAGCACGGTCACCCGCCGCGCCTGGTCGTGCTCGCCAAGCAGTGCCAACGCCTGCAGGTGCCTTCGTCGCCGACGGGATTCGGCCAGCAGTGTTCTCGATCCAACCCAACACAGCCTGCCAAGCAGCACGCTCAGTGCGAGGCCGCCGACCAGCCCACCGGCGAGCCCCTCACGCGGCGGGTAGGGCACGCCGAACGCGGCCTGGCAGGCCTGCAGCAGGCGTCCCAATCCGAACTGAAAGGCCGCCCCCGGCGCCGCAAGCGACACCGCGCTCAGCAGCACGGAGAGCACCGCTGAGAAGCTGATGGACTGCCACAGCAGGATCCCCAGCACCGGGCTTCTGCGCAGCCAGCCACGGCCGGTCAGCCCCACGGTCGCCAGCAAGGTCACCAGTGCGGCATAGCAGAGCAGGGCCACCGCGGCGGTCATTTGCCGGACTTCCTCCCGTGCCGGCGCAGCGCCTTGCGCAGCGCGTCTGTCTCCGCCCCGGACATCGACTCGAGGAAATGAACGAACGTGGCGGCCTGGTCGTCGCTGCCGGACAAGGCCTCCCGCATCAGAGCAGCCCGGTGCTGTTCCCGGCTGAGCACCGGCCGATACCGGTAGGCCCGGCCGTCGAGCTCCCGCTGCAGCCAGCCCTTGCGGTACAAGGTGTCCATCACCGTCATCACCGTCGTATAGGCCAACGGTCGCTCAGGTGCCAGCTCGGTTCGAACATCACGGACCGTCAGCGGCTGTGGGGCCGACCACAGGCGGTCCATGATGGCTGCCTCAAGTTCACCGAAGGGCCGCACCGCAGATCCTCCTCCCCAGCTCACCCATGCTAGCCGGGCCTGTGCCGGCGAGCCGAGCCGTGTCCGCCCTCGGTTCTTGCCTGCCCCCAGCCCGGGTCTCACGATCTCGCGGCTGGCTTGCTCTGCCGGGTTCCCGGGAAGTTGCGTGTGACCTGTCCTGGGGCGTTCGACCCGATCGGCGTCACCCTCCGCTGGCACGCCGCCCCGATCAGCCGAGCGCGCATCCGCACGGCATCTCTGCAGCCACACCGCACGCCAGCCGCAGGCACCGCGCGGGCCTTTCCGGCGAGCTCATCCCGGCCCGGCGTCGTGGCCAGGAGGGGCCGTCGCTACGATGCCGCCTAGTAGTTTGGCTCGGGAACGCGGAGTGTCGATCGGGAGGAGGCCGGCCGGTGGCGGAGGCGGTGGCGGCCGGGCAGCTGTCCAGTCTGGTGATCTCGGGGCCGGTACTGCTAGCGATACCGGTCGCCATGGCGGCCGGCCTGGTGTCGTTCCTTTCGCCCTGCTGCCTGCCGCTGGTCCCGGGCTACCTGTCCTACGCGACCGGCCTGTCCGGCGCGCAGTCGGGCGCCGCCAGTCTTCAACCGGAGGTCCTACCGCGCCCTACGGCGACGTCGATGGCGGTCGTGGCCGTCGACCGCCTGCCGGCGCGGGTCGAGAGGGGCCGGATGGTGGCCGGTGGGGTGTTGTTCGTCCTCGGGTTCTCCGCCGTGTTCGTCAGCTACGGGGCGCTCTTCGGCGGTCTGGGCCGGCTTCTCCTGATTCACCAGGTCGCGCTGACCCGCGTGCTGGGTGGGCTCACGATTATTCTCGGGCTCTTCTTCGCAGGTGCCCTCGACCGGCTGCCGTTGCTGCACCGCACCGTTCGGCCCCGCTACCGGCCGGCAGCGGGGATCGCCGGTGCGCCGGTGCTTGGTGTGCTGTTCGGCGTCGGCTGGACGCCGTGCATCGGGCCGACACTGGGCGCTGTGCTGACCCTGTCCGCGGCCGCCGGAACAGCTGGGCGTGGAGCCCTGCTGGCTTTCGCCTACAGCCTCGGCCTGGGGATTCCGTTCATCCTCACCGGCCTGGCCATGGGCCGTGCCGTGCGCGTCTTCGCCGCCTTGCGTCTGCACTCCGTCGCGATCATGCGGACCGGCGGGACGCTCCTCGTCGGCGTCGGTGTCCTGCAGGTCAGCGGGGCGTGGACCGGTCTCATCGCGGCCCTACAGGTGACCGTCGCCAACTTCCAGACCCCGCTGTAGCCGACGCAAGGAGCCCATATGCTGGTTGACCAGGGATACGCCCGGCTGTCGGACACTCTGCTGGTCGCCAGCATCCTCGCCTATTCCCTGTCTATGCTGGCCTACGCCGTCGAATACGCCTTCGGCCGGCGGGGCCGTGTCGCGGTGTCCGCCGCCCCGGCCCGGGCCCGCGCGCAGGTCCTGGTCGGCGCCAGCGGCCCGCAGACAGTCGAGGAGACTGGGCCTGACGATGTTCGCGCCGAGCCCCGCGGGTGGGCAGCCATCGTCGGCCGGCTGGCGGTGGCGCTGACCGTCCTGGGTTGGGTGGCACACATCGGGTCGCTGACCTATCGCGGGCTGTCGGTGAGTCGGGTCCCGTGGGGCAACATGTACGAGTTCGCGGTCGCCGTAACCCTGATCGCCGTGACCGCCTACCTCGTTCTGCTCACACGCCAGCCGGTGCGTTACCTCGGCGCCTTCGTCATGCTGCCCGTGGTGCTGTTGCTCGGCCTGGCCGGCACCGTGCTTTACACGCCACCGGCGCCGCTCCTGCCGGTGCTGAACACGTACTGGCTGAAGATCCACGTCACCGCGGCGGTACTGGCCAGCGGGATCTTCCTGGTCGGCTTCGCCACCTCAGTGCTCTACCTGATCCGGGAGCGCTACCAGCGGCGGACCTCAGCTGGGCTGACGGTGCGATTCCCTATCACCGTGGGCAGTCGGCTGCCCGAGGCTGACAGCCTGGAACGGCTCACCTTCCGGGTGATCTCCTTCGGCTTCCCCATCTGGACCTTCGCCGTCATCGCCGGCGCGATCTGGGCCGAGGCCGCGTGGGGCCGGTACTGGGGCTGGGACCCGAAGGAGACCTGGGCGTTCATTGCCTGGGTGATCTATGCGGCCTACCTGCACGCACGGTCGACGGCGGGCTGGCGGGGCCGGGCGGCGGTGAGCATCGCGCTGCTGGGGTGGGCGGCGATGATGTTCAACCTGTTCGTGGTCAACATCGTGATCGCCGGCCTGCACTCCTACGCCGGACTCAGCTGAGATTCTGCCCGCCAGCATGACGTCACGTGCCCACCAAGGGGACTGCCCCGAGTTCTAGTGTGCCCCGGGTTGCGTTGAGTCGAGTCTCTGGAAGGTCATGCGACGTGGATGGCTCGGTTGATGGTCTCGTACTCGGCCGGGGTCAGCATTCCTAGCGAGCTGTGTCGGCGTCGGCGGTTGTGGAAGATCTCAGGTAGGTAACTCTTCGGCATGAAGATCCTCTCGAAGGATCAGAGCATGCAGATTCCAGCGAACAAAGTCCACCGAACCCGGGGCACATCAAGGAGTCGACCGAACCCGGGGGCAGTCCCGAGGATCTGCGCCAGCACGTACGCGATTTCGGTGCCGGGCTAACCGCTCAACAGAAGGCCGGCCGGTGGCGCGCATCGGAGAAGTCGGCCGGTGGCGGGCACGCAGCAGCGGCTCCGTCGGCGTGGCCGGGAAAGCGGCCGAAGGAGCGACAACCTACTATCGTGCCTAGTTCGATAGCGATCGAGTTGGCGGGCAAATAGCCACGGTCTCCGGAGGTACGTGTGAACCTGGCAGCCATCCCGTCACCGTCCCGCGGCGTGTGGCATCTCGGCCCGGTTCCGCTTCGGGCGTATGCGTTCTGCATCATCGTCGGCGTCATCGTGGCGCTGATCCTCGGCGAGCGCCGGTGGCGGCAGCGTGGGGGGCAGCCCGGCACTGTGATTGACGTGGCCTTGACAGCGGTGCCTTTCGGTATCGCCGGCGGCCGGATTTATCATGTCCTGACAGATCCCGAACTCTATTTCGGTAAGGGCCGCCACCCGATTGAAGCTCTCTACGTCTGGCAAGGAGGGCTCGGAATATGGGGAGCGGTCGCCCTGGGCGGGGTGGGTGCATGGCTCGCGCTCCGCCGACGGGGTGTCGGTTTGCCGGCCTTCGCTGACGCCGTTGCGCCAGGCATCGCCGTAGCACAGGCGATCGGTCGGTTCGGGAACTGGTTCAATCAAGAGCTGTACGGCCGGGCAACGTCACTGCCGTGGGCGTTGCACATCACTCGGGCTGATGGTGACCGTGTGCCCGGCTACTATCACCCGACGTTTCTGTACGAGGCGATCTGGGACGTCGGCGTCGCGGGTCTGGTCGTCTGGGCTGACCGGCGTTTCAAACTGGGACGAGGCCGCGTCTTTGCCCTGTACGTGGCTGCCTACACCGTCGGCCGCTTCTGGATCGAGGCGCTGCGAATCGACACGGCCAATCGGTACTTCGGCATCCGGCTGAACGATTTCACCAGCGTTGCCGTGTTCGCCGGCGCGGTCGCCTGGATCCTTCTGCACGCCGGCCTCCGTGAGATCGTCACGGACACGCGGACGCCCGGCGCGCTGCGGTGAGCGTTCCCGAGGTTGTCCTGGTCTTCGCCGGGATCCCAATAGCGGTAAGCATCACCGTCACTGTTGTGATCTTCACTACGACACCCCGCTACCGTCCTGGCCGTCCTTTCGCCTTCACGGCAGTGTGGTACCTGGCTTCCTCTCACGTCCCCATCGACATCGACGCCACCTCCCCGAACACTCGAGCGCTGCTCGCTCCTCCCTCGCCTGCCCTTGAGGTGCTATCTGACCCCGACAATGCCGACGCCGTCCCAGATACATGCGGCGGCGTCGGTGCCACCTGGTGATCGCTGGCGGCCTCGGCACGACGCGGCGCGCCCGCGCTGCGGTCGAGAGGGTGTTCTACGGATGAGCGGGGCAGGCTGAGCCGTGCTGCAGCGCATCCCGCACCCCTATCGCCGGGTCATGGTGACCACCACAACCGTCTCCCTGGTGCTGACGGGCGGCTTCCTCTTCCTGCCCCTGGCCGGCACCGACCTGTCGGCTCAGGTCGCGCGGGGGCACTTCGTGCAGGCCTACGGCGCCCGGCCGGTGGACTTCCGGTGGTACGGCGGGATCTTCCCGTTCGGCTACAGCCTGCTGACCGGCCCGCTGAACGCCCTGATCGGCTCCCGCGGCGTCGGCGCGACCGCCTCGGTGCTCGGCGCGGTGGCCCTCGCGTTCCTGCTGGTACGCGGCCGGGTGCGCCGCCCACTCCTGGGCTCGGTCCTGGCTGCGGTGTGCCTGGTATTCAATCTGGTGAGCGGCCGGACCACCTTCACGCTCGGGATCGCGTTCGGCCTGCTGGCGCTCTGCGCGGTGACGCTGGCGGAGATCGACGTACGCCTGCGGACCGTGCTGATCGGGGTCCTGGCCGCCTTGAGTACGGCCGCCAGCCCGGTCGCCGGCCTGTTCACCGGGCTGGCGGGCGCTGCCCTGCTGATCACCGGCCGCCGCCGTGACGGGCTTGCCCTGGGCATCGGCGCCGCGGTGCCGATGGGGGTCGTGGCCGCGCTGTTCCGCGACGGCGGCATTCAGCCCTTCAGCATGGAGTCGGCCAAACTGGTCATCGCCATGTCGATCGCGGTGCCGTTCCTGGTGCCGCAGCAGTACCGCGCCATCCGGGTGGGAGCGATGCTCTCGGCGGCCGGGCTGTTCGCGTTGTTCATCGTGCCCACCCCGATCGGTTACAACGCGGCCCGGCTGACCCTGCTGTTCGCCGTCCCGGTCATCGCGGCAACGGCGAACCTGAACTGGCCCCGGCTGGCCCTCGCGCTGGTGCTGATCTGCTGGTGGCAGCCGCCGCTGGTGCTCGGCGACCTCGGCAACGCCGGCAACCCGGCGGCCCACCGACCGTTCTTCCAGCCACTCATGAACGAGCTGAAGCTGCTGGGCCCGGTCGGCCGGGTCGAGGTGATCCCGTTACGCGACCACTGGGAGTCGACCTATATCGCCGACACTGTGCCGATCGCCCGCGGTTGGGAGCGGCAGGTCGACGTCGGCCGCAACGGACTGTTCTACGGCCGCTCGCCCGAAGGCACCCTCGCCGGCGAGGACTACCTCAATTGGCTCTACGACAACGCGGTCAGCTACGTCGCCCGGCCCGTCGGCACCCGGCTGGACAACTGGGGACAGGAGGAGGCGGCCCTCATCGACGCCAACCTCCCGTACCTGACCTACGTCTGGGGCAACGACAACTGGCAGCTCTACCGGGTGACCAGCCCGCAGCCACTGGTCAGCGCCCCCGGCAAGCTGGTCCGATCGGACGCGACCGGCGTGACCTTCGACATGTCGCGGCCGGGCACCGTGGTCATCCGGTCCCGGTGGTCGCGGTGGATAACGCTGCAGGGCCCGGACGGCTGCTTGACCCCGGCCGACAAGTGGACGGTCGCGCGCATCGAGAAGCCGGGCCGCTACCGGCTGAGCAGTGGCTGGCACCTGATGCAACCCCACCGCTGCTGATCCGTAGAACCACCGACCAGTCATGCTCAATGAGCATCGGCAATGATGGCGGGCGGCGCGCGACGGACGACCTCTGTCTGTCTCTGAGACTCACATATGGGCCAACTTCTCAAGCGTCAAGCTCAGGGCCACGTCGCGCGGCCTACCATCACTCACCTCCCGCCTCGCGCTCAAGACCGGCCTGCCGGAAAGTCTGACGCGGGACAGCGGGATCCGTCTGGCCGCTTCGCCGATCCGTCATGGCAACGCTCGCCGGAGCTCTAGGCCGTTCGGGTGAACGACGGGCCGACCATTGGCAATTCAGCAGCTTCCAGGACTTCACCGTGTCTACTAGGCGAGGTCGTGGACAGCGGTACCAGGGCATGGCACCGTCGTCTCATCAGTCACTTCGGTAACAGGAGGCTCACTACGGTGCGCAGGTACGCCGCCGTCGCCGGTGCCCTCCTCACAGCGATCTCCCTGTTCTTCGTCCCCTCGCCCGCCTCGGCCAGCCCCAGAGGCGATCAGCAGAGCGTGCAGCGGCAGCTCGTGCGCGTCAGCGCTGCGCTGAGCGATTCCACTTTGGTGGTTCGGCGTGCGCAGCAGGCCCTCGACCAGGCCACACGCCTATTGCCGCCCGCCCAGGCACGGCTGGCGGCCGCCCGAGACGCGGCGGCCACATCGGCCGCCCAGTATCAGGGGGCGGTCGCCGCGACCAGAGCCGCCCAGCAGGTAGCCGATCAAGCGACGGAGGGGTTCACCGGCGCAGCGGGACAGGCCGCCACGGCTCAGGATGCCCTGGGTCACTACGCGTCCGCGACCTACAAGGCAGGCGCGCCGGCAGGGCTCGGCTTCCTGCTCGGCTCCCAGTCTCTCGGCGACCTGACGACGGCCCTCGAGGTCGTCCGTCGTGAGGCGAACCAACGCAACGCGGCGGTCAACGCACTCAGCTTGGCCCGCTTGCGAGCGGCCCAGCAGCGCGCCAACGCCACCTACCGCAGCGCGCAGGTGAAACGAGCCCGCGATCAGGCCGTCCGGCTGCTGGCTCTGCGTCGAACCGCGCTTGCGGCTGCGGCCACCGAGGAACGGCGCATCGCCGATCTCGTCGCCGCGCGTGACAGCACGCTAGGTGTTGCCCGGCAGGCGAAGGCGGCGGAGCAGGCGCAGTACGCGAGCCTCCAGGCCCAGTCGGCCGCCATTGCCCGCCGCCTCCGCGCCGCAGCTTCGGCCGGCGCAGGCGGCCCGCAGCGGCCTGCGTCCGGCCGTCTCGCGTGGCCAGTCCGCGGGATCATCACCAGCCCGTTCGGGTACCGGCTGGATCCGGTCTTCGGCGTCTGGCGCCTGCATGCCGGACTGGATATCGCCGCGCCCGGAGGCACGAGCATTATGGCGGCCGCCGCCGGTGTCGTCGTCAACGCCGGCTGGGCCGGCAGCTATGGCAATTACACTTGCATCAGCCATGGGGTTACCGCGGGTCGAGGCCTTGCCACCTGCTATGCCCACCAATCCGCAATACTGGTGCGGTCGGGCCAACGGGTCAGCGCCGGTCAGCCGATCGGCCGGGTCGGCACGACCGGCGCATCGACCGGCAACCACCTACATTTCGAAGTGCGCCTGGACGGCACGCCAGTGGATCCGCTCGGCTGGCTGTAGTCAACTGCCGTCACTGTCCCACCAAGACGAAGCCGGCAAGGATCAGCAGACCCGCCGTGGGATAGCCGATGAGCAGGTCCTGCCAGCCGGGCGACATCAGCCGGAGGTAGTCGAGGTGCTCCACGATATGGGCAGCCGCGACAACAAACCCCAGCGCGATCAGTACGGCGCCCACGATGTGCTTTTGGCGGGTCTTGGCCGCGTGCTGCAGCCGCTTCTGAGCGGCCGCGTTCTGCTGCTGCTGCCCGATGACGTAAACACGTTTGGCCCTGAGCCGAGTCTTGCGCGACCGCCGGCCGAGGCGTGGGCGGGTCACCGGGGCCTTGTTCATGACACCACCTCGTCACGATTGCTGTTCGCGGGAACTTCCACTAGGCAGGATAGTAGAACGACCGCTTCCGGGGTGATGAACCCAGGCCAGACCACGGGTCGTAACGACCCGGTAGAGATGACGCGCGCGGATCTCATCTGTTTGAGTCCGCGCATCGGCCGCAGCCGCGCCTTGAGCCGACCGTGATCGGCTTCCACCCGGTTGTTCTCCTACTGCTCGCTGACATGCCGAGCCCCGGGACGAGTTCCTCGATGACGGGTGGATATACCGGTGCCTGGTCGGTTGTCACCGTTACCGGCGACAGGCCGACCTGATCATCGGCACAGCGTCCCCGCCGACAGACTCGACCAATGCAACAGACCCCCCGTTTCAGGCTGCCTCGTATTACACGGGATAATGCAGAGAATCCCGTGCAATACGGCCGAGCCGCCCGCGCAGCGGGCACCTCAGGCTGGCCACTGTGCTATCAGGCCAGAGGGACGACTTCCAAGCCAACGAACCCAACCCAGAGGCCCAGCTACAGGGCGAGATTCGGGAGTGAGTCGACGATGTCAATCGTGCGCATCGACACGGTGACGATTCGGCCAACCAGGTTGAGGACGTAACTTGGGTCATCGTGCTCGGTGGCCCAGTCGTTGGGGTCGTTGCGGATGCCTGACGCCTTGTCGGTGCGGACCCGGTTGGACTCCATCACCCACGCGAGTGCCGAGCGCGAGCCCAGCTCGTAGCCATAAGCCCGCTCAGGGATGGCCCCGATGGTGATCCAGTCGTTGTAGATGATCCGGCTTCGATCCTCGACCTTGACGCCCTTCGGATCGAGCGGATCAGCGACCTTCGGGTGCTTCATCTTGAGCACCCGGTAGGCGTCGAGGTGTTGGGGGTCGAAGCCGGCAGCGTACGTGTGGGTGAGACCCGTCCAAGGCTCGATCGACTCGTAGTCGGTGTGCAAGGAGGCGAGGTCCCGACCGGCCTTCGAGTACGCCCAGAAGTCCGCGGGGGTGGCCACCTGCGGGATGCGGGGCAGCGACTTCTTCAGGTCGGCGGCGAACGCCGTGCGGTAGTCGGGCGAGTGCAGGATTCCGTACACGTAGAAGAAGATGTCGTCCCGCTCGACCGCCGAGTCGAGCGACCGGTACGCAGCGAGGGCATGGTCTGTGATGTTGTGCCGCCGACCGGACGGGCTCTCCGGCGGCGGATCATCGAACAGTCGGGGGGGCCCCTCATTCCCCTTGCTCGCGTCGAACACGAATAGGGGAAAGCAGGGCGTTGGATCAATCCAGATGTTCAGGTCCGGAAGGTCTCGCACCATCAGTGCGGAAAATGCCGTACGAGCGCCCTGATTAGAAACTGCGATCGTCAGGTTCTCGGCCTGGCCATGCGGGAAGACTCGGGGGAGCTGGTACACCATCGCGTTGAGCTGTCTGCCAGCCTCGACCCAGCGATGGTGGAAGGGCCGGTAGAGGGCTCGCATCACAAGCCGGTCGTCCGCAGAGTAACGCGTTCCTCGAGCCACATCCGTGAAGGCGTTTCGGTTCCAACTGAAGTGAGCGGGATCACGGCCCACCCTCTGCTCCACCCGCCTGGCCCGTTCTGCAAGCGTGCCAGCCCCCGAAGGCGCGGTGGCGTCGTACGCGTCAGCCGCACCGTTGAAGCTTGAGATCATCCGCATCACATTCGCGTCGAGGGCGCTGCGCGAGCTGTTGTAGTTCCACGCGTCCCGGCCCGTTGCTAGCCCGAGCGTCCGGAGCTCGAACACACCGGGCGCATCTGTGGTGGCGGTCATCTGGAGATGGCCTGCGAAGGACTTCGATCGTGGGTTGATCCAGTCGCCGTGCGCGTTTGGCTGAATCGTGGTCCACTCGACCGAGGCGAGCGACAGAGTTCCGTCATCCGCGACCGGGAGCGCCTCAGCGACTATGGCGAGCTTCTCCCGGCGTGTCAGGTAGTCGCCGATGTCACGGTAGTGAAGGGTTCCTCCCTGTTCGGGCACCTCACCGGCTTGCTTGACCAACAGCATGACGGCGACGGTCGCCCGACTTCCGGCGTCGAAGATCTTTCCACCTTCCCGTCGCGACACCTCACCTGCAGTCCTCTGGTTGCCGCGGAGGTTGAACACGTACAGGTGGTGAAACTCATCGGCCAACGTGTGTTGTCCGTCGTTGATCTTGCCGATGATGTCGTCATCGGCGTTGCCGATGATCGCAGTGTGAGAGGGGTCCGCCCGCTGGTTGCGGGGGGCCCTTGATCGGTGGAGTGCCGGGATGCTCGGCGTGGTGGGGCCGCCGGA
>JBBRYN010000071.1:0-16978 GCA_038237645.1 Mycobacteriales bacterium
CCCGCCGGGCCTTCGGCCCGCCGGGCCTTCGGCTGGCCGATGCTGCCGATCGGGCAGCGGGGTTGACGCAGAGATCGTTCGTACAGCGAAGTTCGCCGAGGTTTACGGCCGCCACCTGCGTCTGCACTGCGCCTTGCCCGGCACCCTCATCCTCGAGCAGGGTGTTGCCCGTGTCGGCGCCGGCCGTCACCGAGGGCGCGCTGTCTCTCCTGCCGGCGGACTTCGGCGGCCAGATAGCCGGCCAGCGCGGCGAGGAACAACGCGTACCAGGTCAGGTTGCCGCCCGGCACCGTGTGCGCGCTGATGTGGGCGAGGAAGACATCCATCCATCGCCGGTGGGGGATCCCGAAGTGGAACATCGTGTCGGGAAGCATCGCGACCACGTGACCGAACACCAGCCAGAGGGCCGGCACGGCCACCCGGCGCCTCTCCTCCACGATCCAGACGGTCATGCCGATCAGCGCGACGCCGGCGCCGATGAAGAAGTGGGTGAACCAATGCACGCGGGCCTCGTGGGCCTGATAGTCGAGGTAGAGCCAGGTCTCGATCGCGACCGCCACGACCAACCCGATCAGCGAGCGCAGGCCCCGCATCACTCCAGCGCCCGGAGCATGGTGCGCACCTCGTCGAGATGACTGGCGACGGCCGGGTCCAGCGTGCGGTAGCGGATCAGACCGGCCTTGCTGACGATGGCGTAGCCGACCGGGTAGCCGCCATCGCGCGGGACCGGCATCGCATATCCACGGGCCAGTGACCGGTCCCGGTCGGTCAGCACGGCCACGGTCATGGCCGACAGATTGACCGGCCCGCCGACGATCGCCACGTCCGCTGTGGACGGCAACGTGCCGGGCCGGGAGAGCGCGGCCAGCAGGAGTGCCTGTTGGTCATCTCGTACGAAGAAGACCACAGCCGGCCGGCCGGCCGCTGGGATCGATGTGGTCGCTGGCGGAGCCACAATCGGCCGGCCGACGGCGTCGAGGATGTCCGAACGTTGCATCGCGAGGTCCGGGTCATCCAGCGGCGAGTGCCGCCGGCCGGCGGCAGACAGTGCGACGCCGAGCACGACCGCGGCCAGCAGCCACACGGTCGCGGCCCTGGCCCACGGGGTCATCCGCATCGGCGGCCCCATCGCTCGTGTTCGAGGTGACCGGCGGGCTCGAGTTGGAAGGTCCAGGGCTCGACGTCGCAGTGGTGGGCGAGGCAGTCACAGAGGTCGTCGAGCACCCGGCCGCTGCTCCCGGCCACGACCGTCGCGTCGTCGACGAGCGCTTCAGCCCGCTGGTCACCGAAGGTGCGCTGCGTCGTGGCCGGACGGCCCGCATAGCGGATCGCCAGCAGGCTCGGTCCGATGCCCGCAGCGTCGGTGGCCAGGTGCCCGGCGTCGGCCAGCAGCGTGAGATTGCCGGAGAGTACCCCGCCGACAACCTCGGCTGCCACCACCACCACGACGACACCAGCGACGGCTCGCAACCGACCCCGGTGCTCACCGGTCGCGGTCAGGTGCGGCTCGTGGGAATGCACGCACCTATTGTTCCAGTAGGGTCCGCCGCGCCAGGTGCATCGTCGTCCTCGCCCCGTGGGCTTCGTAGTCGTAGTCGGCGGGTGCCGCGTGGGCAGCGGGGATTTCGAGAAGTTTTTTGGCGGGCTTGAGTGGACACCGTCGTCGGGAAGCGCCGATCCACAGGAGATTTGGGTGCCGGTGCGGATGGACGTCGATGGCAATTAGCTTGGCGACCTGAGTATCCGCACATCTCACGTCCCAAAGACAATCGCCGGTCGAGGCGCCGTCGCGACCCGTCGCGCACTGGCGACCTCTTGTCCTGAATGCGCGGGACTGACCGATGGAGCGAGGCACCTGACACTTGGGCCCCCGACGACGTGGATGGCACGTTCGACTATCGATCGCGCCCTGGCCGACGACATCCTGACCCACGGCGGGGAGCTGACCCACAACCTCGACCCGATCCCGGAGTTGGCCGACACGCGCGACCTGGTAGCCGCGGCGAACAGCGGGTTCGGCACCTATGTCGGGCTCGTCGGGAGATCCTCGCCGCACCTGGGAGGCGCGCATGACCCCCTTGGGCATCCTGACCCTGATCGTTTCCGGTCTGGCGCTGGCGATGATCGCGGTGTTCCTCATCCGCTACCTGGTCGCGCTGCGGCGGGTAGCCGGCGTCCTGGGCACGGTCGCCGGCGCCGTGCGCGGTATCTCCCGGCAGGTGGAGCCGCTGCAGCCCCTGCTGTCCAACGTCAACGGCAACCTCGCCGCAGCACATAACACCCTCGCCGGAGTCCTCGGCCGCTGACCGCATCCTCGGCGCTACCCACCCGGATTTAGGTCAGATCATCGCCGAAGCCGAACCATCAAACCGGCCAGAAGTTGCTGGGTACGGGTGCTAGGTCCTGACCCCGCGCCGGGCCAGCCAGGGGATCGGGTCGATGGGCTGGTCGTCGACGTGGACGCCGAAGTGCAGGTGCGGGCCGGTGGAGAACCCGCGGTTGCCCTCAAGCGCTATCACATCACCGGCGCGCACCCGCTGTCCGGCCCTGACGAGGATCCTCTCCTCGTGGCCGTAGAAGGTGATCGTGTGCTGGTCGTGCCGGATCACGATCAGGTTGCCGTAACCGGGGGCTGGGCCGGCGCTCTCCACCACCCCTGCCGCGGCAGCGTAAATCGGGGTGAGCATCGGCGCGGCGAGATCGATGCCGTCGTGGAACTTGCCCCAGCGCCAGCAGAAGCACGTCGTCAGGACACCGCCCTTGATCGGCCGCACGGCGAGTGCATAACGCGTCGTGGTGCGGGAGGCCCGGGGCGACAGCAAGCCTGCAATGTCGCGGGAAACGGTGCCGTGCAGGGCGGGAACCCCGTCGCTCCCGCCGATCGCGCCGGTCGGCGCGAAGGCGGCCTGCACCGTCACCGCCGCCCCCGGCGGATTGGCCGGCGGCACCGCCGCCGCGGTGCCCAGCGCGACGACACCGGCCCCGAGGATGGCCGTCGTAGCGACCGCGGCGTATCGGCTCTTGGGCGGCGGGGCGGCCCGGTGACGACCGTTGGCAGCGACCCCCTCGGCCGAAGAGTCGACGGCCTCAGCCGAACGGCCGGGGGATGCACTCGCCTTGGCGGCACCACTGCGGTGACGACCGGAGTCCTGACGATGGGACGGCACGCGCAGCCTTCCTGCAAACACCTGGCCGATGGTCACGCCAGGCAATCCTTGGCAACGAGACGGAACCGTAACCGTTAGCGGGGAATAGGACAAGTCCCGGCGAATCGCGGGTTATCTCCCCTTGGCCCCGCGCGGCGGCGCGGGTGGCGGCGAGTGGCGGCGAGTGGCGCGGGCGGCTCCCGGAGACATCTGTGGATGTCCCAGTGCGCCGCGATACGCTGGCCCCGGGTAACGCTGCCGCGCGCTCGGAGGTCTGGCATATGGGTTCGCCGATCCGGGTCGTCGTCGCGAAGCCGGGGCTGGATGGTCACGACCGTGGCGCCAAGGTGGTGGCCCGCGCGCTGCGTGACGCCGGCATGGAGGTGATCTACACCGGCCTGCATCAGACCCCGGAGCAGATCGTCGAAACCGTGATCCAGGAGGACGCCGACTGCGTCGGCCTCTCCGTGCTCTCCGGAGCACACATGACCCTGTTTGCGCGGGTGCTGGAGTTGCTGCGGGAGCGTGGGGCCGGCGACGTCATCGTCTTCGGCGGCGGGATCATCCCCGAGGACGACCTGGCCGAGCTTGACCGGCTGGGGGTTGCCAAGGTGTTCACTCCCGGAGCCACGACGGGGTCGATCGTCGAGTGGGTGAGCCAGCACGTGGGAGCGCCCGCCGCGTGAGCCGGCCAGCAGCGGTGCTCCGGCCAGGCACCGGGCGGTGAGCGGGTCGGCCGGGGAGCTGGCATGCCGACGTCATATCTGAGATACAGTCACGGCTCGTGACCGACGATCAGCTCAACGCCTACCTCCGGGGCATCGGCAAGCTCATCAGGGACTCCCGCCTCCACCGCGGCTGGACGCAGTCGCAGCTCGCCGACACCCTGGCGACCAGCCAGAGCGCGATCAACCGCATCGAGCAGGGTCACCAGAACCTCAGCATCGAGATGGTGACCCGGATCGGCGAGGCCCTCGACTCCGAGATCGTGTCCCTCGGGCATGCCGGCCCCACTCACCTGAGGGTGGCGGGCGGCTGCCGGCTGGCCGGCAGCATCAACGTCAAGACCAGCAAGAATGCCGGTGTCGCGCTGCTGTGCGCGGCGCTGCTCAACGCGGGACGCACGACGCTGCGCAAGGTGGCCCGGATCGAGGAGGTCAACCGCATCCTCGAGGTGCTCGAAAGCATGGGCGTCCGGTATCGCTGGCTCAACGAGGACAACGACCTGGAGATCGTGCCGCCGGCCCGGCTGGATCTCAGCGAGATGGACACCGAGGCGGCGCGGCGCACCCGCAGCATCATCATGTTCCTCGGCCCGCTGCTGCACTCCGAGGAGCACTTCGAACTGCCGTACGCCGGTGGGTGTGCCTTGGGCACCCGCACCATCGAGCCACACATGACCGCGCTGCGCCCCTTCGGGCTGGAGGTCACGGCCAAAGGCGGTCGCTACCTCGCCAACGTCGACCGGACGGTCAAACCGTCGCGCCCCATCGTCCTCACCGAACGCGGGGACACCGTCACCCAGAACGCGCTGATGGCGGCGGCCAGACATCCCGGGGTGACGGTGATCCGCAATGCCAGCTCCAACTACATGGTGCAGGATCTCTGCCGCTACCTGATCGCCCTGGGCGTGGGCATCGAGGGCATCGGCGGCACATCACTGACGGTGCACGGGGTGGCCGACATCCACCGCGACGTGGACTACTCCCCGGCGGAGGACCCCATCGAGGCGATGAGCCTGCTCACCGCGGCGATCGTCACGTCCTCGGAGGTGACGATCTGCCGGGTGCCGATCGAGTTCCTCGAGATCGAGCTGTCCGTGCTGGAGACCATGGGCCTGGACTACGACCGCAGCGCGGAATACCCGGCCGCCAACGGATACACCCGGCTGGTCGACCTCCTGGTGCGGCCCTCGGTGCTGCGTGCCCCGATCGACAAGATCCATCCCATGCCGTTCCCGGGCCTCAACATCGACAACCTGCCGTTCTTCGCGCTGATCGCGGCCACCGCGCAGGGGTCGACCCTGATCCACGACTGGGTCTATGAGAACCGGGCGCTATATCTCACCGATCTGACGAAGCTAGGCGCCAAGGTCACCCTCCTCGACCCCCACCGGCTCTACGTCGAGGGCCCGACGCACTGGTCGGGCGCGGAGGTCATCTGCCCACCCGCGCTGCGACCGGCCGTCGTCATCCTCCTGGCGATGCTGGCGGCGAAGGGCACCTCGGTGTTGCGCAACGTCTACGTCATCCACCGCGGCTACGAGCAACTCGCGGATCGGCTGAACCTGCTCGGCGCGCGGATCGAATCCTTCCGCGACATCTGAGCCGTCCGGCGGACCACCGGGACGGGCCGTCGGGCAGGTCGCCTGCCTCGGTACGGTGGCTGGCTAGAGTCGCCGGAAAGCCCTAGGACGGCCGACATCACAGAGGGAAGTGGCGCCGTGGACCTGTTCGAGTACCAGGCGAAGGATCTCTTCGCCGCCCACGGCGTGCCTGTCCTGGCCGGCGACGTGGCCCGTACTCCCGAGCAGGCCCGGGCCATTGCCGCGGGGCTCGGTGGACCGGTGGTCGTCAAGGCACAGGTCAAGACGGGTGGACGGGGCAAGGCCGGCGGCGTGCAACTCGCCGACTCACCGGAGGCCGCGGCGACCAAGGCCGAGGCGATCCTCGGCATGGACATCAAGGGCCACACCGTGCACCAGGTGCTCGTCACCGAGGCCAGCGACATCGCGGAGGAATATTACTTCTCGTTCCTCGTCGACCGGGCCAACCGCACCTTTCTGGCGATGGCATCGGCCGAGGGCGGCATCGAGATCGAGCGGATCGCGGTCGAACGCCCCGATGCCCTGGCCATGGTGCACATCGATCCGCTGACCGGCGTCGACGCACCGCTGGCGCGCGACCTCGCCGCCCGCGGCAATTTCCCGCCGGAGATCCTCGACCAGGTCGGTGACGTCGTGACAGCCCTCTGGGAGACGTTCACCGCCGAGGACGCCACACTGGTCGAGGTCAACCCGCTGGTGCGCACCCCGGACGGCCGGGTGCTGGCCCTCGACGGCAAGGTCACTCTCGACGACAACGCCGGCTTCCGGCACCCCGAACACGCCGCCCTGGCCGACAGTGCCGCCGCCGACCCGCTCGAGGCCCGGGCCGCGGCGAAGGGCCTCAACTACGTCAAGCTCGACGGCTCGGTCGGCATCATCGGCAACGGCGCCGGGCTGGTGATGTCCACATTGGACGTCGTGGCCTATGCCGGTGAGCGGCAGGCCGACGACCGGCACGGTGCGGTCACCCCGGCGAACTTCCTCGACATCGGCGGCGGTGCTTCCGCACAGGTGATGGCCGACGGCCTGGAGATCATCCTGAGCGATCCTGCCGTGCGATCGGTGTTCGTCAATGTCTTCGGCGGCATCACGGCGTGCGACGAAGTGGCCAACGGGATCGTGCGGGCACTCGCGCTGCTGGAGAGCGGCGGTGAGCCCATTGACAAGCCGATCGTGGTGCGCCTCGACGGCAACAACGCGCCGCTGGGCCGCAAGATCCTCGACGACGCCGGGCATCGCCTCGTGCAGCGCGTCGACTCCATGGACGGTGCGGCCGAGCGCGCTGCCGCGCTGGCCGCTGCGGATTCCAGCCGGACGGGGGCCTGATCATGGCGATCTTTCTCACCGACCGCAACCGGGTCGTCGTGCAGGGGATGACCGGCGCCGAGGGCCGCAAGCACACCAAGAGGATGCTCGCCGCCGGAACCGAGATCGTCGGTGGCGTGACCCCCGGCAAGGCCGGCGAGCAGGTGACCTTCGGCCAGCGGACGGTGCCGGTGTTCGACACGGTCCGCCGCGCCGTCGAGGTGCTCGACGCCGACACGTCGGTCGTGTTCGTGCCGCCGAGGTTTGCCAAAGCCGCGGTCGTCGAGGCGATCGACGCCGGCATCGGCCTCTGCGTGGTCATCACCGAGGGAATCCCGGTGCACGACTCCACCACGATGTACGCCCACGCCCAGGCGCAGGGCAACCGTACCCGCATCATCGGACCCAACTGTCCCGGCGTGATCAGCCCGGGTCGGTCCAATGCGGGCATCATCCCGGCCGACATCGCCCAGGCCGGCCGGCTGGGGCTGGTGAGCAAGTCGGGCACGCTGACGTACCAGATGATGTACGAGTTGCGCGACATCGGCTTCTCCACCGCGGTGGGCATCGGCGGTGACCCGGTGATCGGCACGACGCACATCGACTGCCTCGCCGCGTTCGAGGCCGACCCCGACACGGACGCGATCGTGCTGATCGGCGAGATCGGCGGTGACGCGGAGGAGCGGGCGGCAGAATACATCTCGGCGCACGTGACCAAGCCGGTGGTCGCCTACGTCGCCGGCTTCACCGCGCCGGAGGGCAAGACGATGGGCCATGCCGGAGCGATCGTCTCGGGCTCGTCCGGCACTGCGCAGGCCAAGAAGGACGCCTTGGAGAAGGCCGGCGTGCGCGTGGGCCGGACGCCCAGCGAGACGGCCCAACTCATGCGCACGGTCGCCAGCGCCGGTTAACGCTGTCTGATCGGGCGGCACCGGTGGGCCGCCTCATTCACCCGGCAAGTTCCGGGAAAGCGTCGCATCCGGCGGCCCGTCGGCCGACGTTTTCCCGGAAGATGGCGCTTCGGTCGGCGGGTCCTGGGCGAGTCGGTCGGGGCGTCGCCGGAGGCGGTGTCAGAGTGGGTGGCATGACCGACCTGTTGAGCCCGGCAGAGCCGAAGGCGGCCTCCCCGGGGGGTCGGCAGGTGTCCCTGGTCATCGCCGGTGTCACCGCCGCGGTATGGGCGGTGGCCGTCGGGTTGATCGCGATCACTGCCGTGGCGCTGATCGCCTGGTCGACCGACGGCCGCTCCACGTCCCCGGCGGCGGCGGTCCTGCGGATGGCCGCCGAGGTCTGGCTGCTCGCCAACGGCACCCCGCTGCGCGTGGGCGGATCGCCCTTCGCGCTCGTACCGCTGGGGCTGACCGCGCTGCCGGCCTACCTCCTCGCGCGGGCCGGAGCTTCCCTGGCGCGGACGGTCGGCGTCGCCGACGTACGGGGGGTCGGGCGGGCCACGGTCGCGCTGGCGGGGTCCTACGCAGTCATCGCGGTGGTGGTGACCGGCCCGGCGGGCGCGGCCCACGCCGGGGCGACGCCGCTGTGGGCGTTCCTGGCTGCCGGCGTGATCGCGACGGTCTGCGGCGGGCTGGGGGTGCTGCAGGGGGCTGGTCTGTGGCCGTCGGTGTGGCGAGCGCTGCCCGAGTGGGCGCGGCTGGCCGTGCACGGGGGAGTGCTCGCCGTCCTCATCGTGCTCGCCGGAGCGGCGCTGCTGGCCGGCGGCGCGCTGGCTATCCACGGCGCTGAGGCCGGCACGGTGTTGCGCGCCTCGGGCCCCGGCGTCGTCGGCGCCCTGGTATTGCTCGTGATCTCACTCGCCTACCTGCCGAACGCGGTCGTGTGGTCGGCGGCACTCGTCACCGGACCCGGCTTCGCGGTCGGCACCGGGACCGCGGTGAGCGCGTTCGGCGTCCGGCTCGGGCCGGTTCCCGCGCTCCCGCTGCTGGCCGCCCTGCCGGGCACGGCGCCCCGATGGCTGCCCGCCGTGCTCCTGCTGCCGGCGGCCGGCGGCTTGCTGGCCGGCGCGCTGGTCGGCCGGCGCCAGCACGGCGCGCCGCTGCGGCGGGTGCTCGGCACCGGCCTGGCAACGGGCTGCGCGGCCGGCCTGGTGATGGGCCTGCTCTGCCTGGCCGCCGGCGGCCAGGCCGGCGCGGGGCGGCTGGCCACCGTGGGTCCCTCTGCATGGCGGGTGAGCCTGATGTTCGCCGCGGAGGTCGCCCTGCCGGCGATGGCCGCCGCGTGGTGGACGGCCCGGCACGGTCGGGGTCGCCGAACCTGAGTCTCGTCAGACGTGCAGGGCGGAGAACGGTGCCCAGGGGAGGTTGCGCAAGACGGCGAAGAGCAGCCACAGCCCCAGTCCGAAGCGCAGCACGCGGCCGGAGGGGCGCCAGGTAGGCGGTGCGCGGAAGCCGAGGCGCGGCAGGGACCACACCAGCCAGGCCCACAGCAACACGGGGACCATGAGCAGGGTCACGGCGTTGTAGCGGGCGGCGGAGGCCAGGTCGCCGTGCAGCAGTGTGTGCAGCATCCGGGCGGAGCCGCAGATCGGGCAGTCGATCCCGGTGAGTGTCTTCAGTGGACAAACCGGCAGGCCGCTGCCGGGCTGGGTGGGGTCGGCGATGGCGGCCACCGCGCAGCACGCGGCGGCCGTGGCCGCACTGGCCAGCGGTGCCGCCCACGCCGGCAACCACCCGGCGATGGCCGAGCCGGAGTGCCGCCGGAGGTTTCCAGCGGCACTCCAGCCAGGCACGGCGAGTGTCAACAGCCCGTCACGTGTGCCTGCGCCGAACCACCGCAACGATGATGCCGATGATCAGCGCGACGATGCCGCCTATCCAGGCGATGCGGGGCAGCGTCGTCGGCTGTCCGTTCTTGTCGGCCTGCGACTGCCCGATGAGCCCGAGCACGATGGCCGCCGGCGAGCAGCAGAACCAGCAGACGATGCCGATGATGCCCAGGACCATCGGGGTCTTGCTGTCGCTGCCGCCGGGCGGCGGGCCGTAGCCACCCCCACCGGGCGGTGGCCCGTAGCCTCCCCCGGGCGGCGGGCCGTAGCCTCCCCCACCGGGGGGCGGGGGGCCGTAACCGCCCCCACCGGGGGGCGGGGGGCCGTAACCGCCGCCGCCGGGCGGGGGGGGCGGGTCGTAGCCCCCCGGCGGCTGGTTGGGATCGTTGGGGTAGGTCATTCGGGTGTCCTCCTCGATGGGTGGTGCCTGACTGGTGATGACTTGGCGCTGGCAGATGCCCTTTGGTCCATGGCATCGTGGCGACTGCGGCGCCCCGGGTCAAGAATCCGGCGCCGGCCACGCTCACCGGCTCGTCAGGAGGCCCCGCTGCCTGCCCGCATTGTCGTGTTGGTCTCCGGAACGGGCAGCAACCTGCAGGCACTGCTGCACGCCGCAGCCGACCCGGGCTACGGCGCCGAGATCCTCGCGGTCGGCGCTGATCGATCGGACATTACGGCACTGGAGCGGGCTGCCGCGCTGGGCCTGCCGACATTCGTGGTTCGGGTCGCCGACTTTCCCGATCGGCTCACCTGGGACGTGGCGGTGGCCGACGCCGTCTCGGCCTACCGTCCCGATCTGGTCGTTCTGGCCGGTTTCATGAAGATCCTGGGCGAGCAGTTCCTCAGCCGGTTTCCCTCCCGGGTGGTCAACACCCATCCGGCGTTGCTCCCGGCGTTCCCCGGGGCCCATCCGGTGCGCGACACCCTGGCCTACGGTGCCAAGGTCACCGGCGTCACCGTGCACCTCGTCGACGCCGGCGTCGACACCGGACCGGTGATCGCCCAGGCCGCCGTCGAGGTGCGCCCGGGAGACACGGAGCAGTCGTTGCACGAACGCATCAAGGACGTCGAGCGCCGACTGCTCGCCGACACGGTGGGCCGGTTGGTCCGCCTCGGTTATTCGGTCAACGGAAGGGAGGTCGTCCTCGGATGACGCGCATCGAGGTACGCCGGGCGCTGGTCAGCGTCTACGACAAGACCGGGCTCGCCGATCTGGCGGCCGGGTTGCACGCTGCCGGCGTGGAGATCGTCTCGACCGGGTCCACCGCGCGGCACATCGGCGAGGCGGGTGTGCCGGTCACCGCGGTGAGCACGGTCACCGGCTTCCCCGAGGTGCTCGACGGCCGGGTCAAGACGCTGCACCCGCACGTGCACGCCGGCCTGCTGGCCGACCGCAGCAACCCGGCGCACGTCCGGCAACTCGCCGATCTCGGCATCGCGGCGTTCGACCTGGTGGTGGCCAACCTCTATCCGTTCGGCGAAACGGTGCGCGCCGGCGGCACCGACGACGAGGTGATCGAGCAGATCGACATCGGCGGCCCGTCCATGGTGCGGGCGGCGGCCAAGAACCACGGCAGCGTAGCGGTGGTGGTCGATCCGGCGGCGTACGCCGAGGTGGTCGCCGCGGTGCAGGGCGGGGGCTTCGACGAGGCGCAACGCCGCCGGCAGGCGGCGCTGGCCTTCGCGCACACGGCCGCCTACGACGCGGCCGTCGCCAACTGGTTCGCCACCGGCCTGGCACAGGCGGGCGGCGAATGGTGGCCGGCCTATGCCGCGCGCAGCTTCGAGCGCGCGGCGATCCTGCGCTACGGCGAAAACCCCCACCAGCGAGCCGCCCTCTACGTCGAGCACGGCGGCGGGCCGGGCGTCGCGCAGGCCGAGCAACTGCACGGCAAGGAGATGTCCTATAACAACTACGTGGACGCAGACGCCGCGCACCGGGCGGTCTACGACTTCGCCGCGCCGTGCGTGGCGATCATCAAGCACAGCAACCCCTGCGGGATAGCCCTCGGCGCCGACATCGCCGAAGCCCACCGCAAGGCACACGCCTGCGACCCGGTCTCCGCTTTTGGTGGCGTGATCGCCACCAACGCCACGGTTTCCACGCTCATGGCCGAGCAGGTCGCCGACGTGTTCACCGAGGTCGTGGTCGCGCCCTCCTACGATCCGGGTGCGCTGGATGTTCTGACCCGCAAGAAGAACATCCGGCTGCTGGTGTGCGCCGCCCGCGCGCCCGGCGGGGTCGAGAGCCGCGACGTCGCTGGCGGCGCCCTGCTGCAGACCGTCGACGCGCTCGACGCACCCGGCGACGACCCGGCGACCTGGACCCTGGCCGCCGGCGATCCGGCCGGCGAGGAGACCGCGCGCGACCTCGCCTTCGCCTGGCGCGCGGTGCGGGCGGTGAAGTCCAACGCCATCCTGCTCGCGGCCGGCGAGGCCAGCGTCGGGGTCGGAATGGGCCAGGTCAACCGGGTCGACGCGGCGCGGTTGGCGGTGGCCCGGGCAGGGGAGCGGTCCCGCGGCTCGGTCGCCGCATCCGACGCCTACTTCCCCTTCGCCGACGGGCTGCAGGTGCTCATCGACGCCGGGGTGCGGGCGGTCGTACAGCCGGGAGGGTCGATGCGTGACGACGAGTCGATCGCGGCCGCTGCTGCCGCAGGGGTGCCGATGTATCTCACCGGCACCCGGCACTTCTTCCACTGAGCTGCATGGCCCTGAGCTGCCTGGCCCTGAGCTGCACTGCCTGAGCTGCACTGCCTGAGCTGCACTGCCTGAGCTGGATCTCCGCGCGCTGATCCAGGGAATCGAATCTTCGGAAGGCGGACTTCCGACATGGCAGACTCGGGCCCGTGACGGCGGTCCTGCTCGACGGCAAGGCAACGGCCGCGGTGATCCGCGGTGAGTTGCGCGACCGGGTCGACCGGCTGCGGGCGGCCGGCCGCACGCCGGGGCTGGGCACGGTGCTGGTCGGCGACGACCCGGGCAGCCGGTCCTATGTCGCGGGCAAGCACCGTGACTGCGCCGAGGTGGGCATCGCCAGCATCCAGCGCGAACTCCCGGCCGATGCCACGCAGGCCGACGTCGAGGCGGTGGTCGGCGAGCTCAATGCCGATCCGGAGTGCACCGGTTACATCGTGCAGCTGCCGCTCCCGGCCGGGCTGGACGCCAACGCGGTGCTGGAGCTGATGGACCCCGACAAGGACGCCGACGGGCTGCACCCGACGAGCCTGGGCCGGCTGGTGCTCGGGATCGCCGGGCCGCTGCCGTGCACCCCCCGCGCCATCGTGGAGCTGCTGCGGCGGTATGCCGTGCCGATCGCCGGCGCCGACGTGGTGGTGGTCGGCCGCGGGATCACGGTCGGGCGGGGCCTCGGCCTGCTGCTGACCCGGCGGAGTGAAAACGCCACCGTCACGCTCTGCCACACTGTCACCCGCGATCTGCCGTCCCACCTGCGCCGGGCCGACATCATCGTCGCGGCCGCCGGCACCGCGGGCCTGGTGGGTCCGGCCGACATCAAGCCCGGGGCGGCGGTGCTGGACGTCGGCATCTCCCGTACCCCCGAGGGGCGCCTCGTCGGTGACGTCGATCCCGCCGTCCGGGAGGTGGCCGGCCACCTGGCCCCGATGCCAGGTGGTGTCGGCCCGATGACCAGGGCGATGCTGCTGACCAACGTCGTCGAAGCCGCCGAGCGGGCCGCCCGCGACTAGATCGTCATCTCGCTGCGCTCCTCGCTTCGCTCGATGCTCGCTCGACTAGATCGTCATCTCGCTGTGCTCCTCGCTTCGCTCGATGCTCGCTCGACTAGATCGTCATCTCGCTGTGCTCCTCGCTTCGCTCGATGCTCGCTCGACTAAACTCCCCGATATGGCCCCCACGGTGCAGCCGCCTGCCGGGGGGCAGCGCGGGCTGGCCGACGTGGTGGCGGCCAGCACGGCGATCAGCGACATCGACGGGCGCGCCGGCCTGCTGTCCTATCGCGGCTACGACATCCACGACCTGGCCGGCGCGATCGGTTTCGAGGAGTGCGTCCACCTGCTGCAGCGCGGATCGCTGCCGACTGTCGCCGAGCTGGCGGAGCTGCGCGTCGAGTTGGCCGCTGCTGTCATCGGCCCGACAGCCGAGGCCGTGCTGGCTCTGGACGGAATCCGCGCGGCGTCGCCGATGGAGGCGCTGCGCACGCTCGTCTCCGTGCTGTCGTGCGACGATCCGGACACCGGCTCGAACGCGCCGGCGGCCAATCGGCGCAAGGCCGCCCGGCTGGTCGCTCAGGCGCCGATGCTCCTCGCCCGCTACCAAGCCGCGCGCACCGGCGCGGATCTCCCCGATGCCGATCCCGGTCTGGGCATCGCCGGCAACTTCCTCCTGCAGATCACCGGGAAGACGCCCGACCCGGCCGCGGTCGCGTCGTTCGACGAGTGCCTGGTGCTGCACGCCGACCACACGATGAACGCGTCCACCTTCGCCGCCCGCGTCTGCGCGGCAACCCTGTCGGACATGCACTCGGCGGTGACCTCGGCGATCGGCACGCTCAAGGGCTCGCTGCACGGCGGTGCCAACGAGCAGGTGATGAAGGTCCTCGAGTCGATCGGCTCGCTGGACGAGGTCGAGGCCTCCGTACGCGAGCGACTCGACCGGGGCGAGAAGCTGATGGGCTTCGGGCACCGGGTCTACCGCGGCGAGGACCCCCGGGCCACCCATCTGCGCGCCATGTCACGGCGACTGGGCGAGCTGGCCGGCGAGCCGCGCTTCTTCGAGGTGTCCCTGCGGATGGAGGAGACCGTCCACGCGGCAAAGGGCCTGCGCCCCAACGTCGACTTCTATGCCGCGTCGGTCTACCACTCCCTCGGTATCCCGACGGAGCTGTTCACGGCGGTGTTCGTGGTGTCCCGGATGGCGGGCTGGACCGCCCACGTGATGGAACAGCACTTCGACAACCGGCTGATCCGGCCGGACAGCGAATACATCGGCAACCGCGACCGGCACGTCGTCGCGCTGCAGGATCGCTGAGGCCGGCCGCATGCCGCTCGACGACCTGCGCCCGACGCTCGACCCAACGGCGCTGACCGTCGCCCGCTATCCAGCCGGTTGGTGGCCGCCGGCGCCGGTCCGTGGTTACACCGCCATCGTCGCCGATGAAGACGAGGTGACGCTGATCGCGCCCGACGAGCTCTTCGCCGGAGTGGCGGAGCCGACGGCGGTCGAGCCGGGGTGGCGGCGGATCACCTTTGCCGGCCCACTGCCGTGGGAGATGGTCGGATTTCTCGCCGACGTGGCAGGCCGGCTCGCCCGTGCCCGGATCCCGTTCACCTCGATGTCGGGGTTCACCACCGACCACGTGCTGGTACGGGCAGCCCAGGCCGATCTCGCCCTCGCCGTACTCCGCGGTGAGGAACCTCCGGACCAGCGCCCGGACGTCACCAACCCCTGACTGAAGGCGCGCACCCCCGGCTTCGATAGCCTCCGATGGTCGGTCGTGGCCCGGAGCCGACTGGGACTGTTCAGACTGCCGGCGCCGTCAGGACTCAAAGGAGCGCCGAGCAGATGGCACGTCAGGGCAAGGTCACCGTGGTCGGTGCGGGTTTCTACGGCTCGACCACGGCACAGCGGCTGGCCGAATACAACATCTTCGAAATCGTCGTACTCACCGACATCGTGGAGGGCAAGCCGGAGGGGCTGGCCCTCGACATCAACCAGTCGCGGCCGATCGAAGGCTTCGAGACCAAGGTGATCGGCGTCGGCGGCGGGGACTACGGGCCGACCGAGGGCTCCGACGTCGTCGTGATCACCGCGGGTTTCCCGCGCCGGCCGGGCATGAGCCGGATGGATCTGCTGCAGACCAACGCCCGGATCGTGCGCGAGGTCGTGGAGAAGATCACCGCCACTTCGCCCAACGCAGTGCTCATCGTGGTGTCCAACCCGCTGGACGAGATGACCGCGCTCGCCTCCAAGGTGTCCGGTTTTCCCAAGCGACGGGTGATGGGGCAGGCCGGGCTGCTCGACACCGCGCGCTTCACCCACTTCGTCGCCGCCGAGCTCAACGTCGCCATCAACTCCGTCCACACGCTCACCCTCGGCTCGCACGGCGACACGATGGTCCCGGTGCCCAGCGCCTGCTGGGTCAACGGCCGGCGGCTGACCGACCTGCTCGAGCCGGACCGCATCGAGGCGCTGGTCGACAAGACGCGGCGCGGCGGCGCGGAGATCGTTGAGCTGCTGAAGACCGGCTCCGCCTACTACGCGCCGTCGGCGGCAGCCGCCCGGATGGCCCGGGCCGTCGCCGAGGACTCCGGCTCGATCATGCCGGTCTGCACGTGGATCGACGGGGAGTACGGCATCAGCGGCGTCTACCTGGGCGTGGAGGCCGAGCTCGGCAGTCGCGGTGTCAAGGGCATCGTGGAGCACGACCTGACCGACAAGGAGAAGGCGGCTCTCACCGCCGCCGCGGATGCCGTCCGGGCCAAGCAGGCCGACATCGACAACCTCTGAGGGGTGCCGACTCCATGAGCAGGATCACCGTGGCCAACCCCATTGTGGAACTCGACGGCGACGAGATGACGCGGATCATCTGGGCGTTCATCAAAGAGCAGTTGATCCTGCCCTACCTCGACATCGAACTGCGCTACTTCGACCTGAGCATCCAGAACCGTGACGGGACCGACGACCGGGTGACGGTGGAGGCTGCCGAGGCGATCAAGCAGCACGGCGTCGGGGTCAAGTGCGCCACGATCACGCCGGACGAGGCGCGGGTGGCGGAATTCGGCCTCAAGAGGATGTGGCGCTCGCCCAATGGCACGATCCGCAACATCCTCGGCGGCGTGGTGTTCCGCGAGCCCATCCTGATGTGCAACATCCCGCGTCTGGTGCCGACCTGGACCAAGCCCATCGTGATCGGCCGTCACGCGCACGGCGACCAGTACCGCGCCACCGACTTCGTGGTGCCCGGGCCCGGACGGGTGACCATCACCTACACGCCGGCCGACGGCGGCTCGCCGATGGAGTTCGAGGTGGCCGACTTCCCGGGCGGCGGGGTGGCCATGGGGATGTACAACTACGACGACTCCATCCGCGACTTCGCCCGGGCGTCGATGCGCTACGGGCTCGACCGCGGCTTCCCGGTCTATCTGTCCACCAAGAACACGATCCTCAAGGCCTACGACGGGCGCTTCAAGGACCTGTTCGCCGAGGTGTTCGATGCTGAATTCGCAGCTGCGTTCGCGGCTTCCGGTTTGACGTACGAACATCGGCTGATCGACGACATGGTGGCCGCCGCGCTGAAGTGGGAGGGCGGCTACGTCTGGGCCTGCAAGAACTACGACGGTGACGTGCAGTCCGACACCGTGGCCCAGGGCTTCGGCTCACTCGGGCTCATGACCTCCGTGCTCATGACCCCCGACGGCAAAACCGTCGAGGCCGAGGCGGCCC
>JBBRYN010000072.1:0-16290 GCA_038237645.1 Mycobacteriales bacterium
TACTTCCTCTACCCGCCGGACAAGCCGCTGACCGAGACCGCGCACGACCGGCTCGCGACGATCGCGCAGAACACCGACCTCGGTGCCGGGATGGCCGTGGCCATGAAGGATCTGGAGATCCGCGGGGCCGGCAACCTGCTCGGCGGCGAGCAGGCCGGGCACATCGCCGGCGTGGGCTTCGACCTCTACGTCCGGCTGGTCGGCGAGGCGGTCGCGGACTTCAAGGGGGAGGCGCCGCCGGACCAGCTCATCGACGTCAAGGTGGATCTCCCGGTCGACGCCAACCTGCCGCACCACTACGTGCCGGGAGAGCGCCTCCGGCTCGAGCTCTACCGCAAGCTGGCGGCAGTGGGTACCCCGGCAGACCTGGCCGCCGTGACCGAGGAGATCGCCGACCGGTACGGCCCCCTGCCGCAACCGGTCGCAAACCTCGTCGCCGTGGCCGACTTCCGGCTGCACGCCCGCAGGCACGGCGTCCGGGAGGTGACCCTGCAGGGCAACGCGGTGCGCTTCGCGCCGGTCGAGCTGCCCGAGTCCAAGGTGATGCGGCTGCAGCGGCTCTACCCCAAGGCGGCCTACAAGACGGCGGTGCGCACGGTCTCGGCACCCTGGCCGCAATTGCGCGACACGGCGCTGCTCGACTGGGCCCGCAACCTGCTCGACGGGGTCGTCGGGGCGCCCGGCGCGCTGTGAGACGCTGAAAGCTCCCAACCCTCGGACAGAGAAGGTCCCACGTCCCGTGACCCGCAGCCCCTGGCGCCGCATCGCGGCACTCGCCGTCTTCTGCCTGATCTGCTCGACCGGCCTGACCGCCTGCCAGACGCAGGCCGGCGTCGCCGCGTTCGTCGGCGCCAAGCGCATCTCGGAAACCCGGCTGCGCGCGGTCGCCGGCGAGGGGTTGAAGCAGAAGAGCATCGCCCAGGCAGTGGGCGGAAACATCGCCGGCTATCGCCGGCTGATCCTCGGCCGGCTGGTCAAGCACGAGGTGATCGCCGCAGCGGCGGCGAGGCTGCACGTGTCGGCCAGCCAGGGCGATATCGACACGCGGGTCACCCGGGCGCTCAAGCAGGCGGGCGGCCGCCCTCAGCTCGACCTCGCGCTGGCAGCGCCGCCGCTGCGGCTGCCGCCGACCGAGTTGCAGCCGTTCCTGCGTGACCTCGTCCTGCTGCAGAAGATGGGCCTGAAGCTGACGGCGGGCACGACGTTCACCGAGGCGCAGCTGCGGGCGTTCTACGACTCGCACGGCGGGGCCCGCAACGGCGGCACGTTCGAACAGCTCAGGTCGCAGGTGGTCGACGCGATGCGGGCCGGCGTGGCACAACAGCAGACCGAGGCCTATGTGGTTCGTGCTGCGGGCAGCCTCAAGCTCAGGATCAACCCGCGGTACGGCCGGTTCGACCGCTCGAAGCTGTTCGACCAGGCAGAGTCGTCGCTGATCGTGTCCGTGCCGGACGACCTGGTCCGCGTCGGCACCGGCAGGGTGCCGCCGAACCCGTCGTGACCGACCGCCTGATCCTGGTCGCGACCTCGCCGCGGCTGCCGGCCGGGCTGCTTTCCTGGGACTGCTGGCAGGTGCTGCGCTCGGTGCCGGTCCACGCCGGCGTCGAGAGCGCGCAGGTGGCGGCGGTGCGCGCCAGCGGTGTCGCCGTCACCGTGCTGGGCGGCGACCCGGCCGAGCAGGCAGCGGCTTTCCTCTCCCGTGGCAGCAGGGACGGCGCGGCGGCCGGTCACGCCGGCGGCGCTGCCGCCGAGCACACTGGCGGCGCTGCCGCTTGGCTGGCGGGCCCCGACGGCGACCCGCGGTTTGCCCGGGCGCTGGGCATGCTGGTCGCCCGGTCCGGCGGCGCCGCCGAGCTCGAACTCGTGCACGGGTCCTGGGATCCGCCCGGTGCGGCCCTGCTCAGTGCGGTCGAGCTGATGGATCGACTGCGTTCCCCGGGCGGTTGCCCCTGGGATGCCGAGCAGACGCGCGAGTCACTCATGCCGTACCTGCTCGAAGAGGCCTACGAGGCCTACGCGGCGCTGGAGGAGGACGACACCGACGCCCTTCGCGAGGAGCTCGGCGACGTGCTGCTGCAGGTGCTGTTCCATGCCCGGCTGGCCGAAGAGTTGCCGGCGGACGAGCGCTGGAACATCGACGACGTCGCGGCCGGCCTGGTGGCCAAGCTGGTCCGGCGGCACCCGCACGTCTTCGGCGACGTGACCGTCAGCGGGGCAGCCGAGGTGCTCACCAACTGGGACACGATCAAGGCGGCGGAGAAGGCGCGCACGTCTGTCACCGATGGTGTGCCGTTGAGTCAGCCCGCCCTGACGCTGGCCGCGACGCTGCTGCGCAAGGCGGCCAAAGCCGGCCTGCGTCCCGACCTGCCGGATACCGGCGCCGGGCTGGGCGGTCGGCTGCTGGCGTTGGTCGTCGAGGCGCAGGGCGCGGGGCTCGACGCCGAGGTCGAGCTGCGGGCCGTGGCCCGCGAGCTACGCGACCGCATCGTTGCGGCGGAGCGCGCCGAAGCCTCGGGCCAATAGGCTGTCGGGATGTCCGAGGACTTCCGCCCGCTCGCCGAGCGGGTCATCGACGAGTTGCTCGCCGCCTCGCCCTCCCGGGCTCACTGGGCCGGCGACCACCGCTTCGACCATCACCTCGACGACCATTCCGACGACGCCGTGCGGCGACAGGTCGAGCAGCTTCACCGTGCCTCGCGTGAGCTGGCGGCCATCGACACCGACGGGTTCGACCCCGAGGACGACGTCGACTACCACCTGCTGACCGCCGAAGTCGACGCCCGACTGTTCGAGCTGACGGCGGTCGACGAGCGCAGCTGGAACCCCCTGATGCACAACCCCGGCCACCTGCTGTTCGGTCTGCTCGCGCGGGAGATCGGGGAGCCGGAGGAGCGGGTGGCCGCGCTCGCCGCGCGACTGGGCGCCCTGCCGGAGGCGCTCGCGACGGCAGAGCGGGTGCTCGGCGAATGCCCGCGCCTGCACGTCGAGACGGCGATCGGGCAGATCGATGGCACGGCGAAGCTGGTCAGCGACGAGGTCCCGGCGCTGCTGAACCGGATCGGTGGGCGCCACCCGGCGCTGGGTGAGGCGCGGGAGGCGGCGCTGTCGGCGCTGTCCCGCCACCGTGACTACCTGCGCTCCGTGCTCGAGGGATCCGGTCGCGATCCGCGGCTGGGCCGCCCGCTCTGGGAGGCCCGGCTGTGGCACACCCTCGACAGTGACCTCACGGCGAGTGCCGTGCTGGCCGCTGCCGAGGCCGAACTGGAGCGGGTGACCGCCGAGCTCGCCGACGCGGCCCGGGAGCTGACCGGCAGAGCCGATATCGGTGCTGCGCTGTCCGCCCTGGCCCGCGAGCATCCCGACGACACGTCGATCGTGAGCCGGATCGAGGAGTCGCTCGGCCGGGCGACGGCCTTCGTCGGGGAGCAGGACCTGGTCACCGTGCTCGACGACCCGCTCGAGATCATGCCGATGCCCGACTTCGCCCGGGGCGTGTCGATCGCCTACTGCGACGCCCCTGGGCCGCTGGAGACCCGGATCGTCCCGACATTCTACGCGATCTCGCCGACGCCCGCGGACTGGTCAGCCGAACGCGTCGAGTCGTTCTACCGCGAATACAACGACCACATGCTCTCCTGCCTGACCGTGCACGAGGCGATGCCCGGCCACTACCTGCAGCTCGCGCACGCTCGCCGGTTCCAGGGCTCGACCCGCGTACGTGGCGTGTGTGACAGCGGGTCCTTCGTCGAGGGGTGGGCCGTCTACTGCGAGCGGTTGATGACCGACCAGGGGTTCGGTGGCTTGCCGGCCCGGCTGCAGCGGCTCAAGACGGCGCTGCGCATGATCATCAACACCATCATCGACCAGGGGGTGCACTGCGCCGGGATGTCGGAAGCCGATGCCATGGCACTCATGACCGGCCGCGGATTCCAGGAGGAGGGGGAGGCGGCCGGCAAGTGGCGCCGGGCCCAGCTGACCTCGACGCAGCTCTCGACCTACTACGTCGGCTACACCGAGGTCTCGCGGGTCGCCCGCGCCCGGCCCCCTGGGACGTCGCCGCGCGAGTGGCACGACGCCATGCTGGCGCACGGCTCGCCGGCGCCCCGTCACCTGCGCAGGCTGTTGGGCGTCTGAGCCGAGGGCAGTTATCCACTCGCCAGTGCACGTGGGCGATCCACCTGGCGATCCACCTGGTGATCCACGTGGTTATCCAGGCCTGATCGGGGTTGCTGGAACAACCCCGACGAGGCGTGGATCATGTCGGGTGCTCCGGGCTGCGCCGCGCGGAGCCCCCATTCATCGGGCGTGCGGCGAGGCGTGCACGGCCGGGTGCCTGCCGGCGGTTAGGCTGCCTGCGCATGCCTGTCTACCGCGAGAGACCTTGAGGGAGTTCGCGAGTGTCCCTGATCGAAGCTGTCGGTGCGCGCGAGATTCTCGACTCCCGCGGCAACCCCACGATCGAGGTCGAGGTGGCACTCGACGACGGCACACTGTCCCGCGCCGCGGTGCCCAGCGGTGCCTCGACGGGTGCGTTCGAGGCAGTCGAGTTGCGCGACGGCGGCCAGCGCTACGGCGGCAAGGGCGTGCAGGCAGCCGTCACAGCCGTGCTGGACACCATCGGCCCGGAACTCGCCGGCATCGAGGCCAGCGAGCAACGCATCGTCGACCAGCGACTACTGGACCTCGACGGCACCCCCGACAAGAGCCGGCTCGGCGCCAACGCCATCCTCGGGGTCTCTCTCGCTGTGGCTCGGGCCGCCGCCGACTGTGCCCGGTTGCCGTTGTTCCGCTACGTCGGCGGCCCGAACGCGCACCTGCTGCCGGTGCCGATGATGAACATCGTCAACGGCGGGGCGCATGCCGACAGCAACGTCGACGTGCAGGAGTTCATGATCGCGCCGATCGGCGCTCCGACGTTCGGTGAAGCGCTGCGCTGGGGTGCCGAAACCTACCACGCGCTCAAGGCCGTGCTGAAAGCCCGCGGGCTTTCCACCGGCCTGGGTGACGAGGGCGGCTTCGCCCCGGATCTGGACAACACCCGGGCGGCCCTCGACCTGATCATCGAGGCGATCACCGACGCCGGCTACAGCGTCGGGCACGACATCGCGCTGGCACTGGACGTGGCGGCCACGGAGTTCTTCTCCGCCGGCAGCTACTCCTTCGAGGGCAAGGACCACTCGGCCGACGAGCTGACCAGCTTCTACGAGGAGTTGGTCACCGAATACCCGATCGTCTCGCTCGAGGATCCGCTGGCCGAGGACGACTGGGAGGGCTGGGCGAGGCTGACGGCGCTGCTCGGCACCCGTACCCAGATCGTGGGGGACGACCTCTTCGTGACCAACCCGGAGCGGATCGCCCGGGGCATCCAGGCCGGGACGGCCAACGCGCTGTTGGTCAAGGTCAACCAGATCGGCACCTTGACCGAGACGCTCGACGCCGTCGCGCTGGCGCACCGCAACGGGCTGCGCGCCATGATGAGCCACCGCTCCGGCGAGACCGAGGACACCACGATCGCCGACCTCGCCGTTGCCACGGACTGTGGCCAGATCAAGACCGGTGCGCCGGCTCGGTCCGAGCGGGTGGCCAAATACAACCAGCTGCTGCGGATCGAGGAGGAGCTCGACGACGCGGCACGGTATTCCGGCGCTGAGCAGTTCCCGCGATTCCACCAGGAAGGCACGGTCTGACCGGTGCGGCTGCCCTCAGGTAGGCATTTTCCGGGGCGCAGGGAGCTCGCGGCGGGCCGCTCCGCGCGCGGCCGCCGCCGCGGTGGCCAGGGCGGCGGTCCCGCGGCGAGCCGCCGCAGCACGAGCCGGCCCGGCCAGCAGCGGCGCCGCCCGGCCATGCCGGTCAGCCGCCGCGCGGCCGCGAAGCCGGGGAGCTGGCCCGGCGCCCGCTCGCCCGCGCGGCCGGCGGCGCGTCCTGGCCGGCGATTGACCGGTCGCGCGGCCGTGCTCGGGCTGGCCGTGTGCATCGTGGTGCTGACGCTGGCCTACCCGCTGCGCGAATACCTCGCCCAGCGCAACGAGATCGCCCACCTCACCGCGCAACAGCACCGGCAACTGGACCGGGTAAACGCGCTCGAGGAGCGCCGGCGGCGATGGAACGACCCGGTCTACGTCAAAGCGCAGGCTCGCCAGCGGTTGCAGTACGTCATGCCCGGCGAGGTCGGCTACGTCGTGCTCGACCCGGGGGGGCAGGCGGCCCACCACGATCGGCGGCCGGCCACCATCCCGCCGCCGGGGTCGGCTCGGCGATCGCCGTGGTATTCCCAGCTCTGGGGCACCGTCCAGGGCGCCGATGCGGCTCGGTGACCGCTCCTGGTGAGCCCGACCGGTCGGCGGTAGCAGCCCAACTGGGCCGGCAGCCGCGGGGGTGGGCCGGCGTCGCCCATCGCTGCCCGTGCGGCCTGCCGGACGTCGTCGAGACGGTGCCGCGGCTGGACGACGGCACGCCGTTCCCGACCACGTACTACCTGACCTGTCCCCGCGCGGCGGCGGCGCTGTCCGGCCTGGAGGCCGACGGTGTGATGCGCACGATGAACGCCCGGCTCCGCGCCGAGCCCGACCTGGCCGCCACCCACCGCGCGGCACACGCGGACTATCTGGCGCGCCGCCGGCGACTCGCCGAGGTGCCGGAGATCGCCGCCGTCTCGGCGGGTGGAATGCCCAGCCGGGTCAAGTGCCTGCACGCGCTGGTCGCACACGCGCTGGCCGCCGGGGCGGGGGTCAACCCGCTCGGCGACCAAGCCCTGGCCATGTTGCCGGACTGGTGGGCGACCGGGCCGTGCATAGCGATGCCCGGATGACCCGCGTCGCGGCCATCGATTGCGGGACCAACTCGATCCGGTTGCTGGTCGCCGACCTCGATGCCGGTCGGCTCACCGATGTCGCCCGCCGGATGGAGATCGTCCGGCTCGGTCAGGGGGTCGACCGTACGGGTGCCTTCGCGCCGGCGGCGCTCGAACGAACCCGGGCAGCCCTTGCCGGCTACGCCGACGAGCTACGCGCACTCGGCGCAGAACGGGTACGGATGGTCGCGACGTCGGCCAGCCGCGACGTGACCAATCGCGAACAGTTCGTCGAGATGGTCCGGCAGGCGCTGGGCCAGGAGCCGGACGTCGTTACCGGCGAGGAGGAGGCCCACCTGTCCTTCGCCGGTGCCACGCGTGATCTCCGCGGCGTCGATCCGCCCCTCCTCGTGGTGGACATCGGTGGGGGATCGACGGAGTTCATCTTGGGCCCGGGTGAGTTCGGTGACGGCGAGATGGCCCAGGCCGTCTCCGTCGACATCGGCTGCGTACGGCTGACCGAGCGGCATCTGCACGGTGACCCGCCGGCCGAGGCGGAAGTGGCAGCAGCAGTGCGCGACGCTCGGGCCGGCGTCGCGCGGGCGGCCGAGTCGGTGCCCGTCACGACCGCCGCCACCCTGGTGGGTCTGGCCGGGTCGGTCACGACGGTGGCCGCGCTCGCGCTGGACCTGCCGGCGTACCTACCCGACCGGATCCATCACGCCCGGATCGGCTACCCGCACGTCGCGGAGGTGACCGAGATGCTGCTCGGAGCGACCCGCCAGGAGCGCGCCGCGCTGCCGGCGATGCATCCGGGCCGGGTCGACGTGATCGCGGCCGGTGCGCTGGTGCTCCGCACGGTGATGGAAGCGGCGGCAGCGCAGTCCCTGGTGGTGAGCGAGCACGACATCCTCGACGGCATCGCGTACTCCTGCGCCTGAGCATCTCGGCTGCGGCGGCGGTGATATGCGGCCGGTGATTGAGCTAATACGTATAACGTAGTACCGTGTCCCGCACAGGAGACGCCCTGCACGGAAATTGGAGAGCCGATGGACACTACCCAGTTGCTCAAGGGGGTGCTGGACCTCGCGGTGCTTGCCGTGCTGGCCGACGAGGACGGCTACGGCTACGACGTGGTGCGCCGAATGCGGGCCGCCGGGATAGCGGAGGTCGGCGACGCGTCGGTCTATGGCACCCTGCGCCGGCTGTTCACCGCCGGCAACCTGAGCTCCTACGTCGTCCCTTCGGAGGAAGGGCCGCACCGCAAGTACTACGGCCTCAACGCGGCCGGCCGGGCCGCACTTGCCACCCAGACCAAGAGCTGGACGGCATTCGCGCAGACGATGGACTCGCTGCTCCACCTCGACATCGGACTCAACGGAGAAGGTGCGAAGTGACTGCCACCACCACGACAGCAGAGATCGACCGCTACCAGGCAGCCGTCCGGGCCGCGTTGAGTGATCTGTCCGATGAGGACCGTGACGACCTGATGGAGGACGTCGCGTCGCACCTGAGCGACGTCGCCGCAGAGGGCCTCGGCCCGCTCGACGAGCGCCTGGGCAAGCCGGCCGATTACGCCGCGGAGCTCCGGTCGTCGGCCGGACTGCCGGTGGCCGGGCCGCCCGCCCGCCAGTCCTGGCGGACCGGGATCAGCGCCGCCCTGGCCGACTCGCCCTACGGCCGGGGGCTCGCGGCAGCTTCGGACAACCGTCAGGTGGCGGCATTCCGGCGGTTCCTGGTCGAGTTGCGCCCGGGCTGGTGGGTGCTTCGCGGCTACCTCGTCGCGTGGCTGGTGGGAGCCGTGTCGGGGGACGCGTCGGCGGGCTTCCTGCCCCGGGTTCGCGGCAGCGCGCTGCTCGGGCTTCTGTTGATGCTGGCCGCCATCTGGGCGTCGGTCCGGCTGGGCCGGCGGTGGCAGGCGCGCCCCCCGAGCCGGGTCTGGGTGGTCGCCAGATCCGTCGGAGCGGTCCTGCTCTTCCTGTTCGCCGCCGTAACCGGCTTGTCCGCTGGCCGGTCCAGCGACGTCGGCTACGTCAGCCCACCGGCTGCAACGATCAACGACGGGACGCTGACCAACATCTATCCCTTCGACGGCGAGGGCCATCCGTTGTCGGGGGTGCAGCTGTTCGACCAGGACGGCCGTCCGATCGACGTGTCGGGGCCAATTCTCGACTCCACCGGCACCGAGATCATGTCCGTCCCGCGGTTCGATGTGGCCGGTACGCCGGTGGGCAACGTCTTCCCGCGGGTGCCGGATAACGGTGCTGGCCAGAGGGCGCCGTTCGCCCCGCGCCGGCTCGCGCCACCCATCGCCCCATCCACGGCTCCGTCGTCCGGCCCCTCGCCGAGCCCGTCGGCGCAACCGTCGGGAGTGCCGTCGCCGTCGCCGCGCTAGATTGCGGCTTCCCATCGTGCGGTGCAAAGGTGGACAGGTCATTGACGACGCGGTCCGAGGAGCGCACCTGCCCGCCTGCGCTGAACGCCGTGCCGGTCGCCGGTGACGCGGTGGCCGTCCGGGAGCTGGCCCGGTCGGCCGCCGATGGCGCCACCCTCGACGAGCGGGTGGGGGAATGCCGGGCCTGCCCGCGGCTGGTGGCATGGCGGGAGCAGGTCGCCACGACGAAGCGCGCGGCGTTCGCCGGCGAGACCTACTGGGGCCGGCCGCTGTCCGGCCTCGGTCCCTATGACGCGCCCATCGCCGTGGTCGGGCTGGCACCGGCAGCACACGGCGGCAACCGGACCGGCCGGGTCTTCACCGGCGACCGCAGCGCCGACTGGCTGTTTGCCGCGATGCATCGCGCCGGGCTGGCCAACCAGCCGACGTCGGTAGCGGCCGGTGACGGGCTGGTGCTCCGCCGCGCCAGGGTGCTTCTCGCGGTGCGCTGCGCCCCGCCGGGCAACCGCCCGACGCCGGCCGAGCGGGACACCTGCCGGCCCTGGCTGGCGCGGGAACTGCAGCTGCTGTGGCCGAGCCTGCGTGCTGTGGTCGCACTGGGAGCCTTCGCGTGGGATGCGCTGTGGCCGGCGCTGCGCGCCAACGGCCTCGCCGTACCGGTGCCGCGCACGCGTTTCGCGCACGGTGCCGAGCTCACGTTGCCCACTGGCGTGTCGTTGCTGGGCTGTTACCACGTCAGTCAGCAGAACACCTTCACCGGCCGCCTGACCGAAGGCATGCTGGACGACGTGTTCGCCCGCGCCGCGGATCTGGGTCGAGTGAGCATCGAGCGGAGCGAGGAGCGCAGCGAGATGAGGGCTGGGTCGAGTGAGCATCGAGCGCAGCGAGGAGCGCAGCGAGATGAGGGCTGGGTCGAGGCATGTCAGCTTGCCGCGCTCGGACCTGCGCCGGTCGAATGAGCACTCCGACCGTGCTGCGGGGTTGGCCGGTTGTGGCCGTCGTCGCCCTGCTGTCCGTAGTCGTGCTGGCGGCGACCGGCGGCGCAGGGGCCCGGGTGGGGACGCGGACGATCGGGACGTACGTCGTGGATCGGGGTTGCGACGCCACCGGTCAGCGGGCCGCGAACTGCCCCGCGACCCCGCCGGGCCGGCAGCCGACCGGTCGGGTGCGGGAGGTGCCGGTCGTCGTCAGCCTGTTCAGCGGCTTCGGGATCTCCGTCACCGCCGTGTTCGCCCTCATCGCTCTCGCTGCCGCCCTCGTCATCGGGATGACCCTGCTGGCCGCACTGTCGACGGCGGCCGGGTCGATCGCGACCCGCAGGCGATCGGACGACGTGGTTGACCCGGCCGCACCCGAGCCCGGCGCCGCATCGGTGATCGAAACCGCGGCCGGGCTGGATGCCGCGGCCGGTGCGGCGCTGGCCGCCCTCGACGAGGGGACCGACCCTCGGCAGGCGGTGATCGCTGCCTGGCTGGGCCTGGAACAGGCGGCCGCGCGGGCCGGCACGCAGCGACGGCCCGCCGAGACACCCGGCGAGCTGGCGCAGCGGCTGCTGGCCGGCCATGCGGTCTCGCCGGTGACGCTGGCCCGGCTGGCCGGCCTCTACCGGGAGGCCCGCTACTCCCGCCACGTCGTCGACGAGCGGATGCGTGCCGAAGCCCGCCGGGCCCTCGAACGGCTGCGCCGCGAGCTCACGGCTGCGGTCGGGGGGTGAGGTGACCAACCTCCGACAAGGATCCGTCCGGCGGCTGCTCGCCGGGCCCGACCTGACGGTGGTTGCGTGGCAGTCGCTGATCGTCACGTCGGCCGTGGAGATCCTCTCCGGGTTCCTCGGCGCGCGCATCCCGCTGCCGGTCGCCCTGCTGCTCTCGGTGTCACTGCTCGCGACCGCCCGGGTCGCCGCCGCGGCCCGGCCCCCAGCGGCCGGCCCGCCATTGCCACCGGCACGGATCGAGCCGGCCACCCCCGACCGGCCGTTCCGTGATGTCACCCGGATGGCGGACCGGCTGGCCTGGGGCAGGCTCGGCATGGACCGCTTCGAGACCGCTGTGCGCCCGGTCCTCCTACGACTGGCCGACGATCGGTTGACCGGCCGGCACGGCATCACCCGCGCGTCGCATCCGGAGCGGGCCCGACAACTCCTGGGAGAAGACCTGTGGCACCTGGCGACCGGTCCGAGCATGGCCTCGAAGGCGGCCGGTCCGCCACCGGACCAGGTGGCGAGGCTGGTGGAGCAACTCGAGCGGATCTGACCCTCGCCGACGTGTCGCTGGCGGCGGGTCGGGTGCTCGACGAGGTCGAGCGGGCCGTGGTCGGCAAGCGCGACAAGCTCGGGTTGATCCTTGTCGGCATCCTGGCCGGCGGGCACGTGCTGCTGGAGGACTTCCCCGGCCTGGCCAAGACCCTGGCTGCCCGATCGTTCGCTCAGGCGCTGGGCATCGGCTTCCGGCGGGTGCAGTTCACCCCCGACATGCTTCCCGCGGACATCACCGGATCCTTCCTGTACGACCAGCGCAGCGCGCAGTTCACCTTCCGCCGGGGGCCGGTCTTCACCAACCTGGTCCTCGCCGACGAGGTCAACCGCACCCCACCCAAGACCCAGGCCGCCCTGCTCGAGGCCATGCAGGAGAAGCAGGTCAGCGTCGAGGGGACGACCTACCAGCTGGACCGGCCGTTCCACGTGCTCGCGACGGCCAACCCCATCGAGTACGAAGGGACCTACCCGCTGCCCGAGGCGCAATTGGACCGCTTTCTGTTGCGGGTGTCCTTCGGTTATCCCGACCGCGACGAAGAGTGGGAGGTGCTGCGGCGGCGGATGGCCCGGCGCCAGGAGGAGCAGACCCTCGACCCGGTGGTCGACGGCGGGCAGTTGCTTGCTATGCAGGCGGCCGTCGAACGCGTGACCGTCGAGGAGAGCCTCGGGCGTTACGTCGTCGACGTCGTGGCGGCCACCCGCAGCCACCCGCAGGTGCTCGTCGGCGCCTCACCACGCGGCGCGCTCGCGTTGCTGCTCTGCGGCCGGGCCCGGGCGGTCGTCGCCGGCCGCGACTTCGTCGTTCCCGAGGACATCAAGGAGTTGGCGGTTGCGGCGCTGGCGCACCGGCTGACCCTGAAGCCGGAGATGTGGCTGCGCCGGGTAGAGCCGGCCGACATCGTCCGTACCGTGCTGGCCGAGGTGCCGGCCCCCGCAACCGCGTCCCTGCCGGGTCACCCGTCGCCGTCCGCGAGGCGATATTGAGCGAGACCAGCCCGTGGCAGCCGACCCGGGCGCTGCACCGGGCGGTCGCGCTGCCCGGCTTCCTGCTCGTGATCGCCGCGTTGTTCGGCCGTCCCGACCTGGCGGCGCTGGCAGTGCCGTTCGTCGTGGGCACGGCCGTGGCTCTCCTTCGGCGGCCGGTGCGGCCACCGATGGTCCGGATGACGCTGCCTGCCACAGTGCTGGCCGAGGGTCAGTCGATGGAGGCCGCCGTCTTCCTGGAGACTGCCGCCACGCCCGCCGTGATCGCCGTGCAGATCCAGGCCGATCGCTGGCTCGGTGTCGTGGCCACCCAAGGGAGCCGCGCGACCCGGTTGCGTGCCGGTGACCGAGCCCGTCTGCCGGTCACTGTCACGGCGCTGCGCTGGGGGCAGCACGCGCTGGGGCCGGTCAGCGCTCGCGCCGCCGCCTGTGACGGCCTGTTCGGCTGCCGGGTTCAGGTGGCGCTACCGCAAGGGGTGACCGTGTTGCCGGCGGGGGAACCCTTCACGGCCGTCGACGCGGTCCCCCGCGCGGCCGGCACGGTCGGCATCCACCGGTCGTGGCGACCCGGGGAAGGGGGCGAGATGGCCGGCGTGCGGCGGTTTTCCTCCGGCGACCGGCTGCGCCGGATCGACTGGCGGGTGACGCTGCGCTCCGGCGAGATGTTCGTCACCGACACGCGGTCCGAGCGGGACACCGATGTCGTCATCGTGCTGGACGCGCTGCACGAGGCCGGGGACTCCGGCGGTCTGGCCGGCGACGCGAGCAGTCTCGATACGGCGGTCCGAGCGGCCGCCGCCCTGAGTTCGCACTATCTTGCCGCGGGTGACCGGGTGGGGCTGGTGGAGTACGGCGCGCGACTGCGCTACCTGCCCCGCGTCGCCGGCCGTGCCCAGATGCGGCGGGCGCTGGGCTGGCTGGCGGCGGTGGCCGTGGTTCCGGAAGGCGTTGATGCCACCGTCCGCCTGCTCGGCCCGGGGGTGCGGCCACCCACCGCGCTGCTGGTCGTGCTCCCCCCGCTGGTGGACGCGCGGACGACGCAGATCCTGGCCACCCTGGCGCAGCGCGCCCGGTCGGTCGTCGCCGTCGACACCCTGCCGTCCGGCGCCCGGCCCGACGGGGCGGGAGAGTGGTCGGGACTGGCCTGGCGGCTCTGGTGGCTGCAGCGGGCGGTGGTGATCGACCGGTTGCGCGAGGTGGGAGTGCCGGTCGTGCGCTGGCAGGGCACCGGCAGTCTCGATCTCGTACTCCACGACGTCAGCCGGATGGCGACCGCCGGCGCACTGCCCGGGCGGGCCAGGTGAAACTGCCCGCTCGTAGCGGGGACTTCGCCGTCACCGTCGCCGTACGGCTCATGGTGGCCGCCTTCGGCCTGGCCGCTCTGCTGGTGCCGCTGCCCGGCTTCACCACGCCGTCGGCGGTGCTGGCGGTGTTCGCGCTGCCGCTCCCGATCGTCGTCGCGCTCCGGCCGGACTCGGGTTGGGTCGCGGCCCTGCTGTCGATCGCCGTCGCGGAGTGGGTCATCACCTCGCTGTTCGAGGGCACCTCGCCGGCCGCCCTCACCGTCGCCTTCGGGATCCTGCTCTACCTCCTGCATGCCAGCGCATCATTCGCTGCAGCCCTGCCGGTCACCCGGCGGGTCGAGCCAGGATTGCTGATCCACGCGGTCGTCCGGCTGCTGGCCGTGATCGCGGTGTCGCTGCTCCTGATGGTTTTGGCGCTGTCGGCGCCGTCCCGGCCGGGTTCCATCGGGCTGGCCGCCGCCGGCTCAGTCGGCGCAATGGGAGTGGTCACGCTGCTGGTGGTCCTGTTGCGGCGGCGCCCTGCCGATTGACCGCCGGCTGACAGCGGTGCGGAGGCGGTCCGTTTCGGCGCCCCTTGACGACGTCAGCTGTCGATCCTACGGTTCAGCATCGCAAGAAATCGATTACTCCAACCACGGGGAATCATGATCGGCCGGCTTGCTCGTCCTCGACGACGGCGTACGACGATGCGGGTGGTCGTCGCCGGGGTGACGGGGGTGGCCATGTGCGCTGCGCTGTCCGCGTCGGCCGCCGGCGGTCCCGCGCCGAGCCGGTCGGCCCTGCCGGACGCGCCGGTGAGCACGTATTTCGGCACCGCGAGCATCGACGAGCATGAGACGGTGGGCACCAGCAGTGACGGTGACCTGTGGGCATCATGCTGGTCGGACGACGGCAACCTGTATTCCGCCAACGGCGACGGCAAGGGCTTCAGCACGGGCGGGCCGTTCGGGGACGTGGCGGTCAACCGGATCAGCGGATCGCCGCCGTGGTTGACGGGAGTGACGCTGGCCACCGGCGCCACGGTCGGCAGCATCTGGAGCGGTGCGGGCTACAACCGCAAACCCACGGGCATGGCCTGCGTCGGGAGCACCATCTACCTCGCTGTGCAGGACCTTGCCCTGGACTTCAACGACGTTCCCGCAGCAACCGTCGTCAAGTCCACCGACCACGGCCGCACCTGGACCTGGGACCGCAGCAAGCCGATGTTTGCCGACCACGTCTTCACGACCATCTTCTTCGCCGACTTCGGGCCTGGCGGCGCATGGGCGCCGGACAGCTACGTCTACGCCTACGGCCTGGACTACAACTGGCGTGACTCGTTCGACAACACCGTTCCCGACCCCATGGACGTCTACCTCGCCCGGGTCCCGCGTGACCGGGTGCAGGACCGGACGGCATGGGAGTTCTACACCGGCGGCGCCATGGCACCGACGTGGAGCCGCGACATCGCCGCGCGGGCGGCAGTGCTGCACGACGGCCGGCGACTCTATCAGCAGACCTCCGATCCCAACCGGATCAGCAACCTGTCGGTGATCAGCCAAGGCGGCGTGCTCTACGACCGACCACTGAATCGTTACCTGTACCTCTCCTGGACCGAATACACCTTCGAGTTCTACGAGTCACCGACTCCGTGGGGTCCATGGAAGCGATTCCTCAGCAAGGACTTCGGCGGCTATCCGTGGTCGGCGGCCAAGCACGGCGGCTACGCCACGACGGCCCCGTCGAAGTTCCTCAGTGCGGACGGGCTCAGCATGTACGTGCAGTCGAACGTGTGCCCGTGCGCCAGCGGTGGCGTGTCCGTCTACCGCTACAGCCTGCGCAAGCTGCGTCTCGCGCTCCCCGAGGCCGGTCCGGCGCGCAACCCGCCGGATTCCTCGGCCAACCTGGCGGCGCCGTCCACCGGGGCGGTTGTCATCTCGAAATCCGCCCACTTCGGCCGGCTCCAACTACTCAACGACGGCCTGCGGACCGGCAGCGAGGACGATTTCGGCGTGGAGGCCAAGCCGGCAAGCTGGTGGGGGGTCAGCTGGCCGCGGCAATACCACGTCGGCCGGGTGGAGTTCACCTCCGGCGACGTGTTCGGTGACGGCGGGTGGTTCGCCGGCCCGCCCAGGGTCCAGGTGCGGTAGAACGGAGCGTGGGTCGACGCCGTCCTACAGACCGTCACCCCGCCCTATCCCGGTGATGCCTCGGCCGGGGCGCACGTCACCTACACCTTCACCTTCCTGCCGATGGACGGCGACGGCGTGCGGGTGATCGGCACGCCCGGCGGCACGCGAACCTTCACCTCGGCGGCCGAACTGGCCGTGCGCTACTGATTCGTCATCTCGCTGCGCTCGATGCTCGCTCGATGAGTCGTCTGCTCCCGCCCGGCTCGGCGACGCCACCGGGGAGTGGCCCGACGCGCGTCGGTAGCCTCGGGCCATGGTGCGTCCTGCAAGCTGTCCCAGGCCAGCAGGTGTGAGTCCTGTCCGGGTAGGCATCGGAGCGCCCGGTAGCAGGCCCCGGTTCGTTGGAGAGATCTGGCGGGCTGAGCGGGGTGTCAAGAGCCTCTTTGGAGGGA
>JBBRYN010000073.1:0-15589 GCA_038237645.1 Mycobacteriales bacterium
CCTCGCGGATGAGCCCGAGCAGGATGTGCTCGGTGCCGATGTAGTTGTGGCCGAGCTGCAGGGCCTCCCGCAGCGAGAGCTCGAGCACCTTCTTGGCGCGGGGCGTGAACGGGATGTGACCGCTGGGCGACGAGCCGCCCTGGCCGATGATCTCCTCGACCTGCTGGCGAACGCCCTCCAAAGAGATACCGAGGGATTCCAGCGCCTTGGCGGCGACACCCTCGCCCTCGTGAATCAGCCCGAGCAGGATGTGCTCCGTGCCGATGTAGTTGTGGTTGAGCATCCTGGCCTCTTCTTGGGCCAGGACGACAACGCGCCTCGCGCGGTCGGTAAACCTCTCGAACATCGGCCCGCTCCTCACTTCCCCGCTTCGACGCCCCGTGGAGTCACCCACGCAGTCGGACGCCGGATGTGTCCACTCTAACCCGGCGGCGGCGTGGACTCCCGATGACTGCGCGCCGGGCCGTGACCACTCGGGTGGTCACACCACTCTTCAACGCGGTCCAGCGGCGAGGTGTTTCGGGCCGACCTTCGCCGACAGCGAAATCGGTGCCGGCGAAGGCGCTACGAAGCCGTCAGTTTGCGGCGTCGTACTGCTCTACCACCCGGGCCGGAATGCGGCCGCGCTCGCTGACCTCGATGCCCTTGGTGCGGGCCCAAGCGCGGATATCGGCAGCGCGCCCCCGCCGGTCGCCCGAGGCGCCCCGCCTGGCCCGGCTGCCATTGCTGCGCGAACCGGCGCGACCCGACTTGCGCGCCGCAGCAACGTAAGGCCCCACGGCGTCGCGGAACTTGTCGGCGTTGGCCTTGCTGAGATCGATCTCGTACGCCGCCCCGTCCAGCGCGAACGAGAGCGTCTCATCGGCGACTCCCCCTTGGATGTCATCGACCAGTATCACCTTCACCTGCTGCGCCACTGTTGGCCCCTTTCTCATTTCCAATATTCGGACGGGATCGTACGCAGAACAATGGCTCAGATCAAATTGCCGCGCGGCCCGGTCGGGGAATCAGGCACATTGACCGGAATATCTGCGTAGGAGCTTTGCCGGCGGCCCACTGCATTCACTCTCCGTGCACTCGCCGACACGATATCGCCAAACAGCCATTTCACGGGTTAGTCGTGAAGTGGGGCATGCGGGCGGGCAGGACTCAGGAAACGGGCCACATCGGCGGCGTCGACTGCCAGGGCGCCGGCGATGTCGCCCGGCAGCGGGTCGAAGGGCTGCAGCGCGACCGCACCACGTGCAAACCCCCAGATGGCCACCGCCCGGCCCGCCACCAGCGCGAACGGCCGGAACATCCCGTTGACCGTGACGATCCCCTGCTGGGCACCGCAAATCGGCTCACGCGACGTCCAGCCCAACAGGACGGGGTCGTAGGCGCCGAGCAGCCGGGGCGGCGGAAGCTCGGCAGCAGGTGGCCGCCCGGTCAGGTCGACCAGCCCGTCGGGGCGCTGGTCCAGGTCGCGTGCGATTGCAGCCAGGCCGGCGCGCGCGTCGCGCAGCGGCAGGCCGGCCCACTGCGCGAGGTCGCGGTCGTCGGCCGGTCCGTGACCGGCCAGGTAACGGCGGGCCAGCTCGGCCAGAGCGGCGTCGCGGTCGAATGGCCGCGGCTCACCCAGCCAGTCGCGGACCAGCACATAGGCGTGCTCCTTGCCGACCGTCGGGCCTCGAACGGTCAGCCCGCGCAACGACGCCAGCACGAGCTGGTGCACCAGTGCCTGACCTGCGGTACGGATACCCGCGACGGCAATCCGCTCACCGAGCTGTTCGCGAGTCAACGGGCCCTCGTCGGTCAGCGAGCGCTCGATAACCCCCACAGCTCGGTCGGCCGCGTCGGCCGACACGCCCTCCTGGGCCAACCGCCGGGCGTTGCCGCGGGCCAGCCGCGGCGCGGTCAACGCGTGCAGCCACGGGTAGTCCTCGGCGCGGACCAGGTGCAGGGTGCCGCGATTGAGCCAGGTGATCAGCAGCGACCGGGCGTCGAGGGCGCGGTCGACGTCGGCCGCTGTCAGGCCCGATGTGCGCACCCGGATCGCCAGCCGCACCCCCCGGTGGTCCTGACCCTGCACGGCGAGCAGCCGCTCGGCGACGGCGACCGGATCGGCGACCGGCGGCCCCGACAGCAGTTGCGCGGCGAACCGCTCGGCGATCGGCGGCGCTGGCAGCAAGGCCGTCAGTCCGGCTTGACGAAGGGGAACAGGATGGTCTCCCGCAGCGTTCCGGCGCCGGTCAGCACCCGCAGCAGCCGGTCGATGCCGAAGCCCACCCCGCCGGTCGGGGGCATCCCGTGCTCCAGCGCGCGGAGGAAGTCTTCGTCGAGCGACATCGCCTCGGCGTCGCCGCGGACGCCGGCCGCCGCCTGCTCCATCAACCGCTGCCGCTGCACCACCGGGTCGGTCAACTCGGAATATCCCGTCCCCTGCTCCACGCCGAAGATGTAGAGGTCCCACTTCTCCACGACTCCGGGCTTCGACCGGTGCGCGCGGACCAGCGGGCTGGTGTCGACCGGGAAGTCGCGGACGAAGGTCGGCTGCTGCAAGGCCTCCTCGCACAGCCCCTCGAAGATGGCCTCGACCATCTTGCCTGGTCCGAGGTCCGGTGCCACCGAGAGACCCGCCGCTTCCCCCAGGGCGTGCAGCCGCGCCACCGGCGTCTCAGGCGTGACGGGCTCGCCCACCGCCTCGGACACCGACTCGTACAGCGAGATCGACCGCCACTGCCCGCCCAGGTCGTGCTCGGTGCCGTCCAGGTGCCGGACCATGGTGGACCCGTAGACCGTCGTGGCCGCCTCCTGCATCAACTCCCGGGTCAGCGTTGCCATCGTGTCGTAGTCGCCGTAGGCCTCGTAGGCCTCCAGCATCGCGAACTCCGGCGAGTGCGTCGCGTCGACGCCCTCGTTGCGGAAGTTACGGTTGATCTCGAACACCTTCTCGATGCCGCCGACCATCGCCCGCTTGAGATACAGCTCGGGTGCGATGCGCAGATAGAGGTCGAGGTCGTAGGCGTTGATGTGGGTGCGGAACGGCCGAGCGGTGGCACCGCCGTGTACGGCCTGCAGCATCGGGGTCTCGACCTCGATGAAGCCCCGCTGGTGCAGCGACTCGCGCAACGCGCGAACCGCGGTCGAGCGGATCCGTACCATCTCGCGCGCCTCGGGCCGGGCGAGCAGGTCGAGGTAGCGCTGCCGGACCCGGCTCTCGTCGCTCATCGGCTTGTGCGCCACGGGCAGCGGCCGCAGGGCCTTGCCGGTGATCGCCCACCGGTCGGCCAGCACGCTCAGCTCGCCGCGCTTCGAGGTGATCACCTCGCCCTCCACCCCGACGTGGTCGCCGATGTCCACAGTGGACTTCCAGGCGCCGAGGGACTCCTCGCCGACCTTGTCGAGGGAGAGCATCACCTGCAACTCGGTGCCCTCACCCCCGCGCAGGGTCGCGAAGCACAGCTTGCCGGTGTTGCGGACGAACATCACCCGGCCGGTCACGCCGACCCGCTCCCCGGTGAAGGTGTCGGGCGGCAGGTCGACATGGGCCGCCCGCAGCGCGCCCAGGCCGATGGTGCGCGGGAACCCGACGGGGTAGGGCTCCAGTCCTGCGGACAGCAATCGGTCCCGCTTCTCCCGGCGTACCCTCATCTGCTCCGGCAGGTCGTCCGCGGACTGGTCGGTCACGAGCGCAACCCTAACGATCGACGTTCTTGTCGAAGACCAACCGCAGGCCGATCAGCGTGAGATCGGGCTCGTGGTGCTGGATCGTCTCGCTCTCGGCGAGTACGAGGGGCGCCAGACCACCGGTGGCCACCACCGTGGCGGTGCCACCCAACTCGTCGACGATCCGCCGGACCAGCCCGTCGACCTGGCCGGCGAAGCCGTAGAGAATCCCGGACTGCAGCGCTTCGACGGTGTTCTTGCCGATCACCGAGCGGGGGCGCTGCAGCTCGACCTTGCGCAGTTGGGCCGCGCGGGCGGCGAGGGCGTCCACCGAGATCTCGATGCCGGGCGCCAGGGCGCCACCGAGGAACTCCCCCTTGGCGCTGACCACGTCGAGGTTGGTCGACGTGCCGAAATCGACGATGACCACCGGGCCGCCGTACAGGGAATGCGCGGCGAGGGTGTTGACGATCCGGTCGGCGCCGATCTCCTTGGGGTTGTCGAAGAGCAGCGGCACACCGGTCTTGACCCCCGGCTCCACGATGACTGTGGGCACGTCGTCGTAGTAACGCTCCAGCATCGTGCGCAGCTCACGCAGCACGGCCGGCACTGTCGAGCAGGCGACGATGCCGGTCACCGGTGGCAGGTCGCCGAGCAGCCCCCGGAAGAGCAGGGCGATCTCGTCGGCGGTGGACCGCCCGTCTGTCTTGACCCGCCAGGAATGCTCGAGCCGATCGCCGGCGAACACGCCGAGCACGGTGTTGGTGTTGCCGACGTCGACGGCGAGCAGCATCAGGACACCGGGCGCCCGGGGCCCGTAGGCAGCAGGCCGCCGACGTTGTCGATCAGCCGGATCAGGCCCAGCCGGGCGGCCACGAGCAGCCTGGCCGGACCGCCCGCGGACAGCGGCATGAGGTCGGGCGAACGCAGCTCCAGGTAGTCGACCGAGATCGCCGGCTGCACCGCGAGGACGGCCGACGCCGCGGACAGCACCCGGCCCGCACCACCACCGGCCGCCGCGGCGGAAGCCCCCGCGGTCAGCGCCTGGAAGAGCGCCGGGGCGACAGCACGCTCGGCCGGGCCCAGGAACCGGTTGCGGCTGGACAGGGCCAGGCCGTCGGGCTCACGTACGGTCGGCACGCAGACGAGCGCCGGGCCTTGGGGTCGATCGCCGATCAGCCGGGCGACCAGCACGAGTTGCTGGTAGTCCTTCTCCCCGAAATACACCCGGTCGGCCGCACCCACCAGGTCGAGCATCCGGGCGACCACGGTGAGCACGCCGGCGAAGTGGCCCGGGCGGGCCGCGCCCTCGAGTATTTCCCCGAGCGGCCCGGGCTGCACGGTCGGCTCCCGGCCACCTTCGTAGACCTGCTCCACCGAGGGGGTGAACACGATGTCGACCCCCTCCTGGGCGCACAGCTCGAGGTCGGCGTCAAGGGTGCGCGGGTAGCGGCCGAGATCCTCCGCGGGGCCGAACTGCAGCGGGTTGACGAAGATGCTGACGACCACCGTGTCGTTCTGCGAACGTGCCGCCCTGATCAGGGCGGCGTGACCGGCGTGCAGGGCACCCATCGTCATGACGAACCCGAGCTCGCCGCGGCGCCCCTCCAGGGCGGCGGCCAGCTCGGCACGAGAGGCGGCCAGCGCGCTCATGCCGACGTCCGTGGTTCGGCGAGCACGTCGAGCAGGGCGCCGGCCTGGTCGGGCCGCAGCCGGCCGCTGGACAGCGCGCGATCGGCGGTCTGCCTGGCAAGGGCGACATAGGCCGCCGCCGCGTCGGGCGCCGACTGGGCGAGGGCGGCCAGGTGCTTGGCGACCGTACCGGCGTCACCCCGGGAAACCGGCCCGGTCAGCGCCCGGTCGCCGTAGCGCAGCGCGCTGTCGAGCGCGGCACCCATCATCGGCCCCAGCACCTTGCCGGGCTCGGCCACGCCGGCCCGCTGCAGCAGGTCGGCCGCCCCGTTGACGAGGGTCGTCAGGTGGTTGGCCCCGATGGTGAGCGCGGCATGCCAGAGCGGCCGCATGTCGTCGGCAACCCAGACCGGCTCGCCGCCCATCTCGACCACCAGCGCCTCGGCCACCAATCGCAGCGGCTCGGGCGCGGTGACGCCGAAGCTCACCCCGGCCAACCGCTCCAGGTCGTCGGCACCCCGGCCGGTGAAGGGCAGCACCGGATGCAGCGCCAGGGGCAGGGCGCCCGCCCCGGTTGCCGGATCGAGCACCGTCAGGCCGAAGGATCCGGAGACGTGCAGTACCAGCTGCCCGGCGCGCCACCGGGCGGTCTCCGCCAGGCCGGCGACGAGCGCCGAGAGCGCGTCGTCGGGGACCGCGAGCACGACGAGCTCGGCCGCGACGACCACCTCGTCGGCCGCCAGCACCGCCACGCCGGGCAGTAGCTGCGCGGCCCGGCGGCGCGACTCCGGCGAGACACCGGACACGGCGACCACCCGGTGACCGGCCCGCGCCAGGGCTGCACCGAGAACACTGCCCACCCGCCCGCAGCCCACGACGCCGACGGTCAACCGGCCGGGCCGGTCGCTGGGCGCTGCGCTCATGCGGGATCCAGTCCGTGGGAGGTACCGGTCGAGTCGAGCACAGGATACGGGCACCGCCCGCGCGTCATCCCACGCAGGAGGGTGACAGGGTGACGCGGTGGCCGAACCGGTGCGGTGGCAGGAGGCATGGGACACCGCGTTGTACGGGCCGGGTGGGTTCTACCGCTCGCCGGGGCGGCCGGCGGCGCACTTCCGCACCTCGGTGCACGCCTCGCCGCTGTTCGCCGCGGCGGTGCTCCGGCTGGCCCGGGACGCGGACCTGCACACTGTGGTCGACGTCGGCGCGGGCGGCGGTGAGCTGCTCGCTGTGCTCGCCGCATGCGCGCCGGACCTGCGGCTGTACGGCGTCGACCGCGGGCCGCCACCACCCGACCTGCCGGACGACGTGGAGTGGCTGGACGCCGTGCCGCCGGTGGACGGGCTGATCCTGGCGAACGAGTGGCTGGACAACGTCCCCTGCGACGTGGTCGAGCTCACCGCGGACGGTCCACGGCTGGTGCTGGTCGATCGGGCGACCGGTGTGGAGGCGCTCGGCCCGGCGCCCGTACCCGCTGCTGTGGCATGGCTGGAACGCTGGTGGCCGCTCACCGAGGTGGGCCAGCGGGCCGAGGTGGGCAGCACCCGCGACGAGGCTTGGGCGGCCGCGGTCGGTCGGCGCTCCCGCAGCCTGGCCGTCGCGATCGACTATGCGCACAGCCGGGGCGCGCGGCCCGCAGGCGGCACGCTGACCGGCTACCGCGGCGGGCGGCAGGTCCAGCCGGTGCCCGACGGCCGGTGCGACATCACGGCCCACGTGGCACTCGACGCGTGCGCGTCGGCCGTGCCCGGTGACAACGTGCTGCTGGCCCAGCGAACCGCCCTCCGGGCGCTCGGGGTGAGCGGCCGGCGCCCGGCACGCGAGCTGGCGAGCAGCGATCCGCCGGCCTACCTCCGCGCCCTGCAGGCGGCCGGCGAGGCGGCCGAGCTGACCGACCCGGCCGGGCTGGGCGGCTTCGGCTGGCTGGTGCACGCGGTCGGCATCGCCGTACCATCCCTGCTGGTGTGGAAACTTTTCCACGCCATAGCCTGTAAATGTTTCCACACTTCAGCGTGAAAGCCCGGCTGCCTCGCAACGCACTCGGAGGGAGCGCAGCCCGCGGATGACGAAGTTGGGCTGGTATTCGGGTTCCTCGGCCAGCTCGAGGTGCGGCAGCCTTCGCAGCAGCGTCGGCAGCGCCACCGCGAGCTCCAGGCGGGCCAGCGGCGCGCCCAGGCAGAAGTGGATGCCCGCGCCGAACCCCAGGTGCGGGTTGGGATCGCGGCCGACATCGGGCCGGGCCGGGTCGGCGAACACGGCCGGATCCCGGTTGGCCGACCCGAGCAGGGCGGCGACCTTCTGTCCGGCGTGGACGGTGATGCCGCCGATCTCGACATCTTCGTACGCGGTCCGCTCGAAGAGTTGCAGCGGCGAGTCGTAGCGGATCAGCTCCTCGACGGCTGTCGGCAGCAGGGTGGCGACCCCGGACCTCAGCCGGGACAGCTGGTCGGGGTGCCGGAACAATCCGAGCAGGCCGTTGCCCAGCGTGTTGACCGAGGCCTCGTGGCCGGCGTCGAGCAGCAGGACGCAGTTGGCCACGAGCTCGTCCTCGGAGAGGCCCTCGGCGAAGCCGTCGCCGATGACGAGCCCGCTGACGAGGTCGTCACAGGGCTCGGCCCGGCGCCGGGCCGCCAGCCATCGCAGGTAGGCGTCGAACTCGTCGCAGGCCCGGCGCGCCGCGGCTTCCAAGGCCTGCGGCCGGTCGTACTCGTACATCTTGACGATGGCGTTGGACCATGGGCGGAGCAGGTGCCGGTCAGCAGTGGGCACGCCGAGCAGTTCGGCGATGACCTCGACGGGCAGCGGTGCGGCGAAGTCGGCCAGCAGGTCGCACTCCCGGCTCCCGGCGATCCGGTCGAGCAGCGCGTCGGCGATCCGCTGTACCGGGCGGCGGAGCCGCTCGACGTGGCCGCGGGCGAATGCCTGCTGGACCGGCCGGCGCAGGCGGGTGTGCTGCGGCGGCTCGGAGTCCAGGATCGAGTCGTGGTGCAGCCGGTTGAAGGTGGCGAACTCCGCCAGCGGCTCCCGGTCGCGGAACACCCGCCCGGCCCGCCGTTGACGGAGCACGGCGTCGGCGTCGGCGTGGCGGAAGGCCAGCCACATCCCCAGGCGGTCGTGCCACAGCGGCCGGCCGACCCGGCGCAGCTCGTCGAAAACCGCGTAGGGGTCCGCAATGAAGCCCGGGTCGCCCGGGTCGAACGCGGACACGTCCACGGCCACCGAGCCTAGTTGTCATCCGGCTCCGCTCAGTGACTGCGGACCACTACCGGGGACAGCCCTGCGCCGTGCCGCAGCGCTTGACGATGATCCGTAGCAGGGCCGAGGCATCGTTGGCGATGTCGCGCCTCGGGGCGTCCCGCCCGAGGGACACGATCACCCGGAAGAAGATCTCATCGGGTTTGGTCGGCAACAGCGTGTAGGCCACCCCGTTGACCTGCACTCCGCCCCGACCCAGACCGGCGGGCAGCGGCCGAGTGTCCGAGCCCTCCTGGCCGATGTTTTGCAGCTTCCATTCGGACCGGGCAGCAGGCCCGGTCCAGTCGTCCACCGCGAGATAACTGTGCTTGGCGAAGATGGAGCAGAACGAACCCGTGTGCAACGGAAACTCAGCGCCGTGTCCTGTGCTCACCCGCAGCGGCCCCTTGCCGAGCACCGCGTGCACCGCCGAGGCAGGCAGGGAATTACAGAAGTACGGCGGGCCACCAGCACGAATCGGCACGATCGGGGCTGAGTGATGCTCGCAGCCCGTCAACAGGCCCAGGGCCAGCACGCAGGTGAAGAGCAGCGGCCAGCGGCCCGATCCGGCGATCACTTCTCGCGATTCATCGTGGACTTCGAGTAGTCGCTCGCCGTGTTGAACTTGTCCTGCGTCTCGCCCACAACTGACCCCACAGCGGCACCCCCGCCATGCGGATCGAACAGCCACTCGGAATAGGCGTCGGCCGCCGCCGGGTCGTGCGCGAACTCGGCCGGCGTCAGCAGCCGGCCGTTCCGGAGGAATGGATGCTGCCGGATCTGCGCCGAGCGACGCGGATCTGCCAGCCAGGACTGCGGACTCTGGTCGGGGTAGTACATGCCGTGGTTGGTCATCGCCGTTGCCACCGTGTCGTTGAGCAGGATCCGCACGGCGCTGACCTGGTCGGCCGCCTGGTGCTGGGCGTCGGAGAGGTGATCGGTCTGCAGAGCGCCGGCGATCCCGTCGACGACGATGCCGGTGACACCGGCGGCCAGCGGGTTGGGGATCGGGATCAGACCGAAACCGTTTCTGGCCAGGTCGATCAGGGCCACATTGCGCGCGTCCCGAGCGGACGCATCCTCACCCAGCGCGGTCGACCGCGCCTGGACCAGGAAACCGAAAGCGGTGGCGGCATGCTCGGCCGCGGAGCGCACCTCCCCGAGCCGATGCTCCACGCTCCCGGTCGCCGCGGTCGCCGCACGGTTGACGTCGACCTGCATCTGCGCCGTCTGAGCAGCGACGAGGCTCCGGTAGGCCCCGTCGTCACCCATCGTGTGGTGCAGGACGAAGATGAGGGAAGCGGCGCCGAAATCGGCGCCGTAGGGATCGCCGGTGTTCACCGGGAGATGCGCCCATGGCCCGTCGTGACGCGGATCCTGGTTCGTCCCAGCCAGGGACCTGTCCACGTCGGAGATGTAGGACGCCAGCATCCTGCCCATGCTGTCCCGCATGCCCGCCATCGGGCCGCCGAGGCGGGCGGCAAACCGGTGCTCCGGGTCGTTCGACTCCAGCAGGTCCGACTTGTTGACCTGGCCGAAGTCGGCGACGACCTGCCCGGCGATCTCCGCGGACCGCTTGCCCAGCGCGTCGTGCCCCCGGAAGTACGTGGTCGCGGCCTCCACAGCATTGCCGAACCCGTTGGCGTGGTCGGCGGGCCACCACCGGTGCTGGATCAGGTAGTCGAGCCGATCCTTGGTGAGGAACTGCTGGGCACCGGTGGGATTGCGCCCGAGCTCGTTGAGTACGGTGGCCAGCGGGTCGTAGGCGTCGTGCTTGCCCCAGGGATCCAGCAGCGGGAGTGCCGTGTGGGGTTCGTCGCCGGCCAGGCCGGCCCACATGAAATTCTTCTGAGCCTTGCGCTCGGTGTCGTAGATGGCCTTGGCCATGTCCGGGACGAACGACCCGCCGAAGTTGCCGTGCTGCATCAGCATCGACAGGGTGAAGGCACCGGGCCGGATGAGTAACTGGTCCTTCCACTGCTGCACATAGGTCGGCGGGAGCGCCAGGTCGCCGACCTGACGGCTGGCCAGCCCGAGGTTGGCGCCCAGGGCGTTGACGAGGGCCTGCTGGCTGCGCAGGAGATCGGCCCGGGCCTGCTCGAAGTCGGCCACACCCTGCCGAGTCTCGAAGGAATCCCGCTGACCCCGCAGCAGACCGGCCAGACCGGCGAGGTACTTCGGGGGCAGCTGGCGGGCCAGCTCGGCGGCGAAGTAGGGGTCGTCCTGGCCGGCCTGCAGCGCCTTGATGATCGCGTCATCGAGCTCGGCGTTGGCATTGCCGCTGAGAGCGTCGAGATTTTTCTTCAGGGCAGCGGCGGCCGCATCGGCGTCGGCCTTGGCCTGGCCCGGCGACTTGGTGCTGATCAGGCTCTCGTCGACCGGGACGACCGTGCCCGGCTTCAACGGCCCCGGCAATGCCTCGGCCGCCTTGACGGCCAGGGCCGCCCGGCGGCGCAGGCTCGGGATCTGGGTGTCGCACCAGGTGGCGACCCTGGCCACCGCCGGCGGGTGGTCCTGGGAGAGCATCGCGGAATCCATGATGCCGCGCAGGATGCCGGCGTCCTGGCCGAGATTTTTCCGTACGGAGACCATCTCCGTCACGAGCTTGTTCATCAGGTCGACATTGACCTGCACCGTGGCCACAGAAGGCTCTCCCGTACGAGCTAGTTGAGTCGGCGGATCATCTGGTAACGCAGTTGCCACGAACCGGACGGCACGGTGTCCGGCTCCCCTGCGATCGCCGCCCGGATCTCACTGACACAGCCACCGGAGCCGCCCTTGGCGGCAGTCTGGTGGCCCGTGGCGTCGGTGGCGAACGCCGTCGCCGACGAGGCCTTCCAGGCCCCGGCCGTCATGAGGCCCTGCACCGTCTTCAGTGCGGTCGCCACGGACCTGTCGACACCGATGGCGCGGGTCAGGCACGACTGGAGGTGGGCCTTGAACGGGTTGTGCAACTGCGGCAACGCAGGCGCCGGTGTGCTCGCACTCCCCATCTGTCCCCCTCACTGTGTAAGCGCGTTGAGCCCAACACTCTAACGGCTGATCTGGGCGAACGGTGGGGACACGTTCGGTGGCCGCCGGCGACGGCTTGGGGCGGTTAAGGTGGCACCCGTGGCGGCGAGTGAGATCACGGTCGGCGTCGGGTCGGGCGCCGCCGAGTTCGAGACCACCGACATGGTGCTCAACATCGGACCGCAGCATCCGTCCACCCACGGAGTGCTCCGGCTGCGGCTGACCCTCGACGGCGAGCGGGTGGTGCATGCCGAGCCGATCGTCGGCTACATGCACCGCGGCGCCGAGAAGTTGTTCGAGGTACGCGACTACCGCCAGATTCTCGTGCTGGCCAACCGGCACGACTGGCTGTCGGCGTTCTCCAACGAACTCGGTGTGGCGCTGGCCGTCGAGCGGATGCTCGGGCTCGAGGTGCCGTCCCGGGCGGTGTGGCTGCGCACGTTGATGGCCGAGCTCAACCGGGTGCTCAACCACCTGATGTTCCTCGGCTCCTACCCGCTCGAAATAGGAGCGATCACGCCGGTCTTCTACGCGTTCCGCGAGCGGGAGACCGTCCAGGCGGTGATGGAGGAGGCGACCGGCGGCCGGATGCACTTCATGTTCAACCGGGTGGGCGGGCTGAAGGAGGACGTGCCGGCCGGCTGGACCGGTCGGGTCCGGCAGGCGGTGGCGGACGTGCGCAGCCGGATGCCGGCACTGGACGGCCTGATCCGCGACAACGAGATCTTCCGCGCCCGGACGGTGGGCGTCGGGGCGCTGTCGCCGGAGGCGGTCCAGGCCTACGGGGTGAGCGGGCCGGTGGCGCGGGCCTCGGGCGTCGACTTCGACCTGCGCCGCGACGAGCCGTACCTCGCCTACGGCGAGTTGGGCGGCGTCCTGCGGGTCGTGACGGCCACCGCGGGTGACTGCCATGCGCGCTTCTCCTGCCTGCTCGACCAGGTGTACGTCAGCCTCGACCTGGCCGACGCCTGCCTCGACCGGCTCGGCTCGGTGAGCGGGCCGATCGGCGTGCGGCTGCCGAAGGTCGTCAAGGCACCCGAGGGTCATACCTACGCCTGGACGGAAAACCCGCTGGGCCTCAACGGCTATTACCTGGTCTCGCGCGGCGAGAAGACGCCGTGGCGGCTGAAGCTGCGGTCGGCGTCCTACGGCAACGTGCAGGCTCTGGCCTCGCTGTTGCCCGGCTGCCTGCTGCCCGACCTGGTGGCCATCCTCGGCTCGATGTTCTTCGTGGTCGGCGACATCGACAAGTAGCCGTCAGCGACCGTCAGGGTCGCCGGGGTGGAAGAACTCGCCGGTGGCCCGCCGGGTCAGGAACCAGATGATCGCCACATCGACGAAGGCCCCCAGCAGGGTGACGGCACGGGTCGGCACCGCCTTCGGTTGGGCCAGGGACACCAGGGCGACCAGGGCGCCGAGGCCGGCCAGCGCCAGCGCCACCGTCCGGGCCCACTGCTCGCCCCGGCGGACGAGCACCGCCAGCGCGACGTAGATCAGGATGAACAGGCTGCCGGTCACCAACCCGACGAGCACCCCGGCGTTCGTCGCCGCGGCGAGCCGGGTCCCGGACAGGGTGGGGTGCCGGTGCTGGATCTGCCGTCGCAGGCTGTCCTTCGTCGCGAGCAGGACCAGCAGGCCGACGATCCCCACCCCGGCCCGCACGTACATCAGCCGCACGGCCCGGACCACCGAAGCCGGCGCCGACCCCAGCACCCGGCGGACGGGCGGCGAGCCGCCGCTGCCGGTCATAGGTTGATCGCTCATGTCGCCGTGACGGTAACGGGTCATCAGGTGACGCGTCACCAAGTGCGAAAGGTCCGGACCGACTCCGCCCGAACGGCGGAGCAGGTCAGCAACTGCGGCGGCCCGGCCTCGGCCTGCACCGTCACGGTCACCGACTCCTCGCCGTGGGCCAGCGACACCCGCCAGGTGGCCGACGCCACACGTGTCACCTCGACCGGCGCGAGCGAGTCGATCCGCCGCTCGTCGAGCACCGCCCGGGCATGCTGCTGGGCGGCCTGCACGGGCGCCGGGAGGCCCGCTCGCCCGCGCAGGAGGGGCCGGAAGACCTCGCCCGCCTCGTAGGCCGACACGATGTCGCGAGCCGTGTCCAGGTCGACCCGGCCGTAGTACAGCGACTCGGGCAACACCACGACGTTGGCCGCGAAGCGGTCGCCGCCGATGTGCGAGCACTCCCATGCCTGGCCCGGCCGCAGGGCGCGCAGTGCCGCCGCTACCGGCCGGCCCCGGATCGCGCAGCAGGCGTCGTGCCGGCCGTGCGCGCAGACGAGGTAGACCGGCCGGTCAGCCGGCTCCCCGGCCGTCCCATCGAGCGGCCCGTCGAGCAGGGCGGCGTGGTCGGTGTAGCTGCCCCAGCGGATCGACTCCCGCCCGATGCGGGAGTCGACGTAGGCCCATCGCCGGACCGGGCCCGATGCCGTGCGGCCAGGCCGGCGGATGAGCACGATCCGGACCCCGCGCTCGGCCGCCGCAGCAGCCAGCCGGCGGCCGACGACCGGGTCGATCAGCGACTGGACCAGCGCGTCGCGCCCCCAGCGCCCGGGCTGTTCCACCAGCAGCCACCTGACTACCGGCGCGGCCGTCGCCGCGATGTCGTCACCACGCCGCTGCGCCGCGGGCGCGCAGCGATCGGCGCCGGACATCGCGCTCATCGGACGGGTACGAGGACGGCCTCGCGCAGCAACCGGCGGACGAGGACCAGCCGCTCGTCCGGATCCAGGCCCGGCAGATCGGCGACGGTGATCGGCCCCCCGGCCAGCAGCAGCGCCAGGGCCGCACCGGTGGCCGCCGGCAGCGTGATCGTCCGGTCGGGGAGGTCGACCACCACCCGGTCACCGATGCGGTGCAGCCGGTGCCGCAGGTGCTCGCGCCGGCGTACGACGGTGTGCGCGTCCAGGGCGGCGATGGCCGCCGCCTGCGCGAGCGGAGCGAGCGGCGCAGCCCGGGTGGCCGACCAGACCTCGGACCGGACGTGCTCGACGAGGTCGGCCGGCGTCGCGCCGGCCAGCCGGCTGACGAGCGCCTGCACCGTCACCGCCAGGTCGGCGGCGAGCGCGCCGGAGTCGGCCAGGTCGACGCCTATCGGCAGGGACTCCCGCAGGACCGGGTCGTCGGCCGCCAGCGCGCACAGCGCCTCGACGAGGGCATAGCGGGTGATGGCCGGCACGCCGACGGTGAGGTGTGCCGACACGTCGCCGAGGGCTGCCGCGGAGTGCAGGTATCCGCGGGGGAGGTACATCGCGTCCCCCGGCGAGAGGACGGAGTCGATGGTGGGCGGGCCGGCTGTGGCCGGTCCGACGTCGGGGCCGCCGGCGCTCGATGCCCGCCAGGGTTGGCTGCGCAGGGGCAGCGGGACCACCGGCTCGTGCACCAGCCACCGCTTGCGCCCGGCGATCTGCAGCACGAACACGTCGTGCACGTCGTAGTGCGGGTCGAAGCCCCGCGACTGCGGCGGGGTGATGTAGGCGTTGACCTGCACCGGGTGGCCCAGCTCGGCGGCCAGGGTGTCGGCGAAGGAGATCAGCGGCGGCCACACCCGATGCAACCCTTGGAGCACCACCGTCGAGCCGTCGAGGATCAACTTCAGCAGCAGGTCGGCGGCGACCTGGTCGCCGATCTCGGCACCGGCTCCGCCGGAACGGGTGTAGCGCGCCCGGTCGACCGGTGCTCCGTCCCTGACGACCCGGATGAACGGCGTACGCAGGCCGCGGCGCGAGACAAGCTCGTCCACCGAGTCCAGGCTGAACAGATCGGCGAAGGAGGCGCCGCCGGCCGCCTTGGTCAGCAGCGGTTGCCGGCCCCAGTGCCGGCCGGCGAACCGGTCGGGATCGCCCGCACAGCGCCGCAGTGCCGGGCGGTCACTGCCGGCCCGGCACTCGGCCCTGGTCGCGCCCTCGGTCAGGCGACGCCGCCGGCACCCGCGTCCGCACCGCCGTCGGCCCCACCGTCGGGATCCGCCGCCGCACCCGCGTCCGCACCGCCGTCGGCCCCACCGTCGGGATCCGCCGCCGCACCCGCGTCCGCACCGCCGTCGGCCCCACCG
>JBBRYN010000074.1:0-15588 GCA_038237645.1 Mycobacteriales bacterium
ACACGCCACCCCATCGCCTTACGCAGCAGGGCCGTTAGCTGCCCTCAAGCGCCGATCCGACCCACATCGATGCCGGGAGAGCCCAAATTAGCCCGGCCGCGTCGTCGCCCATCGCAGGGCGCTGTCGACCGTGGGATGGGCGAAGCGGTGACCGGCGGATTCGAGCACTCTCGGGAGGACCCGCTGCCCGCGCAGCACACCCTCGTCGGCGAATTCTCCCAGCGCGGCACGCAGGGCGAAGGCGGGCACCCGGGGGAGCAGCCGTGGGCGGCCCAGCACCGCAAGGAGCGTGCTGGTGAGCTCAGTCATGGTCACCGGGTGCGGCCCATTGACGTTCACCGGCCCGGCGACGTCGGCGCCGAGCAGGAAGACCACCGCGTCCAGATAGTCGGTCAGCGAGATCCAGGAGACGTATTGCCCTCCGCTGCCCAGCGGGCTGAGCAGACCGAGCCTCGCCAGCGGCAGCATCCGGCCGAGGATGCCTCCCTGACCGGCGAGCACCGGGCCGGTCCTCATCCGGACGACGCGGACACCTGCCGCCTGGGCCGGGGCGGTCGCTTCTTCCCAGGCCTGGCATACCTCCGCCAGGAATCCGCTGCCGGCCGGTGCGGACTCGTCGACGGCGCGGTCGCCGGTGATGCCGTAATACCCGGACCCCGACATCGACAGCAGCACCCTTGGCCGTGGCGCGGCGGCGGCCATCGCCGTGCTCACCGTCAACGTGCCGTCGACCCTGCTGTCGCGGATCTTCGCCTTGTAGGCGGGCGTCCATCGCCGATCGCCGATGCCGACACCGGCCAGGTGGATGACCGCGTCCACCTTCGCCTGGGCCGCGGGATCGAGCCCGCGAGCGGCCGGATCCCAAGTCAGCTCGTCGTCGGCTGTGGCTGGTCGACGGACGCAACGCAGCACGGCGTGCCCATCGGCACGCAACATGGGAACGAGCGCCGAGCCGAGCAGACCGGCGGCGCCGGTGACGGCGATGGATAGCGGGTGACTGGACTGCACCGATCTATTCTCGCGCATCCGGCCCGGCGCACTCCGTCCTCGCACCCCGTCCGTCCTCGCGCCCCGCCGATGCGGCAGGCTGGGTGGCATGAGTGTGCTGGTTCGACCCGCGCGGGTGACCGACGACGCCCTGCTGGCCGCCTTGGACCGCCGCTGCTGGTCGCCGGAGGCCGACGTGACGCCGTTTCCTGAGCCGGGCATGGCCTTCTTCCGGGAGGGCCATTCACCCGAGGGGGTCCTGGTGGCCGACGACGGTGGCACGGTGATCGGCTGGATCAGACTCGGCCGGCCGACCCCGCTCGAGAGCAACAGTCACGTGCAGCAGGTGCAGGGCCTGGCGGTGGACCCGGCGGCGCGAGGATCGGGGGTCGGGCGGGTGCTGGTCCACGCCGCCGTCGACCTGGCCCGCCACCGCGGCGCTCGCAAGGTGACCCTGCGCGTGCTGAGCACCAACGAGGCCGCCCAGCGGCTCTACGGGTCGGTCGGATTCGCGGTCGAGGGCGTGCTCGCGGCGGAATTCCACCTGCACGGCGCCGATGTCGATGACGTGCTGATGGCGCTCTTCGCCGGCTGAGCCCTACAGGCCGAGCGCCGCCTCGAACCGGCCGGCCTGGAGGCGCTCGCGGATCGTGCCGAGGAAGCGCGCGGCATCCGCGCCGTCGACCAGCCGGTGATCGTAGGTCAGCGCGAGGTAGACCATCGAGCGCACGGTCACGATCTCACCGAGGCCCGGGTCGTCGACGACGACGGCTCGCTTGACCACCGAGCCCGTACCCAGGATGCCTACCTGGGGCTGGTTGATGATAGGCGTGTCGAACAGCGCGCCACGACTGCCGGTGTTGGTGAGGGTGAAGGTGCCGCCACTCAACTCATCGGGGCTCACCTTGCCTGCGCGGGTGCGCTCGGCCAGGTCGCCGATCTTGCGGGCCAAGCCCGCCAGGTTGAGGTCACCGGCCTCGTGGATCACCGGGGCGAGCAGTCCCCGGTCGGTGTCCACGGCGATGCCGAGGTGTTCGGCGTCGTGGTAGGTGATCGTCCCCTGCTCGGCGTCGATGGATGCGTTGAGATCGGGATGCGACTTGAGTGCTTCGACGGTGGCCAAGGCGAAGAACGGCAGGAAGCTGAGCCGGACGCCCTCCCGAGCCGCGAAGGTGTCCTTCGCCCGCTCCCGCAGCCGGGCGATGGCCGTCACGTCGGCTTCCACCACCGTGGTCAGCTGTGCGCTGACCTGTAGCGACTCGACCATGCGCCCGGCGATGACGGTCCGGAGCCGCGACATCTTGACGGTACGGCCGCGCTGCGCCTGGGCCGCCGCGGAGGCGGCCGGCTGTGCGATGGGTGGCTGTGCCCGGCCGCCACCAGCTTCCGACCCCGCGGCAGACGTATCAGAGACAGCCTTGGCAGCGGCACTGGCGGCCTCTGCGGCCCTTGCTGCCTCGAGGACGTCCTGCTTGCGAATGCGGCCTCCGACACCGGTGCCGCCGAGCGCCGCGAGGTCCACGCCGTGCTCAGCGGCGAGCTTGCGCACCAGCGGCGTGACGTAGGCCCCTTGGTCGGCGGAGTCGCCATCGGCATCGGCCACCGACTCCTGGTCGGCTGGCTCGGCCTGCTGCTGGCCGTGACCGGTGTCGGCCCGGCCGTTGGCGGCTTGAGGTTGCCGGCCGGCCGGGCCCGGGTGAGGAGCCTCTGCGGCCTGGGCGGCCGGCGCGGGTCGGGCGGGTGCCTGACGCCGGGTGGCGGGCTGCTCCTGCGGGGAAGGCGCCGGCTCGGACCGCTGCGGCGGCGCCTGATCGAGGGCCGGCTCGGGCCGGGGTCGGGCGTCGGCCGGCCGGTCCTGCCCGCCATCGCTGCTGGTCGGCCGACCGCCCCTGCCGTCGTCGATCGTGGCGAGTTCGGCGCCGACCTCGACGGTCTCGTCTTCGCCGACCTTGATCGAAGAGAGCACCCCTGATGCCGGAGCCGGGATCTCGGTGTCCACCTTGTCGGTGGACACCTCGAGCAGCGGCTCGTCGGCTTCGACGCGGTCACCTTCGTTCTTGAGCCAGCGGGTGACCGTGCCTTCGGAGACGCTCTCGCCGAGGCGTGGCATGGTGACGGAGACCGACATGGCGGGCGACTCCTCGTTGTTCGTCGTTGTTCGTCGTTGTTCGTCGGGGCTTCAGGTGTGCGCGTGCAGCGGCTTGCCGGCGAGCGCGAGGTGCGCTTCGCCGAGCGCCTCGGACTGGGTGGGATGCGGATGGATCAGCTGCGCCACCTCGCCGGGCAACGCCTCCCAGTTGCAGATCAGCTGGGCCTCGGCCAGCAGTTCGCCCACCCGGCTGCCGACCATATGGACGCCCAGCACCGGACCGTCCTTTTCGGCGACCAGCTTGACCGCTCCCGCCGTCTTCAGGATCTGGCTCTTGCCGTTGCCGCCCAGGTCGTAGACGAGTGTGGTGACCTTGTCGTCACCGTAGCGCTGCTTCGCCTGCTTCTCGGTCACCCCCACCGAGGCGACCTCGGGCTCGGAATAGGTGATGCGCGGGACGCCGTCGTAGTTGATGGGGACGACCCGCAGGCCGGCGAGGCGCTCGGCCACCAGGATGCCCTCGGCGAATCCGACATGCGCCAGTTGCAGGGTGGGCAGGAGGTCGCCGACGGCGGAGATACTGGGCACGCTGGTCTGGCAGACGTCGTTGGTCTGCACGAAACCGCGATCCATCACCACACCGGCGTCTTCGTATCCCAGTCCCGCGGAGACCGGGCCGCGCCCGACGGCCACGAGCAGGAGCTCGGCGTCGATCTGCTTGCCCGACTCGAGGCTGACCCGGACGCGGTTTTCCGCCCGCTCGACACCGCTGAACCGGGTGCCGAGTTCGTAGCCGATCCCACGGCGCCGGAAGGCCCGCTCCAGCAGCTTGGAGCTGTTCTCGTCCTCGAGCGGAAGGAGGTGGGGGAGGGCTTCGACGATGGTGACCTCGGCTCCGAAGGATCGCCACACGCTGGCGAACTCCACACCGATCACGCCACCGCCGAGGATCACCGCCGAGCGAGGCACCCGGTCGAGGCGAAGTGCCTCGTCGCTGGTGATCACCTGACGCCCGTCGAGCTCCAGCCCGGGCAGTGATCTCGGCTCCGACCCGGTGGCGAGGACGATATGTCCCGCCTCGAAGCGCCGCCCACCGGCCTCCACGGCGGTCGGCGACACGAGCCTGCCGGCGGCCTCCACCACGGTGATGCCACGGCTCTTGATCAGGCCCTGCAGACCCTTGTACAGGCGGTTGACGACACCGTCCTTGTACGAATTGACCTGGGCCATGTCGATGCCCTCGAAGCTGGCCCGTACGCCGAACTGCCCGCTGTCGCGGGTGAGGTCGGCGACCTCAGCGGCGTGCAGCAATGCCTTGGTCGGGATGCATCCCATGTGCAGGCACGTGCCGCCGACCTTGGTCTTCTCCACGAGGACGACCGACTTGCCCAACTCTGCCGCGCGCAACGCGCAGGCGTACCCACCACTACCACCGCCGAGCACGACAAGATCGACGGTTTGCGGCTGCATCACGAGGTCTCCTGAGTGGCGGCACCTTGTTGTCCGCCGCATCCTTTCATTGCCTGTGGTGCGGCCGTAACGCCAGGGCGGGACCGGGCCGTCCTTCGGGCTGTCAGCTGGGGAACCTGGGACACTGGACGACGTTGCCACGTGTGCGGTGCTGCCTGCGATGGCGACCTGCACACTGTGCAGGTATCCGATTGACGAGCGGCGCGGAGACGAGGTGCGAAGGTGCGACTGTTCCGCCGGCGGAGCAACTCCACCGGCACCCTGCGCGGCGCAACTTCTGCCGACCGCGAGCACCTGGAGGCGTTCGCCCGCAGCCGCCGGGGCGTCGAGGGCTATGTCGAACCGCGCACAGCGGTCACCGAGATGACGATGGCCCTCGTCGCCGCCGATGGTGAATGGACCCGGCGCCGGGTGCCCAGCCAGCAGGCGGCCAGAGAGTTCGGCAACTCGGTGGGGATTCCGGTTTATGACGTCGCCGCCACGGGCTACCCGCGCCGGATGCGTGAGTGGACCGCCCGCCGCAAGGCCGCCGAGCAGGCCGGGGCAACCGGGAGCGAGGGGTCGACTCCTTAGCTGCCGTGCCCGGAGTGCGGGTGCGACTCTGCCGAGTGCTCGTGCTTGGTCGACTGCTGGTGCTCGGCGGGGTGCAGATTCGTGGGACGCACATGCCTCGCCGGGTGTGTGTGCTCTGCCCTTTTCCCGCAGGCACTGCGCGCAGCGGCCGAGACGGATGCCCCGTGCTCGCGCCCGGCAAGGCTGTGGTCGCGCGCCACCGAGGAGACATACGCGCCGTGACTACCCACGTCGGCGGGACAGGTCGGCAGCGTGGATGGAGACGGTTTGCCGGAATCCGGGGACTCGGACGGGTCGGCTGATTCCGCGGCGTCGGGGGACTCCGACGGCGTCGCCGAGGCGGATGCGACGCCGACCCCGGCGACAAGGGTCTGGTGGCCGGTGCTGGCCACGGCGCTCACGGTCACGGCCGCGCCGGCAGCAGCGGCTACCGCCACGATCGCCAGGAGTCGCGCCCGGGCGGCCAGGACGATGGCTGTCGACGGCGAGGGAAACATGAGACCGCCATTGGGTCAGCAAGACTCTTCCGCTGATCCCACTCCTCTCGGCCTGCCGGGCTGCCACCGCGAGCCCATCTGAGCGGTTTCACCCGTTTGCCGCGAGATCCTCCATCAGCTCCACCAGGGTGCGAACAGGGACGCCGGTGCCGCCCTTGGGGGTGTAGCCGTGGGGGGCGGCGTTGTAAGATGGCCCGGCGATGTCGATGTGCACGAACGGCAGCCCCTCCGGGACGAACTCGGCGAGGAAGGTTCCCCCCACCAGCATGGGGGCGCCCTTGTCCCAGGTGGCGTTGATCTGCGAGATGTCGGCGATGGGGGAATCCATGCCGCGCCGGACGTCCTCGGGCAGTGGCATCATCCACATCGGCTCCCCGGTGCGCCGGCCGGCCGCCTCGACCCGCCCACACAGTGCCTCGTCGCCCATCACGGCCGACACCCGGTGGCCCAGGGCGACGACCTGGGCGCCGGTCAGGGTGGAGGTCTCCACCAGGTAGTCGGGGTTGTCCTCGGCCGCCCTGACCAGGGCGTCGGCCAGGATCATCCGGCCCTCGGCGTCGGTGTTGAGCACCTCCACGCTGCGGCCGCCGTACATCGTCACGACATCGCCGGGGCGGTAGGCATTGCCGCCCGGCATGTTCTCCGCCATCGGCACCCACGCGTCGATGTCGAGCGCCAGCCCCAGGTCTGCCGCCGCGCACACGGCGGCCACCACGGCGGCGGCGCCTGCCATGTCGGACTTCATCGCGTTCATACCGGTGAGCGGTTTGATCGAGATACCACCGGAGTCGAACGTGATCCCCTTGCCGACCAGTCCGATCGATGTCCGGCTCTTGGCGCCGCGGTAGGACAGGTGCACCAGCCGCGGCGGATTGGCCGATCCCCTGCCCACGGCCAGGATGCCGCCGAAGCCGCCGCTGGTGAGCGCCTTGTCGTCGAGCGCCTCGAACCGGACACCGGCGGCCTTGGCGGCGACGCGGGCAGCCTTGGCGAGGTCCGCGGGCGTCAGGTGGTTGGGCGGGGTGTTCACGAGGTCGCGGGCGATGCCGACCGCCTGGGCGACGGCGGTGGTGCGGCCGACGGCCGCCTTCGCCGCGCGGTCGCGGGCGTTGCCGACCACGAGGGTGATCGCCGCGACCGGCGCCTTGCGCCCCTGCTCCGGCTGTGTCCGGTAGCGGCTGAAGTCGTAGGCGCCGAGCAGTGCCCCTTCTCCGGCGGCACGGACGGTTTCGTCGTCGTCACCGTTGACTAGGCCGAGAGTGGTGGCGAGGGCGGGGTTGCCGGCCATCGCGCGTACCGCCGCGCCGGCCGCCCGGCGCACCGACTCGGCGGCGTACCTGCCGTCCTTGCCCGTCTCGCCGAGACCGACGGCCACGACGACGGGAACGGCCGCGGTGCCCAGCGTCGCCAGCTTGGTCACCTCGGCCTCCTTGCCGGTGGCGCCGAGAGCCACGAGCGCGGGCAGCAGCCGGCCGTCCATCTCCGCATCCAGATCGTCCGCGCCGTTGGCCAGGATCGGCCCGTCCTTGCCCTCGGCGAGCCCGATGACCAGCGCGGACGTGGCGGTCCTGGACTTGGCAGACGCGTTGATCAGGGCAAGCGTTGGTGGCATGACCGCATGCTACGGGCGGTACGGTCGCAGTCGATGACCGAGCTACGGCGATCGCCGCTTGACGCCCGCCACCGGGCCCTCGGAGCCAAGCTGGCCGACTTCGGCGGCTGGGAGATGCCGATCGACTACGCCGGCGGCGGGGTCATCAAGGAGCACGCCGCCGTGCGGGCAGCGATCGGGGTCTTCGACGTGTCACACCTCGGCAAGGCCACCGTGCACGGCCCGGGTGCCGCGGACTTCGTCAACCGCACGCTGACCAACGACCTCGGCCGGATCTCGGCCGGCCAGGCGCAATACACGATGTGTTGCGACGACCCGAGCGGCGGGGTCGTGGACGACCTGATCGCCTACCTGCACGACGCCGACGACGTGTTCCTCGTGCCCAACGCCGCAAACGCGGCGGAGGTGGTGCGCCGGCTGTCCGCCGAGGCTCCCGACGGCGTGGACGTCCGTGACCGGCACGACGACTACGGGGTGATCGCCGTGCAGGGCCCGCGCTCGGCCGACCTGCTCGACCGCCTCGGGATGGCCGTTCCGGGTGAGTACATGAGCTTCACGACGGCGTCCTGGCGCGGCCAGGAGGTGGTGGTCTGCCGGACCGGATACACCGGTGAGCACGGCTACGAGCTGTTGCCCGGCTGGGATCAGGCCGGCGCGGTGTGGGACGCGCTGCTGTCCGAGGGCGCGGAGTTTGGTGTTCGCGCGTGTGGCCTGGGCGCCCGCGACACCCTGCGTACCGAGATGGGCTATCCGCTGCACGGCAACGATCTGTCGCTCGACATCACCCCGGTCCAGGCGCGCTGCGGTTGGGCGGTCGGCTGGCGCAAGCCGCGGTTCTGGGGGCTCGACGCCCTGGCCGGCGAGAAGGAGACGGGCCCGGTCCGGCTGTCGTGGGGCCTGCAGGCGGTCGATCGCGGCATCCCCCGGCCGCACATGCGAGTGCTGTCGATTGCCGGGGACGACCTGGGTGAGGTCACCAGCGGCACGTTCTCCCCGACCAGGCGGATCGGTATCGGTCTGGCACTGCTGAGCACGGCAGCCGGCGTGGCGGAGGGCACCGAGGTCTCGGTCGACATCCGGGGTCGGGCATCGCGCATGCGCGTCGTCAAGCCGCCGTTCGTCCGGCCATCGGTGCGCTGACCCACTGCCGGTGGCGCCGCATGGCAAGTTACGGACCGGCTGGCAGTTCGGCCAGCAGGCGGACAGCCGCGTCCAGCACGCCCAGCGCGACAACTGATCCCGTACCCTCGCCGTGCCGCAGGCCGAGGTCGAGCACCGGGTCGAGGCCGAGCCGGGCCAACGCGATCGGGTGGGCGGGCTCCGGCGATTCCTGCGTCGCCAGCCACCATTGCGCGGCGCCCGGGATCAGCTCACATGCCACCAGGCCCGCCGTGACAGGGACCAGCCCATCGAGCAGGACAGGGGTCCGCCGGCTCGCCGCCTGGGCGAGGAAACCGGTCATCGCGGCGATGTCGGCACCCCCGACGGCCTGCAGCAGGGCCAGCGGCCCGCTGCGGTCTCTCACCCGCCGGCGCGCGTCGCGGATAGCCGACAGCTTGCGCATCCAGGCGTCGTCGTCGATGCCGCTGCCCCGGCCGATGACGTGAACAGGTTCGGTGCCGGTCACCGCGGCGACCAGTGTCGCGGCCGGCGTCGAATTGCCCGCCCCCACGTCGCCCGCGATCAGCAGGTCCGCGCCACCGTCGACCTCCTCGTCGGCGATCCGGGTGCCGGCGTCGAAGGCCTGCCGGGCCTGCGCGGCCGTCAAGGCGTCCTCGCGGTCGATCCGGCCGCTCCCGCGGCGGACCTTGTACGCCGACACCTCCGGTGGGGTGTCGGCGTCGACCGCCATGTCGACCACACGCAGCGAAGCGCCCGTGGCCCGCGAGAGCACGGACACCGCAGCGCTGCCGGCCAGGCAGGCAAGGACCGTCTCGGCGGTGAATCCGGGCGGGCAGGCGGACACGCCGGCCGCCCGGATTCCGTGGTCGCCGGCGAACACCACCACCCGCACGCGCTCGAACGGCTGCGGCGGGCAGCGGCCCTGCACGGCGGCGGCCCACACCGACAGGGCCTCGAGCCGACCGAATGAGCGGGCCGGCTTTCCGAGGGACTCGATCCGCAACCGCGCTGCGCGGGCAGCCGCCGGATCCGGGTCCGGCACGGCGTCGTCGAGGGATCTCGGCATGGTGTGCCCGAGATTAGCGTCCCGTCGGCGCGAATTCCGCCCGGGACTCGAAGGCCGCGCGGCGCGCCGCACGGCGCAGGGCGAGCAGCACCGGGCGGGCGGTGAGGACGATCAGCGCGGCGGTGAAGACCGCCCGAGGCAGGTCGAAGCCCAGTGAGCTGGTCAGGTGAAAGGCCACGAACCGGCCGAGGTTGTCCGCCAGCGGTGCCCCCGGCTGGAAGGCCAGTGTCGACGGCGCGCCCGTACCCGTGACCGTGAAGGGCCAGAAGGACAGGTTGAGCAGCACACCATAAGCCAGCGACGCGACGGCACCGTAGGCAGCGAGCATGGCGACCTCCCAGCGCCCGCGCACCCGCGGCGGCAGGCAGCCCGCCCCCAGTCCGACCCAGGCAGCGGCGAACATCTGAAAGGGCAGCCAGGGCCCGACCCCGGCGGTCAGCAGCGCCGAGGCGAACAACGTGAGGGCGCCGAGAGAGAAGCCGAACCCGCGGCCCAGCACCCGCCCGGCGAGCACGAAGAGGAACCAGACCGGCTCCAACCCGGCGGCCCCCGCGCCGAGTGGTCGAAGGGCGGCGCCGATCGCGGCGAGCACGCCCAGCAGCGCGATCGCCTTGGCATCCATCCCGCCTTCGGCAATCTCCGCCAGCACCACGCCGAGCACCAGAACGAGGAGCAGCAGGAACAGCCAGGGCGCGTCGGCCGAATGCGCCACGAAGGAATCCGGCCGCACGAGCAACGGCCAACCGAAGGCGAGCAACCCGACCAGCCCGGCCAATGCAAGGGCCACCGCCGATCGGGGGTGCAGCCTGATCGCCTGGGCGCCCGCAGGCACGATGGTCATCCGGCCAGCGCCGCGGCCACGTCGCCGACGGTGAGCCAGCGCTGCGGGGCGAGCACCTTGGCGACCTGAGGGGCGAACCCCGGCGACTGGGTGACCACGTCGACGGTGGGACCGTCGGCGACGACCTCGCCGTCAGCCAGGACTACGGTGCGATGTGCCACCTCGGCCACCATCTCGACGTCGTGCGTCGCCAGCAGGACCGCGTGACCGTCGGCGGCAAGCTCGCGCAGGATGTCGACGAGCCTGGCCTTGGCCGGGTAGTCCAGTCCGCGGGTGGGCTCGTCGAGTAGCACGAGTGGGGGAGCCGCGCTGAGAATCACGGCCAGCGCGAGGCACAGCCGTTGGCCCTCGGACAGGTCGCGCGGATGCCCCCCGTCGGCGACGCCCGGCACCAGCCGCCGGAAGATCGCCCCGGAGGTCCCGGCGGGAGCGCCGGCATCGCTGTCGGCCTGCGCGCACTCGGCGGCCACGGAGTCCGCGTAGAGCAGGTCGTCCGGCTCCTGCGGTACCAACCCGACCGTGCGCAGGACGTCTCGGCCCGGCCGGCCGTACGGCGCGCGGCCATCGACCAGCACCGTCCCGGCGGCCGGTTTGAGCAGGCCGACGAGGCAGGACAGCACAGTGGACTTGCCCGACCCGTTGCGGCCCATCAGGGCGACGATCTGGCCACGACGCAGCCTCAGGTCGACCGACCGCAGCGCGATGACCGGGCCGTAGGTGACCGAGAGCCCGCGCACGTCCGCCAACCGGTCGCCCGCCGCCGCCGCCGTTGCGGGCGGGCCGGCGGGCGAGTGGGCGGCCAGTCGCCCGAGCAACGAGCCGGCGGCTCGCCGGGCGTCGCGGACCGACAGCGGCAGTGGATCCCAGCCGGCCAGCCGGCCCAGTCCCACCAACGGGGGATAGACCGGCGACGACGCCATCATCTGCGCCGGGCGGCCGACTTCGAGCAGAGCGCCGCCGCCCGGCACGTGCACGATGCGGTCGGCATACTGCACGACGCGCTCGAGCCGGTGCTCGGCCAGCAGCACTGTCATGCCGAGGTCGTGGACGAGGCGCTGCAGTGCGGCGAGCACCTCCTCGGCGGCCGGCGGATCAAGTGCCGAGGTCGGTTCGTCGAGGACGAGGATCGCCGGATGCGCAGTGAGCACGGACCCGATGGCGACCCGTTGTTGCTGGCCAGCCGACAGCGTCCCCAATGGACGGTCGCGCAGGGCGACCAGCCCCAGCAGGTCGAGGGTGTCCTCGACGCGGCGGCGCATCGTCGCTGCCGGCACGCCCAGGGATTCCATGGCGTAGGCCAGCTCGTCCTCGACCACGTCGGTGACGAAGCCGGCCGCGGGATTCTGACCGACCAGGCCGACCACGTCGGCAAGTTCACGCGGCGGGTGGGTGCGGGTGTCCCGACCGGCGACGCACACCCGACCGGCCAGTGCCCCGCCGGTGAAGTGCGGGACCAGCCCGTTGACGGCGCACAGCAGAGTCGACTTGCCGGTGCCGGTCCGGCCGACCACGACGCAGAGCTCGCCTGCTGGAACGTGCAAAGAAACCTCACGCAGGGTCGGCTCGCTCGCGCCGGGATAGCTGAACGTCACCCGGTCGAAGTCGATCATCGGGTCATGCCGGGCACGGCCGGCGACAGCCACGACGGGAGCAGGGCGGCGAGCAGGCCGACGGCGGCCGCCAGCGGCAGGCCGGGGACCTGCAGCGGCGAAACCGGTGGCTGCAGGGCAGTCGTCTGGCCTAGCGCGACGAACGCGATCGCGACCGCCAGCCCGCAGCCGACGACCAGCCACTCGGGTGGCAACCAGCGGTCGGGGCGGTATCGGCTGCGCAGGGTACGGCGGCTGCCGAGCGCCAGCCCGGTCACCGCGAGCAGCGTGCCCAGGGCCATGGCCGGCAGGCCCAGCACCGCGGGTGAGCCGCTGTCGAGCAGTCCGTACGCCCCGGCCGCCAGGCCGACCAGCCCGGACAGGGTGACCGCGGCGGTCAGCCGCCTGGTCGCGGCGGGCAGCCCCCCGGAGCGGCCGTACCCGCGGGAGTCCATCGATGCCGCAAGCTCGAGCGAGCGCTCGAGTGCGCCTTCGAGTACCGGCACGGCGATGCCGCGGATACCCCGGAGGCCACGGTTGGGCCGACCGCGTAACCGGCGGGCGGCGCGCACCCGGGACACGGTGGCGATCAGCTGCGGGGCGAAGGTCATCGCCACCACGACGGCCACCCCGGCCTCGTAGAGCGCGCCCGGCACACAGCGGAGCAACCGGGACGGGCTGGCCAGCGCGTTGGCCGCCCCGATGCAGCACAGCATCACCGCAAGCCGCAGGCCACCGTATCCGGCAGCGAGGATGCCCTCGAGGGTGATCGGCCCGCCGATGCGCACCCCGGGAGCCCAGTCCGGCAGCGCGACCCGCGGCAGGGCCACGAGCGTGTGGCCGGGCAGCGGCGCACCGAACAGGCTCGCCAGCACCACCCGGACGACGATCACCACCAGGCCGAGTCGCAGGAAGACGACGTAGGCCCGGGACGACGGCGCATTGGTACGCCGCGCCGCGACCACGTACCCGGCAGTGGCCGCGATCAGCAACAGCAGCACCGGGTTGGTGGTCCGGCTCGCTGCCGTCGCCAATCCCACCGCCCACAGCCACCAGGCACCCGGATGCAGGTGCCTGGGGACCGGACGCATCCGGCTAGCCGGTCCGCCGGGTGCGCCGCCAGGCGGCGGTGCCCAGTCCGGCCGCCGCGAGCAGGCCCACCCCCGTCGCGACGATCGGCCCGACCGGCGCCCCGGCCGGCGCAGGGTCGTGCAAAGCCCGCCGCTGCGCGGCCGCACCCCCGGATGCAGGCGCGCCCTCGGCGGACCGGCCGCCGGGCGGGCTTGCCGACGCGCTGGGCGAGCGGCCCGATCCGGCTGCCGCTGCGGGTGGGGCGACCGGTCTCGTCGCGGCGCCCCCGCCGGGTGCAATTGCCGGGCTCGGTGGAGCGGCCGGCCCGGCCGGCACCGGTGGCCTCGCGGGCGGCGGCTTCGCCGGCGGGTTGGGCGGCGTCCTGGGTGCCGGGCAGATGGTGCTGAAGGAGATGCTGCGCGGCTTGCGCGAACTGCCGTTCTGGTAGGCCCAGCCATCCGTCTCGCCCCGCCGCGGGTTGTAGGTGCCAGCGCCCTCGCTGCTGTAGGTCCAGCTACTGCTGCCCGGTGCCCGGTGCCAGTAGGACCAGTAGTGGGTGCTGTCGACGTGGCAGTTCGCCGGGAATCCGTCGATGGAGCAGATCAGTCCGGTGCTGGAGAAGCGGTAGCTGTGCCTGGTGCCGGACAGCGCGCCGGCGCCGGTCAGGCCGCTGCGCCAGGTCATGCAGCGGCCGCTGGCGCTGCTGCCGGAGTCGACGACGACGGCTACACAGTTGCTAGCCGTCGCCTGCGCCGGGACCGGAGCCATCAGGAGGGGAGCCAGCAGGAGCAGGCCGGCCGCCACGGCGCCGGTGCTCGCCGCGATGCGACGGGGGCGCGGGTTCATCGGGTGGTACGCCGCCGGCGGCCGAGCGTGAGCAGGCCCAAGCCGAGCAGCAGGCACAGGGCCGCGCCGCCGAGCAGGGGCAGCACGTTCGCGCCGGTCGCGGCGAGCTCAGCGCCACGGGTGACCCGGCGGCCGATCACGACCGCGGACGGTGTGGGCACCGGGTCCGGCGTGGGCGGCGCGGCGCAGGCGAGCACCGGTGCGGTCGCCGCCGCCCCCGCCGCGGTCACCTCGGCCAGCGGCACCTTGGTGAAGCCGAGGATTCCCTGCGGGGTCGCCCGCACCGCGGTCGCGGTCTTGAAGGCGGCGGGGCCGTCGTAGCTGATGGCACCGCGGTCGCCCACCGCCGTCGTGCAGCCCAGCTGCAGCTTGCGGAGGAACGCTGTTGCCGCCGTGGTGTCACGACCCGCGGCGGTGAGTGCCTGGATTGCCAGGCCGGTGCTGTTGGCGTTGGCGACACCGTTGCCGATGAACCCGCCGCCGGGCTGGCGCTGCGCCGCCAGCCAGCCGATCGCGCCGGCCGGCCGCGGACCGCGGACGAGCAGGGCCTGCACGGCGAAGGCGGTCGCGTCGACGTCCGGCGCACAGGTGCCAGTGGTGCGGAAGAACGTCGGGAATCCGCTGGCGGGGGCACACTGCTGCCGGACCAGGAAGGCCGCACCGGCGGGCACGGCCGCACGGTCGGCGGGTCGGGTGGACCGGGACAGCGCCAGGACCGCCAGGGACTGCGTGACATCGTTCGCGAAACCGCCGTCGGGCAGCGTGTTCCTGAAGGCGCCCGCGTCACCTGCCGCGCAGCCCGCGTGCGGACACTGCAGCGCCCGCAGGCCGGCGACCAGGTCGACACCCCCGAAGGCGGCCGGGTCCCGCCCGGTCACCTCGGCCACCAGCGCGAGCTTGGCGTAGGAGCCGGCATAGGGCCCGGTGCCGTCGGATGCGCCGATGTAGGCCACGGCGTTGGCCGCCAGCCAGGCGGTGGCCCGGCCGATCGTCGGCCCGGAGACCTTCGCCGACGCCAGGGCGAACACCGCATCCGCGGTGAGCCCGTAGTCCGGGAAGCATTGGCCGCCGAAGCACGACTCCAGGTGGCTGCCGCCGGTGAACTGCCGGGTCAGCCAGCCGGCCGCGGCTCTCGCCGGGTCGGCGGTCGGCGGAGCCGCAGCGGCGCCGGCCGGAACCACGCTGCCGAACAGGACGGCGAGGCAAACCCCGACACAGGCCGCAGCCGCGAAGGGGACGCGGATGACAACCCTGAGGGGGACGGTGGCGGCGGAGCGGCGCAGGCGCGGCAAGAGAGTTCCATTCCTGCGGGTGCGCCTGGAGCCCGTTCGCGCGGGTCGACCGCGCGGTGGAGCACCCGGACTCCGCCCGCATTCCTCGGCGGTTGACGTGGAGCCGTGCGCCTGTGCGGGCATTCCGACTCGCCTGGCAATCTGGGTCAGGCTCACGGCTGCGGGTCAGTGCCGGCTCGACCGGCTTCCCCCACACGAGGCGCTCGATGATGAAGTTGTGGGGAGATAGGAACACGGCTGACTGCGTGAGTCAAAGCGATCAACCAAAGCCGCCGGTCGATGGGCCCTCGGCGCCGCTCATGGATCCAGGCCTCGTCAGGGCGGTCCCAGAGGCACCGATGAGGCCTGGATCTCTCACTCAGGAGAGCCGCATCGTGGCCGGCGGCGACTAAGCCGTCATCTCGCTGCGCTCCTCGCTGCGCTCGATGCTCGCTCGACTAGGCCGTCATCTCGCTGCGCTCCTCGCTGCGCTCGATGCTCGCTCGACTAGGCCGTCATCTCGCTGCGCTCCTCGCTGCGCTCGATGCTCGCTC
>JBBRYN010000075.1:0-15191 GCA_038237645.1 Mycobacteriales bacterium
CTCCAAAGAGGCTCTTGACACCCCGCTCAGCCCGCCAGATCTCTCCAACGAACCGGGGCCTGCTACCGGGCGCTCCGATGCCTACCCGGACAGGACTCACACCTGCTGGCCTGGGACAGCTTGCAGGACGCACCATGCCGTGAGCCTAGGGCCGCGGGTAGAGTGCACACCGTGAGCGCCCCTCCCGCGGTGCGGCCTCCGGCGGCGGCTCGCGTCGACGGCGGGGCCGGCGCACTGGGCGACGTCGCGTCCTCCGAGTCCTCGCTGCGCCGATTCCTCTGCGGACTGCCCGGCGTCGACCAGGTCGGTGCCGAGGGGCGGGCGGCAGCGCTGTTCACCCGCAGCATCAAGAAGGGCGCCAAGGTGTGGGCGCTCGAACAGGCGATCCGGATGATCGACCTCACGACGTTGGAGGGGCAGGACACCCCGGGCAAGGTGCGCGCGCTGTGCGCCAAGGCCCGCCGGCCCGATCCCGGCGACCCCACGACGCCGTCGGTGGCGGCCGTCTGCGTCTATCCCGACCTGGTCGCCGTCTCGGTCGAGGCACTGCGCGGCTCAGGTGTGCACACGGCATCGGTGGCCACCGCGTTTCCCTCCGGCCGGGCGGCGCTGGCTACCAAACTGGTCGACGTCGCGGAGGCGATCGCGGCCGGGGCCGACGAGATCGACATGGTGATCGACCGCGGCGCGTTCCTGTCCGGCCGGCTGCTGGCGGTCTACGCCGAGATCGTCGCGGTCAAGCAGGCCTGCGGCGACGCCGCCCACCTCAAGGTCATCCTCGAGACCGGCGAGCTGTCCACTCTGGACAATGTACGGCGGGCATCGTGGCTGGCCCTGCTGGCCGGTGCCGACTTCATCAAGACCTCCACCGGCAAGGTGTCGCCGGCCGCCACGCCGCCGGTGGCCCTGGTGATGCTGCAGGCGGTGCGCGACTTCGCGGCCACGACCGGCGACGTACGCGGGGTGAAGCTGGCCGGCGGCATCCGCTCGGCCAAGGATGCGGTGCGCTATCTCGTCCTCGTCAACGAGGTCGCCGGCGAGCAGTGGCTGACCCCCGACAGGTTCCGCCTCGGCGCCTCCAGCCTGCTCAACGACCTGCTCATGCAGCGCGCGACCCAGCGCACCGGTGCCTACTCCGGTCCCGACTACTTCACGCTGGACTGAGGGATGAGCACCTGGGACTACGCCCCTGCACCTGAGTCACGCTCCGTCGCGCGGCTGCGGACCTCGTACGGGATGTTCGTCGGCGGCGAGTTCGGCGACAGCCAGAGCGGGTCGTTCAAGACCGTCAATCCGGCGACCGAGGAGGTGCTGGCCGAGGTCGCCGAGGCCGGCCCGGCCGACGTGGACCGCGCGGTCGCCGTGGCCGGCAGGGCACAGCAGCGGGTCTGGGGGCCGATGCCGCCGGCCGAGCGGGGCAAGTACCTGTTCCGGATCGCCCGTATGGTCCAGGAGCGAGCCCGCGAACTCGCCGTGCTCGAGTCGCTCGACAACGGCAAGCCGATCCGCGAATCCCGCGACGTCGACATCCCGCTCGTCGCGGCGCACTTCTTCTACTACGCCGGGTGGGCCGACAAGCTCGCCTACGCCGGCGTCGGCCCCGACCCGCGGCCGCTGGGGGTGGCCGGTCAGGTCATCCCGTGGAACTTCCCGCTGCTGATGGCCGCGTGGAAGCTGGCACCGGCCCTGGCAACCGGCAACACCTGCGTCCTCAAGCCCGCCGAGACGACGCCGTTGACGGCGCTCGTGCTGGCCGAGATCTGCCAGCAGGCCGGCCTGCCCGCCGGGGTGGTCAACGTGCTGCCCGGCGCCGGCGACACCGGCCGCGCCGTCGTGACTCACCCCGGAGTCCACAAGGTGGCCTTCACCGGCTCGACCGAGGTGGGCAAGGAGATCGCCCGGGCGTTGGCCGGCACCGGCAAGAAGCTGACCCTGGAGCTCGGCGGCAAGGCCGCCAACATCGTCTTCGACGACGCCCCGGTCGACCAGGCGGTCGAGGGGATCGTCAACGGCATCTTCTTCAACCAGGGCCACGTCTGCTGCGCCGGCTCGCGGTTGCTGGTGCAGGAGTCGATCGCGGAGGAATTGCTCGACAAGCTCAAACTGCGGCTGGCCACGCTGCGCCTGGGTGATCCGCTCGACAAGAACACCGACATCGGCGCGATCAACTCCGCTGCCCAGCTGGCCAAGATCCGGGAGCTGTCCGACGTCGGTGATGCCGAGGGGGCGCAGCGCTGGTCGCCGCCCTGCGAGCTGCCCGAGCACGGATACTGGTTTCCCCCGACGCTGTTCACCGGCGTTTCGCAGGCGCACCGGATCGCCCGCGAGGAGATCTTCGGCCCGGTGTTGTCGGTGCTCACCTTCCGTACCCCTGACGAGGCGGTCGCGAAGGCCAACAACACGCCGTACGGCCTGTCCGCCGGAGTGTGGACCGACAAGGGGTCGCGGATCCTGTGGATGGCGCAGCGACTGCGGGCCGGCGTGGTGTGGGCCAACACCTTCAACCGGTTCGACCCGGCCAGCCCGTTCGGCGGGTTCAAGGAGTCCGGCTTCGGCCGGGAGGGTGGCCGGCAGGGCTTGGAGGCGTATCTGGATGTCTGAGCGCCTCGACATACACAAGACCTACAAGCTCTACATCGGCGGGAGATTCCCCCGCTCGGAGTCCGGCCGGTCCTATGCCGTCACCGACGCCGAGGGCCGCTTCCTGGCCAACGCGGCACAGGCATCCCGCAAGGACGCCCGCGACGCCGTTGTAGCGGCTCGCGCCGCCTTTCCGAAGTGGACAGCTGCGGCGGCCTACAACCGGGGACAGATCCTCTACCGGGTCGCCGAGCTGCTCGAAGGCCGGCGGTCACAGTTCGCCGCGGAGGTGGCCGCCGGCGAAGGGCTCCCGGCCGAGCGGGCCGACGAGCAGGTGGCGCGCAGCATCGACCGGTGGGTCTGGTACGCCGGTTGGGCCGACAAGATCGCCCAGGTCCTCGGCAGCGCCAATGCCGTCGCCGGGCCGTACTTCAACTTCTCGGTGCCCGAGCCGACCGGCGTGGTCGCCGTACTCGCCCCGCAGCGCTCGTCGCTGCTCGGCCTGGTGAGCGTGGTGGCGCCGGTCATCGTCGGCGGCTCGACGGCAGTCGTCGTTGCCGCCGAGGATCGGCCGCTGCCCGCGGTGACCCTGGCCGAGGTGCTGGCCACCAGCGACCTGCCGGCCGGCGTGGTCAACATCCTGACCGGGTCGGCCGCCGAGCTCGGCCCCTGGCTGGCCGCGCACATGGACGTCAACGCGATCGACCTCGGCGGGGTGGAGGCCGGCAGCGACATGCACACCGATCTCGAACGCCGGGCGGCCGACAACGTCAAGCGGGTCGTCCGGGCACCGCTGGGCGACGAGCCGGACTGGGCAGCCGAGCCGGGACTGCGCCGGATGTCGGCCTACCTGGAGACCAAGACCGTGTGGCATCCGATGGGAGTCTGACCTTGACCTCGCCAACTCTGCTGCTGGGCGTCGACGTCGAGCCGGTGCAGCTGTACCTGCCCAACGACGCCGGCTTCACCCTGCGGCACTACCGTGAGGGCGAGGACGGACCCGAGCCGGTGTTCCTGGGCCACGACAAGGTGGTCTACGCCTTCCACACGACCGAAGGCATGGTCACCTTCCTGCACGGCGACCAGCCGCACGACCTGGCCGACCTGCCCGACTGGGCGGAGGTCACCGCAGCGCCGGAGCTCGACGTCACGCCGGACGAAATGGGCATCTACCACCTCGACATGGTCGTCGAGATGCTGCGGGCCGGGCCGGACTCCTGGGACTACGAGTTGCTCGTGCTCGCCGGCGAGGCCGCACGGGACGTGGCGAAGTACGCGGAGCTGACCGAGGTGCTGACCGCCCTGGCTCCCGGCACCCCGCTGGACGCGCTGGACGACGACCTGCGCGACGGCGGTTTCCTGGCCCGCCGGCGGCTCAGGAAGCGCGGCGGCGACGGCCTGGCGATCGGCTGGCGCAGCGTGATCGGCCGGCTCACCCCGGCCGTCGAGTTCCGCGACTGACCCGGGGCACCGCTGCCTGGCGGCCTGACCGCGCCGTCGTTCGCCGGCTGGTCGCCGAGCCGTCGCCCGCTTGTGGCCCTCTCGTGGCCCGGCCGCCCACCTCATCTGCTGCGGTGACAACCACACCACGAAGGGATGTCCCATGCCGCGAGCGCTCGCCCGACGCATGCAAGCCCGGCCGGTCACGATCCTGCTGACGGTGCTGGCTACGCTGTCGGTGATTCTCGGCGCGACCACCGGCGCACGCCTGGTCGGCTCCTCGCCCACGGTGACCGCGGCCACCCCCGGTGGCCATGCCGCCGCACCACTGATCTTCGGTCATCGCGGGGCACCGGGCTACCGGCCCGAGCACACGCTGGCCGGCTACGACCTGGCCGTACGGATGGGCGCCGACGTGATCGAGCCGGACCTGGTGTCCACAAAGGATCACGTCCTGGTCGCCCGGCACGAGAACGACATCACGTCGACGACCGATGTCGCCGATCATCCTGAGTTCGCCGCCCGCCGCACGACGAAGACCATCGACGGCGAGTCGCACACCGGATGGTTCAGCGAGGACTTCACCTTCGCCGAGCTCAGGACGCTGCGGGCCGTGGAGCGGCTGCCCGGCGTCCGTCAGGAAAACACCATCTTCAACGGGCGCTACCTCATCCCCACCCTGCAGGAGGTCATCGCCCTGGCCAAGCGGGAGAGCCGGGTGCACCGGCGGCACATCGGCATTGCCCCGGAGACCAAGCACCCCACGTATTTCGACTCGCTCGGGCTGTCGCTCGAAGAGCCGTTGGTACGCACGCTGCGAGCCAACGGCCTCGACAGCCGGGCCAGCGGGGTCTACGTCCAGAGCTTCGAAGAGGCCAACCTGCGCGAGCTGGGCAGCCACTTCCGGCTGCACGTACACCTGCTACAGCTCACCCTCGCCGACCCGACGGCTCGACCGTACGACCACGTCGTCAGCGGCGACCCGCAGACCTACGGGGACATGACGACACCGGCCGGGCTGAAGGAGATCAGCACGTACGCCGACGTACTCGGGCCGGACAAGACGCAGATCTTCCCGCGGGACGCGACCGGCAACACCGGGCAACCCACCCCGCTCGTGGCCGACGCGCACACGGCCGGCCTGGCGGTCGTGACCTACACCGTGCGGGCGGAAAACCAGTTCCTGCCGTTGCGGTATCGCTCGGGGTCTGACCCGGTGGCCTTCGGCAACGTATTCGCCGAGGCGAATGACCTCTTCACCGCCGGCGTCGACGGGATCTTCACCGATCAGGCCGATCTCGGCTACGCCGCCCGGGAGGATTTCCTCGGCTACCACTACTCGGTCGCCCACCCGCAGGCCCACGCCGCCTGATCCTGCGCCGCCCCACAGCCACCGCCGCACCACCCACCTCAGGCATCCGCCTCGCCACGGTGATCATGCAGGTTTGCCGGCCGAGACGCCGACCAGGCCCACCCGATGTGCATGATCACGTTGCGAGGGTGGACCGTCAGCCGACGACGAGACCGGCGTAGCCGGGCTTGATCACGTCGTTGATGAGCGACAGCCGCTGGTCGAAGGGCAGGAAGGCGGACTTCATCGCGTTGATCGTGAACCACTGGAGGTCGGCCCAACCGTAGTCGAACGCCTCGACCAACTGGACCATCTCGTTGGTCATCGAGGTGCCACTCATCAGCCGGTTGTCGGTATTGACCGTCACCCGGAAGAACAGCTGTCGCAACAATCCGATCGGGTGCTCCGCGATCGACGGGGCAGCGCCGGTCTGCACGTTGGACGACGGGCACATCTCCAGCGGGATGCGCTTGTCGCGGACGTAGGCCGCGAGCGCGCCGAGCTCCACCGTCCCGTCGTCCTTTACGGTGATGTCGTCGACGATGCGCACACCGTGGCCGAGCCGGTCGGCGCCGCACCACTGCAGCGCCTCCCAGATCGAGGGCAGGCCGAATGCCTCCCCGGCGTGGATGGTGAAGTGGCCGTTGGCCCGCTGCATGTACTGGAAGGCGTCGAGGTGCCGGGTGGGCGGGTAGCCTGCCTCGGCGCCGGCGATGTCGAAGCCGACCACACCCCGGTCGCGATATTCCACCGCCAGCTCGGCGATCTCCAGCGACCGGGCGGCGTGCCGCATCGCGGTCAGCAGCAGGCCGACCCGGATGCCCCGGCCGGCCGAGCCCTCGGCGAAGCCGGCCAGCACCGCCTCGACAGCCTGATGCAGCGTCAGCCCCCGCTCCACGTGCAGTTCCGGTGCGAAGCGCACCTCCGCGTAGACGATCCCGTCGTCGGCCAGGTCCTGGGCGCATTCGGCGGCCACCCGGGTGAGGGCCGCGGTGCTCTGCAAGACGCCCACCGTGTGCCGGAAGGTCTCGAGGTAGCGCTCCAGCGACCCGGAGTCGGCCGACTCGGTGAACCACCGGGTCAGGTCGGCGACCTCCTCGGTGGGCAGGTCGGGGTAGCCCTCCTGCCGGGCCAGGTCGATGACGGTGGCGGGGCGCAGACCGCCGTCGAGGTGGTCGTGCAGCAGCACCTTGGGCGCCCGGCGGATGTCGTCGGCTCTCATCCGGCCAACCTACTCATCGCGGTGAGCCCACTCGTCCCGATGAGCCAGGTCCGGGCCGAAGGCCGGCAGGCACACGGCGACGTACTCCGCGCCATCACCGGGCGTGCTGTAGCGCACCCGCTCGCCGGCCCGGGTCAGCACCGCCTGGCCGGCGGACACGTCCAGGTGACCGCCCGCGTGCTCGACCCGCACCGTGCCGCGCAGGACCACCGTCACCTCGTCGAACTCCGGCGTCTGGGCCGGCTCGGACCAGTCGGCGGGAGAGACCATCCGGGCCACCGAGACGCCGTCGGTGCCGGTGGACACCCGCCCGACGTACTCCTCGATCACCTTGCCACCGGGGACCGGGATCCGCTGTGGCGAGTCGATGAGCTGGGGCACGGTCAGCCTCCGATGCGGTCGATGACGAGCGGCTGGGTGGGTGGTGAGCCGGCCCCGATGGCACAGGCGCCGTCGAGGGCCTCCAGTGCACGCTCGAACCGGTCGGCGGAGTCGGCATGCAGGGTGAACAGCGGCGCACCCGCGGTCACCGGATCGCCGACCTTGGCCGCCAGCACCACGCCGGCTCCCGCCGAGACGGGATCCTCCCTGCGGGCCCGCCCGGCACCGAGACGCCAGGCGGCGACTCCCACGGCGAAGGCGTCGAGGTGCTGCACCACGCCGGAGGCTGGGGCGGGCACGGTGTGCGTCTCCCTCGCCCGCGGCAGCGGGGCATCCGGGTCGCCGCCCTGGGCGGCGATCATCCGCCGCCAGACGTCCATCGCCCGGCCGTCGCCCAGCGCCGCCGCCGGATCGGCGTCGGTGATTCCCACCGCGCGGAGCATCTCCTGGGCCAACCGTACGGTGAGCGCGACGACGTCGGGCGGGCCGCCACCGGCCAGCACATCGACCGCCTCGGCGACCTCGAGTGCGTTGCCCGCGGTGCGGCCCAGCGGCTGTGACATGTCGGTGAGCAAAGCCACGGTGGTGACGCCGTAGGCCTCGCCCAGCTCGACCATGGTCGAGGCCAGCTCACGGGCCGAGCCCGCCTCCTTCATGAACGCGCCGGAGCCGACCTTGACGTCCAGGACCAGCGCCGAGGAGCCCTCCGCGATCTTCTTGCTCATGATGGAGCTGGCGATCAGCGGTATCGCCTCGACCGTGCCGGTGACATCACGCAGCGCGTAGAGCTTCCGGTCGGCGGGCGCCAGCTCGACACCGGCCGCGCAGATCACGGCACCCACCTGCTGAAGCTGGCGGAGGAAATCCTGCCGGGTGAGGTCGGCGCGCCAGCCGGGCACCGACTCGAGCTTGTCGAGAGTGCCACCGGTGTGCCCCAACCCGCGACCCGACAGCTGCGGCACCGCCGCGCCACAGGCAGCCACCAGTGGCGCCAGGGGCAGGGTGATCTTGTCGCCGACGCCGCCGGTCGAGTGCTTGTCCGTGGTCGGCCGGCCGAGCGTGGACAGGTCCATCCGCTCCCCCGAGGCCAGCATCGCGCCGGTCCACCGGGACACCTCGTCGGCCGACATGCCGCGCAGCAGGATCGCCATGCAGAGTGCGGCCATCTGCTCCTCGGCTACCCGCCCGTCGGTGTAGGCGGCGACCACCCAGTCGATCTGGTCATCGGAGAGCGTGCCGCCGTCGCGCTTGGTACGGATGATCTCGACCGTGTCGTGCGCCGTCATGCGAGGTCCCCTGCGTCGAAGGCGTCCGGCAGCAACTCGATCATCGGGCGCGGGCCACCGGCGCTGTCGACGAGCAGGCCGGCGCCGCCGTGCTCCCAGAGTAGTTGGCGGCACCGCCCGCACGGCATGAGCGGGGCACCGTCGGGGCCGACGCAGGCCAGCGCCACCAGCCGGCCGCCGCCCGACGCGTGCAAGGTGGACACCAGCCCGCACTCGGCGCACAGCCCGAGGCCGTAGCTGGCGTTCTCCACGTTGCAGCCGACGACGACCCGGCCGTCGTCGACGAGCGCGGCAACCCCGACCGGGAAGCGGGAGTAGGGCGCGTAGGCGCGGCGGGACGCCTCGCGCGCCGCCGCCCGCAGGGCGTCCCAATCGGGCGCGCGGCTCACCCGGCCTGCCCCCGGCGGTAGGGCTTGCCGTCAGCCGCCGGCATCCGCAGCCGCTGGGAGGCAAGAGACAGGACGAGCAGCGTGGTGATGTGCGGGGCGAAGCTGACGAACTCGTCGGGCACGACGGCGGAGACGAAGAACCACGTGAGGGTCAGACCGGTGACGACCAGGCCGATCACTGCCGCGATGATCCGCCTGCGGGTGAGGTTCCACAGGCTGACCCCGCCGACCCCGAGGGCCAGTAGGAGCAGCAGCGCGTGCACCGACTCGCCGCCGCTGCGCAGGTTGAGCGCGTCGGTGAACCCGAACAGCGACGCACCTGCCGCCAGGCCGCCCGGCCGCCAGTTACCGAAGATCATCGCGGCCAGGCCGATGAAGCCGCGGCCGTTGGTCTGGCCCTCGCGGTAGATGTTGGCGAAAACCTCGGCGAGGAAGGCGCCCCCGAGGCCGGCGAAGCCGCCCGAGACCATCACCGCGAGGTACTTCATCCGGTAAACGTTGACGCCGAGGGATTCGGCCGCGACCGGGTTCTCACCACACGACCGAAGCCGCAGGCCGAAGGCCGTCCGCCAGAGGACGAAGTAGCTGATCGGGACCAGCGCAACCGCTACGACGGTTACCGGCGACACCTCCGTAACGAGACCGCCGAGTATGCCGCTCACGTCCGAGAGCAGGAACCAGTGCTGCCGCTCGACGGAGACCAGCCAGGGCGAGACTCCGGGCAACGTGATCGTGGCAATGTCGGCAACCCGCGGCGATTGGGTGACCCCTCCCCCGTGACCCTCGAAGACCAGCGTTGACAGGTAACGGGTGACACCGGCAGCCAGGATGTTGATGGCCACCCCGGAGACGATCTGGTCGACCCCGAAGGTCACGGTCGCCAAGGCATGCAGCAACCCCCCTAGCGCCCCGCCCGCCACCCCGGCGAGCAGACCCCACCACGGGCCGAAGGAGTATCCCGCCCAGGCGCCGAACCAGGTGCCCAGGATCAGCATGCCTTCGAGGCCGATGTTGACCACCCCCGCCCGCTCGGCCCACAGGCCGCCGAGGCCGGCCAACCCGATCGGCACCGCCAGTCGCAGCGCGGCACCGACGGTGCCGCTCGAGGTGAGGTCGTCGGCGCGGGTAATCGCGCGCACCGCGGCCAGGCAGACGATCAGACCGGCGACCAGCACCGCCAGGCGGGCCGGCGATGTGCGGCTGACCAGCCGTGACCGCCGGGTCGGTGGGGTCACCCCGGCCGGCGCGGTGTCGAGGGCGGTCATGCGGGTGTTCCGACCGCCGCGGTCGGAGGGGGGGCGGCCAGCTCCGCCGCGACCGCACGTTGCTCGCGGATGCGGCCCAGCCGGCGGACCAGCTCGTAGGCGACGACGACGGACAGCACGATCGTGCCCTGCATGATCGTGACGATCTCACCGGGCACGTCGTGGATGTCCAGGTCGCTCCGGGAATTCTCCAGCAAGGACCACAGCAGGGCACCGAACGCGATGCCCAGCGGGTGGTTGCGGCCGAGCAGCGCGATGGCGATGCCCGTGAAACCGATGCCGGCCTTGAAGTTGCTGCTGCTGAAACTGTTGGTCTCCCCGAGCAGCAGGGGCAGGCCGACCAGCCCGGCCACCGCGCCGGAGAGCACCATCGATGACAGCACCATCTGCTTGACGTCGACCCCGCTGGCCACTGCCGCAGTCTCGGATCGTCCGGTGGCCCGCAGGTCGAAGCCGAACCGCGTCCGGTTGAGCAGGAAGCCGTATCCGACACCGGCCAGCGCAGCGACGACGATGAACCCGAACACGTGGTCGCCGGCGTAGGGGATCCCCGGGAAGTGCGCCCCGGCCGGCAGCGCGCGAGTCGTGACCTGCTCGCTGCCCTTCGCCTGCACGCCGAAGTGCTTGGTGGACACCAGGAAGTCGATCAGCCCGCTCGCGACGACGTTGAGCATGATCGTGGAGATGACCTCGCTCACCCCCCGCTTGGTCTTCAGGAGGCCGGCCACGGCCGCCCACATGGCCGCAACCAACATGGCGACCAGGACAAGTAGCAGGATCTCGAGCGGCCCGGGCAGCGCCACCGCCCCGCCGACCACGGCAGCGGCCAGAGCACCGAATCGGTATTGGCCGTCAACACCGATGTTGAACAGGTTCATCCGGAAGCCGATGGCTACCGCCAGCGCGGACAGGTAGTAGGTCGTGGACTTGTTGAGGACCGCGACGATGCTGGTCGGTTCGGTGCCGTAGCCGACGATTTCGCTGAAGGTGGTGACCGGCGAGGCACCGGATACGATCAAGATCACCGAGGACAGGGCGGCCGCGAAGGCGACCGCGAGCAGCGGTGCCACCAGGGCCAGCACGAGTCGCTCGATGGTCGCCCGTCGCCTCATGTCGGGCCTCCCGCCCCGGTCATCGAACAGCCCAGGTCCTCGGGCGTCGTGTCGCTGGGGTCGAGGTCGGCGACGATCCGGCCGCGCAGGATCACCTTGATGGTGTCGGACAGCCCGATCAGCTCGTCGAGGTCGGCGGAGACGAGCAGCACCGCCAGCCCGTCCGCCCGAGCGGCTCGCAGCTGGTCCCAGATGGCGGCCTGCGCCCCGACGTCGACGCCCCGCGTCGGATGAGCGGCCAGCAACACCTTGGGTCGGCCCGACATCTCCCGGCCGACGATGAGCTTCTGCTGGTTGCCACCGGACAGGGCCGAGGCGATCACGTCGACGCTCGGCGTACGTACGTCGTAGTCGCGCACGATCCGCTCGGTGTCCCGGCGGGCGCCGGCCCGGTCGATCAGCACCCCCGAGACGTTGGGCCGCTCCGTCTGGTGACCGAGAATGCGGTTTTCCCACAACGGCGCGTCAAGCAGCAAGCCGTGCCGGTGCCGGTCCTCGGGGATGTAGGCGATCCCCGCCGCACGGCGGTGCCGGGTCGACAGCCCGCCGACATCCTGGTCCTGCAGCAGCAGCCGCCCGGCGGCCAGCGGCAGAAGGCCCATGATGGCCGCGACCAGCTCAGCCTGACCATTGCCCTCCACCCCGGCGATGCCCAGCACCTCGCCCTTGTGAATCGTGAACGACACGTTGTCGAGCACGTTGCGGCCGTCGGCGTCGAGCACCGTTATGCCCTTCGCGACGAGCATCGGGATATCGGTCACCGTGGACTCGGCGGTCTCCGGCGATGGCAGCTCGCTACCCACCATGAGCTCGGCCAGCTGCCGGGAGGTGACGTCGGCCGGCTTGACGGTGGCCACCGTCGTGCCGCGGCGGATGACCGTGATCTCGTCTGCGACGGAGCGCACCTCGTCGAGCTTGTGCGAGATGAAGATGACGGTCAGCCCCTCCTCGCGCAGCAGCCGCAGGTTGGCGAAGAGTTCGTCGACCTCCTGGGGCACGAGCACGGCGGTCGGCTCGTCGAGGATCAGGATGCGGGCGCCGCGGAAGAGCACCTTGACGATCTCCACCCGCTGGCGGTCACCCACACCCAGGCTCTCGACCAGGTCGTCCGGACGCACGCCCAGGCCGTAGGCCCGCGAGATCTCCGCGATCCGCAGCCGGGCCGCGGCAAGGTCCAGCACCCCGGCCCGGGTCGGCTCGCTGCCCAGGATGACGTTCTCCAGCACGGTGAAGTTGTCGGCCAGCATGAAGTGCTGGTGCACCATCCCGATCCCGGCGGCGATGGCATCGGCCGGCGACGAGAAGTGCCGCGGTTTGCCACCGAGGCTGATCACCCCCTCGTCGGGCTTCTGCATGCCGTACAAGATTTTCATCAGGGTGGACTTGCCGGCACCGTTCTCGCCGACCACCGCGTGCACCGAACCCCGGCGGACCCGGAAACTGACGTCGGAGTTGGCGACGACACCCGGGAATCGCTTGGTGATGCCCACGAGTTCCACCGCGACGTCGCCTGCAACGCTGTCGGCAACGCCGGCCGGTACGGTCGGGTCGGGCATGGTGCACGCTCCCAGGAGTGCTGACGGGCCCGGGAAAAGCTATCTGACCCGCTCCCCGGACCCACCCGATCAGGTCACCGCTGGTTGCCGGCTAGCCGGCCGGCGTCGAGGGCACCTGGATCTTGCCGTCGATGATCTGCTTCTTGTAGCCGTCGAGCTTCGACTTGATGTCGTCGACCTTGCCACCGGACCTGGCGTAGCCGACGCCGTCCTTCGACAGGTCGAAGCGCTGCTCACCCGCGACGAACTTGGCCTCGCCGCTGTCCTTGACGAAGGTGAACACGGCCACGTCGACCCGCTTGAGCATCGAGGTGATGATCACGTCCCGCACCCCGGGGTCCGCGGTGAGGTACTGGTCGGAGTCCACGCCGATGGCCAACTTATTGGCCGCCTTGGCCGCCTTGAAGACCCCGGAGCCCGAACCACCGGCCGCGGCATAGACGACGTCGGCGCCGCCGTCGTACATCCCCTTGCCCGACTCCTGGCCCGCCGCCGGATCGTTGAAGCCGGGGCAACTCTGCTGCGGTGTGCTCAGATACTTCACGTCGACCTTGATGCTCTTGTCGACGGCGGCGACGCCGGCCTGGTAGCCGGCCTGGAACTTCTTCAGCAGCGGCACGAGGCAGCCGCCGATGTAGCCGACGTGCTTGGCCTTGGACTTCAGGGCCGCCGCGGCGCCGACCAGGAACGAGCCCTGCTCCTCGGCGAAGACCAGGTTGGCCACGTTTGGTGCCGATACGTCGGACTTTGCACCGTCGATGATGCCGAAGTGGGTCTTGGGAAACTTGGGCGCGACCGTCGACAGCGCCTTCGCGTAGGCGAACCCGACGGCGATGACCGGGTTGTAGCCAGCGCTCGCGAGCAGGCGCAGCCGCTCGGCCCGGTCGGAGTCGGTGTCACTCGGCTGGGCGCTGAGCTCCTTGATGCGCAGCTTCAGGTCGGATTTGACCTTCTGCAGCCCCCGATAGGCGGAGTCGTTGAACGACTTGTCACCACGGCCGCCGATGTCGTAGGCCAAGCCGACCTTGACCGTCTTGGCCGATCCGCTCGTTGTTCCCCTGCCACAACCGGCGAGCCCCAGGCTGGCCAGGGCCGTGATGGCAACGACGGCCGCGAGCGTCATTGCACGCTGTCGGCGCACGGGCTCTCCTTCGAACAGTGCACCGCCCTGGCGCAGTGCGGACCTGGCGGACTCTAGTACTCCGGTCGGGCCACCCGCAGCCAGGCGGCAGGACGACACGCTTTCGTGACCGGGGCTCCCGGGCCGCCCATCCCGTGCTCCCCGGGGACGATCCACCGGCGGACGGCCCGGTTCGGACGTCCGTCGGGACGGCCGTGGTGGATGTCCCGGTCCCCGAACAGTTGGATAGCGTTGCCTTCGTGCACCCTGCCTTTCTGCGGCTCGCCTCCCCCGGCTTTCCCCCCGCTGCCCGCCTGCCGCTGACGAGCCTGCTGCTCGCCGGAATGCTGCTGGCCGGGATGCCCGGCGCAGCCGCGGTGCCGGCGCCGCCCATCGGCGGCCCGGCCCTCGGCACGACGGGCACCGTCAGCCCAACCGGCAGCCCACCGCTGCCGCCCGGTATCACCGCGGCCGGCTTCGTCGTCGCCGACCTCGACAGCGGGGCGGTGTTCGCGGCCCGCAACCCGCACCTGCACTCGCTGCCGGCCTCCACGCTCAAGACGCTGACCGCGTTGGTGTTGCTGCCCAAGCTCAATCCCAAGGCCGTCGTCGTCGGCAGCCAGGAGGACGCGAACGTCGACGGCACCCGGGTCGGCATCGTGAAGGGCGGCCGCTACACCGTCGAGCAGCTCTTCCAGGCACTGCTGATGGTGTCCGGCAACGACGCGGCCGAACTCCTGGCGCGGACAAACGGCAGCCGTGGCATCACGCTCGAGGAGATGAACGCCGAGGCGGCTGCGCTGCAGGCGTTCGACACCCACGCAGCCACCCCGTCCGGCCTGGACGGGCCCGGTCAGAGCATCTCGGCCTATGACCTGGCGCTGATCAATCGGGCCACCATGCGGCTGCCGGCCTTCCGCCACTACGTCGGCATGCGCCGGTCGACCTTCGGGGCTGCCGGCGGCAAGCACTTCGCCATCGAGAACAAGAACCGATTGTTCCGGGTCGGCTACCCCGGGGCCATCGGCATCAAGGACGGCTTCACCGACGCGGCGCGGCACACCTACGTGGGCGCGGCGACCCGGGCAGGCCATACCTATCTGGTGACCCTCGTCCGGGCAGACCGGACCTATTGGCAGCAGGCCGCCGCACTGCTCGACTGGGCCTTTGCGCTGCCTGCGGGCCTGCGCCCGGTCGGTCAACTGGTGGAGCCGGCGCGGCCCAAGCCGGGTGAGCAGCGCGCGCTGCGGGCCGGGCCGGCGCGGCAGGTGACCCGGACGGATCGCAGCGGGTGGTCCGACCGCGACCTGGAAATCGCCGCCCTGGTCGCCGCCGTGCTCGTGCTTGGCGCCGCTCTGCTGCTCGGCCGCCGGAGCGTGCGCGAGCGGCACAGGCGCCTGCGGCTGCGCTAGGGCGAGCGAGCATCGAGCGAAGCGAGGAGCGCAGCGAGCTGACAACTCAGGCGAGCGAGCATCGAGCGAAGCGAGGA
>JBBRYN010000076.1:0-14622 GCA_038237645.1 Mycobacteriales bacterium
ATCGCCCCGTGCTTCGTCGTAGGGGTGTCGCTGGGCGGCTTCGTCGCCGAGGAGCTCAGCCGTACGCATCCGGAGCGCGTGCGCGGCTGCGTGCTCATCGCCAGCGCGGGCGCCCCGACCGCCTACGTTCGCGCGAAGTTCACCGCCGAGCGGGAGCTGTTCGCGGCCGGGCCGGTGCCGCACAGCCATGATGTCGTTGACATGCTCGCCGCGACGCTGCGGTTCGGCGCTCTGCAGGATGACGACGAGGCCGTCTCCCGCTGGCTGGCGATGCTGACGCAGGCGCCCGCGGCGTGGGCATCGGCCGACGGTCGGCTGGGGCAGCTCCACGCCGAGTGGTCGTGGATGCTCGACGAGGATCGTCCCGCGGGGTGGGCGGCGGTCCGGGTGCCGTGCCTGGTCATCGCTTTCGAGCACGACCTCTACCTCCCGCCCCGCGTGGGGCGCGAGGCGGCGCAGGCCATGCCCGACGGGCGATTTGCCGAGGTGCTCGGCGCCACGCACAGCGGGCACTTCGAGCATGCGGACAGGGTCAACCGCCTGCTGGTCGACTTCCTCGACGCGCAATGAGTCCGGCAGCTGCCGCCTGGGGCCCCGCGTCGCCCCAGGTGAAGTGGTGGCTGTGGCGTCCCACCCTCGGTTCTGCTTGCCATCCCGGTAGACGATCCTGGACCGGCGCGGATTCGTCGGCTGACGGTCGCACCGCCCAGCCTGTCGAACCAAATGGGCGATTCAGTCGAGTGCTCCGAACGCCGGTGGGTATTCCAGCATCCCGCGCACCCGCGGGTCGTAGGACTGCGCCGCTTCTGCCGCTGCCCAGTCCGGCAAGTCGATCATGATCTCGAAGTCAGGGGCGAACCGAAACCCGAAGCGGCGGTAGTAGGCCGGGCTCCCTTCGAGCGACACGACTCCGGCGCCGGAAGAATCCGCCGCCGCGAGCGCCGAGCGCACGAGCGCCGACCCGATGCCCTGCCGCTGACGGTCCGGAGCCACGGCAAGCGGCGAGAGGGTCAGTACATCGTGACGGTTTCCGTCCGCTTCGACAACGTCCGCGTGACTGATCATGACGAAACCGACCACGACCGAGCCGATCCGAGCAACCAGCGCGAGTTCGGGGACGTACTGCGGGGATGCCCGGATGAGCTCGACCATCCCTGCGACCGACTGGTGGTGGTGGAAGGCGCGGCGCACGACGTCGCTAATGGCGTCGAAGTCATCGGGGCGCTCAGGCTCAATCACAAGGTCCATAGGTTCCATTGCCCGCCAAGCTAGCCCCGGGGCGAGGTGACAGAAACTGAAATGGCGAGCGATAGGACTCCAGCTTCTCGCAAGCGGATCACCAACCGCACCAGGCCGGCGGCCCGGCGAGTCCGGTCAGCTCGAGGAGCTGAGGAAGCGGTTGAGTTGGTCAGCGAATCCCGGCGCCGCGGTGACGAAGTGGCCGGCCCCTGCCAGAACTGCTGCAACAGATCCGGACGGATGAAGATCGAATACTCAGCCACAGACAACACCCAATCTGTCGGTGTTGCGATCACCGCGAGAACCCAAGGATCCGCTTGCGGGCAGGCGTACGCAGCGGTCGTCGCGGCGCTATTCGTTGAGTAGCTGCTCGCGAAGTATGTCTGCGTGCCCGCAGTGCTGGGCAAGCTCGCGCAGCATGTGGAGGTACACCCAGCGCAGCGGTAGCGGGCCGCGCCGGTTGCCGTGCAGCGTGTCGTCCAGGGCGAGCGAGGAGGTCGCGCGCCGTGATGATGCGCATGCTTCGCGATGGGCTCGCTGGATGGTGGCGACGGTGTCGTCGTCGTCGACGATGTAGGACTCGTCTGGCGTGGCAGGGATGCCGATCTCAGCGCGGGACCGGCAAGTGACGGCTTCGTCGCACCAGACCCTTTCGACGAAGGTTGCGTGCTTCACCAGGCCCAACAAGGTAGTCCGGGAGGGCACCAACGATCGGCGTACCTGCTCCTCGCTCAGCCCGTCCAAGCAGCCATTGAGCTGAGCGCGGTGCTCATCGAGGAACACCTCGAACTGGACTCGGGCTGGCTCATGGATGACGTCATCGGCGAAGGTCATCGGGAGGGAAGACATGCGGGAAGCATTGCAAGATCATCCACCATCAGCAACCAGTGCACATCGGCCGTCTTGCCAACCGCGCACGCCTACTCATCACCCACCGCTGGTGCTCAACGTTTCTGCCCGGCCATCATCACCTCGTGACCCGTCAGTACCGGCCCACTCCAAGCCGGCCGCGCTCCCGCTCGGTTCGAGTACGGCCGGCCGGTGCCTGCGAACGCTGCAGGTTTGGGCGAACAGGATGTCGTCGCGGCTGCGGCACGGATCGCGCCGTACGCCCGGCGCACCCCGATCTGGCGCGTCGACATCGGCGGACGGCAAGAGCCCGGCCGTGATCTCCGGTGCCGGCGTCCAGCTTCGCGGCTGGCAGCTCACCGAATGTCGGGGTGACCTTCAACCGGATCAGATCCACGTACCGCTCGCAGGTGGTGTCTCGAGTTCGGCGACGTCGAACCACTGCGTGACGGCAGGGCCCACGGTGATGCCGGCCTTTCGGGTGCCTGTCCTCGTCGACCTGCGCCTGAAGCTTCGTCAGGGCAATCTTCGCTGCTGCATGGGTCTTGACCGTTTCGCGCAGACGGCGAGGCCTGCCGGTCAGGCAGTCGGCACCGGCGTTGACGACGGCCCGGAAGTTACCCGAGGGAAGCTGTTCGATCTCTCCGCGTGAACGGCGGCGGCTCGTCGATTCACCCCCACGATCCACCCCACGACTGATGAGGTGTACGGAGACGCCCGCGCATAAGCGCAGGTCAGACGTAGTAGCCCCGAGGGGATTCGAACCCCCGCTACCGCCTTGAGAGGGCGGCGTCCTAGGCCGCTAGACGACGGGGCCCTAGGGAGGTGCGGCAGTGCAGCTGGCTGGGGTACCAGGACTCGAACCTAGACTAGCTGAACCAGAATCAGCCGGGCTGCCAATTACCCCATACCCCAAGATTTCCACTCGAACGCTGGCCGCGCCCGTGCCGGCAACTCAGGTTACCGGACCGCGTCCGGCCGGCCCAACCGGGTGAGCGCATCGGCTAGCCGCTCAAGCGTGCATTTCCGGCCCAGCAACTCGATCGACTCGTACAACGGCGGTGAGACTGTCCGGCCGGTGACCGCCACTCGCACCGGGGCGAAGGCGACCCGGGGCTTGAGTCCCAGATCGTCGACCAGCGCGGTCTTCAACGCCGCCTCGATCCGCGCGGCGCCCCAGTCGGCCAGCCCCGCCAGGGCGTCGCGGGCCGACACGAGCACCGGCACTGCCGCCGGTGTCAGGGCCTTGGCCGCGGACTCCTCAGCGACCTCGAAGCTGTCGCCGGCGAAGAGAAAACGCAGCATGTCGACGGCTTCGGTGAGCACGACCACCCGCTCCTGGACCAGCGGCGCACCCGAGACGAGCAGCCGCTGCTCGGCGTCGGTCGACGGCTCGTGGAGCAGACCGGTGGCCTGCAGATAGGGCACCAGCCGGTCGGCGAAGTCGACGGGATCGAGCCGGCGGATCCAGGTGGCGTTGATGGCCTCTGCCTTGCGCACGTCGAACCGGGCCGGATTGGCGTTGACATCGCGGAGATCGAACGCCTCTGCCATCTCCTGCAGCGAGAAGATGTCGCGGTCCTCGGCTATCGACCAGCCCAGCAGGGCCAGGTAGTTCAGCAGCCCCTCGGGCAGGAATCCACACTCGCGATAGAACCCCACCGAGGCTTGGGGGTCGCGTTTGGACAGTTTCTTGTTGCCCTCGCCCACGACGTATGGCAGATGGCCGAACCCCGGGACGGCCCCGTCGGTGACACCCACCGCACCGAGGGCCTCGTACAACGCGATCTGCCGCGGGGTGGAGGACAGCAGATCCTCCCCGCGCAGCACATGGGTGATCTTCATCAGCGCGTCGTCGACCGGGTTGACCAGGGTGTAGAGCGGCTCACCGTTGGAGCGGACGATGACGTAGTCCGGCACATGCTCCGGCGCGATGGAGATCTCACCACGGACGAGATCGGTCCAGGTGGTCGTCCGGTCAGGCATCTTCAGCCGCAGCACCGACGGCCGCTGACGGCTGAACCTGGTCAATTCCTGGACACTGAGCGAGCGACAGTAGTTGTCGTAGCCAGGCGGCCGGCCGGCCGCGGAGTTGCGCGCCGCGATCTCTTCGGGTGTGCAATAACAGTCGTAGGCGTAGCCGCCGACGACGAGTCGCACGACGACGTCCTCGTATACCGACTTTCGCTCGGACTGCCGGTACGGCCCGTAGGGCCCACCCACCTCGGGGCCCTCGTCCCAGCCCAGGTCCAGCCAGCGCAGCACCTCGAGCAGGGCGGTGTAGGACTCCTCGGAGTCGCGGGCCGCGTCGGTGTCCTCGATCCGCAGCACGAAGGCGCCGCCGCCGTGGCGGGCGAAGGCCCAGTTGAACAGCGCTGTCCGCAACAGACCCACGTGCGGGTTGCCGGTCGGCGACGGGCAGAAGCGGACACGCACGGGCTCGCTCATCGCGAGGTCACCGGGTTGGTCAGCGTGCCGATGCCGCCGAGGGTGACCGACACGGTCGAACCGGCGGTCAACGGCCCGACGCCCGCCGGCGTGCCGGTGAGGATCACATCGCCGGGCAGCAGGGTCATCACGTGGGAGACGTAGGAGATCAAGGTGGCGACATCGTGCACGAGCAGGGAGGTACGGGAGCCTTGACGGGGGGCACCGTCGACCTCGGCGCTGATCTCGACGTCACCGGGGTCGAGACCGGTCTCGATCCACGGCCCCAGGGGGCAGAACGAGTCGTGGCCCTTGGCCCGCGTCCACTGCCCGTCGGCCTGCTGCTGGTCGCGCGCGGTCACGTCGTTGGCGCAGGTGTAGCCCAGCACCGTGGCCAGCGCCCGGTCCCGCGACACGTCACGGACCACCGTCCCCATCACCACCGCAAGCTCCGCCTCGTGGTCGACCCGGTGGGCATCGGGGGGCAGCCGGATCGCGTCGCCGGGACCGATCACCGCGGTGGAAGGCTTCAGGAAGATCACCGGCCGGTCCGGCGGTGGGCCGCCCATCTCCGCGGCGTGGTCGGCGTAGTTCTTGCCGATGCCGATCACCTTGGTCGGCAGGATCGGCGCCAGCAGGCGGACGTCGGGCAGCGCCCACCGCCGGCCGCTGAACTCGATCGACCCGAACGGGTGCTCGGCGATCTCCGCTACCGTCAGGGCCTCGGCAGCACCGCCCGCCTCCCCTTCGACCGCTCCGAAGGCGACGCCCTGCGGGTGGGCGAAACGGGCGATGCGCACCCAGCGAGGCTACCGCTGTGCCTTCCACTCCTGGGCCAGCAGCCCGAGCACCACCTGGTCGACGAACCTGCCGGAGCGCCAGCTGACCTGCCGGAGCTGACCCTCGCGCTGAAACCCGGCGGCCTCCGCCATCCCGAGCATCGCCTCGTTTTCGGCGTGCGTCTCGCACTGCAGGCGGTGCAGCCCGCGGACGCGGAAGGCGTAGTCGACCAGCAGGTCGACCACCTCACGACCAAGGCCCAGCCCCCTGGCCTCCTCGATGAGCGCCAGGCCGAGGTGCGCCGAGCGGGTATGCAGGTCGGTGTCCCACAGGCAGGCTTCGCCGACCACCCGGCCGGCCGGCAGGCTGCCCACGGCGACCAGCGTCTCCACGATGAAGTCGAGGAACTTGACCTGCTCCTCGGCCTGGCGCTTGTCGAATTGGGCCAGCGCCACGTCGAGCGACTGCGGCACCCACGCGCGGACGTCACTGAGCATCCACAGGTCGGGGTCGGCCCGGAGCGGGTCGTGCAGGATCTCGATGTCAGAGCGCAGCCGAGCCCTCAGGCAGATCAATTTCCCGCGCAGCATCGCCGCTCTCCCGTCGCAGCAGGCCGTAGGTCACGGCGTCCACCAGAGCATCCCACGAGGCGGCAACCACATTCTCGTGCACGCCGATGGTGTCCCACTCCCCCGCACCGTCGGAGGTCTCGACCAGCACCCGGGTCACGGCTGCGGTCCCGTGCGCGCCGGAGACGATCCGTACCTTGTAGTCGACCAGCTCCAGGCGGGCCAGGTCGGGGTAGGTCCGCTCGAGCGCGAGCCGCAGCGCCGTGTCGAGCGCGTTGACCGGCCCGTTGCCCTCGCCGGTGGCGACGACCCGGTCGCCCTTGGCGAACAGCTTCACCGTCGCCTCGCTGACGATCGTGCCGTCCGGACGCGTCTCGACGATGACCCGCCACGACTCGACGTCGAAGTACGACGGCCGCGATCCGGTGATCTCGGTGCGCAGGAGCAGCTCGAAGCTGGCCTCGGCGGCCTCGAAGGACCAGCCGCGGGCCTCCAGGTCCTTGACCCGGTCGACCACCCGGCCCGCCGCAGCACGGTCGGCGTCGAGGCCGAGGTCGCGGCTCTTGAGCTCGACGGTGGCCCGGCCGGCCAGCTCGCTGACCAGCAGTCGCATGTCGTTGCCCACCACCGCGGGGTCCATGTGCTGATACAACTCCGGCGCCACCTTCACCGCGCTGACATGCAGCCCTGCCTTGTGCGCGAACGCCGCCGCACCGACGTAGGGCTGGTGCGGGTCCGGTGCGATGTTCGCCACCTCGGCGACGGCATGGCTGACCCGGCCGAGGTCGCCGAGCCGTCCCGCGGGCAGCACCCGGCGGCCGAGTTTCAGCTCCAGGCCGGCGACGATGCTGAAGATGTCGGCGTTGCCGCACCGCTCGCCGTAGCCGTTGGCGGTGCCCTGCACGTGCGTCGCGCCAGCCTGCACCGCGGCGAGGGAATTGGCAACGGCACATGCCACGTCGTCGTGGGCGTGGATTCCCACCCGCAGCCCGGTGCCGACCACCTCGCCGACGATATCGGTCAGCCGGGTCGGCAGCGTCCCGCCGTTGGTGTCACAGAGGACCACCACGTCGGCCCCTGCCTCGGCGGCGGTCCGCAGCACCTCGACCGCGTACGCCGGGTCGAGCGCGTAGCCGTCGAAGAAGTGCTCCGCGTCGAGGAAGACCCGCCGGCCTTCCGCGCGCAGGTGGGAGACGGTGTCACTGATCATGGCGAGGTTTTCCTCGGGCGTGGTGCGCAGGGCCCGGGTGACGTGCCCCACGTGCGCCTTGGCCACCAGTGTGACCACTGGGGCGCCGGACTCCCGCAGAGCGGATACCTGCGGGTCGTCCGGCGCCTTTCCGCCCGCTCGGCGGGTCGCGCCGAACGCAGCGAGCTTGGCGTGCTTGAGGTGCAATTCGGTCTGTGCGCGCTGGAAGAACTCCACGTCCTTGGGGTTGGCTCCCGGCCAGCCGCCCTCGATGAAGCCGACCCCGAGGTCATCGAGGTGCCGGGCCACGGCGAGCTTGTCGGCGACCGAGAAAGACAGGCCCGCACGCTGGGCGCCATCGCGCAGCGTCGTGTCGTAGACGTGGAAGCTGTCGTCGGTCATCAGCGGCTCTCCTGAACGGGACATGGACAAGAAAAAACCTCCCGCAATGTGCGGGAGGTCTGCGCGCGGTCGTGCTGGAGCTGCGCGCTAGGTCTCGATAATGAGCAGGCCGGTCATGTACGGAAGTCTGGCACGCGCGGACGCCGGCCGGGACGGTCTTCCCGGATCCTGGGATCAGGGATCGACCGTGGGGCCACTCGGGCACCCATGTCGCGCCTGGTAGGCCGCTACCGCGGCGACCGGGCTGAGCCGGCCGCCGGAACGCCAGGACTCCAGATATGGCCACGGATAGACCAGGCCGCGTCGGTTGTACCAGTCGGTGGTGCCACCGCAGAGTGGGCTGATGCCGAAGTGCACGTGGCAGGCGATGCCCCGCGCGCTGCCGGTGTTGCCGACCTGTCCGAGGGCCTGCCCGGCCACCACCCGTGCACCGGCACCGATGGCGACCGACCTCAGGTGACTGCCGTAGTAGCGCACGCCGTCGTCACCGAGCAACGTGACCGAGAGCCCACCACGGGTGGCCCCGGCGTTGACCGACGGGATCCAGGCGTCGACGTGCGAGGCGCCGAGGATCCGGCCCGAGGTGGGCGCCCGGAAGGTGGCGCCGCACGGCGCGAAGATGTCGGTCGCCGGGTAGTCGTGATGGGAGTGCCCGAAGCTGGTCGCGGAAGCGGGTGTGACGGGAAACGCGTAGCGGCCGGCGGGCACGGCGACCGGCGACCGGCTCGGGGCCGGCCGGTGGACAGGGGTGGGCGATGGGGCGACCTTCCGGACCGGCGACGAAGACGGCGAGGCGGCCGCACTGGCCGGCGACCACGGCAGCAGGCGTGCGCTGGCCCTGGTGTCGGCCGACCCGCATGCGGCCAGCGCCAGCAGGGTCAGCAGCCCGGACGCCCAGGTGGCCCGGCGGTGCGACCGGTCTCCGCGGCGCACGCTCACTCGCTCGCCTCCCGGTTGTGCCGACCGGCCGCCACCAGGGCGGTGAACAGCCGCGGGTCGGTCCCGGCTTCAGGATGCCAGAGCACGCCGATCGCGAAGGTCGCTCCGGGCAATTCCACGCCTTCGATCGTGCCGTCGTCCGCGTGCGCCGAGACGGTCAGCGTGCCGGGTCTGCGACACCTTGATGGTGGTAGCTCGGTACGGTCGCCGCCGGTCCGAGGATGCCGGCCAGCCGGGTGCCGGTGACCGTCCTGACTTCGTGCTCCGCGTACACCCCCGCCGCGAGCCGGTGCCGCCCCGAGCCGATGGCGGTCGGCAGGTCCTGGATCAGCCGTCCGCCGCAGGTGACGCACATCAGTTGCATGCCCCGGCAGATGCCCAGCACCGGCAGGTCGGCGGCGAGGGCGCCCCGCAGCAGCGCCTGCTCACCCGCGTCGCGGTCGGGGCGGGCCTGCTCGGTGTGGGGGTCGCGTTCGGCGCCGTACAGCGCCGGGTCGATGTCGACCCCGCCGGCCAGCACGAGGGCGTCGAGGGCCGCGACCACGACGTCGACTCCTGCCGGCGAGGGCGGGATGACGACGGCCCGGCCGCCCGCCTCATGGACCCGCTCGACGTAGCGGTGCGGCAGCAGGGTCGCCGGCGCGGTCCGGGTGCCCCAGCGTGCCTCTTCGACGTATGAGGTGATGCCGACCAGCGGCTTCACAACACGACTACGGAGCGCAGCACCTCACTGCGCTGCATCCGGGCAAAGGCCTCCTCCACGTCGTCAAGGGTGATGGTCTCGGTGACGAACCCGTCGAGGTCCAGCCGCCCGGCAAGGTAGAGGTCGATCAGGATGGGGAAATCGCGGGTCGGCAGGCAGTCGCCGTACCAACTCGACCGCAGTGCCCCGCCACGACCGAACAACTCGATCATCGGCAGGTCGATCGTCATGCTCGGATCGGGCACGCCGACCTGCACGAGCGTGCCGGCGTGATCGCGGGCGAGGAAGGCCTGGCGGTAGGTCTCGGGATGTCCGACCGCCTCGATCACCACGTCGGCGCCGAAGCCGCCGGTCAACTCGCGGATCCGCTCGACCACGTCCTCCGCTCCGGCGTCGACCGTGTGGGTGGCCCCGAAGCCACGAGCCCACTCGAGCTTGCGCTGGTCGAGGTCGACGGCGATGACGGTGCGGGCGCCGGCGACGCTGGCACCGGCGACCGCGGCGCTGCCGACGCCGCCACAGCCGATCACCGCGACCGTGTCGCCGCGGCCGACCCGACCGGTGTTGACGGCCGCGCCGAAGCCGGCCATGATCCCGCAGCCCACCAGGCCGGCCGCCTCGGGCCGCGCCGCCGGGTCGACCTTGATGCACTGCCCGGCCGCGACCAGGGTGAGCTCGGCGAAGGCCCCGATGCCCAGGGCGGGTGACAGGGGCGAGCCGTCGGCCAGCGTCATCGGCTGGCCGGCATTGAGCGAGTCGAAGCAATACCACGGCCGCCCGCGCTGGCACGAGCGGCACCGGCCGCAGGGCGCCCGCCACGCGATCACCACGTAGTCACCCGGCGCCAGGCCGGCCACCGCGTCCCCGACGGCTTCGACCGTGCCGGCCGCCTCGTGGCCCAGCAGGAAGGGGAAGTCGTCGTTGATCGCGCCGTCGCGGTAGTGCAGGTCGGTGTGGCAGACGCCGCAGGCCTGCACCCGGACGACCGCCTCGCCGGGGCCCGGATCGGGCACGACCACCGTCTCCAGGGTGACCGGCCCGCCACTGGTCAGCGCCACGACGCCGCGCACCTCGGTCGCCACCGTCGTCTCCTCCCGATCGCGCGAAAGCGGGCCGCCGGCCTACGACACCAGGGTGTGCATCCAGCCGTGCTTGTCGGGCACCGTGCCGTGCTGGATGCCCAGCAGCATGTCGCGCAGTTGCATGGTCACCGGGCCGGGTCGCCCGTCGCCGACCGTCCACTCGCCGGTCGGCGACTTCACCGAGCCGACCGGCGTGATGACGGCAGCCGTGCCGCAGGCGAAGACCTCGGTGAGCGAGCCGTCGGCGCTGGCGGCCCGCCACGAGTCGACGTCGATGCGTCCCTCCTCGGCCTGATATCCCAGGTCGCCGGCCAGGGTGAGCAGGGAGTCGCGGGTCACCCCGGCGAGCAGGCTGCCGGTGAGGGCCGGTGTCATCACCCGGGCGCCGGGGCCGGCGCCGTAGACGAAGTAGAGGTTCATGCCGCCCATCTCCTCGACCCATCGGCGCTCGCCGGCGTCGAGCCAGACCACCTGGTCGCAGCCCTGCTCCGTCGCCTGTGCCTGCGCGACGAGCGACGCGGCGTAGTTGCCGGCGCACTTGGCCTCGCCGGTGCCACCGGGCGCGGCCCGGACGTAGTCGAGGGACAGCCAGACCCGGACCGGCTGGACGCCGCGGGGGAAGTATGCGCCGACCGGCGACGCGATCACCAGGAACAGCACCTCGCCGGCCGGCTTCACGCCGAGTCCCACCTCGCTGGCGAACATGAACGGCCGAAGGTAGAGGCTCTCCTCGCCGCCCTGCGGCATCCACTCCCGGTCCTGCCCGACCAGCACTTCGAGCGCCTCGATGAACGTCTCCTCCGGCAACTCCGGCAGCGCCAGGCGGCGGGCCGAGCGCTGGAACCGCCGGGCGTTCTGCTCGGGACGGAAGGTCGCGACCGAGCCGTCCGGCTGCGGATAGCCCTTGAGCCCTTCGAAGATCGACTGGCCGTAGTGCAGCGCCATCATGGCCGGATCCATCTCCAGAGTGCCGTAGGGCACCAACTGGGCATCGTGCCATCCCCGGCCCTCGGTCCACCTGATGATCACCATGTGCTCGGTGAAGATCCGGCCGAATCCCGGGGCGGTGATCCGCTGCGTCCGCTCGGCATCGGAGAGCGGGACGGCGATCGGCTTGAGCTCGAAGGGGATGGGTGCAGCGTCGGGCGGGAGGTTCCGGGGAACCGTCATGACTTTCCTTCCAGCACGTCGGCGGGCCGGGTGGGGCCGACTTTACCCGGCCAGCGCGGCGGCGAGTCGGTCGCCGACCTCGGTCGTCTTGCCGGGTGCCCGCCGGTCCCGCGAGAGCAGGTCGGCGGCTACCGCCTGCTCGACCCGGCGCGCCGCGGCGGCGTCGCCCAGGTGGTCCAGCAGGAGGACCACCGACAGCACCGCGGCCGTGGGGTCCGCCTGCCCGGTGCCGGCGATGTCCGGCGCGCTGCCGTGCACCGGCTCGAACATCGACGGGTTGCTGCGGCTGATGTCGAGGTTGGCGCTGGCGGCAAGACCGATGCCACCAGCCACGGCGGCACCCAGGTCGGTCAGGATGTCGCCGAAGAGGTTGTCGGTGACCACGACGTCGAACCGCCCGGGGTCGGTGACGAAGAACATCGCGGCCGCGTCGACGTGGCTGTAGCCGACCTCGACGCCCGGGAAGTCGGCGCTGACCGCGTCGACGGTGCGCTGCCACAGGTCGCCGGCGTGGGTGAGCACGTTGGTCTTGTGCACCAGCGTCAGGCGTCGCCGCGGCCGGTCGGCGGCCCGGCGGAAGGCGTCACGCACCACCCGGTCGACGCCGTACGCCGTGTTGAGACTCTCTTCGGTGGCCACCTCTTGCGGCGTCCCCCGACGCAGGCTCCCGCCCGCGCCCGCGTAGGGACCCTCGGTGCCCTCCCGGACCACCACCATGTCGATGTGCGGGTCGCCGGCCAGCGGGGACGGCACACCGGGATAGAGCCGCACCGGGCGCAGGTTGACCGAATGGTCGAGGGCGAACCGCAGTCGCAACAGCAACCCGCGTTCCAGGATCCCGGACGGGACCGACGGATCGCCCACCGCGCCGAGCAGGATGGCGTCGTGACCGCGCAACTCCTCGAGCACCGAGTCGGGCAACGTCTCGCGCGTGGCATGCCAGCGGCGGGCGCCCAGGTCGTAGTGCGTAGCCGCGACATCCGGGCGCACCGCGCCGAGCACCTTCAGCGCCTCGGCGAGGACTTCCGGACCGATCCCGTCGCCGCCGACGACGGCAAGCCGGACCGTCACCGTCGCCCGTCGACCGTGGCCAGTGCCGAATCGCCCCCGCGGTCCCGCCGGTCCAGCGACCGCTGGACGGCGCGCTGAGCTTCGCGCTGATCGGCCTCGTGCCGGCGTTCCTCGTCGGCAGTCATCGCCTTCCACCTCCTCATGGCTTGCTCACGGCTTGTCCGTCCGGTGCGGCAGCGCCGTGCCGCTGACCACCTTGTTGACGGCGTGCAGGAATGCCCGGGCGCTGGCCTCGACCACGTCGGTCGAGACACCCCGAGCGGATACCCGCCGGCCGGCTACCTCGACCTGCACCGCGACATCCCCGACCGCGTCGGAGCCGGGCGTGACGGCCGCGACCTGAAAGGCCAGGAGAGTCGCGTCGACGCCGGTCGCCTTGGCCACCGCGTTGCAGGCCGCGTCGATCATGCCGTCGCCGGTGGCGTCCGCCTCGGCGGTCTCGTCGTCGCGCGAGAGCCGTACGGTGGCCTGCGGCGCGACATCCGTCCCACCGGCCACCGCGATCCAGTCGAACGACCAGACCCCGCCGATCGCGCCCGAGGTGTCCTCCTCGGTCGCCAGGGCGACCAGGTCGGAGTCGCTCAGCGTCACCTTGCGGTCGGCCATCTCCTTGAACCTGGCGAACGCGACATCGAGGGCCTTCGGTGGCAGCGAGAACCCCAGCCCGGCCAGCGCATCGACGAAGGCGTGCCGGCCGGAGTGCTTGCCCAGCACGATCGTGGAGCCCGCGGTCAGCCCGATGTCCGCCGGGTTCATGATCTCGTACGTCGTCCGCTCCATCAGCACGCCGTGCTGGTGGATGCCGCTCTCGTGGCTGAACGCGTTGGCGCCGATGACCGCCTTGTTCGGCTGCACCGGGTAGCCCGAGAGCATCGACACCAGCCGCGAGGTGCGGGCGATCTCCCTGGTGTTGACCTGCGTGGTGAGGCCGAGGGTCGCGTAGTGCGTGCGCAGGGCCATCACGATCTCCTCGAGCGCGGTGTTGCCGGCCCGCTCGCCGATGCCGTTGATGCAGACCTCGACCTGGCGCGCCCTGGCCCGCAGCGCCGCCAGGGAGTTGGCGGTGGCCAGTCCCAGGTCGTTGTGACAGTGCACCGACCAGATTACGTCCGCGGCCCGCGGAACCCGCTCCCGGACAGCATCGAGGATCGCGACGTACTCCTGCGGCATGGCGAAGCCGACCGTGTCCGGGACGTTGATCGTCGTGGCGCCGTTTTCCACCGCCGCCGCGAACACGTCGACGAGGAAGTCCATCTCGGTACGGGTGGCATCCTCGGCCGAGAATTCCACGTCGGCGCAGTAACTGCTGGCCTGCGCCACCGCCCGGACCGTCTCGGCGAGCACCTGCTCGGCGCTCATCCGCAGCTTCTTCTCCCGGTGGATGGGCGAGGTGGAGATGAAGGTATGGATCCGCGGGCGGTCGGCGTGCTTGATCGCCTCCCAGGCCCGCTCGACGTCGGCCGGCTTCGTCCGGCACAGCGCCGCGACGACCGAGCCGTGCACGCTGGCGGCGATCGCCTCGACCCCGTCGAAGTCGCCCTGGCTGGCCGCCGGGAAGCCGGCCTCGATGACGTCGACGCCGAGCCGCGCAAGTTGCTCGGCGATCTCGACCTTCTCGTGGACGGACAGCGCGATGCCCGGGGCCTGCTCGCCATCGCGCAGGGTGGTGTCGAAGACGACGACGTGGTCATCGGGGCTGGTTACGGCAGAGCCGCCTGCGTCATCGACGGCAGGGCCGTTGTTGGGATTCGACATGCGAAGTGCTCCTCATCCTGGGGCGGACTGCGGCCAGCACCTAGTCCCGCGACGGGGAGCCGGCCTGTCTGTCAGGCCCCGCCGCGGCAGCTAAGGATGAGTACCCCGCGTCGCATGATGTTCGAAGGCTATCCGCTGAGCTCATCTCGGCTCGGCGATTGTCCAGGATGTGGGATGGCTCGGCGCGCCTGTGCACAAGCCGGCCTCGGCCCGCTGTTCGACGGCAACATCCCACAGCGATGTGTCGCTCTGGTTGGGCAAAGCTCAGACAGCTACGGACCACATCTATTGCTGGCAAGCCTGGGCGTAACTAGTCAGGTCAGTGAATTGCGGGCAGCCATGGTCGTCCCTCGGTGAGCATGACGAGGGTGTCGAAGAAGTGCCGGCCGTGCTTGGCGGCGGTGGACAGGTAGCTGCGTATCGCGCAGAACTGTTTGGCTCCGGTGA
>JBBRYN010000077.1:0-14617 GCA_038237645.1 Mycobacteriales bacterium
CGGCCAGTTGCTGGAGCACGCGCCGTACTGCGAGCGCGACCTGCGCGGCCCGGCCGAGCCGCTGCAGGTCGAGGGCACCGACGTCGAGGTGCTGGTGCGGCACCGGGCGGGCATGACCTGCTACACGTACTCCTCGCACCCCTTCGACGTCGTCGGCTGGGACGGCTGCCTCTACCCGTACGTGTTCAACATCGGCGACTTCGAGCCGATCACCGGCCGGCTGCACCAGCCGCCGCCGGTGCACCAGACCTTCGAGGGGCCGAACTTCGTGGTCTGCTCCTTCGTCCCGCGCAAGTTCGACTACCACCCGCTGTCGGTCCCGGCGCCCTACAACCACGCCAACGTCGACTCCGACGAGGTGCTGTTCTACGTCGGCGGTGACTTCATGAGCCGCAAGGGCGCCGGCATCGAGCTCGGCTCCATCTCACTGCACCCCGCCGGCTTCACCCACGGCCCGCAGCCCGGATCGGTCGAGGCCTCGATCGGCAGGGGGGCGACCGACGAGCTGGCAGTCATGATCGACACGTTCCGGCCGCTCGCCCTCGGCCCGGCGGCGCTGGGCTGCGAGGACACCGGGTACGCCTGGACCTGGGCACGCCGGTCGGAGCGGCACGACGGCGGGCCGGAGTCGATCGCGTAATGGTCATCAGGCGCGCCAGGACGCGGTCGCGAGCAAGGTCCAGGCCTCGATGGTGTCGCTGCGACCACCCTCACGGGGCCTGGATCATGTCGCCGGCCGGGCAGCATCAACCCGTCTGCACCCATCAGCGGCTCACCCGTTTCCCTATCGGGCCAGCCTAACCGCCGGACCCTCGCTGCGTACGACCAACGCGGTCGCCACCGCCGCGACTCCCTGCCCGCGGCCGGTCAGCCCCAGGCCGTCGGTGGTGGTCGCCGAGAGGCTGACCGCCGCGCCACCCAGGGCGGCCGAGAGTGCGTCCTGCGCCGTCGCGCGGCGGGTCCCGATCCGGGGAGCGTTGCCGATGACCTGCGCCGCGACGTTGCCGATGTTGAAGCCGGCGGTGGCCAGCAGCCGTGCCGTCTCGGCCAGCAGGTCGGCCCCCGCCGCGTCAGCCCACCGGGGGTCGCCGGTGCCGAACTGCGACCCGAGATCCCCGAGGCCGGCCGCCGACAGCAGCGCGTCGCAGATGGCGTGCGCCACCACGTCGCCGTCGGAATGCCCGGACAGGCCCGGCACGCCTTCCCAGTGCAATCCGGCCAGCCAGCAGGCCCGCGCCGGGTCGACCGCGTGCACGTCCGTGCCGATGCCGACCCGTGGCTGGGTGGGTGTCCCGCCCGGCACTGCCACCAGCAGCGCCTCGGCCCGCCGCAGGTCATCGGGCCGGGTCACCTTGAAGGCAGCGTCGGCACCCGGCACCGTCCAGACCGGCAGCCCGAGTCGCTCGACCAAACCCGCGTCGTCGGTGACCGCGGCACCATCGGCGACGGGCTGGGCATGGGCCGCCTCCAGCACGCTCCGGCGGAAGCCCTGCGGCGTCTGGATCGCGTACAGGCCCGTCCGCGGCAACGTCTCGGCCACCCGGCCGTCGGCCGTCACGCGCTTGATGGTGTCGGCGACCGGAAGGACCGGCACGACGGCATCGTGGCCGGCCCGCACCGCTTGCACGACGGCCTCGGTCACCGACGGCGGGACGAAGGGGCGTGCGGCATCGTGCACCAGCACGACGTCGTAGCCGGCCGGGAGCGCGGTCAGGGCGCGGCGGACCGAGTCGGAACGGGTCGCCCCGCCGGCCACCACCGTCACCCCTGCGTCGAGCAGAGCACGGACCGCGTCGAAGTCGGCCGGTGGCGCGGCCACCACCACCAGGCCCACGGACGGTGCGGCGGTCAGCGAGCGAACTGCATGGATCAGCATGGCGACACCGGCGATAGGCCGCAGGGCCTTGGCGTAGGCCGGGCCGACAACCGGGCCGTCGACAGGGCCGTCGACAGGGCCAAGGCGCTCGCCACGCCCCGCAGCCGGCACCAACACTGCCACCCGGCCGGAAGCTGCATCGGAAGCTGCATCGAAAGCCTCGCCGGGATCCGGGTGGGCCACGCTAGCCGGGCTCCATGGCTTGCGACAGTCGGCCTGAGGAAGCGCTAGGAGGCAAGAACCTCGTCGAGCAGCACCTCGGCCTTGTCCTCGTTGGTGCCCTCTGCCAAGGCGAGCTCGCTGACCAGGATCTGTCGTGCCTTGGACAGCATGCGCTTCTCACCGGCGGACAGACCGCGCTCGCGGTCGCGACGCCAGAGGTCACGCACGACCTCCGCGACCTTGTTGACGTCGCCGGAGGCGAGCTTCTCCAGATTGGCCTTGTAGCGCCGGGACCAGTTGGTCGGCTCCTCGGTGTGCGGCGCACGCAGCACCTCGAACACCTTGTCGAGACCCTCCTGGCCGACGACGTCGCGTACCCCCACGATCTCGGCGTTGTCGGCCGGCACCCGGACAGTCAGGTCACCTTGGGCGACCTTGAGGACGAGGTAGATCCGCTCCTCGCCCTTGATGATTCGAGTCTCCATAGCTTCGATGAGTGCGGCCCCGTGGTGCGGGTAGACAACGGTCTCGCCGACGGTGAAGGTCATGTGCCAGAAGCCCCTTTCGCTGTATCCAGGGTAACACGGAACGATTACCCTCAGTCCGGACTCGTGTCGCAAATGCGCAGGTCAGAACGCGTCAACCGGGTGACCCCGGGGTTGACAACCACGGTTGGATCTGCTGCGGCGGTGGCTCTGGCGAATCCGGCCATACAGGAGAACACTGACACCGTGGCGTCGCGGCTTCCTGATGACGAGCCCTCCGGCCTCCCACCTGAGTGGGGGGGATTCGTGGTGCCCGACGACATCTCCGAGCTCGACACCGAGATAGAGAAGCTGCGGCGCGAGTTGGCGACCCCACGCCGGCCCCGCCTGCAGCGACTGTTCGAGACCCGGCGCTTCCAGCGGTACGGCCTGTCCGGGCCGCTCGTGGTGGTCGTCCTCCTCGTCGTGCTGTTGTTCGCCAGCCTGGTGTTCCTTTTGGTGCCCGTGCCACCGCGCTCCCCCGAGCCCCAGCCGCTGGCCCGCCCCGCGCTCGCCCCGGGCTCGGTCGGCGCGCTGCTGCCCGACCTGGCCTTGCCGGTCGGCGACAACGGCTCGCTGCGGTTGCGCACGCTGCGACCGGCCGTCGTGGTGCTGCTGCCCGCCGATTGCGGGTGCGCCTGGCTCGTCGACTACGTCATCGCCAGCACCAGTGCCTCCCGGCTGCCCGTGCTGCTCGTGGGAGACCAGGCCGACCCCCGGCTGCCGAGCACGGCGCCCGTCCAGCGGATGCACGCCGCCACCGACGACGGCGGCCGCCTCGCCGCCGGCTTCCGCGCCGGGCCGGGCCCGACCGTCCTTTTCGTACGCGCAGACGGCACGGTGACCCGCGTCATTCGCAACGCGCAGCCCGGTGCCGACATCCGTCAGGACGTCGACGCCCTCGCCGGCTGATCTGCCGCGGAGCCGGACGTCGCCCGCAGCAGCGCGGCGTACAACGTCAGGCCGGGCCCGAAGGCCATCGCGACCAGGTAGGCCCCCGGTCTCGGCGCCCGCGTCCGGCGCAGCTCGTCGAGCACCAGCAGGACAGTGGCCGAGGAGCAGTTGCCGTGCCGGCGCAGCGTCTCGCGTGATCCGTCCAGGGCGCCCGCAGGCAGCGCAAGCTGGTCTTCCACCACGTCGAGGATGCGCGGCCCACCCGGGTGCACGGCCCAGCCGTCGACGTCGGCCGGGCGCAGCGAGTGCCGGGCGAGCAGGGCCTCGATCACCGATAGCACGTGCTCGGCCAGCACGTCCGGCACCCGCGGGGACAGCCCCATTCGGAAGCCCAGATCAGTGACGTCCCAAGTCATGTGATCGGCCTTGCTCGAATCCGTCCGCGCAACGACGTCGACAAGCTCCAAGCCGACGAGCTCCGGGCCGGCGACCACGCCGGGCTGCACGACGACCGCGGCCGCGGCGTCGCTGAACAACGCATGCGCGACAACCTGGTCCAGCTCGTCGGTCGGTGGTTGCAGGTGCAGGCTGGTCAGCTCCAGGCAGAGCAGCACGGCCGGCCGGCCACGGGCCGCGACGAAGTCGCCGACGGCACCCAGGCCGGGGATGGCGGCATAGCAACCCATGTGGCCGACCATCAGCCGCTGGACGTCATCGCCCATCCCCAGGTCGCGGGCCAGCATGATGTCGATGCCCGGCGTCGTGTATCCGGTGCACGACGCCACCGCGAACAGCCCCACCGACGAGGGATCGAGGCCCGCACGGTCGAGGGCGGCACCCACGGCCTCCTTCCCCAAGGGCATGGCCTCCGCGGCATAGCGGTCCATCCGCGCGCCGGTGCTCCAGCCGGAGATGTCCTCGTCGAGCGGATTGACCGCCCCGTGCCGCCGATCGACACCGGCCGAGGAGAAGATCCGCTGGGCCAGCCGGTTATCTGCGTAGTGCCGGCTGAAGAAGCCGGCCCAGAGCTGGTCCTGCTCGCGGGTCGCGGGATACGCCTGAGCGGCACCGGTCAGCACCGCGGGCACCACGCTCCTCACCAACGCGGCACCTCGGCGTCGTTCTCGGGGTCACCGCCCATTGCTGCCACACCGAGCCAGTCGGCACACACGTCGCTGGTGGCCGGCTGCAGCGAGCCGCACCGGGCGTCGCGGAAGATCCGCTCGAGCGGATGACCGCGCCGGCTCGCCGACGTGCCGGCCGCCTCCAGCATGGAAGCGGCCACATCCATCGCGGTCTCGCCGGCCAGCAACTTGGCCCGCCACACCCAGCGGTTGGTCTCCGGCTGACCGGGCCCCTCGTCGATCCGCCGGGCGGCCTCCAGGACGGCCAGTCGGGCGGCGGCCACAGCGGCCTCCGCCCGGCCGATCCTGGCCCGCACCAGCGGCAGCCGGCCGAAGCGGCGCTGGTCGACGTGCGCGACGGCGGCGTCCACAGCGGACTGGGCCACCCCGACATACACGGCGGCGTAGGACGCGACCAGCCACTGTGGCATCACCTGGGCGAGCAGCAGGGTGAGCCCCTCCAGGCCGCCGAGCAGGGCATCCGGCGGGGCCACCAGGTCGAGGTGGATGTCCTGGCTGCCGGTGGCCCGCATGCCGAGGGAGTCCCAGGTCTGCTCGACGCTGATGCCGTCACCGGCCGCGATCAGGAAGTGCGACACCCCCGGCGGCTGCGAGCCGGCCCGCTTCGCCGCCACCAGGTAGGCGTCAGCGAAGCCGGCACCGGAGACGAAGGTCTTGGCACCGGCGATCCGGAACCCGCCGCCGTCCACCGGCTCGTACGTGGTCGTGAGGGCCGACAACCGTGACCCTGCACCGCGCTCGCTCATCGCGACCGCGTACAGCGCGCCGCCGGCCGCGGCGGCGAGCACCCGGTCGCGCATCGCGAAATAGGTCTCCGGCACCCCGAGCGCCCGGGCCACGTCGTCCGGGGTCTGGGCCAGCGCACCGGTCACCGAGGCGTGCATGTTGAACACCAGCGCAGTGGCGCCGTTGCCGGCCGCCAGCCGCATCGCGACCCGCGCGTAGTCGGCGAAGCCCGCCCCCGGACCGCCGAGCCGCTCGGGGACCATCAGCCCCAACAGGCCGGCCGCGCGCAACGCGGCGAAGTCGACCTCGGGAAACACCCCGGCCCGGTCGTGCGCGGCGGCCCGGTCGGCCAGACCCGGCACCAGCGCGTCTGCCGCGGCCAATGCCGCAGCCGGATCGGCCAGCCGCGCCGCTGCGGTGGTCTGCGTCACTCCGGCGCGCCCTCCTTGGTCCCGTGTCCCTGAAACAGTACGGACGTCGACCACGTCGGCACCATGCGGACCGAGCCGCGCAGGCGCAGCAGCCACAGCAGCATCCCCACCACCGATGGGCGCAGTCCGGTGAGCTGCACTGGCACGCCGTGCCCGGCGCACAGGCGGCGGAGCTCGTCCCGGTCGACGAGCAGCGCCGGATCGTGGATGCCCTTGGGTGCACCGCCCGGAATCGCCTCGGCAATGCGTACCGCGATCACCCGCGCCACCCGGGTGCCGGCGATCGTGTCGAGGACCAGCGTGCCGCCGGGGCGCAGCACCCGGCACGCCTCCGCGACGGCGGTGGGCAGATCCGTGACGTGCTCGAGGATTTCGCCGGCCGCCACGACATCGGCGACCGCATCCGGCAACGGCAGCCGCAGCACGTCGGCCCGGGCGACCAGCACGCCGTGGTCACGCGCCTGCGGCAATGCCGTCGGTGAGAGGTCGAAGCCGACGTGCCGGTAGCCCAGGGCGGCGGCGTGCTCGGCGAACAGTCCCGCCCCGCAGCCCAGGTCGACAAGGAGCGCGCTCGGCCGGGTGGCAGGGGGGACGAGGCGGGTGCGGGCGGTGGCGATCCAGCGCAGCATGGCGAACCGCCCGCGCGGCGGCCACCATTGGTCGGCGAGGTCGTCGTACTGCCGCACGTCGTTGCGCGGTCTGCTCAGCGCCTGCACGCGGTCCAGACTGGCACACTGCGCGGCATGTCCGGACCCGGCAGGGCGGTCGCGCTGTTGCGCGCCTGCCACCCCGAACCGACGGTCGCGGTGACGCTGGTGTCCGCGGCGCTGGCCGCGTCGACCGGGCGCGACGCGCGTGGGGCATCGGCCGTCGTCGCGGCGGTGCTCACGGGCCAACTGTCGGTCGGCTGGTGCAACGACTACGTCGACCGCGAGCGGGACCGGCACACCGGTCGGGCCGACAAGCCGCTGGTCACCGGCGACCTGCCCGCCGGCTGGCTGCGGGTGGCAGCCGGTGTCGCCCTGCTGTGCTGTGTCCCGCTGTCGATGCTGTCCGGGCTGACGGGCGGAACGTTGCACGTGCTGGCAGTGCTCTCGGCTTGGTCGTACGACCTGCGCCTGAAGGCCACCAGCCTTTCGGTGCTGCCCTATGCCGTGTCCTTCGGGCTGCTGCCGGCCTTCGTCGTCCTCGGCCGGCCGGGCGCACCCGCTGTGCCGGTGTGGTTGGTGGCCACCGGCGCGCTCCTCGGGGCGGGCGCGCACTTTGCCAACGCGCTGCCCGATCTCGACGACGACCTGCGGACCGGGGTACGCGGGCTGCCGCACCGGCTCGGTCCAGCGGTCAGTGGGTGGGCAGCGGGGCTGCTGCTGCTGACCGCATCGGTGCTGCTCGCCGTGGGGCCGCCCGGTGCCCCGGGGCGGGCCGGTTACGCCGCGCCGGTCGTCGCGGTGGTCGCCCTGACGGCCGGAAGGTTGGGGGGCATGGTGCGTGGCAAGGTTGTCGGATCGGTGCTCGGTCGGCGGGGCGGATCGCGGGCAATGTTTCGCGCCGTGCTGTTCGTCGCGATCGTCGACGTGGCATTGCTGCTGATCCGTGGCCGCACGCTGGGCTGACGGCCGGGCTGACCGGGTTGGCGGCTAGGCTGACGGGCGTTTCGCGCTGTCGGAGCCGTCGCCGTGCCCGCCCGGGGAGGACTGAACGTCGTGAGCCGTAGGCGTACTCGTTGGCTTGCCCTGCTTGTCGTGGCCGCCTCCGTCATGCCGCTGGCCGCCTGCGGTGCGGGTCAGGTCGCGGCAACCGCCGAGAACCTGCCGGCCGTCGAGGGCGCAGGAGCTCGGCGTGGCGGCCTGACCCTCGCCGACATCCGGATCGCCACGCCGCTGACGGGTGCCTACCGCATCGGTGATGACGCGGAACTGTACGGCGCGATCAGCGCTGACGACATGACCAGCGACACCCTGGTCAGCATCCGCACCGCAGCGGCGCCGGATGTCACGCTGAAGTTCGGGTTGGGCATCGGCGCTCCGGCGGCGAGCGACGCGGCACCGTCCGGGTCGACCTCCGCAGCCTCAACAGCCTCCGCATCGGCGTCCGCATCGACTGGGCCCTCCCCATCGACTGGGCCTGGTCCGGGAGAGATCAACCTTCCCATCAGCAGTGGCAAGTTGCCGGTCTTCAAGTCGGGCGGCGACATCCTGCTGCTGCACGGGCTGACCCGGGTGCTGACGCCGGGCATGACGGTGAGCATGACGTTCTCCTTCGCGCAGGCGGGCGACATCACCCTCGACGTTCCGGTCGCCACCCCCGACAGCCCTGGGCCACGACCGACACCGAGCAAGGCGCCGGCCGAGTAGCCCCCCGCCGCCCCGCCGGCCATCGGCACTGTCGGTGGTCGGCCGTACGGTCCCCGGCATGGTGACCAGGACCGGCAAGGATCGACCGGCCTATCGTTGTGACGATTGCGGAAACACGGCTGCGAAGTGGCTGGGCCGCTGCCCGGAGTGCCAGGCATGGGGCTCCCTCATCGAGATCGGTGCCGGGCCGGCCCGGCGGCAGGTGTCACCCGGCCAGGTGAGCGCTCCGGCCCGCCCGATCGGCGACGTGCTGGTCGAGGCAGCCGACTCCCGGCCCACCGGCGTCGGCGAGCTCGATCGGGTGCTGGGCGGGGGGCTGATCGCCGGGGCTGTCGTGCTGCTGGCCGGTGAGCCGGGGGTCGGCAAGTCCACGCTGCTGTTGTCCGTGGCCCACCACTTTGCCCGCAGCGGTCGAGCCGCCCTGATCGTCACCGGCGAGGAGTCAGTGGCGCAGGTCCGGCTGCGTGCCGACCGCACGGGGGCGCTGCATCCCGACCTCTACCTCGCTGCCGAGACCGACCTCGCCGCCGTACTCTCCCATGTGGACAATGTGCGGCCTGGGCTGCTCGTGGTCGACTCGGTGCAGACGATCTCCTCCCCGCTCGCCGAAGGAACCGCCGGCGGGGTGACACAGGTGCGGGCTGTCGCCTCGGCACTGATCGCCGTGGCCAAGGAGCGCGGGATCTCCGTGGTGCTGGTCGGGCACGTGACCAAGGACGGTCACATCGCGGGCCCCCGGGTGCTCGAGCACATCGTCGACGTCGTGCTGCACTTCGAAGGCGACCGGCACTCGACGTTGCGGATCGTCCGTGCGATGAAAAACCGCTACGGCGCGGCCGACGAGGTGGGCTGCTTCGAGTTGCACGACGGTGGCATCCGCGGCATCGCGGACCCCTCGGGCCTTTTCCTGTCCCGACGTGAGGTCGCGGTGCCGGGCACCTGCCTGACGGTCACCGTCGAGGGCCGGCGGCCACTCGTGGCCGAGGTCCAGTCGCTGGTGGGACCGTCGAGCCTGACGAACCCCCGGCGGACGGTCAGCGGCCTCGATGCCGGGCGAGCGGCCATGGTGCTGGCCGTGGTCGAGCGCCGGGCCGGTGTCCGGCTGGGCGCGCAGGATGTGTTCGCCGCCACGGTGGGCGGCGTGCGGGTCACCGAGCCGGCGGCCGACCTGGCGCTCGCCCTGGCCGTGGCGGGTGCGGGGAGCAACCTGGTGATGCCGCCGGACACGGTGGCGATCGGTGAGCTGGGGCTGGCCGGTGAGGTCCGCGGTGTGCCGGCGGTGGCCCGCCGGCTGAGTGAGGCACTGCGCCTGGGCCTTGACCGCGCCCTGGTCCCGCCGGGTTCGGGGCCCTATCCCGCCGGCTTGCGGGTGCGGGAGGTGAGCGACCTGAGCGCAGCTCTGGGAGCCTTGTGCTCGGCGGGTCGTCCGCAATTGCGCGCGGCGCCGATACACTCCGCCTGACGACGAGTGCGAGAGGGGTAGCCGCGTGCCGACCGACCGCGACGACCCGGTGCGGCCCACCTTGGCCCTGGTGGCTCCGGGCACGGGGCTACGTGACGGCCTGGAGCGCATCCTGCGCGGCAACACCGGCGCTCTGATCGTGCTCGGCTACGACCGCGTGGTCGAGACGCTGTGCTCGGGGGGGTTCCCGCTCGACGTCGATTTCTCCTCCACCCGCCTGCGTGAGCTGGCCAAGATGGACGGCGGCATCGTGCTCTCCACCGACGGCAGCCGGATCATGCGGGCGGCTGTGCATCTCGTCCCCGACCCCGGGATACCGACCGAGGAGTCCGGCACCCGCCACCGCACCGCCGAGCGGGTGGCCATCCAGACCGGGCACCCGGTGATATCGGTGAGCCAGTCCATGCGGATCATCGCGCTCTACGTCACCGGCCAGCGCTACGTCCTCGAGGGATCCAGCGCCGTGTTGTCCCGCGCCAACCAGGCCCTGGCCACGCTGGAGCGCTACAAGCTGCGACTTGACGAGGTCGCGGGCACGCTGTCCGCCCTGGAGATCGAGGACCTCGTCACCATCCGCGACGCGATGAGCGTCAGCCAGCGGCTGGAGATGGTGCGCCGGATCGCCGACGAGCTCGAGGGGTACGTGATCGAGCTCGGCACCGACGGCCGGCTGCTGTCGCTGCAGCTCGAGGAGCTGATGGGCGGCGTCGAGGAGGAGCGGGAGCTGATCGTCCGGGACTACCTCCCCGGCGGCCGCCGGCAGCGCAGGGTCGAGGAGTCGCTGGGCGAGCTGCAGGCACTGACCGCGACCGAGCTGCTCGACCTCTCGCTGGTCGCCCGGGCCATCGGCTATGCGGGCACCACGGAGGCGCTCGACGGCGCGGTCAGCCCGCGCGGCTACCGGCTGTTGGCCAAGGTGCCCCGCGTGCCGACCTCGGTGATAGACCGGCTGGTCGAGCACTTCGGCGGGTTGCAGAAGCTGCTGGCCGCCACCGTCGAGGACCTACAGGCCGTCGACGGCGTCGGCGAGTCCCGCGCCCGCAGCGTGCGCGAGGGCCTATCCCGGCTGGCCGAATCCTCGATTCTCGAGCGCTACGTCTGACCGCAGCCCTGGAGCCCGCGCCTCGCACTCCTAGGTGAGGTGGAAGACGGCGTGGTCGCTACGCAGGCTGCCCAGCCTCGCCTGGAGGCGATAGGTGCCTGCCGTAGCCGCCGGATGGCTGCCGGCACACTTCGCCATCGCCCGGCGACCCGCCCAGGAGACGACGAAGGTCCGCGTCCATCCCGGCTCCAGCAGCGTGATCGCCGGGGCACCGCCCGGCTCGCAGTCGTCGGTCGACCAGGTGTGGGCCGGCCCCGAGGTGATGATCAGCTCCGTGGCCGCGGCACCGAGGTCGCGGCGACAGGCTCGCGTACCGACATTGCGCACGACCATCGTCAGCCGCGGTTTCGCGCCGACCCGATACGACCGGGCGTCGGTCGCGGCCGTCAGCCGGAGCTCGGCGTCGGTGCACGTGCCGCCGACCGGCCCGGCAACCGGTGCCGGGCTCGACGTGGCCCGCGCGGTCGGGCCGGCCGACCGGCTCGGGCTGGCTGAGGGCGTCGGTGACGGCGCAGTGGGGACGTAGGGGTGCTCGGCCGTGCCGAGCGGAGCCGTGGACTTCTTGACCTGCGTGGTGTGCGCCGCATTGCCGTTGGCGGAGCGCGCCGTCGACGTGTCGCTGCCCGCGCAGGCCCGGACCCCGACCAGCGCGATGACACCCATGCACAGCAGTGCCACCCGACGGCGCCAATACACCGTGGGTGGCAGCGGCCCGACGGTCGTCTGCACGCTGCGAAGGTAACCCCGCAGGGCTCTGCGCCGAAGGCGGCGCGCCGTGCGAGCATCGCCGGCGTGACGTTCGCCACCGCGCTGCTCCGCTGGTACGACGGCGCCGCCCGCGACCTGCCGTGGCGACGCCCGGACGCTGACCCGTGGGCCGTGCTGACCAGCGAGGTGATGCTGCAGCAGACCCCGGTGGCGCGGGTGCTGCCCGTGTATGCCGCCTGGCTCCGGCGCTGGCCCACGCCTGCCGCGCTGGCCGCCGACTCGCGCGGGGCGGCTGTGCGCATGTGGGGCCGGCTCGGCTACCCACGGCGGGCTCTGCGACTGCATGCGGCAGCGCTTGCCATCGTGGACCGGCATGGGGGCCATGTCCCTGCGGAGGTGTCCGCCCTCCTGGCGCTGCCCGGCGTCGGCGGCTACACGGCCCGTGCTGTCGCGGCCTTCGGCTTCGGGCAACGAGAACCCGTGGTCGACACCAACGTGCGCCGGGTGGTCGGCCGCGTGGTCACCGGAGTCGCCCGGGCGGGAGTGGCGGTCGCCGGCGCCCGGGCCCGGGTCGAGCCACGGCTGCCGGCGGATCCGCCGGCCGCCGTCCGGATGTCGGGTGCCCTGATGGAGCTCGGAGCGCTGGTGTGCACCGCCCGGTCGCCGCGCTGCACGGCCTGCCCGGTCACGGCGTGGTGCGCCTGGCGGCTGGCCGGCTATCCGGCGTCGACGCGGCCCTCCGGTGCCCCACAGGGTTACGCGGGGACCGACCGCCAGGTGCGTGGGCTGCTGCTCGACGTCCTGCGTGCCACGGACGACCCGGTGCCCCCCGCCGTCCTCGACGCCGTGTGGTCCGACGAGGAACAGCGGGGGCGGGCCCTGGCGACGCTGGTCACTGACGGCCTGATCTGCCCGCTGGCCGATGGGACCTTCGCACTGCCGTCCTAGAGATGACGGCCACGGCCGTGATCATGCGCGTGTGCACGCCGACACGCCGGCAGCTCGGTGCAAATGTGCATGATCACGAGGTCGAAGCCTTCGTGATCGCGAACATGTAGCAGCCGTAAACGACGTTACGGCTGTGCACGACCGCGACCTCGGGAGCATCGAACAGGTCGACGGCCGCCTGCTGCTGGTCGGCGTCGGGCGGCACCAATCGGCCGCCGCTGATCGAGCCGTCGGCCCGGTAGGTACGAAGGACCTGGGGCCGGTCCCGGAACCCGTCGGGATAGCGGTCGGTCTCCGGGTAGCCCGGGCACTCCTCGGCATGCACGAAGAGCGGACCGACCTCGTCGTACGGGCCCCCGTCACCGACCGGACCGTACGCGATCAGCGCGATCCGCTCGCCGGGCCGGGAAAGGCGCAGACAGCAGCGCAGCGCGGCACCGCCCGCGCCGTCCAGCCTGGGGGTGAACGCGTTGCCATGGTCGTCATGGCCCTGTGCTCGGATCCGGTGCAACTCGCCGGCCGGCAGGGCGTGAAAGGTGATTGTCATGGCTCGATGGTGCTCCGCCGCCGACCCGATGACCGGCGGGAATCGGCCGGGGCCCCTCCGCCGCTCCCCACGCGGCAGGTTCCGGGAAAGCGTCGTCAAAGGCTGGGCGGAAGCGACGTCGTCCCGGGACCTGCCGGCCGGACGTGGACGGAGGTTTCCCGGAACTTGTCGGGGGTGAGGACGGGCTGGCACCGAGAAGCGGCGGTGTCCCCGCAGGGAAACCGCCGCCGCCGTCGTTCGCTGGACTAGTCGCCGGCACCCGCCACATCGACCGTGGGGACGTCGGGAATCACCGTGGGCTTGATCTCGCCGCGGAAGGTGAACGCGGCCGCCTCACCCTCGCCCTCGGTGTCGCAGAGGACGATCTGGCCCGGCATCAGCTCACCGAACAGGATCTTCTCCGACAGCGCGTCCTCGATCTCGCGCTGGATGGTGCGCCGCAGCGGGCGGGCACCGAGCACGGGGTCGTAGCCCTTGTGCGCCAACAGGCGCTTGGCCGATTCGGTGAGCTCCAACCCCATGTCCTTGTTCTTCATCTGCCCGTCGACCCGGGCGATCATCAGGTCGACGATGTCGACGATCTCCTCCTCCGACAACTGGTGGAAGACGATGACGTCGTCGATGCGGTTGAGGAACTCCGGCCGGAAGTGCTTCTTGAGCTCGTCGGTGACGCGCTGCTTCATCCGTTCGTAGTTGCTGTGCTTGTCGTTGCCGGCCTGGAACCCGAGCGAGACCGCCTTGGCGATGTCGCGGGTGCCCAGGTTGGAGGTCAGGATCAGCACCGTGTTCTTGAAATCGACGACCCGGCCCTGACCATCGGTGAGACGGCCGTCCTCGAGAATTTGCAGCAGCGTGTTGAAGACGTCGGCATGCGCCTTCTCGATCTCGTCGAAAAGCACCACCGAGAACGGCTTGCGGCGGACCTTCTCGGTCAGCTGGCCGCCCTCGTCGTAACCGACGTATCCCGGCGGGGCGCCGACCAGTCGAGAGACGGTGTAGCGGTCGTGGAATTCACTCATGTCGAGCTGGATCAGGGAGTTCTCATCGCCGAAGAGGAACTCGGCCAGGGCCTTTGACAGCTCCGTCTTGCCGACTCCTGACGGGCCGGCGAAGATGAACGACCCGCCGGGACGCTTGGGGTCCTTCAGGCCGGCGCGGGTGCGGCGAATGGCCTGCGAAACGGCCTTGATGGCCTCTTCCTGGCCGATGATCCGGTGGTGGATCTCGTCTTCCATGTGCAGCAGCCGAGTCGTCTCCTCCTCGGTCAGCTTGAAGACCGGAATACCGGTCCAGGTCGCCAGGACCTCGGCAATCTGCTCGTCGTCGACCTCGGCGACGACGTCCATGTCACCGGCCTTCCACTCCTTTTCGCGGTGCGCCTTCTGCTGCAGGAGGGTCTTTTCGCGGTCGCGCAGCGACGCGGCCTTCTCGAAGTCCTGCGCGTCGATCGCGCTCTCCTTCTCGCGGCGGACGCCGGCAATGCGGTCGTCGAACTCGCGCAGGTCAGGTGGTGCGGTCATCCGCCGGATACGCATCCGGGAGCCGGCCTCGTCGATGAGGTCGATCGCCTTGTCCGGCAGGAAGCGGTCGGAGATATAGCGGTCGGCGAGGCTGGCGGCGGCGACCAGCGCGCTGTCGGTGATCGAGACGCGGTGGTGCGCCTCATAGCGGTCGCGCAGCCCCTTGAGGATCTCGATCGTGTGCGCCACGGTCGGCTCACCGACCTGAATCGGCTGGA
>JBBRYN010000078.1:0-14357 GCA_038237645.1 Mycobacteriales bacterium
AAGCGAGGAGCGCAGCGAGCTGACAACTCAGGCGAGTGAGCATCGAGCGAAGCGAGGAGCGCAGCGAGCTGACAACTCAGGCGAGTGAGCATCGAGCGAAGCGAGGAGCGCAGCGAGCTGACAACTCAGGCGAGTGAGCATCGAGCGAAGCGAGGAGCGCAGCGAGCTGACGGTTGGGTCACTAACCTGGGCACCGTGCCGCCTGTCCGGTCCGTACCCTCCCATCGGGTTCCGTGGGGGGCGCCTCAGGATGTCCGGCTGTCGGGCCGGCGACGGGTGAGAGCCGCCGCCGTCCTGCTGGCGCTGCTGGCGACTGCCGGGTGCGGTTCGGTGGGCCGTTCGCTGGCGCACCGGGAGCTCGTCGTGATCTTCGTCCCGCGGCACACTCAACAGGACGTGGACCGGGTCCGGGTCGCGTGTGACGGCGTGGCCGGGGCCACCGCGATGCCCACCGGCCGGCCCACGGCCGTCAACCGGCGCTACCCGCTGCGCTTCGACGTCACCGGGCTGGACCTGCGGCGGCGGTCCAAGCTGGTCGGCTGCCTGTCGGCCGATCCGGTCGTCCGGGGCTACATCGATTCCGAGTCGAGCGGTGGCGGCTGAGCGGTTGGCATCGTTCACCGACGCCGTCCGGCGGCGTGGAAGGCAAACGTAGAGGGCAAACGTGGGGGACACTTGCCAGGGGGCACTTGCGAGGGGAGCGGAGGGAGTGCCGATGACAGGCCGCACCTATGGCGTGACCGAGATCGTGGGAACGAGTACCGAGAGCATCGCAGAGGCGATTCGCAGCGGGGTGGCTCGCGCAAGCCGGACCGTGCGCAACCTGGACTGGTTCGAGGCCACCGAGATCCGCGGCCACATCGTCGGCGACAGGGTGGAGCACTTCCAGGTCACGATGAAGCTGGGATTCCGGATCGAGGAGGTCGAGTGAGCCAGCCGCAACTCCCTTCCGGGCCCGGATGGACGCCGACTGGTGATGCCAGTCGCCTCGAACGAGCACTGTTCGAGATCAAGCGGGTCATCGTGGGGCAGGACCGGATGGTCGAGCGGATGCTGGTGTGCCTGCTCGCCCGCGGGCACTGCCTGTTGGAAGGTGTCCCGGGTGTCGCCAAGACGCTCGCGGTGGAGACACTGGCGACGGTCGCCGGTGGTTCCTTCGCGCGGCTGCAGTTCACGCCGGACCTCGTGCCCGCCGACATCGTCGGCACCCGCGTCTACCGGGCCTCGACGGAGAGCTTCGACGTCGAGCTCGGACCCGTCTTCGCCAACTTCGTCCTGGCCGACGAGATCAACCGGGCACCCGCGAAGGTCCAGTCGGCGCTGTTGGAGGTGATGGCCGAGCGGCAGGTTTCGATCGGCGGTGTCAGCCACCCGGTTCCGTTGCCGTTCTTGGTTCTCGCCACGCAGAACCCGATCGAGTCGGAAGGCGTCTACCCGCTGCCGGAGGCGCAGCGGGACCGCTTCCTGATGAAGGTCGTGGTTGGCTATCCGACCGCCGAGGAGGAGCGCGAGATCGTCTACCGGATGGGCGTCGACCGGCCCCGGGCCGAGCAGGCCCTCGGCCCGGACGACTTGCTTCGGCTGCAGGGGGCCGCCGACCGGGTCTTCGTGCACTCCGCTCTCGTGGACTACGCCGTTCGCCTCGTCCTGACCACCCGCGACCCCCGCGCGTTCGGGCTGCCCGATCTGGCCGACCTGGTTGCCTACGGCGCCAGCCCCCGGGCCTCCCTCGGCATCGTCGCGGCAGGCCGTGCGCTGGCCCTGATGCGCGGTCGCGATTACGCGCTGCCGCAGGACGTGACGGACGTTGCGGCAGACGTCCTCAAGCACCGGCTCGTACTGTCCTACGACGCACTGGCGGACGGCATCGCTGCCGAGGCGATCACCGAGCGCATCCTCGCGGCCGTGCCGGTGCCCCAGGTGTCGCCGCGGCAGAGTGCCGAGCGGCGGGACATCACCGGGCCGATCCCGCGTCCCGGCCCCGTTCCCGTGGGATTCACCGGGGGTGTCGGGCATCCGCACGAGCGACCGGCGTGACGGTGCCCGCCGGAGGACAGCAGCCGGCTCTGGACCTCGGGCGCGCCGAGGCCGTCCTGCGCCGCCTCGAGTTGACCGTCACCCGCCGCCTGGACGGGCTGCTCCAGGGCGACTACCTCGGACTGCTGCCCGGGCCGGGCAGCGAGGCGGGAGAGTCACGCGAATACCGCCCCGGTGACGACGTCCGCCGGATGGACTGGCCGGTGACGGCGCGCACGACCGTCCCACACGTACGCGAGACCGTGGCCGATCGCGAGCTGGAGACCTGGGTGCTGGTCGACCTGTCGGCCAGCCTGGACTTCGGGACGGCCGAGTGCGAGAAGCGCGATCTCGCGATCGCCGGGCTGGCGGCCGTCACGCACCTGACCGTCCGCGGCGGCAACCGCGTTGGCGCGGTCGTCGTCACCGGTGAGCAGGTCATCCGGGTGCCTGCCGCCGGCGGGCGGGTCGCGGCCCAGACGCTGATGCGCCGGGTGATCCGTACCCCCCGGGCCGCTCCGGGGGAGCCGACCGACCTCGCCGCGGCGATCGGTCTCCTCGCCCGGCCGCCGCGGCGGCGCGGGATGGCCGTCGTGGTTTCCGACTTCCTCGCCGATCCGGCCACCTGGGAGCGGCCGCTCAAGTCGTTGGGCGGCCGGCACGAGGTGCTGGCGATAGAGGTGCTCGATCCACGCGAGCTGGAGTTGCCCTCCGTCGGCGTGCTGACGCTCGTCGACCCGGAGACGGGGGAGATGCTCGAAGTGCAGACCGGCAAGCGGGCCGTCCGTGAGCGCTACGCGGCCGCGGCGCTGGCGCAGCGTCAGGCGGTGGCCCGAGCACTGCGCCGCTGCGGGGCAGCTCATCTGCAACTGCGCACCGACCGCGACTGGCTGGTCGACGTCGTGCGGTTCGTCGCCGGCCGGCGCCGCGGCCTGACCGCCGGTGCGCTCCGATGATCTCGTTCCTGGCCGGCTATTGGCTGTTGCTGCTCTTCGCCGTGGTGGCGCTGGGCGCGGGCTACCTCGTCGTCGCGTTGCGCCGACGGGTCTACGCGATGCGCTTCACCAACCTGGCGCTGCTGAAGTCCGTGGCGCCGCGCCGCCCCGGGTGGCGCCGACACGTGGCGGCGGCCGCCTTCCTGCTCAGCCTCGTCGCGCTCGTGGTGGCCATGGGCCGGCCCGCGACCTTCGTGAAGATCCCCCGCGAGCGAGCCACCGTGATGGTGGCCATCGACGTGTCCCTTTCCATGACGTCCACCGACGTCAGCCCGACGCGGATCGCGGCGGCGAAGGCGGCAGCCAGGCGATTCGTCGCCGAACTGCCCAAGACCTTCAACGTCGGTCTGGTGTCCTTCGCCGGCACCGCGTCGGTGGTGGTCTCACCGACCAAGGACCACGGCCAGGTCGCCGACGCGATCGGCGGCCTCATGCTGGCGGAGTCGACCGCGACGGGTGAGGCGGTCTTCGCTGCCTTGGGTGCGATCAGCACCGTGCCGCCCGACGGCGCGAAGGGCAACGCTCCAGGCCGCATCGTGCTGCTGTCCGACGGATACCGTACGGCCGGCCGGGCCAACGACGAGGCTGCGACGGCGGCCCGCGAGGCACACGTTCCGGTATCGACGATCGCCTTCGGCACCGACGAGGGTGTGGTGGACCTGCGCGGGCAGGAGGTCCAGGTGCCCGTCGACCGGGCCGCCTTGCGCCGGCTGGCCCAGGACACCTCCGGCAGGTACTACTCCGCAGCTACGGGCAAGCAACTGCGTGCCGTCTACCAGGACCTCGGCAGCTCGATCGGCTACCGGCGGATCCCGCACGAGATCACCACGTGGTTCCTCGGGATGGGGCTGCTGCTCGCCCTTGCCGCCGGCGCGATGTCGCTGATGTGGACATCCCGCCTGCCCTGAGGGCCGCGGTGGGTGGACCGGTAGCGTCGTCACCCTCGGCTCGATGATCACGATCCTGATCAGGAGGCACGGTGTCCCGCTCGGTGTTGGTGACCGGAGGCAACCGCGGTATCGGTCTGGCCATCGCGCGCGCCTTTGCCGACCAGGGCGATCGCGTTGCCATCACCTACCGCGGCAGCCAGGTCCCGGAGGGGCTGTTCGGCGTCCGCTGCGACGTCACGGACTCCGGGCAGGTCGACGAGGCGTTCGCGGCCGTGGAGGCCGAGCACGGTCGGGTGGAGGTGCTGGTCTCCAACGCAGGGGTGACCGACGATGGGTTGCTCTTGCGGATGGGTGAGGAGCAGTTCACCCGGGTGGTCGACGCCAATCTCAGCGGCGCCTACCGGGTGGCCAAGCGGGCGGCCCGGGGGATGCTCCGGGCCCGGAGCGGCCGGATGATCTTCATCTCGTCCGTGGTCGCGCTCGGCGGATCTGCCGGGCAGGCCAACTACGCGGCGTCGAAGGCCGGGCTGATCGGGCTGGCCCGGTCGATCGCCCGCGAGTTGGGGTCCCGGGCCATCACCGCCAACGTCGTCGCTCCCGGATTCGTCGACACCGACATGACCGCCGGCCTCCCGGCCGAGCGCAAGCAGGAGATCCGGGCGGCAATCCCGCTGGGCCGCTGCGCCCGTCCCGACGAGGTGGCCGGAGTGGTGACCTGGCTGGCCGGTGACTCGGCGAGCTACGTCACCGGTGCCGTCATCCCGGTCGACGGCGGCCTCGGCATGGGCCACTGATCCATCCAACGTCGGCCACTTGACACCTCGTGAGACGACACCCGTACGTCACAGACAGGAGAACCAACGTGACCGGTCTGCTCCAGGGCAAGAACGTGCTCGTCACCGGCGTGCTCACCGAGGCGTCGATCGCCTTCAGCGTGGCGCGGCTGGCCCAGGAGCAGGGGGCGCAGGTCGTGCTCACCGGCTTCGGCCGGGGCCTGGCCATCACCCGCCGCGTCGCGAAACGGCTGCCGCAGGCGGCTCCCGTACTCGAACTGGACGCCGGCGACGAGGAGCACCTCGGCTCACTCGCCGACCGGGTGCGCGAGCACGTGCCGACGCTCGACGGCGTGCTGCACGCCATCGGGTTCGCACCGCAGAACGCCTTGGGCGACGGCTTCGCCGACGTGCCCTGGGACGACGTCGCGGTGGCGGTCAAGGTGTCGACCTGGTCACTGGCGTCGCTGTGCCGGGCCGCCCGGCCGATGTTCGGCGACCGTGCATCGGTCGTCGGGCTCGACTTCGACGCGACGGTCGCCTGGCCTGCCTACGGCTGGATGGGGGTGGCCAAGGCGGGGATGGAGTCGGCAGCGCGCTATCTGGCCCGCGAGATGGGCCGGGGTGGCGTGCGGGTGAATCTGGTGGCCGCAGGACCCCTCCGCACGATGGCCGCCAAGAGCATTCCCGGATTCGACGAATTCGAGAACGCCTGGAGCACCAGGGCGCCGCTGGGCTGGGACGTCGCGGACGCGGCACCGGCCGCCAGTGCCTGCGTCGCGCTGCTGTCGGACTGGTTCCCCGCGACGACCGGGGAGATCATCCACGTCGACGGCGGGTTCCACGCCGTCGGCGTATGACGGCTCAGACGATCGCGTCGATGTTGTAGACCGAGATGTAGGCCTTGCGCTGCGACGCGACCCCCGACAGCCGGCTCAACGCTGAGTTGGCCGTCGTGAGGCGCAGTGTGTTGTCGAAACCCCGCACCGTGGTCGGGACGGTGAAGGTGAAGGTGCGGGTCGTGTTGTCGATGTTGACCGTGCCCAGCGTGGCGGTGTGACCCCAGTCCTGCGCCACCGTCAGGCTGACCGGCAGTGCGCGTCCGGTGGGCGTGCTCGACCGCAGGGTGATGCGGATCTGTCGTACGTGGCGCAGGTCGAGCGCGTCGCGCAGGTACAACGAGCCCCAGCCGGCCGTCGCCGCGGTCTGCGCCACGGTGAAGTGCATGGCGTCGTCGCGACCGTTGGCGGGTCGGTCGAACGACGGTGCCGAGGCCCACAGGCCGCTGCCGCTCACGCCGGTGACCGCCCGGGAATCGCCGCCGGTCTCGAACGCGCCGAGCGAGTGCGTACTGGTGATCACATAGCTGTCGATCGTCATGCCCTGCGGCGGGTTGCGGCTGGCACCATAGGTCCGGCTGTAGGAGTCGACGAAGTCCATCGTGTTCCAGGCGACGCCGCACGGCCACCCGCTGGTCGGGCGCAGGTGGACGCCCATGCCGACGTACCGCATCGCCGGGTTGAGGATGTTGGCCTTGTGTGCCGGACTTGCCATGTAGGCGTTGAAGAGCTGCTTGGGATCGCAACCGGATCCGTAGCCGACGTTTTCGGCCATCGCGTGCCACGCGGCCGAGCCGGCGGCGGCGATATTGGACACCAGCTTGGGGTTGTGCGACAGCACCTTGGAGCTCGCCATGGCGAGACTCCAGCGCCGGGCGACGTCGTTGGTGCCGGGGACCATGGTGAGCGCGGGGCGCCCGGCACGGCTGCGGGCGGCGTTGACGTAGCTCAGGAGCGCGGATTCGTAGCCGTTCACCCGCCCCGCCGAGCTGTTCCAGGAGAATGCGGCGGCGGCCGGACTGACCGGCAGCACCATGGTGGTGCCTCCGATCACGGCGCACAGCAGCGCGAGCAGTGCGATTGGCCTACGGACAGCACTGACGGTCACAGCAGACCTCATCTTCGTCGGGACCTGACAGTCATCGGGTCGACGAGCCATCCGCTTGACGATCTGGCGACCGCCGAGCGTGGCTGTCACCCAGGTGGCTCACACTGGGCGGGTGCCCGGCGACTATGACGCGCTGCTGCTGGTCTCGTTCGGCGGGCCCGAGGGTCCCGACGACGTGCTGCCGTTCCTACGCAACGTCACCCACGGCAGGGCCGTCCCCACAGAGCGATTGCTCGCAGTGGTCGAGCGCTACCAGAGCTTCGGTGGCGTCTCACCGATCAACGGCATCAACCGCGCCCTCAGGGAGGCCGTGCAGGCGGACTTCGCCGGACACGGGCTGGACCTGCCGGTCTATTGGGGCAACCGCAACTGGCATCCCCTGCTCACCGAGACGATGGCGGAGATGGCACACGACGGCGTGCAACGATGCCTGGCATTCGTCACCTCCGCCTATGCCTCCTTTTCGGCCTGCCGGCAATACCAGGACGACGTGGCGGCGGCCCGGAGTGCCTGCGGACCGAACGCGCCCGTGGTGGACAAGCTCCGGCACTACTTCAACCATCCGGGCTTCATCGGCCCCAATGTCGACGCCGTGGCGCAGGCGCTGGCCGAGCTGCCGGCCGACCGGCGGGGGAGCACCCATCTGGTGTTCACGGCACACAGCATCCCGGTCGGGATGGCGCGGCGCAGCGGCCCGCTCGGCGGGCTGTACGTACGGCAACTGCGAGCGGCGGCGGGGCTGGTCGCCGCCTTGGCGGCCGGCGACCGGCCGGCGGCGCACCTGCCGTGGGAGCTCGCCTGGCAGAGCCGCAGCGGCCCACCCCAGGTGCCATGGCTGGAGCCCGACGTCAACGACCATCTGCGGGCGGTCGCCGCGGCGGGTGGCACCGATGTGGTCGTCAGCCCGATCGGGTTCGTGAGTGACCATATGGAGGTCGTGTGGGACCTCGATGTCGAAGCGGCGGCCACCGCGGCAGACCTGGGCCTCGGCTTCGCTCGGGCGGCGACCGCCGGTGCCGACCCGCGATTCGTTGCCATGGTGCGCGAACTGATCGTGGAACGCATCACGCCCGGTCGGCCGGCTCCGGCCCTGGGCTCGCTCGGCCCCAGCTATGACACCTGCCCGATCGGGTGCTGCCCGTCGCCACCGGCGGTCAGGCCGGCTACCGGTCCCGACTAGATGCTGACCACGCCGGCGTTGTAGGCGGCGAGACGGGCATGGCGGACCGCCGTACCCACCGACCGCAGCAGGTCCTCGCGCATCGTCGCGGCGCTCGCGTTCGGCGCTGCGCCGGACGGGTCGGTGGCGGCCAGTCGCAGGATGGTCGCGACGCGATCGGCCAGGGCCAGCAGCCGGTGCGCCCGGGCCGGGTATCCCGGCGGCAGCGCCACCTCGCCGGCGGGCCGGCGGAGGGCGGCAATCGCCGGGGCCAGCCCGGGCGGGAGCCGGGCGACGTCGAGCCGGCTCAGCGCCGTGGCCGTGGCACGGACGGCGGTGGAGAGTTCGTGCTCGGCATCAGCGAGCGATGGGTGCTCGGCAGCGACTACCGGCACTGCATAGCTGTGCCAGACGACGGCCACCCGACGAACGGCCCCCGACAGATCCGCCGGCTGCTCTGCTGGGACTTGCTCTTCGGGGACCAGGCCCCAGGTGCCGGACAGCAGAGCCTCGCCGGCCTGGAGGGCGTGATCGGTGAACGGGCCCGGCCCGGGCAGCCCGCGCGGGTCCCCGGGCACCGGCAGGACCAGCCTGGGCGGCACCCGGCGAACCTCTACCAGGAAGCGCCCGAGCGCGAGATCCCCCACGGTGCCGGTGACGCGGTGCGGCCGGTCGGTGCCCTGGGTGCTGTCGAGCACGTCGTCGTAGGACACCAGCCCGACCTGCCAGGCCAGCGTCCATGACACCAGGCGCCCTGTGCGCATACGGACAGCATTCCCCGGCAACCTCCCGAGACCGCATTCCCCCATCCGGACCGCGGGCAGCCACCGAGTTTTCTGTGGACACGGGCGCCGGGGCCGGCCCGTTTCCGTGGCAAGATGCACGACGTGCCTGCCTGGTTGATCTGGGTGATCGCCGCCGCGGTGCTCGCCGGCGGCGAGTTGCTCTCGCTCGACCTGGTCCTCGTCATGTTTGCCGGCGGGGCGGGGCTGGCTGCCGGGGCGGCGGCCCGCGGTGCCCCACCGCTGCTGCAGGCCGTGGTTTTCGCCGTCGTCTCATTGGCCCTGCTCTTCGGCGTCCGCCCCGTCGCCCGGCGGCACCTGACGGTCGGGCGCACGCCGACCGGGATCGACGCCCTGGCCGGAGCGCCGGCGCTGGTCCTCACCGACGTCGACGGCCAGTCCGGCCGAGTGAAGATCCGGGGCGAAGTGTGGTCGGCCAGGGCCTATGACGACACGCAGAAGTTCGCCGCCGGCGAGAAGGTCAACGTGATGGAAATCTCCGGCGCGACAGCGCTGGTCTGGAGGCAGCCGTAATGCCAGGTGTCATTGTCGCGATCATCATCGTCCTGCTGGCGATCGTGCTGATCGCGCGCACGGTGCGGATCGTGCCGCAGGCGCGGGCGGCTGTCGTGGAGCGGCTGGGGCGATACAGCCGCACCCTGGGGCCGGGCCTCGCGATCGTTGTTCCGCTCGTCGATCGGGTCCGGCCGCTGATCGACCTGCGGGAGCAGGTGGTCTCCTTCCCGCCGCAGCCGGTGATCACCAGTGACAACCTCGTGGTCGGCATCGACACGGTCATCTACTTCCAGGTCACCGACCCGAGGGCGGCGACGTACGAGATCGCCAACTACATCCAGGCCATCGAGCAGCTCACCGTCACCACCTTGCGCAACGTCATCGGCGCCATGGAGCTCGAGGCGACGCTGACCAGTCGTGACCACATCAACAGCCAGCTGCGCGGGGTGCTCGACGAGGCGACCGGGAAGTGGGGCATCCGGGTCAACCGAGTGGAGCTCAAGGCCATCGACCCACCGCGCTCCATCCAGGAGGCAATGGAAAAACAGATGCGGGCCGACCGCGACAAGCGGGCGGCCATCCTCCAGGCGGAGGGTCAGAAGCAGTCAAAGATTCTGACAGCGGAGGGGGAGAAGCAGTCGGCGATCCTGCGGGCACAGGGTAACCGGGAGGCCCGCGTGCTGGAGGCGGAGGGGCAGTCAAAGGCGATCGAGACGGTCTTCGCGGCCATCCACGCGGGCGACCCGGATCCCAAGTTGCTGGCCTACCAATACCTGCAGATGCTGCCGCAGATCGCTCAGGGTGATGCCAACAAGCTCTGGATCGTCCCGTCAGAGTTGGGGGAGGCGCTCAAGGGGCTCGGCGGCCTGCTCGGCAAGGGAGCAGTCAACGGTTCGGCACCGGCCCGGCCGAGGCCACCCCGGCCGGTCGACACGGGGCCGTCCCAGGCGGTGCTCGAAGCTGAGGCAGCGGTCCAGCAGGCCCAGCAGGCGGCCGACGATGCCGCGGCCCCACCGACTGGCTTCGGCGCAGGCGGGTCCCCCCCCGGACCGGCGGGTCAGCCGCCGGCGTAGCGGGCGGCCAACGCCACGACCATGTCGACGTACCACTGGGCGTGGTTGTAGCGCAGCAGCGCATTCTGCACCCCGGCCGCGCCCTGCCCGGCACCGTTGGCGCACAGGTAGTGGGCGGCGCTGTAGACCGAGTCCGCCGGGCTGATGATGTCGATCCGCCCGTCGCCGTCCCCGTCGACCCCGTAGGCCGCGAAGGTGGCAGGCATGAACTGCATCGGACCCATTGCGCCTGTCGACGACCGGCCGATGTTGCGTCCGTGACCGGACTCGACCTGGCCAACGGCTGCCAGCAGCACCCAGGAAAGCCCGCGACACGTAGTGGCTGCCGCGCGATAGAGCGCGAAGTAGGTCGCTGATCCGGGCAGCGGTCCCACCCGGCGGATCCCGTCGGCCGTCACCTGGGCCGCTGCCGCTCGCGCGGCGCGGAGCGCGGCAGCAGCCGCCTCGGTGAGCCGCTGCCGGCGCACCGTCGCATCCGCCGTGGCGAGAAGGCGCTGCTGCTGGTCGAGCAGCGCCTGCAGGGCATCGGCGGTGACGCTGACGCCCTGCGCCGTCCCGATGCTGGTCGCTGCCTGTGCCCTGGCCGCCACGGCCGTGGTCCGGGCGGCGCCGGCAACGGCAGCCTGGCCGGCGGCGGATTCGTGGCCGGTGAAGACCAGGCTGCGCATGGCACCGATCCGGCTGGTCAGGTCGGTCAGGCTGCGGGCGCTCACCAGCGAGGCATAGAGCCCGGGCCTCCCGCCGGAGATGTACAGCGCGCGGACCCGGCTGTCGACCTTGTCCTGGGCGGCGAGAGCAGCCTGCTCGCCGGCCCGCTCCTGCGAGGTGGCCTGGATCGCGATGTTCACGTCGGTGGAGACCTTGCCCATCGCCGCCTCGTAGCGCCGTAGGGCCGCGTCGGTCTGGCCCTGCAGGACGTGCAGGCGAGCGGCGAGCACCTTCGCCTTCGCCGCCGCGTCGACCGAGGTCTCCGCCGCGGCCGGCCCGGCGTTCAGGTTTGTGCTCACCGCCGCCGTGATGGCGACCGCCACCACGGCGGCCGGCAGTCGACCGCGCAGCAGCCGTGCGCCGGGCAGAGAGGTCACGCCTGACACGTCGGCCGGGGAGGGCCACGTCTTAACCCGTACGCCGGGCCAGTCCCGGTATTGACGCTTTCGGGGGTGTCGTGAGCACGATGCACTTCGTGCCTGTCGTCAACATCACAGATCCGGCGGACGACCGGGTCGCCGACTACCTGTGCCTGACCGACGTCGACCTGCGCACCAAGTTCGAGCCGCCGCGGGGGCTGTTCATCGCCGAAGGCGAGCTCGTGATCCGGCGCGCGATGCGGGCCGGCTACCGGTTGCGCTCGGCGCTGCTCGGCCCGGAGTGGGTGAGCTCGCTGCCGGCCCTCAACCTGTCACCCGACACGCCCACCTACGTGGCCGGTGCCGAGGTGCTGAAGGCGATCACCGGCTTCCGGGTGCATCGAGGCGTGCTGGCCTCGGTGCATCGGCGGGCGTTGCCCGCCGGTGCGGCGCTGCTGGCCGGAGCGCGGCGGGTGGCGGTGCTCGAGGACGTCAACACGCACACGAACGTCGGGGCGATCTTCCGCTGCGCCGCCGCGCTCGGTATGGACGCGGTGCTGCTCAGTCCGGCCTGTGCCGACCCGTTGTACCGGCGGGCTGTTCGGGTGTCGATGGGGGAGGTGTTCGCCGTGCCCTATGCCCGGCTCGAGGCCTGGCCGGCCGACGTCGACCGGATCCGGGCGGCCGGGTTCCGGCTGCTCGGTCTGACACCCGACCTGGCGGCCACCCCGCTGGCCGACCTCCGACTGACGGCGGGCGAGCGGGTGGCGCTGCTGTTGGGTGCGGAGGGGCCGGGGTTGTCGTCGGCCACGCTCGCCCGGGTAGAGGGGGTGCGCATCCCGATGTCCGGCGGTGTTGATTCGCTCAACGTCGCCGCCGCGGCAGCAGTGGCGTTCTACGTGGTCGGCCAGCGGTGAGCGTCAGCGGGTCACGGGTGCCCGCCGCTCGACGAGAACGACATCTCGCCAGCGGCCATCGCGCTGCCCGATGCGCTCGCGCAGGCCGACGACGCGGAATCCCGTGCGCTCGTGCAGCCGCAGGCTAGCGGTGTTCTCCGGGAAGATGCCGCTCTGCAGCGTCCAGATGCCGGCTTCCTCGGTCGAGCGGACGAGGCGTTCGAGCAGGACCCGGCCTACCCCACGGCCCCCGGCGGCCGGGTCGACGTAGACGCTGTGCTCGACGACGCCCGCGTAGACCGGTCGGTCGCTCACCCGGCAGGTGGCCGTCCACCCGAGCACTCGGTCGTCGGAGTCGAGGGCGCACCAACGGTGCTCCGGCAGGTGGCGAGCGTCCCAGCCGGCCCAGTCCGGAGCCGTCCTCTCGAAGCTGGCATCACCGGTGTCGAGGCCGGCCTGATAGATCCGTAGCACCTCGCTGCGATGTTGCGCCGCCATGGCGACCGTCCGGATCACCCGGTCCAGGTGCGGCTCGCGCGCGGACGTCATCGCCCTGGCTCCTCCACACGTCTCCCGCCACAGCCTGGGCCGGGCAGCCCGGTCCGATACCATACCCGTGCGCACGATGCGGCATCCGGCAGCGGAGGAGGCAGGGCAAGTGGCTGAGCCAGGACGACGGGACGGCTCCGGGCGGCGACGGCGACTGCTCGCGGGGCTCGTCGCGTGCGCGGCCACCGCGCTGACTGTCGCTGCCCTGCAAGGTGGTCCAGCCCCCGCCGACGTCGGGCACGTGCCAGTCAACGCCGCTTCCACCGCGACCACCTTCGCTGCCAGCGCCGACACCCAGATCAGCTCGATCGCGCCCGACAACACGTCTGGCTCGGCCGTCAAGATGGCCACCTGCGGGGCCGGGGGGGCGACGTGTGCCGTCGACGGTTCCGACGAGAAGCGCGCCCTGGTCAAGTTCACCGTCAGCAACATCAGCGGTGCGGTCACAACTGCGAAGCTGCGCTTCTACGCGCTGTCCACGCCGGTGCCGGCAGTGTCGGTACGGAAGCTGGTCGACAGCTCCTGGACGGAGGCAGCGGCGACCTGGCGAACGAGCAGTGCGCTGGCCACCGGACCTGACACCTTCACCTCACCGGCCGGCTCCGCCACCGGCTACTACGAGACCGACGTGACCGCGGCCGTGCCGGCCAACGGCACCTACAGCTTCAGCCTCGGCAATCCGTCGGCGACGTCACTGCGGCTGGCGACCAAGGAGAGCCAGACACCGATCGCCCCACCGCAGCTGGTCGTGACGACGGACAACGGGACACCGAGCGATCCGATCGCGGTCGCCGCGGGTGACATCTCCACCCCGACCACGGACGGCGGCAACAAGTCCACATCCGACCTCATCCAATCGATCAACCCGGACTACGTGCTGGCCCTCGGTGACGACCAGTATCCCGACGGGGCATTGGCCGACTACCAATCGTTCTTCGGGCCGACGTGGGGCAGGTTCAAGGACAAGATCCGTCCCGCCCCCGGCAACCACGAGTACTCCACCGACACGTCGGCAGCCGGCTACTTCTCCTACTTCGGCTCCGCGGCGTCTCCGCTCGACTCCGGCTGCGCGGCGAGTTGCAAGGGCTACTACAGCTATGACGTCGGCAACTGGCACGTCGTGGCGCTCAACACCAACGACAACGGCTGCGCTTACGTCGGCTGCCAGGCCGGCTCGGCGCAGGTGCAGTGGCTGCAGTCCGACCTGGCCGGCACCACGAAGAGCTGCATCATGGCCTACTTCCACCACCCCCGCTGGTCGTCGGGCACGAGCCACGGCAGCAACCCGGCTATGGGCGATCTCTGGAACACGTTGTACGCCGCGGGCGCCGACCTCGTGCTCAACGGGCACGAGCACAACTACGAGCGGTTCGCCAAGCAGAAGCCGGACGGCAGCGCGGATGTGACCGGCATCCGGGAGTTCGTGGTCGGCACCGGCGGCAACGGGTTGTACCCACTCGGCTCGCCGATCGCCAACAGCCAGGTCCGGGACAGCACCAGCAAGGGCGTCCTGCAGCTCACCCTGCACTCCGGCAGTTACGACTGGCAGTTCCGGCCGGCCGTCGGCTCGTCGTTCACCGACGCGGGCACCGACTCCTGCAACTGACGTCATCTCGCTTCGCTCGATGCTCACTCGACTGCATCGTCATCTCGCTCCGCTCCTCGCTTCGCTCGATGCTCACTCGACTGCATCG
>JBBRYN010000079.1:0-14259 GCA_038237645.1 Mycobacteriales bacterium
AGCTCTACGAGCTGTTCGCCCTCGACCACTACGCGCCCACCCGATAAACCGACTTAGGTAATACACCAGACCATCCAGAAAACCGCCCCTGAGCAGCGCAAACACCAATGACGATCACGCTAAGGGGGAAGGTCCCGCTAGCGACTTCCCAGCTCCAGGACATGAGCGTGCCTGAGCACTCGTCCACCTTCCGCAGCATGGTCCGCAGCAGCGAACGTCGCTGCTGGGCAGGGTCCATCGGCACACGGTCCAGCGCGGCCGTCGCAGTTGCCAGCAAGCGTCGGCGCTCCTGATCGGACAGCGAGGCGAGTTCGATGCCGGCCCGCCGCGCGAACTCGTGCAAGACGAGCAGCGGACGAAGCCCGACGTCGATCTGAACCATGAACGCCCGGACGGAGGCGGTACGCAACAGGCTGCTCGCGACGAACGGGGCCAGGATCCCAACCCATGTCGTGGCAAGTGGCTCACCGCTACGCAGGCGTCGCAGAACTTCAGCTACCCGATTCTCCACCTCCTCGCTCAACCAATGCTCAACCACATCCTGGGGACGACCACCATCGTCGACGAAGGTATAGAAGTCGCGCTCGACAGTCGCACTCTTGATGTTCCTACGTTCCACGGTGCCCTTACGCGTGTGCATGCAGAACTGACCCGCGCCGTCCGCGAAGCCACGGAGGTACGCCTTCGCGGCGGTGTGCTGCCGGCGGACCCGCGAGCGCGGGCGCCCGTGCGGACCTGTGGCTTGCGACTCGGCTCGGCGACCTTCAGGCACCCGCCTAGTATCAGCGTTCACGAGCGCCCGTGGCGACGGACGACGTTGACCGTGCATCGGTTGCCTGATCACCCGACACCATCCACAACGCGGTCGCTACGCCGCCCGACGCACGCAAAGGTCGGAAGGCACCGACACCTGTAATCGCTGCTCTGCACGGGCGTTCAGCGTTTGCCCCCGACCGCTCCGTACTGGTGGTTCGTCGGGCTGGCCGCCGATCTACCCTGGCTATCGGTGAGATGTCTGCTCGTAGGGCGGCACGGGCGGTGTGTGCTGGTAGGTGACGTCCGGTCCTGTCGAGCTGTCGCCTAGTACCTCTTCAGCGCTGAAGAGGGCTTCCGTTCCGGACTTGGTGTCGCGACGGTCTTGGCGGCGGGCGCGCGCCTCTAGCCGCATGTCCGGGAATAGGCGGGCGGCCTTCCGGTACACCGACTTCATGATCTTGTCCCCGACCGGGTGATCGGTGGCAAAGACCATGTCGTACAGCGGACCGCCTTGAATGTTGGTGAGTCGGAGGGTGTGGGTGAACTTGTAGCGGAGGGTGTTTTCTAGCCGCCAGCGCATGAGGTTGGTCAACTCGTCACGGGTGCGCTCTGGGTCGAGGGCGCCTGAGCGGCGGCCGTCGAGGATGGGCCGCCATTCCTCGGAGCCGAACAGTGCGGTGACCTGCTGTTCAGCTCGCCCGAGGTCGGTCTCGTCGAGGCGGTCGTTGACGACCCGCCTGATCTGTGGAGCGACCAGCAGGAGGAACAGCTCGACCTTGGTCGCGGGTTCCGGCTTGTGGGCGGCGAGGGCTTGCAGGAGTTCCCACCGCGCCTCAACGCCGTCCGGGTCGATGAAGGCGAACGTCGGGCATCGACGGTAGGCGGATAGTGCGGTCAGGGCTTGCCCAAGCTGGTTGTGGACGTCGCCAGCGTGCACCGCTACGTCGCGACCCGGGAACTTCTCCAGCAGCAGCGCCTGCAGGCTGCGGGCCTTCGCCGGGCGGAGCTCGAAGCCCCTGACGACGGTGAACTGCGGTTGAGTTCGAAGTGCCCGCGGCAGGCTTCCCTCGATCGGCAGCCCGGTGTCCCGGCTGACGTTGTGTGCCTGACCAGCGAACAGGTCCAGGTAGACGGTGCTGGGCGCGCGCTGGCTAGCGATGGTGAACGCGGGCAGGTACTCGGAGAGCATGTCGAGCTTGCTCTTGGTCCAGAAGCCCCAGGGCCGTTCCGCCATGAGGCACATGGGTAGCACGTCACCGGTCAAACAGCAGCGCGACGCTCCGTGTCGCCAGTAACACCGCTCGCGAAGTCCCACCGAGCCTGTGGCTGTGGCATCGCATCCCATGTTCGACCCTGCAGGTGCCGCCCACCCGCCTTCGGGGTGCGCCCACCCCACTGCTTGAAGAAGAACGCAGCCCCCGCGCTCTGGCATTGATCTCTCAGCGACAGTGCCCATTGCTCGTCCATGATCCGGTTGTTCGGGCCGCTCTCACCGCCGGCGATGAGCCAGTCCACCCCGGCCAGGTCGAGGTCGAGGGGTCCGAGGAGCGGTTCGGCGGAGACGAAGCGGACGGCGGCCGGTACCTGCCGTAGTCGGTCAATCCGCCACGCCTCGGCCTGGCTTTCGACGGACACGCCGACCCACACGTTGCCCGGCCACGGCAGGGTGCCGGCCATGCGAGCAAGGCGGATCGGCCGTTTGGTGAGAAGCTGGTAGGTGTGTCGCGGTGTCTCCTCCATGACGGTGAAGACCTGCCGGATGAACTCGGCGGGCACCCGGGCATGCCACAGGTCAGACATACTGTTGACGAACACGACCCGTGGGCTGCGCCATCGGCGCGGGACATCCAGGGCGTCTTCGTGGACCGTGACGCCGAAGCCAGGTCCGCTCGTCCGGGGATCACCGTCGGTCTGATACTTGGGGTTGCCCATTGCCTTCAGCCGCTTAGCCAGCCGTAGGGCGTAGCAGTTGTCGCATCCGTCGCTGATCCGGTCACAGCCGGTCGTGGGATTCCAGGTGGCTTCAGTCCACTCGATGCCGCTGCGGTCAGCCACCATCGCAGCCTACGCTGACCGAACATATGTTCGAAGCCCATTCGCGTGGTGTCGACAGCCGGGCCCGGGTGTTCGCGTCGGTGGCGGCGGCTTCGGTGGCGCAGGCTGGCGGTCTGCCGGTGCCGTTCGGCGGTTCTGTCGGGGGTGCCGGCGAGTTCGTTAGCGAAACGCGGACTCGCATCCGTAGTGGCCCGGCCGGTGATAACCGTGCACATTCTGTGCACAGTTAGAAGTACGGGGCACTACCAAGCAAAGAAGCCGGGTCCTAAAACCGCTGGTCAGCAGGCTTAAAGCTGGTGGGCCGCCTGGGATTCGAACCCAGAACCTACGGATTAAAAGTCCGCTGCTCTGCCATTGAGCTAACGGCCCGACTCGGGAAGAGTATCGAGGTCGCGGCGATCGCCGAATCGGTATCGCAGGCGCACCGGGAAGCCTGCGCCGCCCACCACCCGCCGGAGGAGACAGCATGATCCCGGACCATGCGGGTAGCCACGGGGCCATGACCAGCAGGGTCCTCACACTCGCCTCCCCGACGCCGCCGGCGATCAGGTACGGGCGTATTCCGCCGACGAGGAACGTCCGCTCGGCGGCAATCTGCTGACCCTGGGGCGCGTACGCTGGCGTAGCGAGCGTGGTCACCGTCGCCGCACGGTTGACCGGGCGGCGGCTCCCCGAGCAGCTGTCGCCGTGGGATGTCGTGGTCCTATCGGCAGCGACGCACAAGCTGTCCCGGCGGGCACCATTCACCAGTATCAACGACCCGGCTCGCCCAATCGTGGTCGTCGGCCTCGATGCCACCCTGATCGAGGCCGACAGCAACAAGGCGGGCGCGGCCGGAACCTACAAGGGCGGGTATGGATTTCATCCCCTCACCGCGTGGTGCACCAACGTGGGCGACAACCTTGCGGTGATGCTGCGCCCGGGCAATGCCGGCTCCTTCACCGCCGCCGACCATGTGGCCCTCATCGACGCCGCGATCGCCCAGATCCCGGCCGCCTGGCGCGCCGACGTGCTCGTCACGGTCGACGGCGCGGGCGCCTCCCACGACGTCATCAACCACCTCACCGGGTTGAATACCCATGCCACACATGGGAAACGCGGCAGGCGGGTCGAGTACTCGATCGGCTGGCCGGTCGATGAGCGCACCGAGGGCACTGCAGGAGGTGCGTGAGCGCGACTGGAACGCCGCGCTTCACCCCGACGGCACCCCCGACCCGGACGTGGGCGTGGTCGATCTGACCGGGATCCTGCGTCACGGCCCGCACGGCGACCCGATGTCGACCTGGCCTACCGATGTGCGGGTGATCGCTCGCCGTGTCCCGCGTCCCGCCGGTGAGCAGGCCAAGCTCGGGTAAGACCCGCACTGACGTTACGGCGCGTTCGCCACGAACACCCCGGCCGGGCAGATCCAGTGCCTGGATGCTCGGCACCGCACCCAGGTCCACGTCGAAGACAAGATCAAAGAGCTGAAAGGCCTCGGGGCACAGACAGAACCTGCCCTCAATCGACAGGAAGACCGCAACAGCGCCTGGCTGCAACTCGCCGCCCTCGCCACCTCACTCAACGCCTGGCTACGCCACCTCGATCTCGACGGGCAACACGCCCGGGCCGAACCGAAAGCGCTGCGCTACCGGCTTCTGGGCGCCCCCGCGCGACTCGTCACCCACGCCCGCCGCAGAATCCTGAAGATCCCACCCGGCTGGGCCCACCACGCCGTCGACGTCGTCAACGCATGGGACCGGCTCCAAGCACTGCACTCCGACTGACCGCAGCCCTCCACCGCCCCAACCAGCAGCACCACCCCGGCCGACCTGTGGAACCCGGCGCCCACCCGAGCACATCGGCCGAATCGCCACGCCCGGTACTGCCCGCAAGTCCCGGCAGCGCCAAAACCTAGACGATCATGGTGCTCGTACACCGCCATGACTCATCGTCACCGGTTTCACTATCGGGGCTCGTCTTCGCCCCAGGGGCGGCCCGGCTGGTTGCTGGGACCTTCGCCGCGCTGGCCGGGGCGAACCTCTTGCAGTTGTGCCCGGGCGCGGGCCGAGCGGGCGGAAGAATGACCTCCCAGGCCGCAGCCCGCCCGAATCGGTCGGTGCCGATCGTTAGACGCTGAGGGTGTCTCCCACCGCGATCCGCGAGTAGTCGGTGTCAGCCTTGAGGTTGAACCACCGGTCCACGATAAACTGCCCGATGTCGCTCAGCATCGCGTCATGCACGGGATGGGCCCGGGCCGGTGCGACAGCTCGGACGAAGTCGAGCGCTTCCGCCATTTTGAGCCACGGCGCCGTCGCCGGCACGAGCAGCGTCTCGATGCCGGCCTCCGGGACGAACAACGCGTCGCCTGGGTGGTAGAGGAGATCGTCGACGACGAAGCCGAGATTCGGGCATTGCGGCAGGCCCTCGTAGATCTCGGCGTGTTTGCCTCCGACGACCCGGACACCGAAGCCGGCGGCCTCGAAGGCATCCCCCGGCGCCACGGTCACGACGCGATCGTCGGGCTCGCCGAGCTGCTGGGCCACGGCGGGGTTGGTGTAGACCGTGAGCGCGGGATCCGACCCGAGTGCGGCGGTGACCCGGGCCAGGTCGATGTGGTCGGTGTGCTCGTGGGTGACCAGCACGGCCGATGCGCCGTCGAGCGCCGTCGGCTCGGTCCATTCACCGGGGTCGATGACCAGGACGCGGTCGTCCTGCTCGAGCCGGACGCAGGAATGCGTGTACTTGGTGAGCCGCACGTACGGGGACAGTAGCCGGTCTCCCGGAGGGGATCCGCGCCGGGCAGCCGTCGCCCGGCCGGCCGCCGGCGAGTCTCCCGAGGGGATCCGGCAGCCTGGCGAATCCGGCTGGACCTGACCCTTCCGAAGAAGGTGATCTTGTGCCAGGCTTTCCCGCGAAGGGCCGGGCACGCCGCACCCGCTATGGCGCACCAACGGTGACGCCGCCTCTAGCTTGGCGTCCCGGCCCTTCGCCAATTCTCTGGTCGACGTGGCCGCCGCCAGCGCAGGGTCGCAGTCGGCCTTCTCCGCCGAGCAAGGCCCTACCATCGGGGATTGTGACCGCGGGTTCGTTGGAGAGCAGGCTGCGTGCAGGGGGATACCGGATGACCCCGCAGCGCCAGCTCGTGCTCAACTCCGTGCAGGCACTGCAACACGCCACGCCTGAGGAGATCTGTGCCGACGTCCGCCGCACGGCAGCCGGGGTCAACATCACCACGATCTATCGCACCCTCGAGCTGCTCGAGACGCTCGGCATGGTCACCCACACCCACCTCGGCCACGGCGCCCCGACCTTTCACGCGGCCGGCGGTCAGGAGCACGCGCACCTGGTCTGCCAGTCCTGCCAAGAGGTGACCGAGGCGCCGCCCGGCCTGGTCGACGGCGTAGTCCGGAAGCTGGCGAGCCAGCGCGGCTTCGTCGTCGACGTCGGCCACTTCGCCATCTTCGGCCGGTGCGCCGCCTGCAGCCGGGAGCCCGCGGGTGGGCAGCCATGACCCTGCAACTGTCCGGAGCGGTGGGCGCCGAGGGCGTCGACCAAGGTGTCGCAGCGCACTACGGCAACCCGTACGGCGAACAACGCGCCCCGACCGAGAGCGTCGGATTCGTCGACCGCAGCAACCGGGGCGTTCTCCGCGTGTGGGGGGCTGACCGGCTGTCCTGGCTGCACAGCCTGACTACCCAGCAGCTGACCGACCTGCCGGCCTGGCGGGGGACCCAGGCGCTCGTGCTCAGCCCGCACGGTCACATCGAGCACCACCTCGTCGTCGCCGACGACGGCGAGAGCACCTGGCTCGATGTGGAGCCGGCCACGGCGGCCGCACTGGCCGGCTACCTGGACTCGATGCGCTTCATGCTGCGGGTCGAGGTCGCCGATGTCTCCGCCGACTGGGCCGTGCTGTCCCTCGTCGGGCCCGCGGTTGACGAGGCGATCGGTGCACTCGGCCCGCTGGGTGCCGACCTCGGAGGTCAGCCGTACGACGTCGCGCCGCTGACCGCCGGTGGCTTCGTCCGGCGGATGCCCGGGCCGGATCCGGCTGCCGACGTCCTCCTCCGGCGCGCCGACCTGATGCCGGTGGCCCAACGGCTGCGGGCGGCGGGCGGGCGGGCGGTGGGAGTGCTCGCCGCCGAGGCCCTCCGGGTCGCGGCCCGCCGCCCCCGGCTCGGCTGGGAGACCGACCACCGCACGATCGTGCAGGAAGGCGGCTGGCTCGAGACGGCGGTGCACCTGGACAAGGGGTGCTACCGCGGCCAGGAGACCGTGGCCCGGGTGCACAACCTCGGCCGGCCGCCGCGCCGGATGGTGCTGCTGCACCTCGACGGCGCGGCGGAGACGCTGCCGCCCCATGGCGCGGTGATCTCCCTGGACGAGCGGCCGGTGGGCTTCATCGGGACGGCGGCCCGGCACTTCGAACTCGGGCCGATCGCCCTGGCGATCATCCGGCGCAACACGCCGGACGGGGCCGCCCTGCGTATCGACGAGGTCGACGCATCCATCGATGCCGCCTGAGCGACCCTGGCCGGTAGCCCCGTCCGCTCAGCCGGTCCGCGTCCCCTGCGCTTGCCTGGTGCAGCGGACGAACTCACCGAGCAGCGGATGCAGCGGCCGGCCGGCCAGGGCACCGACCTGCGGCTGAAACAGCGACAGCATGAAGAACCGGTTCGCCGGCAACTCCAACACCTCGGCCCCCGCATCGTCGGCGGTGGCCCCGACCACCATGCCCCCCGCGACGAGCCGGTCGATCTGGTCCGGGTCGGGTGCGTAGCCGCAGTAATGCGTCCCGGTGAGCGACTGGTCCCCCACGAGGTGGTCGAGTGAGCATCGAGCGAAGCGAGGAGCGGAGCGAGATGACGGCCGGCAAAACGCGTTCCCGGCACCGGCCGTACCACTCGCTCCTCGCCCTGCAGGCTGCAGGCCAGCGCGGTGACGACGTTGCTGTCGTCCGCCCCGTCGGCCTCGGCGTGCGAGGCGCCGGTGACGCCCAGGACGTTACGGAAGAACTCCACCACCGCGTACTGCAGGCCGCCGCACGTCCCGAGGAAGGGCACGTCGTGCCGCCTCGCCCAGCTCACCGTGTCGTTTACGGCGTCGTCATCGGCGTACGGCGAGCCGGGCACCAGCCAGATGCCCTGGAAGTCGGCCAGGTCGTGCACCTGCGCGCTGTCGGTGGGTATCCATGCCGTCTCGACGTCGGCACCGAGCATGCCGCGTACGGCATTCAGCTCGCGGTGCGAGGGATGTGCGGAGAATTCGTCGCCAACCAGGGCGATCCGTGTCATCACCCGCGCTGAGTCTACGGCGAGGTGCCGGGTTCAGGTCAGCGGCCGAAGAGTCCCTTGCGCTTCTTCTGGTTGGCCGCCGAGATCGACCGCGGGTTCTCCGGGGCCGGCGCCTTGGCCGGGCTGGGCGGGCTGTCCGGCGAGTCGTCCAGGCCGAGGAAGGACAATTCCCGCATCAGAGCAGCGGTGTCGTTGTCGCGATTGACCGCAGGCATGTCCGCGACGACCGACATCGGCTTGGCTTCGACCGGGTCGGGCGGGACCTCAACCACCTCGGGGATGAGCTCGCGGGACAGCTCGGAGAGCAGCGCCGCCGCATTTCGCAGATCAGGCTGGAGGAGCGAGACGGGCGCCGACTCGACGGCTTCGGCCGGTACGACAGCCCCGGCAGCGAGATCGATGACCTCGACGTTGGGCGCGACGATCTCGACGGCTGCGGAGGCCCCACCGACGATCTCGAGGGACCCGCGGTCGACCAGGTCGGCCACCACGGACGTCGCCTCGAACATCGTGAAGGCGCATCGCTGCGCGATCTCCTGCAGCGAGCGCGCGCCGTCGGCCACGCTGAGCACGGCCCAGGCGTCGGCGGAGAGCTCGCGGTTGTCCACGGCCGTTCCGGCCCCTGGTAACTCCAACAACACCGACAACTCTGACAACCCCGACAACGCCGGGATCACCTGCGGCCCGGGCACCAGCCCGGCCAGCAGATCCATGGCGCGCTGCCGCTCCTGCACCTCGAGCAGCAGCTCCGCCGGCAGCACGCCGTCGGGTACGCCCCCGCGCATCGTCTCATCATCGATAAATTGCCACCGCCCGGCGGCCAGCCCGATCAGCTTCGCGCCGTCGGCGAGCAACTGCTCGATGGCGAAGGCTTCCACGGCGCTGCCGTCGGCCCAGCCCTGTCCCACCAGCAGCTCGCCCAGCGCCCGGTCCGGCGCGTCGGTGTGGCCGTCGCCCTGGCCCGAGAGGGCTTCGGCCAGCGCCTCCGGGCCGAGCGCACCCGAGCTGACCAGCCGGGTGCCCAACGGCCGGCCAGGACGCGGCATGACGACGACGCACAGCGCACCCGCACGCAGGTAGACCAGCGACTCGTCGCCGGCCGGGTCGGTTATGTGCAGGCAGCCGGTCGCCGACTGCAGTGCCAGGAACTCCAGGGTCACCGAAAGGGGGGTTTCCGCGACGTCGCCGTTGAGCACGCCACTCCTCCCCGTCCACCGCAAGCACACGTGACAGATGTCTTCTCTGTCCCTTCGGCAGACACGGGCGCGACGTTAAGGACCGAGCAGTTACGCCCGCTCAGCCCACAGCAGGCGCTCGACGTGCCACGATTCGACAGTGAACAGCACGCTCATCACGGTTGCTCCCACCGGAGCAGAGACGGCGAAGGTCGACGCACCGGCCCTTCCCGTCACGCTCGACGACCTCCTGACGACGGCAGCCGACTGCGGCACGCTGGGCGCCAGCGTGATCCACGTACACATCAGGGACGCGGCAGGACTGCCGACGCTTGACGGGGCCCGGCTACGGGAAACGGTTACGGCACTGCGCGAAAGCACCGATCTGATCGTGCAGCTGTCCACCGGCGGATCGGTGAACGACCCCGAGGAGCAGCGGATGCACGTCCTCGACGCCGAGCCCGACTCCGCCAGCTGCTCGATGGGCACCGTGAACTTCGGCCCCGACATCTTCGTCAACCGCTGGGAGTTCATAGTCGAGCTGCACCAGCGGATGCAGGATCGGGAGATTGTCGCCGAATACGAGATCTTCGACCTCGGTCATCTGGCGTCGCTGCGCCGGTTGCTGGACGACTTCGGCCCGCCGTACGGCGATCACGTGCACTGCGACCTCGTCATGGGAGTGCCCGGCGGCATGCCTGGCACGGCGGCGGCGCTGGTGGCCGCGGTGCAGATGCTCCCGGAAGGCGCGACGTTCAGCGCGACGGGTGTCGGCCGGTGGACAATGCCTGTCGCGCTCGCCGCCCTGGCGACCGGCGGCCACCTGCGGGTCGGCATGGAGGACACCCTCTCGTACGCACCCGGTCAGCCCGTGACCGGCAACGCACAACTTGTGGCGCGGGCCGCCGGCCTGGCGCGAATCGCGCTGCGTCCACCGATGGGCATCGAGGAGGCACGAGCCATGCTCGCTGTTAAGGATCGGCGTCCCGCCGCTGCCGGAGCGGGTGCGCGCAGCGCCCCGCAGGGCTCACGATGAGCGGCCGGCGCCCCGGCGGCAACCGGCGCATCGACCGTGTGCTCGACGAGGCGTTCGTCGCCAACCTGCCCAGCCTGTCGATGAGCGAACTCCGCGAACACCGGGCCGACGCCGAACAGGAAGAGGTGGACCTGTCCTATCTGCGGCGCCTGCTCCAGGCGCGGATCGACATCGTGCAGGCCGAGATCCGGCGGCGCGTCGGCGGGGCAACCGAGAGCATCGTGGACCACCTCGAACGGGTACTCGCCGACGAGTCTCCCGGGCGGCCGTTCGGCCTCGGCCGACACAGCGTCGTTGAGCCGACCCGGGTCGACGAGCAGCAGCGCCGGGTCGAGCGGTTGGTCGGCGACATCAGCCTGAGCGATGTGGGCAGCCAGACCGACGATGAGTTGCAGCAGACCCTGATGACCTTCACCGCCGAAGAGCGCGCCGTCTCGGCCCTGCGCCACGACGTCCAGCGAGTCATGGACATGTGCGGCGCCGAGGTTGGCCGCCGCTATCGCGAGGGCGAGGCCCACGTCGACACCCTGCTCGCGGAGGAACAGCGCTGAGCACTGTCCTGGCGCAGGTGGTGCGGTCCGGATTCGCCGAGAGCGAGCATCGGGGGTCGGTGATCACGCTCGCCCCGGACGGCTCTCGCGCGTTCGCCCTCGGCGACGTCGACCTGCCGATTTTCCCCCGGTCGTCCCTGAAGCCGCTGCAGGTGGTCGGGATGCTTCGCTCGGGCCTGTCGCTCCCGCCCCCCGACGTCGCGCTGGCCGCCGCGTCGCACTCCGGTGAGGACAAGCACGTCAGCCGGGTGCGCCACCTGCTGCACCAGGCAGGACTGCCCGAGTCGGCCCTCGGCTGCCCGCCCAGCCTGCCGCTCTCGGAAGAAGCGGCGGCCTTCGTGCTGCGGGCCGGCGGCGGACCGTCCCGCGTACAGATGAACTGCTCGGGCAAGCATGCCGCGATGCTGCTGACCTGCCTGGCGGCCGACTGGCCCGTCGACGGCTACCTCGATCCCGGCCATCCGTTGCAGAAGGCCCTGCTCGTCTCGACCGAGGACCTGGCCGGCGAAGGTGTCGCCGCGGTCGGGGTCGACGGCTGCGGCGCGCCGGTGTTCGCGATGTCGCTCTTCGGCCTGGCGCGGGCGTTTCGGCGGATGGTGCAGGGTGAGCCCGGGTCCCCCGAGCGTACGGTCGCCGACGCGATGCGCGCCCACCCCGATCTCGTCGGCGGCGAGGGTCGCGACGTCACCCGGATCATGGCCGGCGTGCCCGGCGTGCTCGCCAAGGACGGTGCGGAGGGCGTTTACGCGGTGGCAACGGAATCCGGGGCGGCCACCGCCGTCAAGATCGACGACGGCGCCGCCAGGGCGCGTATCCCCGTCGTAGTGCGCGAACTCCGGCGCCTCGGTGTCGAGGCCGCCATCCTCGATGAGCTGGCCGAGCAGCCGGTGCTCGGCGGCGGGCGGCCGGTGGGCGGCGTCCGGGTCGTGTACTGACATCGCGGCCGTCGCTGCGCGTGAGAGAGGTCGCGCCCGCCTGCTAGCTGGGGTGCTTGCAACTGTTAGCACCGAGTCGTACGGTCGAGTGATGCAACCGCTACGGAATCTCGGAGACTTCATCCGGGATCAACGCAACAGCTCGCAGATCTCGCTCCGGCAGCTCGCCCAGTCAGCCGGGGTCAGCAATCCCTATCTCTCCCAGATCGAGCGCGGGCTGCGCAAGCCGAGCGCCGACATCCTGCAACAGATCGCCAGAGCGCTGCGGATCTCGGCCGAGGCGTTGTACGTACAGGCCGGCATCCTCGACGAGCGGATCAGCGGCGCGGAGGTCACCGAGGCGGTCAACGCCGACCTCACGTTGTCCGAGCGGCAGAAGCAGGTGCTGATCGAGATCTACGACTCCTTCCGCCGGGAAAACGACGGGTCACCGACCGCCGGCCGGCCCACCCCCGCGGAGCCCGACCGGCCGGCGGCTCCGCCGGCCGCCAGCAAGCCAGCCAAGGCCCCGGCCAAGAAGGCTCCCGCCGCAAAGGCCCCGGCCAAGAAGGCTGCCAAGGCCGTCGCAAAGGCCCCGGCCAAGTCCGTGGCCAAGGCCCCCGCCAAGGCCGTAGCCATGAAGGCCACCGTCGAGTTGCCGGTCGAGGCCATCGCGCGTCCGGCCGCGCCGAGCACTCCCCCCACAGCCAACCCGAGCACCGACCCGAGCTAGGAGATATCCGCATGTCCAAGACCACCCCGATCACCCGGCCGCTCTACTTCGCCGCCGGCGCCACCGACCTCGCCGTGGAGAAGCTCCGCGAGATCCCGGCCGAGTACAAGCGACTCCAGGACCAGGCCCGCCGGCTCGACGCCGCGACGTTCCGCGTCGCGGTCGAGGACTATTCGAGCAAGGCCACCGGCAAGGCCGCGGAGGTCTACTCCGGCCTGGTCGGCCGTGGCACCAAGGTCGTCGACAGCATCCGGCGGCAGAAGGCCAGCCAGGTGCTCGGCGAGCGCCTGACCTTCACCCAGCGCCAGGCCAAGGGCACAGTCACCTCGGCCCGCAAGAACATGACCGCGACCCGCACCCGGGCGAAGGCCACGGCCACCTCGGCCAAGAAGACGACGGGGGCTGCTGTGGACGCCGCGTCGGCAGCCGGCGCCAAGATCGGCTGACCCGCCGCAGAGCAGCATCGGCATCCAGCCCCGGACCAGTTGGCAGACAGTTGTCCCGGGGCTGGTGCCTTGCTGGGGGCAGACCCCCCGCGCCACGTACCCTGCGGTCATGCAGCTTCTGCAGTTCGACCGTCAGATCACCTACGTGTTGCAACTCGCTGCCCTGCTCATCCAAGGCTTCGCTTTCGTCAACTGCCTGATCCAGCCGGCCGCCGCTTTCCCGGCGGCCGACAAGTGGAACAAGCGAGGGTGGGCGATCGTGACGTTCGTGGCACTCCTCGTCGTGCAGGCGCCGCTGTTCGGCGGGCTGCTCAGCCTGTTCGGCGTCGCCGGGATCATCGCGTCGCTGGTCTACGTGGTCGACGTCCGGCCCGCCGTACGCGAGGTCGCGCGGGGTCAGGGTGGACGAGGTGAGCGAAACACCGGACGCTGGTAAATCCGCGGCGGTAGCGTGCGCCGCATGAGTGGTGAGAAGCTCGGCCGCACCCATCGGCTGGAGCTGGCCGACGCCTCACTCCGTGAATGGGACGCCACCGTCCTCGACAGCGGACCCGATGGGATCGTGCTCGACCAGTCGGCCTTCTACCCTGGCGGCGGCGGCCAACCACCGGACGCCGGCGTACTCCTCTGGGGTGGCGTACAGACCCGGATCGTGGGTGTGCGCAGAAGTGAGGACCTCATCCTGCTGCCACACGAAGGCGACCCGCTGCCCGACGCCGGTGCGAAGGTGCGCGGCGCGGTCGAGGACGACCGGCGGACGGCCCTCATGCGGACCCACTCCGGGCTGCACCTGCTGGCCGGGGTGGTTTTCCGTGACTTCGCAGCACTGGTCACCGGCGGCAATATGGAGCCGCTGACGGCCCGGATGGACTTCGACCTCCCCGACATCCCGTCCGACTTCAAGCAGCGGATGGAGGACGCGTGCAACATCGAGGTCGCCAACGACCGACGAATCGACGTGCGGGTCCTGCCGCGAGACGACGCGCTGCGGATCCCCGACATTATTCGTACGGCGACGAACTTGCTGCCGCCGGACCTGTCCGAGGTGCGCATCGTCGACATCGTCGGGCTGGACACGCAGGCCGACGGAGGCACCCACGTGGCATCGACCCGGCAGATCGGCCGGGTCGAGGTAGTCAAGGTGGAAAACAAGGGCAAGGCCAACCGCCGGTTGCGGATCCGCCTGGTCGAGTGAGCATCGAGCGAAGCGAGGAGCGGAGCGAGATGACGACTCGGTCGAGTGAGCATCGAGCGAAGCGAGGAGCGGAGCGAGATGACGACTCGGTCGAGTGAGCATCGAGCGAAGCGAGGAGCGGA
>JBBRYN010000080.1:0-14128 GCA_038237645.1 Mycobacteriales bacterium
AAAGACGCCGCCCGCGTGGCGTTCGGGTTCCGCAACCTCGACAACCAGCGACGCCGGGTACGGTACGCCTGCACCAGGCGACAACGCCTGGCAACCGTCACATGAGGGTCACTTCCCCCTCAACTTCGAAGAGCCCAGTTACTACTGAAATACATAACCAGGAGACCCTTTTATGACGCCAGAACAAGCACGCGCCTTGGGCGCATTTATCCGCCAGCGCCGAGTGGAACTCGGCCTGTCGGCGCGGGAATTGGCTCGGCGAGCAGGTGTCGCGGATGTCATCCGGATCGAGCAAGGCATTCTGCTCAACCCGCGGACCGACTCGCTGCGGGCCATCGCCCACGGGTTGGACGTACCACTGAACGACCTGCTGGCCGCCGCCGACTACGTCCCAGCCAAGGAACTGCCAACCTTCACGCCCTACCTGCGGACCAAGTACAAGGAGCTGCCTGAGCAAGCGGTTGCCGAGATGGAGCAGTTCCTGCAGCGCCTGCGGCACAAGCACGGAACCGGCGGGCCCGTCGACGGAGAAGACGAACGCTGACCTTGGCGGCCAGGCATCACCAACCACCCGTAAACGAAAGGAGGAAACATGAACTACACAATGAGCAAGGACACCAAGCAGCAGACGGCTGCTGAGACCGACCGGCCGAGCGTGCTGAGCGTGCTGCGGGCACTACTACCGAGGCGACCATTGCAGCTGTTCGAAGCACTGCCGATCGCCGAATTACAGGCCAACCGGTTCCTGGCTCTGTCAGGCAGCGGAGATGAGCTGCCCGTGCCGACTGACATCGTGACCAGTTTGCCGCGCATCCTGGTGGAGTACGACGCAGCCATGCCGGTGTCCGGTGCCAGCGACTGGGACAGTGCCCGCCGCAGCTGGGTGATCACTCTGAACGCCCTCGAGCCGGAGACCCGGAATCGCTTCTCACTGTTTCATGAGTACAAGCACATCATCGATCATGAGGCGCCGCGCGTTCTCACCGTCGTCCGCGATCGCACCTACTTCGGACTGTCACCTGAGGAGTATCTGGCCGAGTACTTCGCCGGCTGCGTGCTCATGCCGAAACGTCTTCTCAAGCGCGCCTGGGGTGACGGCATCCAACGCCCGGCCGACCTGGCTGAGCTGTTCGACGTCTCAGCGCGGGCCATGGAAGTACGGCTGGCACAGCTGCGGCTCACCGAGCCAACGCCCCGCTGCACCGGACGCCTTGTGACAGCACGCCGTCCCTACATCCGCGCCGGGCGTGGCTCCTACCATCGCCAGTTCTCGGGGAACTGGTCGCCTGCCTTGACGGGTCAGAAGGTGACAGTGTGAGTCAGCCGGCTGCAAGCGACGCGCCCACGCCGAAGCGTGCGGTGCTCTACCTGCGGGTATCGACTCCCAGGCAGATGGACACCGCCATCGACATCGACGCCGAAGGCAACTCCATCGCCACCCAACGCGAGACCTGCCTGGCCAAGGCGAACAGCCTGGACGCCTCGGTCGTCGCGGAGTTCGTCGAGCCCGGTAACTCGGCGCAAAGCATCGAGAAGCGGCCGGTGTTCAAGCAGGTACTGGCCTACCTGGAGGAGCACCGTGACGTTGACTACGTCATCGTCTACATGCGCTCCCGGGCGTTCCGCAACTCCATCGACGCTGCCATCACCAAACGGGCCCTGGGCATGTTCGGCATCCGCATCATCTCCTGCAAAGAAGACTTCGGCACCGGACCAGTCGCCGACGCCATGGAGACCGTGTCTGACGCCTTCAACGAGCTACAGGTTCGCCAGAACGGCGAAGACATCCGCCTCAAACTCCGGCACAAGGCCCTCAATGGTGGCACCATCACCCGCGCCAAGCTCGGCTACCTCAACATCCGCGCCGAACACGATGGCCGGCTGTTCAACAGCATCGGCATCGATGCCAAACGGGCCCCTCTCGTGCTAAAAGTCTTCGAGCTCTACGCCACCGGGGACTACTCCATCGAACTCCTGGAAACGGCGATGGCCGACCTCGGCCTGACCACCCGACCTTCCAGGCGCTGGCCCAGGGAGCAACCCGTCTCCACCAGCAAGCTGCACAGCATGCTGTCCGACCCTTACTACGCCGGGTGGGTCACCGTCGACGGGCAACTCATCCCCGGCAGGCATCAGGGCATCATCAGCCAGACGCTGTTCGACCGGGTCCAGGACGTTCTCAACGCCCGTTCCCGCTCCGGGCAACGCGACCGGATCCTCAACCACTACCTGAAGGGTGCCCTCTACTGCCAGCGCTGCCACCAGCAGGAACGCACAAGCCGTCTTATCTACACCGAAGCCAAAGGCCGCAACGGCGAGTACTACGGCTACTACCTGTGCCGCGGCCGCCAAGAGGGCGACTGCAACCTCCCCCACCTGCCGGTGCACCTTGTCGAAGACGCCATCTGCCGCAACTACACCCGCCTGGCCGTCCCCGACGACTTCGCAAGCGAAGTCCGCACCATCCTGGAAACCACCATGGCCGACCAGCAACGATTCACCCGCGACCTGCACGACTCTCTCACCAAGCAACTGGCCAAACTGGAAGCCCGCGAGGAACGGCTCATCGACCTCGCCGCCGACGGTGTGCTCACCAAGTCCAAGATCCATGAGCGCAGCAACGCCATCAAAGTCGAACGAGCCCGCATCCATGCCAGCCTGAACGACACCTCGGCAGAACTGGCAGTCGGGGCCCAGCGCCTCCGTGACTGCCTCGACCTGGTGGCCGACCCCATCCGGCTCTACGAACACTCCCCCGACCAAACCAGACGCCAGCTCAACCAGACGTTCTACAAGCGGTTCTACCTCGATGACGAGGACACGATCAGTGTCCCCAGCTACGTCCTCAACCCACCGTTCGATGAGATCCAGGAAGCCTCCTGGGTCTACCAGCGGCAGAAGGCACTGGCCCTTGGAAGCAAGACGCCGCATGCCATCCACATGACCAGGGTCAACCGGCAGGAGCAGAGCAAAGACGAAAATGGGCCCAGCCTTGCGGCTGGACCCACTCAGGGAACCGTGACACCCGAACTCGCTGACATTTTTTCGGTCAGTGTTTCGAGTAAGCGTGTCATGGTGGAGCTGAGGGGATTCGAACCCCTGACCCCCTCGATGCGAACGAGGTGCGCTACCAGGCTGCGCTACAGCCCCCACTGGTTGCATCTCGCTCGGCTACTCGCTTCGCTCGATGCCACCCAAACTGATTGTCATCTCGCTCCGCGCCTCGCTTCGCTCGATGCTCACTCGACTGAGGCGCCAAGGTTAGCAGCGCCCTGCGGTCAGTCGTTGACCGCGAGGCGGCGTTCCATCTCATCGAGGCGGCGGTCGAGGTCCTCCTCGGTGGTCAGCCCGGCGGCCGGCTCCGTCGCGATGGTGGCCGGCGGCGGGCCGAGCGGCGCGTTCACGTAGGTCGGCAGCGGCACCGGCACCGGGATCCAGGAGCCATCTTCCTGCCGCTCGATGACCAGGGCGCCGGGCGGCGTGACCAGGTGGGCCGGTGGCGCGGCGGCCCGCGCGTAGGCCGGACGGGCGGCTGCCGCGGCCGCTGCACGCCTGGCCCGGGCGGCGGCACGCAGCCGGCGGGCCCGGGCGCGGGTGGCCTCGCGGCGCAGATGAATTACATACGCCGCAAGCAGCGCGTCGCAGAGCGCCTGGCCGATCCAGAACGACGGGCCGGCGACGAGCGCCAGCACCAGCAGAGCCACGACAGCGCCCGCCAGGACTGACAGCACGCGCAGCCGGCGGACCGCCACTGCGGCCCGCACGGCGGCCGCGTCACGCGACGCGGTCACGTCAGTGGTCGCCGGCGACTCCGCCACCTCGGCGGCACTTCCCGGTGTCTCAGCAGCTGACATCCGCCGGCGTGCCTCGGCCGCCTGATGCACCCACTGGCTCGTACCGTTGACGACCACATTAGGCGGGCTATCCGGCCGGCGCGGCACGACGACGTAGCGCCGGTCTCCGGACGTCGCCGTACGTCGGGCCAGCACCCGCATCGCGGTGGCGAACCGGTCGACGGAGCGGATCTCGCTGGCCGACTCATGCCGGTTGAGCAGCATGGGCACGAGCACCACAGCCCATGCCGCGACGATCACCAGCAAGATGAGCGAACTCACGTGTTCCAAGCTAAGCGCGACACGCCCGAGCGGCCGGGACGTCAGCCGGTGTGTCGCGAGGCAAGCCACCTGCTCAGCAGGCCGTGCGGCACCTCCTCGGTCGTCAGCGCATATCCGATGTGGTCCCGCCAGGCGCCGTCGATGAACAGCAGTCGAACGTGGAATCCTTCCTGGCGAAAGCCGAGCTTCTCGACGACGCGACGGCTCGCGGCGTTCTCCGGCCGGATATTCACTTCGATCCGGTGCATCGCCACCGGGCCGAAGCAGTGGTCGACGCCGAGCGCCAGGGCCGTCGGCATGATCCCCCGGCCGGCCAGCCGACCGTCGACCCAGTAGCCGGCATATCCCGCCTGGAAGGACCCGCGGACGATGTTGCCGATGGTCAGTTGGCCCGCGAGCCGGTCCTCGTAGGTGATGGCGAAGGGCAGCGACTGCCCGGATCGGGCCTGGCCGGCCAACCTGCGACGCATCGAGCGGAAGGCTGCGCGGCTGCTGCGTTCCTGCCAGGTCAGCGGCGACGAGGGCTCCCACGGCAGCAGCCATGCCTCGTTGGCCGTGCGTACCTCCTGCCACGCCGCCGCGTCACCGCGCCGCAGCGGCCGGATGCCTACGGGTCCGTGCTCGACCCGGGCAGGCCAGCCGGGTGATCGCATCGCCGGCTACGGCTCGACGCGAGCGAGCATGAGCACATCGACCTCGGCGCCCGCCGGCACCGAGGTGGTCTCCTCGTCGACGACGATGAGCCCGTTGGCTCCGGCCAGCCCGGCCAGCAGGTGCGACCCGGTCCCGCCATGGGGCCGGACGACGTAGCCCTCCTCGCCCAGCCTGACGACGGCCCGGCGAAACTGCCGCTTGCCGGCCGGGGCGGTCAAGGGTTCGAGCAGCCGGGCGCGTACGTGGCGGGGCTCGTGCGTCGCCCCCGAGAGGCGAGCCATCGCCGGGCGTACGAAGACCTCGAAGGCGACGAGGGCACTCACCGGGTTTCCCGGCAGGCAGAAGATCGGTGTGGCGTCCGGGCCGATCGTGCCGAAACCCTGCGGCATCCCGGGCTGCATCGCCACCCGCTCGAAGGCCACCGTGCCGAGCTTGGTCAGGGCCTTCTTCACCACGTCTCGCTCCCCCACGCTCACCCCGCCGCTGGTGATCACCAGGTCGGCCCGGATCAGGTGGTCGTCGAGGATGGCCACCAGCCGGTCGGCGTCGTCGGAGACGATTCCTGCCCGGTAGGCATGTCCCCCTGCCTCGGTGACGAGGGCGGTGAGCGCGTAGCCGTTGGCGTCGTAGATCTGGCCCGGCCGCGGCGGCTGCCCCGGCTCGACGACCTCATCGCCGGTGGAGACGACGACGACCCGTGGCTTGGGATGCACCAGTGCGTGGTCGCGGCCGACGGCGGCGAGCAGCGCAAGTTGCGTCGCATGGACGCGGCCGCCGCGCCGCGCGACCACGTCACCGGCCTGCAGGTCCTCACCGGCCCGCCGGATGTGGTTGCCCGGCGACGGCGCGCGCCGCACCGCCACCGTCGCCAGCCCCTCGTCGGTCCACTCGATGGGTACGACGGCGTCGGCGCCCCCAGGCACCGGTGCGCCGGTCATGATCCGCACGCACGACCCGGCGCTGACGCCCTCGGCCTGCCAGGAAACGGCCATCACATCACCGACGACGGCGAGCGACACGGGCTGCTCCTCCGTCGCGGCCGTCAGGTCTGCCGACCGCACCGCGTAGCCGTCCATCGCCGAGTTGTCGAAAGGCGGCAGCGGGGCGGCGGCGTGCACCTCCTCGGCGAGCACACAGCCGTGCGTCTCGGCCAGTTGGAGGTCGATCGGGCTCAGCGGACGGACGGCCGACAGCACGTCGGCCAGGTGCTGCTCGACGGTCTTCACGGCAGCTTCCCCACGTATTCCTTGAGCCAGGCGCGGAAGCCCGGGCCGAGGTCGTCGCGATCGCAGGCCATCTCGACGACTGCCTTGAGATAGTCACCACGGTCGCCGGTGTCGTACCGCCGCCCGCCGAAGACCACCCCGTGCACCGGGGTCCCGGCCGACAGCATCGCGGCCAAGGCATCGGTCAACTGGATCTCTCCACCGGCTCCCGCCCGCACCCGGCGGAGAGCGGCGAAGATCTCACCGGGCAGGATGTAACGACCGATCAAAGCCAGCGTGCTGGGCGCGTCGGCGGGATCCGGCTTCTCCACCAGGCCGGTGACCCGGACGACGCCGGACTGCCCGGTCGCCTCGACCGACGCGATCCCGTAACGATTGACGACCGCCCTCGGCACCTCGGCCAGCAGCAGGACGATCCCGCCGTGCTCGGCCTGGACGTCGATCATCCGCGGAAGGACCGGGGTGCGTGCGTCGATCAGGTCGTCTCCGAGCATCACCGCGAACGTCCCGAGCCCGACATGGGCCGCCGCGCACAGCACGGCATGCCCCAACCCCCGGGCTTGCGACTGCCGGCAGGTCGAGATGTCGGCGAGCTCGCTGGTCCGGCGTACGGCCGCCAGCCGGACGTGGTCGCCCTTGGCCGCCAGCGCGGCCTCGAGCTCGGGGGCGCGGTCGAAGTAGTCGACCATCGCGTACTTGCCGCGGCGGGTCACCAGCAGGACGTCGGAGAGACCGGCGGCCGCCGCCTCCTCAACGACGTACTGCAGCACCGGGCGGTCGACGATCGGCAGCAGTTCCTTGGGCACCGACTTGGTGGCCGGTACGAAACGGGTGCCCAACCCGGCGGCAGGGATGACCACCTTGACCGTACGTGGGCTCGCGAGCGCGCTCTGCATCTCGCCGGCCATGGCTGCGAGCCTAGGGGCATGCCCTCGGCTGCTCCACCGGTGCCCAGGTCTGCGATGCTCGCGCACAACCACGCGAGAGAGCAGGGCGGCCGTTCCCTCCCCCGAGAAGGTCCTCCTCCGGACCGAGATCCTGGCCCGGCGCCGGTTGCTGACCAGGGGGACCCTCGTGCTCGCAGCCGCGACACTGCGCGACCACGTGGTGCGCGGCGTCCGGGGCGCCGGGGCAAAGCGGATCTGTGCCTACGCGCCGCTCGGCACCGAGCCCGGATCACAGATCCTGCTGGATGCGCTGACCGTCGGCGGCGTCGACGTGCTGCTTCCCGTACTCCGCGCAGACCTGGACCTCGACTGGGCGATGTACGAAGGACCGTGGTCGCTGCTGCGGTCGGCCGGTGGGCTGCCGGAGCCGGCCGGCTCACGCCTCGGGGTCGACGCGGTCGCGGCCGCAGACATCCTGATCGTGCCGGCCCTGGCCGTCGATGGTGCCGGCCGCCGGCTCGGCCGCGGTGGCGGTTCCTACGACCGGGTGCTGGGTCGGGTCGCTGCCGGAGTGCCGATCGTCGCCCTGCTGCACGACGGCGAGCGCATCGAAAGGGTGCCGGTCGAGCCGCACGACCGTACGGTCGGCGCCACCGTGACCCCCGTGGACGGCTGGCAGCCGACGGGTGCCTCAGCGCACCCGCCCGATCCGCCCGCCCAGCCGGCGCAGAGTCCTGACCCGGAGTGACCACCGGGCGGGGTGGGCCGGCGGTCGGCCCGTGGCCTCGCGCTCGGCCTTGTCCAGCGAATCCTCGATGAGCGCGTCATGCAGCGACCGGAAGACCAGCGGCCAGCTGAGCCGGGCGGAGCCGAACGTCCGGCCCTCCGCGGCGTGTTCCAGCACGCACCCCTGACCCTGGGCGGCGACCCGGTAACGGTGCCACCCGGTCACCCCGGGTGGCCCGTCGCCGGAAAATCGGAACACGATCTCCGTCTGGGGCTCGTGCCGCTCGACGCTGTAACGCACCGGCCCGTGGCCGCCGTGACTTCCGGTTTGCAGCCCGGCGGCGAACCTCATCCGCGGCCATCTCTCGTGCGGCCACAGCCGGTCGTCGGTCGAGGAGAGGGTGTCGATGAGCCGGCCGACGGCAGCCGGATCGGCGGCCACGTACCGCCGGTGGACGTTACGGAATCGCATTGCGCTGAGCCTCCTCGAGGATGAGCCGGACCGCGCGCAGTAGCGATGCGCGCTGCCCGCTCGGGTCCGTGCCGCCGAGCAGATGGCGGCGGACGTGGGCGTAGGGCAGATCGACGACCGCGATGGTGAGCGCGGCCCGGCCGCTGCCGTCGTCCCGGCCGAAGACCTCTGTCACCAGTCGGTCCAGGAGCCGGGCGACCGGCTCGTTGAGCTCCCGCAGGCCGGTCCGGACCGCCGGCGGGAGGGCGGCCTCGCGCAGCAGGTCCTCGCGGCGAGCCAGGAGCAGGAGGCGGGAATCGGCCGGCTGCGCGGTGGCGAAGTCCAGCGTCCAGGCGGCGGTGGCGACGGCCCGGCGCAGACCCGGAGCGGCCGCGGCGGCGGCACGTAGCAGACCCACCTGGAAGCGGCGAACCGTACGCAACCACACCTCGGCCAGCAGGGCCTCCCGGGAGCCGAAGCGGTGGTAGAGCGAGCCCACCGGCACCGCGCTGCGCTCGCTCACCGCTGCGGTGGTCGCACGACTGCCGCCACCGGCGACGACCAGGTCACGGGCGGCGTCAAGCACGGTGTCGTCAGCGTGCAACCGCGGCCGGCCCATGGCAGTATTAGAGCATGTACTCCAATACTGGTGCCACCCACGCCTGACCGCGGGCATGGCACACTTGTTGGCACTCCCATCGACAGAGTGCTAATCAGGAGGGCCCGTGCCGAGGTACGACTACGCATGCACTGCGTGCGACCACCGGTTCGAGGCTGTGCAGTCCTTCGCCGACGACCCGCTGACCGAGTGCCCGGTGTGCGGCGGCCGCCTGCGCAAGCTGATCTCGCCGGTCGGCGTCGTCTTCAAAGGCTCGGGCTTCTATCGCAACGACAGCCGCAAGCTCGACACCTCGGCCAACGGCGACCGGGAGCCGGCCAAGGCGACAGCCCAGTCCGACAGCAAGCCGGGGAGCGAGAGCAAGTCCGACAGCAGTGGCCCCGACAAGGACGCAGGCAAGTCCGAGAGCAGCAGCGGGAGCAAGGGCGGGAGCACATCGGACGGCAAGGCGCCAGCCGCCACCACCACGCCTACCACCAAGCCCACCGCCAAGGGCGCGCCGTCCACAACCAGCAAGAGCGCCTGACCTCCTCCACAGGTCCGCCCGGGCTGCCGGTGACAGTCGGGATGTCTGGCTAGGGTCGTCCTGCATCCCGACCCCAGGAGGACAGCTGATGGCGAGCGCTGAGATCGGCGTGATCGGCGGCTCAGGCTTCTACGCCTTCCTCGACGATGTGGTCACGGTCGAGGTCGATACGCCCTACGGCGCACCGAGCGATCCGATCGCCCTCGGCGAGGTTGGCGGCCGCCGGATCGCCTTCCTCCCCCGGCACGGTCGGGACCACCGCTATCCACCCCACCGGGTGCCTTACCGCGCCAACGCCTGGGCGCTGCGTTCGCTCGGTGTGCGGCAGATCCTGGCGCCGTGCGCGGTCGGGTCGTTGCAGCCGGCGTTGGGAGCCGGCTCCGTCGTCGTCCCCGATCAATTGGTGGACCGCACGACGGGCCGGCTCCAGACCATGCACGACACCGGAGCGGTCCACGTCTCCTTCGCCGATCCGTATTGCCCGCGCGGCCGCCAGACCGTGCTGTCCGTGGCCCGGGACAGCGGGGTGGACGCCGTCGACGGCGGGGTCATGGTCGTGGTCGACGGCCCACGGTTCTCCACCAGGGCCGAGTCGCGGTGGTTCGCCGCCCAGGGTTGGTCGCTGGTCAACATGACCGGCCATCCGGAAGCCGTCGTGGCCCGCGAGCTGGCCATCTGCTACACCGCCGTGGCACTGGTCACCGACCTCGACGCCGGGCTGGTTTCCGGCGAGGAAGTCTCCCAGGCAGAGGTCTTCCGGGTGTTCGCCGCAAACATCGAGCGGTTGCGGGCCCTGCTCGTCGACGTGGCGGCGGTGCTGCCGCTGGAGCGCGATTGCCCGTGTGCCCACGCGCTGGACGGCATCGCGGTCGACGGCGCCCCCGTGGATTCCACCCTGCCGTGATCCACACCGACCGCGCCGACGAGCGGCTGCACCGCCCCCCGCTGCGCCTGCGCCGGCCGCGGGGCGGTGTCATGGCTGCGCTTCGCTGGCTGGCTGCCGCCGGTCTCGTCGGACTCGCGGCCCTGCTGCTCGCCGCCGGCCCGCCGTCGGCCGCACCGCAGCCCTCGGGCGCCGTCCTGGTCGCGGCCCGCGACCTGCCCGCCGGCCGGGCCCTCACCAGGTCGGACCTACGGCTGGCCCGGTGGCCCCGCAGCGTGCTGCCCCACGCGGTGCTGCGGGAGCCGGGCGCCGCACTCGGCCGGGCGCCGGCCGGTCCGGTGCGCTCGGGTGAGCCATTGACCGACCTGCGGCTGCTCGGCCCACCGTTGCTCCGGACGATCGACGGTCCAAAGGCGGTGGCAGCACCCGTACGCATCGCCGACCCTGGCGTCGTCCGCCTGCTGCGACCCGGCGACCGGGTCGACGTGATCGCCACGGGCAGTGCGGATTCCGGCGATACCCGCCTGGTGGCAACCGATCTGCAAGTCGTCGCGATCCCCGTGCCGAGCGCCGAGGGCGTGGCCGAGGGATCGGCCGAGGGCGCCCTGGTCGTGCTGGCCGCAGCGCCGGCGGTCGCGGCCCGATTGGTCGGAGTAGCCTCCACCACGCGTTTGGCCCTGACCGTGCACAGTCGCTGAGAGGAGCATGAGTGAAGGGCTTCCGGGACTTCATCCTGCGCGGCAACATCGTCGAGCTCGCCGTGGCGGTGGTCATCGGCCTGGCGTTCAACAACCTGGTCAAGTCGTTCACCGACAACCTGATCAGCCCGCTGGTGGGCGCCCTCGCCGGCAAGACCGATCTGAGCAAGCACGTCCTGACGATCGGCTCGGCACACCTCAATTATGGCCTGTTCGTCAGCGACGTGATCAACTTCGTGATCCTGGCCGCCGTCGTCTACTTCTTCGTCGTCCTGCCGGTCGGACGCCTGCTCAAGCGGATCCAGCCCGACGAGAAGCCCGCCGCGCCGAAGCAGGAGTGCCCGGAGTGCCTCAGCAGCGTCCCGGCGGCGGCGGTCCGCTGCGCGTTCTGCACGATCCCGCTGGGGTCCGCCGTCCAGCTTGGCTAGGGCTCCCAGTGCGGTGGGCGGTCGTCGGTGTAGGCCCGGCTGACGTCGTCGGCGTCGGGTCGCTCGTCGCCCCAGCCCACGTCGGTGTCGTCGTCGCCGTGCGCCGGCAGCACCGGCTCGTCGTCGCGCTCCGGTTCGGTCAGTCGAGGTCACCGTGCTCGATGCGGACGAGGCGCCGGGCACGGACCAACTCGTCGCTGGCGAGGGTCACGCCCACCGGGTCGGGGTCGAGCGCGGCAAGCACCCCGATCAGGTCGCGCTGCGACACCATGCCGATCACCCGCCCGTCGGCGACCACCGGCAGGTGCCGGATCCACCGGGCCGCCATGTGCCGGGCCGCCTCGTGCAGGGAGGTGTCCGGCGCGACGGTCAGGACGACCCGGGTCATGATCTCGCTGACCGGTGTCGTCTCGACATCACGACCCCGGGCGACGGCCTTCATGATGTCGCGCTCGGTCACGATGCCGACGAGGTCGTCGCCGTCCATGATCAGCAAGGAGCCGGTCTGCTGCTCCCACATGCGCCGAGCGGCAGCACGTAGCGGGTCAGCGGCCGAGTCGGTCACACTTGCCTCGGTCATCACCTCGGTGACCTGCACCCGGCCACCCTACAAGCCGGCAACAGCCCGACAGGGCAGGGAGGGCCCGCCGATGACTGTCCCCGACCGATCCGGCCCCACCACGGACCCCGGGCGGCCGCGCTGATCGTCGTGCGCTACTGGGCCGCTGCTCGCGCGGCCGCGGGCGCCGAGCAAGAGCGGGTCGACGGCGAGCGGACCGTCGACGACGTGATCGCCGAGCTCGCCGGCCGCCACGGTGACCGGCTGGCCGCTGTGCTCGGCCGCTGCAGCTTCCTGCTCGACGGGCAGCAACTGCCGCGCGGCACCGGCCGGACGCTGCCGGCGACCGGCGAGCTCGACGTCCTCCCGCCCTTCGCCGGCGGCTGAGGGGCGGCGATGTTCGACGGATTCGCGCTCGAACGGATCGACGTGGGCGACGCCGTGCTCCGGGTGCGCCACGGCGGCTCCGGCCCGCCCCTGCTGCTGCTGCACGGCCACCCGCGGACGCATGTCACCTGGCACCGGGTCGCTCCGCTGCTGGCGCAGACCCACACCGTCGTGTGCCCCGACCTGCGCGGCTACGGTCAATCCTCCAAGCCGGCCACGACGGCCGACCACGCGCCCTACTCCAAGCGGGCGATGGCCGGGGACTGCGTCGAGCTGATGCGGCGACTCGGGCACCTGCGCTTTTCCGTCGCCGGCCACGATCGCGGCGCCTACGTGGCCCACCGCCTGGCCGTCGACCACCCGGCGCTCGTCACCGCACTCGTCGTCATGGACGCCATCCCCATCGGCGAGACGCTGGCCCGGTGCGACGCGCGCTTCGCCACACTGTGGTGGCACTGGTTCTTCTTCGCCCAGACGGCCAAGCCGGCGGAGCGGATCATCTCGGCCGACCCGGACGCGTGGTATCAGGTGGACGCCGAACTGATGGGCGCCGAGGCATATGCCGACCTGCGGCGGGCGCTGCACGACCCCGAGGTGGTGCACGCGATGCTGGAGGACTATCGGGCGGGGCCGGGCATCGACCGGTCCCACGACGACGACGCTCAGCAGGCGGCGCGGCGCGTCGACTGCCCGATGCTGCTCGTCTGGGCCAGCCGCGACGACCTCGAGGAGCTCTACGGCGACCCGGTCGCCGTCTGGCGGTCCTGGGCCGCGGACGTCAGCGGCGCCCGGCTGGAGTCCGGTCATCACCTGGCCGAGGAGGTCTCCGAGGAGCTGGCCGCGGCGATCAGCGGATTCCTGGCCGGCCGGCAGCACTCGCCCTGAGCTCAGTGGTCCCCGCCGTGGATCTGGTCCACCGCGTGCGAGAGCAGGGGGCCCAGGACGGCCATCCCGTCGCGTACCCCGCCCGGCGAGCCAGGCAGGTTGACCACCAGCGTCCGCCCGACCACACCGGCCAGGCCGCGGGACAGCGCAGACGTCGGCACCGCCTCGCGGCTGGCCGCCCGGATCGCCTCGGCGATGCCGGGCAGCTCACGCTCGATGACCGACCGGGTGGCTTCCGGTGTCCGGTCGGTCGGGGCGATGCCGGTGCCGCCGGTGGTCACCACCACGTCGGCCCCGGCGTCCATCGCGGCCAGAATCGCCACGACCACCTCCTCCGGCTTGTCCGGCACGACGACCGGCAGCCCGACGAGGACACCGTACGAGCGGAGCAACTCCACCAGCAACTGACCCGAGGTGTCCTCCCGGGTGCCGGCGAAGGAGCGGTTGGAGACGGTGATCGCCACGCCCTTGATCAACGTTCCCGCCGCCAAGTGCCGGACCGGCCGCCCTCCTTGGCCTCGACCCGGACGTCGGTGATCGTCGCGGCGGGGTCGACCGCCTTGACCATGTCGATCAGGGCGAGACCGGCCACGGCGACCGCGGTGAGCGCCTCCATCTCGACCCCGGTGCGGTCGGCGGTGCGCACGGTCGCAGCGATCACCACCGCGTCGTCGTGGACGGCGAGATCCACCTCGATGCCGTGCAAAGCAATCGGATGGCACAGCGGGATGAGGTCGGGGGTGCGCTTGGCGGCCATGATCCCGGCCAGCCGGGCGACCCCGAGCGCATCGCCCTTGGGCACGCCGTCAGCACGCAGCAGGGCGATCACTTCCGGGGTGGTGTGCAGCCGGCCGGTCGCGGTCGCCGACCGTACGCTGACGTCCTTGGCGCTCACGTCGACCATCCGGGCCGCTCCGGTCTCGTCGACGTGGGTCAGGCGCTCGGACATTGGTGGTCAGGGGCGCAGGAGCCGCGTTGCGGCCCTGTTTCCCCATCCCCCTTTCAAACCGTGCGTGCGGTTTTCCCGCACACGGCTTACCGATGATCTTCTTGGCATAGTTACGCAGCTTTCGGATAGCGGACG
>JBBRYN010000081.1:0-13948 GCA_038237645.1 Mycobacteriales bacterium
CGTCGTACCGTTGTCACTCACTCGTGGCCCCTCCGCTGTCGGCTCGAATCCACCGCCAGCATCGAGGGGCCACGGGCCTTCACCCCGGAACCTGCGAGCTCACAAAATCGTGTCGTTCCCCCTCAACTTCGAAGAACCGTGAAAGGCTGGCGCGACCCTGCAGCCGACTTCCACGTAATTCTGGCCATCCGCCGCACACCGCCAACTCGGCCAGAGAGTGATTCGGCCCTGTCACATACGGGCTGGCCCTGGAAGAGACCTACTGACCCGCCGGCGGCATCGGCATACTGCCCGCCACTCACATAGAAGTGCTGTAGTTGGGCCGATCTCGGGGTGCCGCCGCGCGTATCGCGGCCGGGCCACCTGGTATGCGGTCCACTGAGGACTCAAGCTGCCCCGGTCACCGGGCTTGACCTGTGCGCCCACCCGCTGTTGGGTGGCGCAGTGAGCGACATGTGGACCGCGCCCGAAGATGATCCCAGAACGTCCGGCAACCCGGTCGGCGAATTGGCGACGTACCGGGAATACCTCGCCAACTATCGATTGACCATCGAGATGAAGGCTGACGGCCTGGACGCCGACCAACTCGCCCGGCGCTCCGTCCCGCCCAGCACGATGAGCCTGCTCGGTCTGGTACGCCACCTGGCACAGGTGGAGAACCATTGGTTTCAGCGTGTGCTGCAGGCGCGGACCGACGCACCACGCCTCTACAAGCGCGAGGACGATCGGAACTGGGACTTCACCGGTGCGGTCGCCGACGCTGCGACAGTCGAGGATGGATTCGCAACGTGGAAGGCGGAGATTGCCAAGGCCGACCAATGGATCGACGCCCTGAAGGAGACTGACCTGGGCCAGGAGGTGCCGCTGCACGATGGCACCGTTGCCGTACGCGATGTGCTCGTCCACGTGGTCGAGGAGTATGCGCGCCACGCCGGCCACGCCGACCTCCTGCGCGAGTGCATCGACGGCCGTACCGGCCAATGACCCCCTCCTGTGGGCGAGTGAGTGCGCGGATCGAGCGGCGCCGGAGATCGTGTGCGGGCCATCAGCGACCCAGGGTGGACGCCGGATGGGTTACCGGCCGTCGGACGGCGCGGTCACAACCCCGCCCAGCTTGTCGAGCTGGGTGGCGTACGCCAGATACGCCGGCGACACCGCCAGGATCAACGCCAGGACGGGCGCGGTCAGCCGCCAAGCAAGGCTGGAAGTATTGATCGGCTCAACGGAGTCCTGCGGTTCGAGCAGCTCCGCGCCGTGCCCCTCCAGGCCGCCCAGGTAGGCAGTCACGATCACCCCGGCCTGCAGCGGGATCAGCAGCACGGTCAGCGAACCGACCACCACCACGCCGGTCATGCCGGACGTACCAATGACCTGCTGGAGCAGCCAGGTCGCCAACCTGGGAATCACCCCGACCCCGACGAACACAGCGATCGTGACGGCCATCCGACGGCCGTGCATCGCCACACGGGCCGCCGCCAGCCCGCCGCCGCGCCACAGGCTCAGGAACGCACCTGGCACGGCAAGGGAATAGCGCAACACGATCGCAAATGCCCAGGCCCATCAGCGCAAGCGCGGCAAGTATGGAGAGCTAAAGCGTCGGCACCCATGACACGGACGACGCCAGGCAAGAATGGAGGCTGTCCCGATGCCGAAACCGAGGATCAGCAGCCCGAGCAGCGCGAGGCCGAAGAGACTGGGCAGCCGCCGCCAGGTGATCTGTATCGCGGACAGCGGTCCAATCCGCCGTCCGTACAAGCTGCCGACGAGACCAGGCGTGCACGCTCCGAGCGCGACAACCAGGCCCGCGAACCCCAGGCACCCTGCCACGACCGCCCCGAACACCGGCGTCCCGAGCCGGCCCTCGACAAGGTGCCGTACGCCATGGATCCGTACCGTGTTTCCCGATAGCGCCCAGTAGACGATCAACTCGGCGCACAACAGAAACGGGACCGAAAACACGGCGGTCACAACCAGCAAGGACAGGTAGCAACGGATGGCCGTTGCGTAGCCCACCCGGATCATGCCCACGACCGTCTCCGGCGTCGACTTCGACGCGGCGACCTGATCCGTGGCTGTCATCCTCGCCTTCCGCTGCCCGGTGGGCGGCCGCAGACCGCACTCTGCTGGCGCGGTTGCGGCGCACGGGGTAGCCCCTCCGCTCCGGGGTGCGGGGAGGGTGTGGGACAGCACATTCCACCGACGACGGTGCTGCCGCCGGGCTCAGGGATTGGCGGCGTCACTGCGCGGATCGTTTGTCATGGCCACCTGCAGCAGTTTGCGGAGCCCGTGAAGTTCGGCGTCGTTCAACGCGCTGACGGGTCCGGCGTCGGTTTCCGAGGCAGTCACCGATGACGAGGTTGCCGCCACACTGAGCGCGGCCGTCGTGTCGCCAGCCGCACTCGCTCGCCGATTTCGCTCGCGAGGAATTCGCCGTCGCCGAGCTGGTGGCCACCGACCTCAACGCCCGCTCACCTGTCAGCCGCAAAACCCGTACTCCCGAGCGAGGAGCCGAGGTCCGGGTACGGATCGCGCTCCTGCGCGCCGACGGACCGACCGGAATTTCCGCGGTGAGGGGGCGGCCCGTTGTAGAGCGCCGCGTGCGCCGCTTTCAAGCGCGGCACCACCGACGTCAGGGAGTCGTCAGCCTCTTCCACCGCGGCCCCCTTTCGCCAACGGCAGGCCCCAACCCGGTCAGGTCCCGCTGGACACGACGAACCCGTGCGGGAAGCACGACCACCCCGGTCGGTCCGGTCCGACAACCCTGAGGAGCTTCAGCCCCCTCACTCCCAGTGCCTCGTCGACCACCGGCGTGTGAGTCGGAGGGATTCCTCGACCGCCTCGGTGCCTGGTCCGCGCGCGAATCGCCAGCGGACGATCTGGGCCTGACGTGACCGCCTGGGTGATGACGCGCTAAGAGACCCCCTACTCGCCGTCGTCCGGCGTCCGCCGGATACTGCCACTCGGCAAGAGCATTCCTCCCCGCCATGGCCCGAGATCGGAGCAGCGGATGAGTCAGCAAGTCCCCAACCGGACCGGTTTGACCGCCGATCTGCACCGTTACCTTCAGGAGGCACGGGACGGCGTGCTCGCGGCCATGGACGGCTTGTCCGAGTACGACATCCGGCGGCCCATGACGCCCACCGCCACCAACCTGCTGGGGTTGGTCAAGCACCTCGCGAGCATCGAGGTCGGCTACCTCGGCGACTCGGTGGGCAGACCGGCTCCGGTCCGGCTGCCCTGGGTGGCCGACGGGTCCATTTGGGACGGTGCCGACATGTGGGCCACGGCGCAGGAGAGCCGGGAGGATCTGGTCGCCCTCTACCGCGCCGCCTGGCAACACTCCGATCAGTCGATCGACGAGTTGGGGCTCGATGCACCCGCGCAGGTGTCGTGGTGGCCCGAGGAGCGGCGCAGGACGACCCTGGGGTCGGTGCTGGTCCGCGTGGTAGCCGAGACCGCCCAGCACGCAGGGCACGCCGACATCCTGCGCGAGATGATCGACGGGCGGGCGGGCAGCGGGCACGATGAAGCCGGCGACGCCGCCTGGTGGGCCGGTTACGTCGAGCGGGTTCAGCAGGCGGCCGACCAGCATCGCGAACCCGCCCAGTCCGCGACACCATCGGGCTGACCTGACGGGCGCCGCAGCCGGGTACGCGTGACTGCCGTCTCACTACACCCCGATCGGTAGTCTGCGGGCCATGGCGGCATCCTCCAAGGCCAGATCGACCAAGCTGCTGCCCGATCCGCCGGATCTCCCCGGCAGCTTCGACCCGGCAGTGCAGCGGCTCGACGACGGGGCGCTGTGGGATGGCGTGGAGGCCGGCGACGCAGTGGAGGTGGCCGGCACCACGGCCGATGTGGTGCTTCGCGAGACGGTGTGGGACAAGGGCGACCTCAGCGGTCGACGGCTCACCGGCTTTCGCTGCAGGGACGTCCGATTCGTGGGGTGTGACCTCTCCGGCACGGTCCTGGACGGGTGCGATCTGACCCGGGTGGTATTCGCCGAGTGCCGGATGACCGGCATTGTGCTCAGCGGCGGCACGCTCAGCAATGTCCACGTCTCGGACTGCCGGGCTGATCTGGCGAACTTCCGGATGGCCCGAGCGGACTACCTGAGGATCGAGGGCACGTCCCTGCGGGCCGCAGAGTTCTATCAAGCGAGACTGACGGCCAGTGCCCTGCTCGACTGCGATCTCAGTGAGGCGAACTTCACCGACGCCACGCTGGCCGATGTTGATCTACACGGATCGACGGTTGCCGCCATCCACGGAGCGCTCTCACTCGGCGGTGCCAACATTGCGCCGGACCAGCTCATCTCCCTTGCCGGGGCGCTGGCCGCCGCGACGGGAGTCCACCTCACGGATCGCCGTAGCTGAGGTCCGCCGGAGTCAAGTTCGCTGGGAATGCGTCGCTACGCGGGCATGACCGTGGTCGGATGGATGCGGGCGTGGCGGGTGCCGCTACAGGTGTCGGCCGGCGCCTGCCTGTTCACGGCCGCCCTGCTCCCTGTGGGGACGACTCCGCTGGGGCCGACGATCAGCTTCGTGCCCGCCATGCTGGCGGCGGTCGCCTGCTTCGATGTCATGTCGTTGTGCCTGCTGGCCGGCGGCTACACCGACACGGGCGACCGGCGAATGCTGGCGACCTCGTTGGCCTATCTGTGGTCGCTGGTTGCCATGGCCGGCTATGCCCTGGCTTTCCCCGGAGTGTTCGCCGGTCATCCGCCGCTCGCGAGCGTCCCGTCGGTCGCTCCGTACCTCTACATCGCCTGGCACGCCGGCTTCCCGCTCATCCTGGGCGCAGCCTGGGCGCCGTGGCCGGCCCGGCTGACCCGGCAGACGCCGCGGGCGCGGCGTCGTAGGGCGCTGCTGGTCAGCTCGCTCGCCGTGGCCAGCGTGGCGGCGGGTGTGGTGGCGGTGTGCGTCGCGTTCGCCGCCCACTGGCCGGTGCTGATCGTGGGGCTGGACGTCTCGGGGATGGTCCGGGTCACCGCTCCGATAGTGATACCGCTGGTGCTGCTCGCCCTCTATTCGGCCTGGCGCGGGCTCAGCGACCGGCGCGGACCGGAACGATGGGCTGCCGTCGCCGTACTGGTCTGCTTATGCTACTTGGTGTTGACCTACGCCTCGCGCCACCGGTTCAGCGTGGGCTGGTACGCCGGTCGCACCTTGACCCTGGTCGCCGCCGCCGTGTTGCTGTTGGCCATGCTCGCCTCCTTCCGCCGGCTCAAGGCGGCCGCCAGTTCAACGCCGCCTTCGATTCCCTGACCGGCCTGACCAATCGGCGGGGCGCACATGCCGCCCTCGCCGGCGCGTTCGCCCGGTCACGGCGCTCCGGAGCACCGCTTGCCCTGGTCGCGCTGGATCTCGACCATTTCAAGGCTGTCAACGACCGGTACGGTCACCCGGTCGGCGACACCGTGCTCGCCGCCGTCGGCGCCGCTCTCGTCGCCAGCCTGCGTGAGGGGACATACCCGCCCGCGTCGGCGGCGAGGAGTTACTGGTGCTGCTCTCCGACACCGGACAACCCGACGCCACCATGGTGGCCGAGCGGCTCCGCCGGGCCATCGGGGCGCTGCAGGTGGCCGCCGGATCCGGCCTCGTCAAAGCCAGCCTGGGCGTGGTCTGCCTCGGCCCCGAGGACGCCGACGCCACCGACCTGCTCCGCCGGGCCGACGACGCCCTCTACACGGCCAAGCACTCCGGACGCGATCAGGTCTTCACCCTCCTCTGCCTGGCCGAGAGCCCGGCCGGCTGCTGATCGCCGGCGCTCGGCAGCCGAGGCCTCAGTAGCAGAGGCCGTCGCACCAGTAGTTGTAGCCGACGCCACAGTTGGCGGACCACTGGCACGAGCCGTTGGCACTGCATTGGCCGAAGCCGTAGTTGCACCAGTTGCTCTCCGTCGCGCACTCGCACTGCGCTTCATCCCGCAAGGCCTGCAGCGCGACACCGGGGGCCTGAGAGACGGGGCCGAGGGCGGCAAGCAGCGCGTATGCCTCGTCGTGACCGAGGGCCCGTACAGCAGCCTCCTTCAGGTCGTCGAGCTGCCGGTAAACCTCGGGCGTCGCACCTTGCTCCAGGACGAACGTGGACTCCCTCCCCATGATCGAAATGGCGCGGTCGACGACCTGCGTCTGCTCAGCCGACAGCGCCGGGTGCGAGGCTCGGTACTGCTTCAGGTGATCCACCCACAGCTGGCTACGTACCTGCGGTGTCGACGCCCGGAAGACGGCCTTGCGATACGACTCGGGAAGGGGGACGAGGTCGTTGTAGCGCTGGGGGAGGCGACCTTGGTTCTTTCCCACCCACGTCGCGGCGGCGTCGGCCTCCCGCTCGGCGAAGGCAGGCGTCTTGCCGGTGAGGATCAATCCTCCGGCGACCAGCGCGCCGGCACCGAGGCGCAGGAACTCCTTGCGCCCGATGTGCGGCGGTCCGTCGGCTTGTCCAGGTGGCCATCAGCCTGGCGACGCATCTGGCCGAGCCCGCGCAACACCCGCACGGTGGCCGCCGGACCGAGCCGGCGAGCCAGTGGCATCGCCATGCCCACCCCGGTCCACGCGCGCGCCTTGTCACCCTCCACCCGCAATAGCGTCGGAACCCACCGAGGCTCGGCACCCAGTGCCTGCTCCCGCCACGACCGCACGTCGGGCCGGGACAGCGGCAGCACCTCCAGTCGCCCCTCGCACGCCTGGACGACCACGGCAGAAACCTGCCGGCAGGTCGCACACGAGGCGTCGAAGGCCAGCACCCAGCGCGTTTCGGACAGACTCATCAAGCGGCTCCGATCGGACTCAAAGAAATCCCTCCACCCGCAAGCCGCGGATCAGGGCAAATCCACTCAGGGCGGGCAACGTTCCGTCGGGACCACCAGTTCCCGGGCGACCGATCGGTTTCCGGCAGTCGCCGCCTACTGTGGCGGCGAGCCGCTGAAGGTGATGCCGGCGGCGAACCGGCCGAGCTCGTCTGCGTTCCACGGCGCCGAGGCCGGGGGGGCCGTGACCTCGAGCTGGAGCGCGTCAGAGATCGTCAGGACCAGGTGGTACGTACCGTCGCGCGCCGTCGCCAGCCAGCCGGCGTGGCTGCCGACCCGGACACTCTTGCCTCGACCGGCGGTTGCGGCGGAGCCCCGGTGGACCTGCACTGCGATCCCGGCGGGAGACGATGCCGGAGGCTTCGGGCGGCCTGCCGGCGGTGACAGCGTGATGCCGCCGGGGAAGTAGGAGTCGAGGGCGAACCCGGGCGGAGCCAGTGCGACCTTGAACTGCGGGGCGCCGGTCATGGCCTTGTCGCGCAGGCTATTGGCGATCCCGAGGACCACCTCGCGCGTCCCCCATTCGTTGTAGCCGGTGACCTTGACCCACTGCGCCGGCTTGGCAAGCCACGTGACGCTCGCATAGCGGGTCGCCACGTCAACGACGAGCACTGCGGGGTGACCATGAACGGTGGCCGCCAGGGCCGGGCGCGACTGGTCGGGCGGCTGCCGAATGGCGAACGTCTGCAGATCGATGCCGGAGCCGCCGCCGTGCATCGAGGCGTAGCTCGCCAGGAACATGCCCGGCTCGTGACTCAGCACAGGGTGCGGCGTCAGGCCCGCCGGCAGGTGGGCAGGGGTGAGCGGGAACGACGGTGTGACCGGCGGTGCCTTCGCCAGAAAAACAGAGGGGCCGGACGCCGGCGAGCCGATCGCGGTGACGGCCGGACCGTCTGCCCCGCCGAGGACGACCCAGGGCACGACAGCGACAGCGACGACGGCAGCAGCCGCCAGGACGGCAACACCGACCCGATGCCGGACGGCGTTGCGGTGGCTACGAGCCTTGACCTCGGCAAGCAGCCGGGGATTTGCCGGCAGGGCGGCCGCACGGCGGCTCAGCAGGTCGGTGAGCTCGTCTTCGACGGTAGGCATCATTCGGCTCCGTTCAAGATCGAGTGGGTTGCGGCCGCGGTACGCAGCCGGGCCAGCGCCTTGGAGGCGTGTGACCGCACGGTGGCCGCGCTGCAGCGCACCAGGTGGCCGATCTCCTCGTCGGTGCAATCCTCGTAGAAGCGCAGGACCAGCACCGTGCGCTGCTGCGGCGGAAGCTGCGCGAGGAGCCGCCACATGGCGTCTCGCTCCACAACCACGGAAGCAGGGTCCCCGCCCTGTGCGTGCGGCGACCTGCCGTCGAGCGGTTCGGCGACGAACACGAGCCGGGATGCCAGGCGCCGCTTCCACGATAGGTAGTCGTTCACGATGATCCGGCGTACGTAGGCGTCGGGATGGTCCAGCGCTGTGATCCGTGACCATCGCCGGTGCACCCGGGTCAGCGCCTCCTGTACGAGGTCCTCGCCAAGATGCTGGTCTCCGGTGAGGACGTAACCGAATCGCAGCAAGGCCTGCCCGCGCCCTGCGACATAGTCCTCGAACGAGCGGCTCACCGCGTCATTGGCCACGACAGGAAAACGCCTCCGGGGCCCTCGATGTGTAACCGCCGGAGCAACCAGTCGGCCCGTGTCCGGATGAGACCATGCCGGGCACGCTCATCAGGTAGGCGCAGGATGCTGCGGCCGGCCGGGATGACGAAGCCGGCGAGCAGCGAAGCAACACCGAGCGGCGTCCTGGTCTTCGGCCCCCACCCTGGCGACGACGAAGAACATGTCCGTGACAATCGGGGATAATTGTGCCGCTGCCGGATCGGCGACCGTAGCAGGCACCCGACCACGACCAGCGACCCGGTCGAGCGGTAACTGACGCAGGCCGGGTCGGGGGGTGACACACGGCTGGCGCCGTCGTGGCCGGTCCTCAGACCGGTGTCAGCCGAGGCACGATGGGACGCTCGGCATGCTCGCCGCTGCCGTCGGGCGCGACCCACCAGGCTTGTGCGCCCTCTCGGATACCGATCGCCTCGTGCAATTCCGTACCGATGTAGTGCAGCCCGACGCCGTCCTCGGTGGCGTAGCCGGCCGGCAGCGAGCCGTCGGCGACCAACGCCCGATACACCTGGCGGCGGGGCTGTCCCGGGAAGTCGTCGTGGACCCCGTTGCTGTAGGGCAGCAGTCCCAGGCCGTCGGTGAAGGGATCCAAGTCGTCACCGTAGGAGTCGGTCGGGCCGGCGATGTGCCAGCACAGGCTCCCGGCGCTGGCGCCGGAGAGCACGATCCCGGCCTCCCAGCATTCCCGCAGGATCGGCGGCAAGGCATGCGCGCGCCACACCGCCATCAGGTTCACCACGCTGCCGCCCTCAACGAGGATGACGTCCTGACCGAGCAAGTGGCCACGGATGTCAGGCACGCTTGGCTGGGTGAACAACCGCAGCACGCTCAGGGTGACATCGGGGCGTCTCTCGGCGAACTGTACGGCCATGGAGTCGATGGCGACCGGCGAGTCGCCGACGGCAGTGGGGAGGTAGCAGACCCGGAGCCCCTCCCGGCGGATGGCGAGACCCAACGCATGGTCGATCAGATCGAAGTTGGACCGCCGATCGGCGGCCGACTGAAGCATTCCGGAAAAGGCAGAGATCTGCCGTCGGGGCTCGTCCACCGCAGCAACCTACCGGCCCGGTCGGGTTGACCCCCCAACCGGAGCGAAGTGTTTACCTGGCCGTCATCTGCGGGGCTATCCGACTTCCGTTTTTTTCGAGCCTCCCGCAAGGCACAATGCCCCGATGGCTGCCCAAGAGGTGAGCATCCGCCGCTACCGGCCCGCAGACCGCTCGGCGGCGCTGGCCCTGGCTCCACGGCTCCAGGTGGGCACGGCACCGTGGCGAGACCCGACAGCCATCCGGCAGGCCGCTCGCTGCTGGGTCGAGGAGTCGCTGGACCGCAGTGCGGCCGAGGACCACGCCGTACTCGTCGCGGAGGCGGACGGCGACCTTGTCGGCATCGTGACCGTCGCAACGCGCCGGCACTTCACCGGGGCGGTCGACGGCTACGTCGGAGAGCTCGTGGTAGACGCGTCGGCGGAGCGCCGTGGGGTGGGCTCGGCGCTGATGCTTGCCGCCGAGGGGTGGGCCCGCGAGCGGGGGCTGGCCCACGTCACGCTGGAGACCGGGGCCGCGAACGCTGCTGCCCGCGCCTTCTACGGCGCGCTCGGCTATCGGGACGAGGACATTCGGCTCACCAAACCGCTGGGAGCCGACCGTCACTCGGTGAGCATCGAGGGGAGCGAGGAAGCCCTGCGAGATGGCGGCTGGCTATCCCGTTAGGCTCGCGGCCATGCCACTGCACGACGCGCCGCCCGGGTTCTGGCGGGACTTCATCCTGGGTGCGGACGCGCCCGGCGCCCCGGCCCGCACCGCGAAGCTGGCCGTCGTGCGGGCCGACGGCCGGCCGCACGTCGCGCCGATCTGGGTCGACCTGGACGGCGACGACGTGGTCTTCACCACGGCGCGCTCGTCGATCAAGGGCAAGGCCATCCTGCGCGACGCCCGGGTGGGCCTGTGCTGGGACGACGAACGCCCGCCGTTCTCCTTTGTGACGGTCAGCGGCTCCGCCACGGCAAGTGAGGATCCGGAGCAATTGCGCGACTGGGCCACGCGGATCGGCGGCCGCTACATGGGGGCGGATCGGGCGGAGGAGTACGGCGCGCGCAACGGGGTGCCCGGCGAGCTCCTGGTGCGGGTGCGACCCGACCGGATCGTGGCTCGGATCGGGACATAGCTGACTGAACCGCCGACGAAGTGGCCAACCAGGGGGCAGGCCTTGCCGGCGCTGAAATCGGCGGGCAGCTTTGGGCGACCGGACGCCCCGATGTGTGACACGATGCCGCCACCGTGGGAAGGTGCGCCCGTCTCGCCCCGCTAGGAGTGCAACGTGCAACCCAGAGCAGCCGTGGATCTTGGCCGCGGAGTAACCGATGCCTGGTCGTCAATTGCGACATTCATCCCCAGACTCGCCGTTTTCCTTGTCATCCTGGTTGTCGGCTACTTCATCGCGAAGGTGCTGAAGCGGACCGCGCAGCGGATCCTCTGGCGGCTGAGCTTCGACCGGGCAGTGGAGCGCGGCGGACTCAAGTCGATGCTGGCGAAGAGCAAGGTCGATCCGAGCGAGGTGGTGGGGAAGCTCGTCTACTCCGGGGTCATCCTGATCACCCTGCAGGTGGCCTTCGGCGTGTGGGGGCCCAACGATGTCAGCCGGCTGCTCGACAGGATCGTTTCCTTCCTCCCCCAGTTGGCGCTGGCGATCGTCATCGTGGTGGTCACGGCGGCGTTGGCCCGGATCGCCCGTGACATCGTCGCCTCGGTGCTGGCCGACCTCTCCTACGGGCGGCTGCTCGGCAACCTGGCCTCCGGCATCGTGCTCTTCCTCGGGATCGTCGCGGCACTCGATCAGGTTCACGTCGCCAGCACGGTGACCCGACCCGTCCTGATCATGGTGCTGGCCACCGTCGGCGGCATTCTCGTGGTGGGCATCGGCGGCGGCCTGGTCCGGCCACTGACCCACCGCTGGGAGGGCTGGCTGGGTGTGCTGGAGCGGGAGGCTGGGACGGTGCGCCGTGAGGTCGCCATCCGCCGGTCCACCAGCAGCCTCGATGACGACGAGCCGCCCTGGCGAGCCAGTCCCCCGCCGGCCGCGAGCACCCCACCGCGCGCCGGCGCCCCGCCGCCGGATGCCATGCCGCCGGATGCCGCGGCGCATCCCGACCCCGTGCTGCCGACCATCCGGCCGCAGAGCATCGACCTCACCGATCCCGGTCGCCGCCGCCCGTCCGCGGGCCGGAAGGCGCCGGGCCGGCGCTGATCTGCCGTCCCATGGATTCGGGCTATTCGGGCAAATCGCTGCCGGTCAAGCTCGGGATCCGCCCCGAGTCGCGGGTGCTGGTGGACGGCGCTGCCGGGCGGATCCGACTGGAGCCGCTGCCGCCCGGCGTCACCGTACACACCAGACCGGGTCGGCACCCGTACGACGTCGTGCTGGCCTTCTGTCCCCGGCGCAGGCGCCTGGTGCAACGCTTCACACCCCTGACTCGGCGGCTGACCAGGGCCGGCGCGCTGTGGGTCTGCTGGCCCAAGCGGGCCGGCGGCATGGCGACCGACCTCGACGAGAACGCGGTCCGGGACTACGGCCTCGCCGCCGGGCTGGTCGACGTCAAGGTCTGCGCGGTGGACGAGGTGTGGTCGGGCCTGAAATTCGTCGTGCGGCTCAGGGACCGGTGACCTGGTGAGCGATGTCGCCGTCGATGTCGCCGTAGTGGGCGCCGGGCACAACGGCCTGGTCGCCGCGGCCCTGCTCGCCCGCGCCGGGCTGTCCGTCGAGGTGCTCGAGGCCGACCGGGTGATCGGCGGCGCCTGCCGCACCGAATACCCCTTCGCCACGGCGCCCGGTCTGGCGGCGTCGACCGGAGCCTACCTACTCGGTTTGATGCCGCCGGAGTTGCTGGCGAAGTTGCGCCTCGACCTGCCGCTGCTGCGCCGTGACCCGCACTACTTTCTCCCCACGCTCGACGGGCGTTATCTACTCCTTGGCGCCGATCGCGATCGCGGCCGGGCGCAGTTCGCGGAGTTCTTCAGCGAGGCAGACGCCCGCGCCGACGACGCACTCGCCGCGGAGATCTCCGCCCTGCGAGCCGACCTGGCGCCGGCCTGGCTGAACGAGCCGCTGCCGGTGGATGCCACCGCCGAGCGCTTCATCCGGCCGGCGCTCCGGGAGGTGTTCGTCAGCTTGGTGCGCGGATCGGCCATGGCCTACCTCGACCGGTTCGGGTTCGCCTCCGAGATGATCGTGGCGATGTACGCGGTGACCGACGGCATGCCCGGGCTGACCGGCTCCCCCTGGTCGCCGGGATCGGGGCACAGCTTCCTGGTGCACAACATGTGCCGGCTCCCGGGGTCCGGCGGCACCTGGATGGCCGTCCGCGGCGGCATGGGAACGGTGACGCAGGCCCTCGCCGCTGTGGCCACCGGTGCGGGAGCGCGGATCCGGGCGGCCTGCCCGGTGACGGCCATCTCGGTCAGCGGCGGCGCCGCGACCGGGGTGGTCACCGCGACCGGTGAAGCTGTTGCCGCGCGGGTGGTCCTGTGCGCGACCGACCCCTTCCGGATCCCCGGCCTGCTCGGCGATGCCGCCCCGGCCGCGCTGATCGAGCGGGTGACCGGCTGGGCCGATCGATCGGCCGGCCAGACGATGAAGGTCAACCTCGCCCTCTCGGAGTTGCCGCGCTTCGCCGCGCTGCCACAGGAGCGCGGGCAGCACGGCACGACGGTGCACCTGCTCCCGCCTCCCGCCCCCGACGGCAGCGTGCTGACTGCGCTGCGGCACGCCTTCGACGCTGCCGGCGCGGGCCGGGTCGACGCCCTGCCGCCGTTGGAGTGGTACCTGCACTCGACCCTCGACCCGACCATGCGCGACGCCGACGGCAACCACTCGAGTGCACTGTTCGTCCAGGGTGTGCCGCACGAGCCGGCCGGGTCGACCTGGGCGGCGGAGAAGGACGCCTTCGTGTCCCGGCTGCTCGACTTCGTGGAGACGTACGCCCCGGGAGTCCGAGAGAGCATCGTCGGCCTCGACGCCCTCACACCGCCGGAGATCAGGCAGCGCTTCGGCATCAGCAGTGCCAACATCGACCACGTGGACAACGCCTTTTCCTTCACCGACCGGATGCCCTACGCCGTCGGCGTAGACGGTGTGTACGCGGGCGCAGCCGGCTGTTTCCCCGCGGGATCGGTGATCGGATGCGCCGGCCACAATGCGGCACAACGCATCCTGGCCGACCTCGGCCGGCCGCCGGTCTGAGCAGGCGCTCCGCACCAAACCTCGACATCGCAGCACTCGACCCCGCACATCGGCGACCTAGGCTTCCCAGCACAGCCGAGTGAGCATCGAGCGCCAGCGAGGAGCGGAGCGAGGTGACAGCACAGCCGAGTGAGCATCGAGCGCCAGCGAGGAGCGGAGCGAGGTGACAGCACAGCCGAGTGAGCATCGAGCGCCAGCGAGGAGCGGAGCGAGGTGACAGCACAGCCGAGTGAGCATCGAGC
>JBBRYN010000082.1:0-12712 GCA_038237645.1 Mycobacteriales bacterium
CAGGTCGTTGGTGACGAGCTTGCCGTCGACGATGACGCCGGGGGTGACGTACATGGCGCGACCCCACTGGGTCATGTCCTTGTACTCGAAGTTGCAGACGTCGGGATCCTGGAACGAGCCCCAGCAGCCGAGCAACGTGCGCCGCAAGCCGACCTTCTCGTAGCCGGGCATCGCCTCGAGGAAGAAGTCAAAGAGGTCGTCGTGCATCGGCACGACCTTCTTCATGAACTCGACGTAGCGCATGAGCCGAGTCACGTAGTCGGTCATGAGCTGGATGGTGGCTACTGTGCCCACCCCGCCCGGGTAGAGCGTCGAGGGATGCACGTGGCGCCCCTCCATCAAGCAGAACATCTCCCGGGTCCAGCGGCTGACCTGCAGTGCCTCGCGGTAGAACTCACCGGTGAACGGGTTGAGAGCCCGCATGATGTCAGCGATGGTGCGGTAGCCATGCGCGTCGGAATTGGGGGACAGGGTGTTCTCGGCGCGAGCGAGCACCGCAGGGTTGGTCTCTTTGACCATCCGCTCGCAGTAGTCAACGCCGACGAGGTTTTCCTGGAAGATGTTGTGGTCGAACATGTACTCCGCGGCCTCGCCGAGGTTGACGATCCACTCGCCGAGGTTGGGGGGTTTGACACCGTAGGCCATGTTCTGCGCATAGCACGAGCAGGTGGCGTGATTGTCACCGCAGATGCCGCAGATCCGGCTGGTGATGAAGTGGGCGTCGCGCGGGTCCTTGCCCTTCATGAAGATCGAGTAGCCGCGGAAGATGGACGAGGTGCTGTGACACTCGGCCACCCGATTGTTCGCGAAGTCGATCTTGGTGTAGATCCCGAGGCTACCCACGATCCGGGTGATCGGATCCCAGGCCATCTCCACGAGTCCCTTGTCGCCCGTCTGGTCCTGACTGCGTTCTGGCATCGTCCTTGTCATGCGAAGGGTCTCCTCGGCCTAGTTCGGAGTGGCGTCAGTTGGCATGAGAATCACGCTGGCGCGACGGTGGCGGTGCAGTAACTGCGACATCCGAGCTACCAGGTGCGCTTCGCGCCGGTCAGCAACTCGCGGCCCGGCTTGCGCCACTTGGGCTCCTTGTCGACCGTGCGGCCGGTCACCGTGCGCAGGTTGCGGATGACCGAGCCGTAGACCCCGACCGCGGCAGTGGACAACTTGCCGCCGGGCGGCTCGTCCATGAACGGCATGAACTTGTCTGGGAAGCCGGGCATGGTGCAGCCGATACAGATGCCGCCCACGTTGGGGCAACCGCCCACACCGTTGATCCAGCCACGTTTCGGGACATTGCACTTGACCACGGGACCCCAGCAGCCGAGCTTGACGATGCACTTCGGCGAGCCGTACTCGGTCGCGAAGTCGCCCTGCTCGTAGTAGCCGGCGCGGTCGCAGCCCTCGTGGACGGTCTTGCCGAACAGCCAGGTCGGCCGGAGCGCGTCGTCGAGCGGGATCATCGGGGCCTGGCCGGTGGCCATGTAAAGCAAGTATGTGATCGTCTCAGCGAGGTTGTCACCCTGGATCGGGCAACCGGGCACGCAGACAATGGGAATGCCGGCCTTGGACTTCCAGTCCCAGCCCAGGTAGTCCGGGACCCCCATGGCACCGGTCGGGTTTCCGGCCATGGCGTGAATTCCGCCGTAGGTCGCGCAAGTGCCGACGGCGAGGATGGCCAGCGCCTTCGGAGCCAGGCGGTCGAGCCACTCGCTGGTGGTGATCGGCTGGCCGGTCATCGGGTCGTTGCCGAACCCGCACCAGTAGCCCTCCTCATGGAGCGCCTCGTTGGGGATCGAACCCTCAACGACCAAGACGAATGGGTCGATCTCGCCGCGGTCGGCCTTGAAGAACCACTCGAGGAAGTCGTCGGCGCCGCCGTTGGGGCCGCACTCGAAATCGATGAGGGGCCAATGGACCGCGATGTTCGGCAAACCGGGCAGGGCACCGAGGGCAATCTCTTCGATGCTGGGCTGGGTCGCTGCGGTCAGGGCGACCGAGTCGCCGTCACAGCTCAGGCCCGCGTTAATCCACAGCACGTGAATGAGCGGCAAATCCTCTGCCGCAGGTGGCTTGGTGGACTCGGTCGCGGCTGGCGACATGCGCACCTCCATGGTGAACCTGGGCCGACCCGCGGGGGTGCGGGTTCTCAGGAGTGGTAATTGCACATATCACACCCAGTTGAATACATCTGTCAACCACCCTGGCCCGACAGCCTGGACCTGTCTGCAGCTTCTCGGGTTACCGGATTCCCGATGTACCCAAGCAACGGACAAGACAACGGATGAGACAACAAAGGGCGGCTCATGTACTGGCTGGGGCAGGCTGCCCTCGCCGGGGCGACGCGCGTCGGCCGAGCGATCCGGCCACCGGAGGAGGCACCGATCGATGGCGACGACGAGCGACCGGCGGACCAGTGCGCGGCCTCCGACACCGGCAGCCGCCGGGCCTATCGTGTGCTCCGTGGAGGTACCGTGAACCGCGACCGGTCGAGGATGCTCATCCGGGTCGAGGGCATCGTGCAGGGCGTTGGCTACCGCCCGTTCGTCTATTCGCTGGCCACCCGGCTGCAGCTCGGCGGCTGGGTCGGCAACGACACCCGCGGCGTGTTCGTCGAGGCGGAGGGCCCCCGCGGCGCGCTCGACGAATTGATCGCCGCACTGTCGCGAGACGCGCCTGCGCTGGCGCGGGTGGAGCGGGTCAGCGTCGACGCGTTGCCGGCGATCGGCGAGACGACGTTCGCGATCGTCGCCAGCCGGCTGCCGGGCGATCGAATGGTGCTCATCGCGCCGGACGCCGCCACCTGCGCCGACTGCCACGACGAGCTGGCCGATCCCGCCGACCGAAGGTTCCGTTACCCGTTCATCAACTGCACGAACTGCGGCCCGCGATTCACCATCGTGCGGCAGACACCGTACGACCGGCCGTACACGACCATGGCCGGCTTCCCGATGTGCGCTGGCTGTGCAAGGGAATATCACGACCCGGCAGATCGCCGCTTCCATGCCCAGCCCGTCTGCTGCCCGGCCTGCGGCCCGCGACTGACGCTGGTGGACGCGCAGGGGATGACGCTCGGCACCGATCCGGTGGAGGCCGCCGTGCGGCAGTTGCGGCATGGCGCCGTCGTCGCGGTGAAGGGCCTGGGCGGCTATCACCTCGCGGTCGATGCCGGCAACCAGACGGCAGTCGCCACCTTGCGCGCGCGCAAGCATCGAGAGGAGCGGCCGTTTGCCCTGATGGTTGCCGACCTCGCGGCCGCCAGGATGCTGGCGGAGGTCAGCCACGCCGAGGCGGCACTGCTGTCCGGCAGCGCACGACCCGTTGTCCTCATGCGCCGGCGGCCCGGTGCGGCAGTGGCGGAGGCCGTCGCGGAGGCCGTCGCGCCGGCAACACCTTTCCTGGGCATCATGCTGCCCTACACGCCGCTGCACCACCTGCTCCTCGAGCGGCACGCCGCACCGCTGGTCATGACGAGCGGGAACACCTCCGACGAACCCATCGCATACGCCGACGACGACGCCGCCCTGCGGTTGGCCGGGATTGCCGACGCATTCCTGGTGCACGACCGGCCGATCCACATCCGGGTGGACGACTCCGTGACCCGGGTGGTGGCCGGTCGGACCCAGGTCCTGCGCCGGTCCCGCGGTTACGTACCGCGTCCGATTACGGTTCCCTGGCGCTTCGCGCGGCACGTATTGGCATGTGGGCCGGAGCTGAAAAACACGTTCTGTGTCGGCCGGGATAAAGACGCTTTCCTGTCCCACCACATCGGAGACCTCGAGAACTTCGAGACCTTCAGGTCGCTCACCTCGGGTATCACGCATTTCTGCGATCTGTTCGACATTCGGCCGGAGGTGGTCGCCCACGATCTTCACCCAGAGTATTTGTCGACAAAGTACGCTCTGGAGTTGCCCGGGGTCGAGTTGGTCGGCGTTCAGCACCACCACGCACACGTCGTTTCCTGCCTCGCGGACAATGCCGTCGACGGCCCGGTCATCGGCGTGGCGTTCGACGGACTCGGCTGGGGTCCGGACGGAACGCTCTGGGGCGGGGAGTTCCTCATCGCCGATCGGCACGGCTACGAGCGGGTGGCGCATCTCGCGCCGGTGCCCCTTCCCGGGTCCACGATGGCGATCCGGCAGCCGTGGCGGATGGCCGCTGCACACCTCGACGCGGCGTTCGGTGGCGATCCGCCGGGCGGGCTTCCGGTAGCCGTACGACAGGGCCGCCGATGGACGGACGTGCGGCAGGCAGCGGCAGCCGGACTGAATTCCCCCCTGACCTCCAGCGCCGGCCGGCTCTTCGACGCGGTGTCCGCGTTGCTTGACCTGAGGGACACCGTCAGCTACGAGGGCCAGGCCGCCATCGAACTCGAGCACCTGGCCGACCCGGCCGAAACGGGAAGCTATCCCGCTTCGCTGCTCATCCCTGCCGGCGGCGAGGCACTTCAGGTCCAGGGTGGCGACATCGTGCGGGCCATCGTTGCGGATCTCGCGGCGGGGATCAGCCGGCCGGTGGTCGCCGGCCGCTTCCACAACGCGATGGCCCAGGTGGTGGTGGAAACCTGCACCACCCTACGTAGTGCCCACGGGCTGTCCACCGTCGCCCTGTCCGGCGGGGTCTTTCAAAACGTCTTCCTGACACAACGCTGTGTCACTGGGTTGACCGCAGCCGGCTTTGCGGTGCTGACGCATTCGGCCGTGCCGCCGAATGACGGCGGAATCAGCCTGGGTCAGGCCGTGGTGGCCGGTGCCCGGTCCGGCTGAGTGGGCACGCGCAGTGCCGCCTGCGTGACCTCCCACAGCACGTGGTAGAGCGTCGTCTGGACCTCCTGCACCCGGTGCACCGACGACGACGGGATGGCGAACAGGTAGTCCAGGCAGTCCAGTTGAGCCATCTTGCCGCCGCCGTAGCCGGACAGCCCGACGGTGACCAGACCGGCCGACTTGGCCCGCTGGAAGGCCTGCAGCACGTTGGCCGACCCGCCACTGGTCGAGATGCCCAACGCGACGTCGCCCGCCCGCCCGAAAGCGGCGACCTGCCGGGCGAAGACCACCTCGAAGCCCACATCATTGGACAGCGCGGTCATGACCGCGGCGTCGTTGGTGAGGCACAGTGCAGCCAGCGCCGCGGCATCGCCCGGCGGGTCGAGGAAGGTATGCACGACATCCTGCGCGTCAGTGCTGCTGCCGCCGTTGCCGAATGCCAGGATCTTCCCCCCACCCCGGAACGAGGCGGCCAGGGCCGCACCGCATGCTGCCAGCCGGCCGGCGAACTCCTCGCTGATCTTCCGGCGGAGTTCGACGATCTCGTTGACCTTGTCCAGGGTCGACCCGGCGACGCTGGCCAGTGCCTCCTCCAGTGAGGTGGCGCCGGTGTAGAGGAACGGGTAGAGCGACTCGAAGCCGCCGCCCACCGCCCGCGGGTCGCTGCCGCTGCCGGCCAGCAGTTGCGGGCTGTCGAAGAAGACATGCACCAGCTCCCACAGCACGTGATAGATCGTGACGTGCACCTCTTTGACGATGTGCGGATCGTCGGAGGAGACGATGAAGCAATGGTCGACGGCCGGGCTCGCGGCGATGTGGCCACCGTCAGCACCGACGAGGGCCACCGTGAGCAGGCCGGCCGCGTGGGCCGTCTCGAAGCCGCGCAACACGTTTCCGCAGTTGCCGTCGGATGACACGCCGAGGGCGATGTCGGTTGCGTTGCCCAGGATCGCGAGCTGGTGGGCGAAGACCTCGTCGATCCCGTGCCTGCGGGCCACACCCATCACCGTGGCGACATCCCCGACCAGGGACAGGGCGGGCAATGCTCGCCTGCCGACGATCACCGGGTGGACGAACTCCACCGCTATGTGCTGGGCGTCGGTGGCCGCGCTGCCGTTGCCGAACACCAGCAGCTTGCCGCCGGCATGGAATCGGCCGGCCATGTCGTGACAAGCCAGCGCGACCCCCTCGGCCTGACCGGCGAGCCGCTCGCTCGGCCCGAGCCTGCGATCGAGCGCGTGATCGGCAGCAGCCTGTAGGTGATTGTCAGCGGCAAGCAACGAGACCCCCTCGGCGGTCTGGCCTTTACAAAACGGTACATCGTACGAGCCAAATTTCCGGCTTCGACTGACGCCTGGCGAAAATCACCTAAGGTCAGGGTGTGAACACGCCGAGCAATCAATAGCGGACGTTCCGCAGCACCTGGATCGGGGGACAATATGACCACCGTACGCAAGCTGGCGAAGATTGCGGTTGCCGCAGGACTGGGTCTGGCGCTTTGGACCGCGCTGCCGAGCTCGCCGATCAGCACGGTCGCCGGCTCCTCGCTGAACGTCAGGGTGCACATCAACTCGCCTGTCATGAGTCCGCTCGGTTCGTCCCTGAACTGACCGGAGTCGCAGGCAGGAAGGCTGGGGCACTCTGTCAGCCCTGCTTGCCCGGCTACGGCGCTCCGTCCGGCCAGGCAGCGGACTGGTGGGATTCGGCTGCTTGCTGGGCCTCGCAGCGGCCGTCCTGATCGCCTTCCTGCCGGCGCGTGACTACCGCACCTCGGTCTTTACGGCACTACTCGCGCTCCTGATCGCGATGCTGTTCGTCGCGGCGGAGAGCAGCCAGATCCACATCGAGGTCCGCCAGCAGGCCTGGTCGGTGTCGCTCAGCGAGCTCCCGTTCGTGATCGGGTTGTTCCTGCTGCCGCCCTGGTGGCTGTTGGTGGGCAGGCTGGTGGCCGCCGGCACCGTATTCTGGCTGCGGCGTACATCAGCGCCAAAGACGATCTTCAATCTGGGCCTGTTCGCCGCCGAGGTGGCGCTGGCCGCGGTGCTGTTCCGTGCCCTGCACGCCGGCAACGGGCTGCACGCCCGCGACTGGGCGATCGCGTACTTCGTGATGCTCGTCGTCAGCACCACCGGGGCCCTGACCGTGATCACCGGACTGGCCCTACAGCGGCAGCACGTCGCCACGGCGGAGCTCGCCCGTACGCTGCCGGTCGCGGGACTGGCAGCCGCCTTCAATACCACCCTGGCGCTGCTCAGCCTGCTGGTCGTCGACGTCAACAGCGGCGCCCTGGTGCTGCTTGGCGCGTTCGTCGCCGTGGTGGCCATGGGCTATCGCGCTTATCAGCGGCTGCAACGCCAGCATGCCGACCTCGGCCAACTCTTCGCCTTCACCCAGTCGATCGGGCTGGCCGACAGCACCGACGACATGCTCAACCTGCTGCTCGCGAAGGCCAACGACCTGATGCAGGCCGAACAGTCGGTGCTGCTGATGCCACCCGCCGAAGGGCTCGCCGCAGCCGCGGGCGGCGGGCCGGAGATCCCGCTCGGAGCCGTCGTGCTCCCGCGAGGCACCCGTGACCCGGTATCGCGCGCCTACCTGGCCCAGGCCGGCCTGCGGGACGCGCTGCTCGTCCCCGTCCACGACGGTGATCGGGTCATCGGCGTGCTGCAGGTAGGCAACCGAATCGGCGCGATGAGCACCTTCACCGCAGAGGACCTGCGGCTGCTCCAGACGCTTACCGCGCATACCGAGGCGCTGCGCGCCCATGGCCGGCTACTCGAACTGCGCCGCCACGAGGCCCATCACGACAGCCTCACCGGCCTGGCCAACCGCGAGCTGTTCCTCCTACGGGTCCAGGAATCACTCGCGCCGGCCCTGGTCGCACCCCGACCGCTGCTCGAGCGGGTGGCGATCATGCTGCTCGACCTCAATCGCTTCCGGGAGATCAACGACACCCTGGGCCACCATGTCGGGGACCTGGTGCTCCGCGAGGTCGGCACCCGGCTGCAGGATGCCATCCCGGCCGGGGCGGTCGTCGCGCGACTCGGTGGCGACGAGTTCGCGGTGCTCGTGCGAAACGTGGTCGACCCGGCTGCCATCATGGACGTCGCCCGGCACCTGACCAGCAGCCTCACCGATGCCTTCGAGGTCGCCGACATCTCCCTCGAGGTCTCGGCAGCCATCGGGGTGGCCATCGCACCCGAGGACGGCGACGTCGCGACAATCCTCCTGCAGCATGCCGACATCGCGATGTACGCCGCCAAGCGGACCGAGGTCAAAATGGCCCGCTACAGCGCCGGTGGGGACCAGACCAGTGTGACGCGCCTGGCCCTGGCCGGTGAGCTGCGCCGGGCCATCGACGCCAACCAACTCATCGCCTACTACCAGCCAAAGATGCACCTGCGGAGCCGGACGGTCGTCAGCTTCGAGGCACTCGTCCGGTGGCAGCACCCCACGCATGGCCTGCTCCCCCCTGACGAGTTCGTGCCGATCGCCGAGCGGGTGGGGCTGATCGGGCCGCTGACCGGCGAGGTGCTGACCCAAGCGCTGAACAGCTGCCGCAACTGGCTCCCGGAGCACCCTGGGGTCGGCGTCGCGGTGAACCTGTCCGCTCAGGGCCTGCTCGAGCCCACCCTCCCCGCGACCGTCGCGCGGTTGCTCGCCGAGACCGGCGTGGCAGCCGGCCTGCTGACCCTTGAGATCACCGAGACCAGCGTCATGAGCGACTTCGACGCCGCCCTGGCCGCGCTACGCGAACTGCACTCGCTCGGCGTGCAGCTCTCCGTGGACGACTTCGGCACCGGCTATAGCTCGCTGGCGTATCTGATGCAGCTGCCGGTGCAAGAGGTCAAGATCGACAAGTCCTTCGTGATCGCGATGATCAAGTCCCCGGACGCCGAGGCGATCGTCCGCGCCATCGTCGGCCTCAGCCACACGCTGCGCCTCACCGTGGTCGCCGAGGGGGTCGAGGACGAGGCCTCCCTGTCGGCCCTCGACGAGATGGGCTGCGACACGGCCCAGGGGTATCTCCTCAGCCGGCCGATGAGTCCCGAGGCCCTGAGCCAGTGGTCCTACCCGGTCCCGACGCCGCGGGCCTTGCACCCGGTCGGGCAGTCAGTCGCCCGCGGGGCGCTTGGTGTCGAGCCGCATGAGGAAGCCACCTGAACCGATTCGGCCTCGGGACCGTGTTCCTCAGCACACCCATCCACACACCCGCACCACCGACCAGCCAAGTGGAGGAATCGTGACCAACCAGCCGTCCCGCCGCGCTGTGCTGATCACCGGGGCCGCCGCAACGGCCGGAGCCGGCGCCGCGTTGCTGGCCGGCTGCGGCTCCGGCTCCGGCGACGAGAAGCCCGCTTCGGCGCGGCCGACAGCGGCAAGCACGACGCCTGCAGCCACGAAATCCCCGACCAACCGGCCACTGGCCGTGCTGGCCGACATCCCGGTGGGCGGGGCGGTGGCGGCCGCCGGGTCCGACGGCGCCGCGCTGATCATCGCTCAGCCCACAGCGGGCACGGTCGCGGCCTTCAGCGCCCGCTGCACCCACCGGGGATGCACCGTCGCGCCGAAGGACAAGCGGCTGGAATGTCCGTGTCACGGGTCGGCATTTGCGGCAGCGACCGGCAAGGTGATCACCGGGCCGGCTCCCCGGCCCCTGGCCAAGGTCGACGTACACGTGGCAGCTGGCCAGGTCCTTCCCGGGCCCGCCTGACCACCGACCGCAGGAGACGCGCATGGGCCCACCCAGGTCAACGGGTTACCCGCCACATCCTGCTCGTGCACTTCGTCGCGGTCGTCGTGCCAGTCGCCGCGCTGGACGTCGTGGCGCTGATCGTGGCAACCGGCGATGCTCGTGCAGGTCTGTCGCATCGGCGACCCCGGCCACGCGCAGTGTGGACAGGCCGGGTCGCCACCACTCAGGCCTACTGACGCGCCGTACCGGCCAGGAAGTCCTCCCAGGTTCGGTCGCCGACGGCCCGTTCGGAACGAGGGTTGGCGCGGCCCCGGATGGCGCGGGCCGCGTTGCCGGGAAGCCGGAGGGGTACGAGCAGCCGGCGCCCGCAACCGGCGCCAGTAGGCCGGCCGACCCCGGACGGCTTCACCGACTCAAGCTGTCAACCTGGTCGCGGTGATCGTGCAATTTAGTGTTCTGGCGGCGTGTCGGCCTGCAGACCTGCGTGATCACCCGCCCCGGGGGGAGTCGGTTAGCTGCCCCCGGGGAACTTCCAGATGCCCCGCCCATGCGTGGCGGAGATCAGATACGTCCCGCCCGGCGCCACCACGAGGTCGTTGGTGGAGGCGTTGGGCAGGCTGGTGCCGACGCGGAACCAGGATCCCGTCGCGCCCGGACTGGCCATGAAGACGCCGACGTCGGTGCCCACCACGAGCATTCCGTGGAACTTCACCACATCGTTGACTGGTGCGTCCGGCAGGTTGCCGGTGCGATTCACCCACGATGTTCCGCCGTTGGTCGACTCGAACAGGTGGCCGACGCCGCCGCCCGGGATCCACCGGCGCGAGAAGGCACCGAACACGACGTAGACGTGATTCGCGTTGCCCGGGTCGACATAGAACGAGGTCGGGATGCGGTTGGGGAGGTTCGGCGCGCTGACCCGGTGCCACGTGCCGCCGGCGTTGGTGTCGATGCCGGAGACGAACGGCGACGCGCCACCCGGATTGCAACCGTTGCCGCACCAGCCGGCGTAGATCGTGGCGCCGGAAACGCCCAGGGCCGTCGTCTGGCCGCCGGCCCCGAGATCGTGCACCGGCTTCCAGTCACAGGTTGTGTCGTTGCAGAGCGTCTTCCAGCCGGCACCACCGTTGTCCCACACCATCTGACCGCCGCCGACCCAGTGGTTGATGTTCTTCGGGTCAGCGGTATACGGGGCGATGAAGCGCGGGTTCGGGTCGCACGGATGCGGGTCGTACTCGATCGCGATGACCGTGGCGCAGGTCGGCGTGATCGTGGTGTAGCTGCGCGTCGTGCCGTCGGAGACGCCGCCGTTCTGCGTGCTCGCCATCACCAGGTCGACGTATTCATTGACCGCGCGACGGCCGTCGTTCGGGTCGACGATAATGTCACCACCGTCACCGCCGAACGGCGAGACCATAGTCGTCGCCCCGGGCTTCAACAGGGAAGTGCCGTTGTCTTGCAGCCCGCCCCAGATCGCGTCGCCGCCGCCGGGCCACCGGCCGATGCCGGCGTAGTAGTACTGCAGCGTATGCAGCGTGGCATTGAGATCACGCCACTTGACCACCGTGCGCAGGGCGGCCGGCCGGCTGTACATCCCGCCGTCGTTGGCGAAGTACGCGGTGCCGTCAGCGGTCACCAACGCCGCGTGCTGATCGGGGTGCGTGGTATTCGGGCAGGTGTTCTTGGCCGGGTCGAAGCTCCAGCAGGCCTTACCGAAGTTCCAGTAAGGGCCGACGCTGGTCCACGTGCTGCCGGAGTCGTTGGTCTCGTAGACCTCCTTCAGCCCGAGATAGACGTGCTTGGGATCCCTCGGGTCCACGGTGACGTACTGGTCGTACCACGACTGGCTGCCGGCGCTGGTGGTGGCGGTGTTGGGCGAGGCATCGAGCTTGGCGTTGTCGGCCACCAGGGTCCACGGGCCGGCCGCCGTGCCGGAGTCCGACCGGTAGACCCCGTTGAGGTTGACGGTGTCCGGTGCCTCGACCACGGCGTAGACCGCGCTGCCGTCGGCCGTGTAGTCGAGCGACGTGCGCCCGATGAGGCCGGCAATTCCGGCGGGCGTGACCCGGTGGAAGGACCCCGCGGTGCCGCCGGTGGTGGAGACGTAGAAGCCGTTGTAGGTGAAGGTGTCGGGCAGCGTCCCACCGCGCCAGCCGAGCACTGCGAAGACGTACTTGCCGTTGGTGCCGGGCCGGACCCGCACGTCGCTCATCCACGAGGTGCGATAGGGCGAGGCGGTCGGGTTGGGATCGGGCTTGAGCACCGTCGTCCAGGCGGTGGTCAGGTCGAGCGCGCTGCGCCGGACGAGCCCCCTGCTCGTCGCGACAAGGACGTAGCCCTTGTCGAACGTGATGCGCGAGATGAGGCTGTTGTCGAGCCGGTTGCCGACCAGGGACCATGTCCGGCCGCCGTCGGCCGAGCGGTAGATCCCGTCCCCGGCGTAGTTCTCGAACGCGGTGTTCGCCTCCCCGGTGCCCACCCAGATGGAGTGGTCGGCGGGGTTGATCGCGATGGCGCCGACGGACAGCCGGCTCTGCTTGTCGAAGATCGGCTGCCAGTGCCCGCCCTTGTCGGTGGACTTCCAGACGCCGCCGTCACCGGCGCCGGCATAGACCGTGCCGCCGTCGGTGGCAATCGCGGTCATCCGGCCGGAAACCACACCGGCGCCGCCGCTGCTGTTGGACCAGAACGGGTCACGATAATTCAGCGCGTCGGAGTTGTAGGGCCTGTTGGTCAATTCCTGCCACTTGCCCGCTGCGAGGGGCAACGCGCTGGCGGCCGCCTGGGCAGCCTGGAAGGCGCCGGCGCCGACACTGGTGCCCGGGGCGGTGCGGACCGCGGCGTACTGCTCGGCCCGGTCCATCAGGTCATTGGTCTCGTTGTCTTCGGCAGCGGCAGTCAGAGCCCGGATGCCCTGGTGGGTGGTGTGCCTGGTCAGGCCGGTGGGACCGCTGGACGGGCCCGCCACGCTCGCGTTGCCGGAGGCCATCGCCAGCGACAGGATGACCGGCACCGCAGCGCCCAGCACAGCAATTGTCCGGAATCCCCTGTTTACGATCATTCATCCTCCGCGGTCTTCACCGGGCCATCCGCGTTGTTCCCGCACGCAGCCCGAATTATTCGAGACGAAGGGCAGAGGTTAGTGCCGTCGGGAGGGATTCTGCAGCAAAACAGCAATTCTTGACGTCGGAGCATGACATGCAGCAGGGCTGCGGCAGGACTGCGCCGCCACACAGTCTGATCGGCTTTACCG
>JBBRYN010000083.1:0-12320 GCA_038237645.1 Mycobacteriales bacterium
AACCGTCACTCAGACCGTCATGATCGCTGTCAGCCACCTGCGGATCAGTGCCCGCCACCCGCTCGAAATCATCGGTCAACCCATCATGATCACTATCCACCGCCGACCCAACCGGCAACCCATGATCAATCGCATCGAACGACGCCGGCGTCGACGCGGCGGCCGGACCGCCACTGCCGTGGTCGCCGTAGCCGTGCACGCCACCGGAGTCGCCGGTGATGCCGCCGGCCGCCGCCTGTGCCTCGGCGAGATAGCGACGGTAGTCGCCCCTGGTGCCGCGATGGCTGTCGTGGGTCACGGTCCACGGGCTCATGTCGGTGCCGCGGTGGGAGACCTGATAGGCGGCGCGGGCGTTGTTGGCCGGGTCGGTCAGGTCGCCCCATGGGTTCGTCCGGACGTTGGAGGCGACGTTGATCTGCCACAACCCCCACGAATTCTCACCCGATCCGGCATGCGCGTCGGTGCGACCGCTCGACTCGGCGAGCGCGATGGCAGTCCAGGTGACGGCCTGGTGCGGGTCGAATCCCGCGTCGCGGGCAGCCGCGTAGATCTGTACGGCTGACAAGACGACCATGGGGATCTCCCGGACCGCTCGGTTGCCCGACGCGAATCCGTTCCCGTCGGGTCACCGACTGTAACGCTCCTGCTGGCTCAGCGGAATCGCGAATTCACCCTGAGGAGTTGTCGGATTTCCGACAACGGCAGCAAGGGGCGGAACACCTTGCCCGATCGGGATTGCCCTGCCGCGCGAGCGCCTCCCATGATTGAGCGATGCCCACTGAACAGTTGCCATGCCCACAGTGTGGGGCGACTGTAGCGGCGGGCGCGGATTTCTGCCCCGCCTGCAACCAGTACCTCGGCTGGGACGTCGCCGGTCCGCCCGTGCCCGCGGCGAAACCGCAGTCGGATCCGCCGGGATCGCGACCCGGGCCGGCCGCCCGAGCAGAGCCGGTCGGCAACGTGGCGGTGCGGGCCCCGGCGACCCGGCTGACCCTCTCACCGGGTGAGTCCGGGACCGTCGAGATCCTCGTCCGGCACGGCGGCAACGAGGTCGAGCAGTTCACCGTCGCGCTCAGTGGACCCGCGGCGGCGTTCGGCACCGTCCTGACCGAATCGGTCCGGCTCTACCCGGGGACCGACGCACCGGTCACCGTACGGTTCACCCCCCGCGCTAGCCCGGCGCCACTCGCCGGTGCGCACGAGTACGCCTGCCGGGTCGCCTCCTCGCTGCACCCCGAGGTGGTCCGGCGCGTCGACGGCGTGATCACGGTCCGCCCAGTGGTCGACGCCGCCGTGGAGGTGCACCCCGAGGAGACCCGGGGGCGCGGGAAATCCTTCACCCACACCGTGACCCTGCGAAACCTGGGCAACGCCCCGGTCCAGTCGCCCATCGTCGTGCACCAGCCCGGCGACCTGCTTCGCCTCGCGGTCGAGCCGCCGTCGGTGAGGGCGGCGCCTGGCGACGAGGGCCGCGCGTTGCTGCGCGGGTCGGCGACGCGACGCTGGATCGGGTCGCCGCAGGTGCACACCTTCGACCTGGCGGCGACGCTCCCCGGCTCCACCGGGTCCGCGGTACGACCGCTGCGTCGCGTGCAGAAGCCGGTCTTCCCGCGCTGGCTTCTGGTGCTGGTGCTGGTGCTGGTCGCCGCGATCGTGGTGCTGCTGAACCGGCCGGGCGAGAAGATCAAGGTCCTGGAGGTGACCGGCCAGACCGGAGCGGCGGCAGAGCAGGCACTGCGCGACAGCGGGCTGGTCGTGACGATCCAGCCTGACCGCGAATCCAAGGAGGCTGCGGGTACGGCGCTGCGCACCGATCCGGTCGCGGGAACGGGGGTCGAGCGCGACAGCGGGGTGACCCTGTTCGTGGCGGCCCCATCGGGCCAGGTCATCGTGCCGGCGGTCATCGGCCTGTCCGGCAAGGAGGCGACCCAAGCTCTCACGAAGGCAGGGCTCCAGTTGGGTGCCGTGTCGCGGCGGGTCGACGACACGGTCAAGGCCGGCTCGGTGGTTGCGTCCTCGCCCGATGCGGGCACGCCGGTGCCGGAAGGGTTCCAGGTGGCCCTGGTGCTGGCGAAGGGCAGCGGCGGCGCGTCGTCGCCACCCACTGAGCCGGTGGTCGTACCCGATCTGGCCGGCAAGACGGTGGACGACGCCGTGGCAGCACTCAGGCAGGCGGGGCTCAAGGCAGCCGACCGGCTGGCACGGCAGTCGAGCCAGGACGTCCCCAAGGACAGCGTCGTCAGTTCCGACCCGCGGGCCGGTCAGCAGGTCGGTCCGGGGAGCACCGTCGTGCTCACGGTTTCCAGCGGTCCACGCTGACGATCCGGCCACACGATCCGGCCGGACTGCACCAGTGGGCCACCAGGACTGCCCGAACGGCCTACCGTGCGGCGCTGTCGGCGGCGCAACGGTCGCTCTACTGTCCGAGCATGGGTGCGACCGCTCGGCTCTCTGATGCTGCCGTCCGCGCGGAGCCGGGCGCGGAGGCGCTCTGCCAGGTGACGATCCGCAACACCGGCACCGTTGTCGACGAGTTCTCCTTCGCGGTGCTGGGTGAGGCCGCCGCCTGGGCGAGCGTCGAGCCGGCGAGTGTCTCGCTGTTGCCCGGGGCCGAGGGCAACGCGACCGTACGGCTGCGGCCGCCGCGCGACACCACGACGCCGCAGGGTTCCATTCCCTTCGCCGTCCGCGTGACGTCCAAAGAGGACCCGCAGGGCTCCGTTGTCGAGGAGGGCGCCCTGCACGTCGGCGCGTTCGCCGACATCTCGGCCGAGATCGTTCCGCGCACCTCCCGCGGCAGGCTGACCGGCCGGCACGAGATCGCGATCGACAACCGGGGCAACTCCGCGGTGGAGGTGCAGGTGAGCGGCAGCGACCCCGACGAGGCGCTGAGCTTCCGCTTCTCCGCGCCGTCGGTGATGTCCGCGCCGGGCACCGCGTCGTTCAGCCGGTTCACGGTGACGGCCCGGGGTCTGCTCTGGCGGGGGACGCCGGCCACCATCGCGTTCGCCGTGACCGTCGCCCCGCAGGGTCAGCAGCCGATCCGTCTCGACGCATCGTTGCAGCAACAGCCGATGATCCCGGCCTGGCTGCCCCGCACCGTCGCGGTCTGCCTGGCGCTGGTCCTGGCGAGCGCCATCGCGTGGAAGGTCGTCCTGAAGCCTTCGGTGCAGCGCGCCGTCAATAGCTCGCCGAACGTGGCGGCCAACAAGGCGAACATCGACCTCGTGGCCAAGAAGGTCGGTGTCGATCTGAAGTCGCCGGCGCCCAGCACGACGCCCAGCCCCGGCTCGGACGTCGTCGTCGGCGCGGAGGGCACGCCGATCAGCGTGCCGGTCGACCTCAAGGTGCCGCCCGGAGACACCAAGGCGCAGACGATAAGTCTGGTGTTCCCCGCCGCGGCCAGGAAGGCAGGTCTCACGGTGACCGGGATCGCCGTGCAGAACCCGTTCGACGACGCTGGGCTGGTGACCGTCCGGCGCGGGCCGTCGGACAGTCAGCCGACGGATCTCACCCCGCTCCTGCAGCAGTCGCTGTTCGGGCTGACCACGCCGAGCACCAGCTTCACCCCGCCGCTGGTCCTGGGCAGCCGGGAGACGCTCTTCGTGACCCTGCGGTGCGTCAGGCCCGGCTCACTGGCCACCGGCGATCCGAACAACCCCGGCCCGGCAAACAGCCGGTGCGACGTCATCGTGCTGGTGACGGGGTTCGTTCGGGGCATCGTCCCCGCGCCGACCCCGTCACCGACCCCGCTGCCGTAGCCGGCGGGTGAACCGATGCGCCCTCGGCTCCCCTCCGCCCCGCTCACCGCGCGGAATCGGCCGTGGACCCACCTGCCCTGGCCTCCTCGACCCAAGGGGAAATCCACCGCGCGGCGAACTCCGCGGTGGTGTTCTCGTGCGGGAACGGCTCGTCGGGCACGGGCAGGCCGAGGGACGCGCACAACGGCTCCCAGCCGTCGCCGGGCAGCCATTCGACCAGGCGGTCGGCGGGCACCTCGGCGCGCACCTCGGCCAAGTGGCTGTCGTAGGCCGCCAGCAGGGCGTCGCGGTCGTCCGGATCGGCGAGGACTTCGCCGCCCACCAGCTCGAACATCTCGCCGAACGCCTGGCGCTGCTCGGGCGGCGCACCGGCCAGCCACGGCGGCGTCCCACCTCCGGGGCCGCCGGCGTCCCCTTCCAGGGTTTGCCGGGCCCGGACGAGGACCGTCTTGTCCATGCTGCGGTGCCAGGTCTCGGCGCTGTCCCGCTGGGACAGCAGCACGATCGCGTCGGGGTAGGCACCGGATAGTTGGCGCCAGAACCGCGAGGCCGGCCAGTCCACCGCGGCCGCATAGCCCGCCAGGAAGGTGTCCTCCCAGTCCGGGTAGACGCCGCGGAGGGCGTCCCGCCAGACCGCGGCATGGTCCAGGTGCTGGAACACCTCGATCATGTGATAGCACGGCGCGCCGAGCAACCGCTCCAGCGCACCCTTGAGCGACAGGGTTCCCGTCCGGGGCAGCCCGGCTCCCACGACTCTCAGTGTCATGTCCGGATTGTGACAGATCGGGTGGGCGTGACCTATCGTGCGGGGAGAGGTTGTCGTCGGGAGGGGGACCGAGTTGTCTCCTCGCTCCGCTCCTCGCTCCGCTCCTCGCTTCGCTCGATGCTCACTCGACTAGTTGGCATCCGCCGCGCCCGCCAGCAGCGCCATCACCTACGACCGCCGCGGCGCCGGCCGGCCGCTGGTGTTGTTGCACGGGCACCCGTTCGACCGCTCGATGTGGCGCCCCCAGCTCGAGGCGCTCAGCGCGGACTTCTGCGTCATGGCACCCGACCTGCCGGGCTACGGCGAGTCACCGCCAGGGGCCGACCCGATGAGCATGCGGGCATTGGCCGACGCCGTGATCGGCCTGCTCGACCGGCTCGAGATCGAGCGCTCGATCGTCGTCGGCCTCAGCATGGGCGGCCTGGTCGCCATGGAGGTCGGGCTCGGCTATCCCTCCCGGGTCGACGGGCTCGTGCTCGCGGCGACGACGGCCGAGCCGGCCACTGCCGACGACACGGCGACCCGGCTCGCGAAGGCGGCGCTCGCCGAGGAGCGCGGCATGCTGCCGCTGGCAGGTGACATGATCGCCACGCTCTTCGGGCCCATCGCCGGGCGCGATCACGACCTGGTGCTGCGGATGTTCACGATGATGCTCGCGGCGCCACCGGAGGGAGCCGCCGCCGCGTTGCGCGGTCGCGCGCAACGACCCGACTACACCAGGCTGCTGCCCGGCCTGACGGTGCCCGCCGTGGTGCTCGCCGGCGCTTATGACGTGCACAGTCCGGAACCGGTCGTCCAGCAACTCCTCGGGGCACTGCCGGATGCCGAACTCGTACGCTTCGCCGGCTCGGGGCACCTGCCCAACCTGGAGGAGCCCGACCGCTTCAACGACGCCGTACGAAGCTTCGCCGCCCGGCTGCGATAGCGGCTCATTCAGCGCTTGTTCATTCAGCGCGGGTTCATTCAGCGCGGGTTCATTCAGCGCGGGTTCATTCAGCGCGGAGGGCGGCGACCGGATCGAGCCGGGCGGCCCGGCGGGCCGGCACCACCCCGAAGAAGACCCCCACAGCCGCCGAGACGCCGAATGCGAGCGCGGGCGACCACCATGTGACGAGCGCGGGCAACGGTGAGAACGCGTCGATCAGCAGAGCTCCGCCCACGCCCAGGACGATCCCGGTGACACCGCCGACGCTGGTCAGCAGCACCGCCTCGATCAGGAACTGCACGCCGATATCTCGCTCACGGGCGCCGACGGCCTTGCGCAGCCCGATCTCCCGGGTACGTTCCCGGACGCTGACCAGCATGATGTTGGACACCCCGACTCCCCCGACCAGCAGGCTGATGCCGGCGATTGCCGCCAGCACCAGGGTGAGCAGCGAGAGGATCTGCCCGACGACCCCGAGGATCTGCTGCTGGGTCAGCGCGGAAAACTCCGAATCCGGGTAGCGCTTCTGCAGCACCGACACGATGCGGCGGCCGAGCGCGTCGATGCCCGCGACGCTGGGAGCCTTGACGGCGATGCCGTCGACCCGCGCAGCACCGAAGATCCGCTGTGCCGTGGTGATCGGGATGTCGACGTCGAGATCCTGGTCCACCCCCAACGCCCGGCCCTGCACCCGGAAGACCCCGATCACCCGGAAGCGCACGCCGGCGATGGACACCTGTCGGCCGACCGGGTCGCGCTCGGCGAAGAGTTGCCTGGCGGTGCTGTCTCCCAGCACCGCCACCCGCCGCCGGGTGTCCACATCGGACCGGCTCAGGAACTGTCCCCGGGCGACGGGGCGATCGAACACCTTGTCGGTCGTCTCCGTCACCCCCTGGACGCTGGCAAAGGTGCGCTTCGCGCCGGCGCTGACCACCTCCCCGGAATTCAGCGATGCCGCCACCCGATTGCGGTCGCCGACCACCCTCGCCACCTCGTCCACATCGGCGAGCTGCAGCCGACTGGCCGTCGGCGCCTGGCCGAAGGACAGCCGGCCGGGCACGATCAGCAGCAGGTTGCTGCCCAGCCCCTGCACCTGCCGCTCCACGGTCTGCTTGGCACCGGCGCCGATTGCGACGAGGAGCACGACTGCCAGCACGCCGATGACCACGCCGAGCATCGTCAGGCCGCTGCGCAGCCGGTTGGTACGCAGGGCATCCAGGGCGACCCGCCATGCCTCGGCCAGCCTCACGGCACGATCCCGGCTCCGGTCACCGGGTCACGCCTTGGACCCGGCGAGCCGGCCGTCCCGGACGTGCACCTGCCGGCTGGCGCGGGCCGCGACGTCCACGTCGTGGGTGACGATCACGACGGCCAGCCCGCGGTCGGCGTTGAGCCGGGCCAGCAGGGCCAGCAACTCCTGCCCGCGCCGGGTGTCGAGGTTGCCGGTCGGCTCGTCGGCGAGCAGCACCTGCGGCTCGGTGACGAGTGCCCGGGCGATCGCCACCCGCTGCTGCTCCCCGCCGGAGAGCTGGTTGGGCCGGTGCCTGAGGCGATGTCCCAACCCGACGGATTCCAGGACGGCCGCCGCCCGCCGACGACGCTCGGCCGCCCGTATCCCGCGGTAGACCAGGGGCAGCGCGACGTTGTCCAGTGCGGAGGTCCGGGGCAGCAACTGGAAACCCTGGAAGACGAAGCCGACGGTGGCGTTGCGCACCGAGGCCATCTCGTCGGCGGTGAGCCGGGCGACGTCGCGACCGCCGGCCCGCAGGGTGCCGGTCGAGGGCCGGTCGAGGCAGCCGAGCAGGTGCATGAGGGTCGACTTGCCAGACCCGGACGGCCCGACCACCGCCACGAAGTCGCCGTGGTCGATCCGCAGGCTCACCCCGCGCAGCGCCTCCACGCAGACACCGTCGAGCTCGTACGTGCGGGTGACGTCGACCGCCTCGAGCGCCGGGGCACCGGCAGCCGCGGTCACGGCAGCCGCTGGCCGCTGTGCACCCGCTCGGCACCGCTGACGACCACCGACTCCCCCGGGCGGATGCCGACGATGATCGCGACCAGATCATCACCTTGGGTGCCCACCGTGACGTAGCGCCGGCGCGCCGTACCGCCGCGCACGACCCAGACCGCGCTGCGCGCACCGACCCGGACGATCGCCGATGCGCGTACGGCCACGGCATCCCGCGCAGTACGCACCCGCAGGTGCGCGACCGCGCTCATGCCCGGCCGCGGGATCGGAGCCGGTGAGCCGGCGGCGTCGGCGCCGGAGCCGAGCGTCAGGCGGACGTGGTAGCTCACCCCACCTCGGCTCGAGGTGGTCGGCGAGAGGTCGACCGCCGCAACGGTCGCGTCATAGCCGGCATCCGGTACGGCGTCGAGTTCGACCCTGGCCCGTACGCCCGGTTTGACCAGCAGCACGTCTGTCTCGTCGACGTCGGCCTGCAGGCCGAGGGTGGACACGTCGATGACGGTGACCACGGCCGTCCCCGGCCCGACGAGGGTGCCCGGCGCAATCAGGATCGGTACCGAGCTGCCACCGGCAATGGGTGCGCCGGAGACCGCCGGACCCGCCGCACCGGCCGCACCCGCCGCACCCGCACCGCCGGGCAGGGAGCCCAGCAGGTCGGAGAGGTTGCCCGGCGGCGCAGCCGAGGTGCCGCCCAGCTGGACCGTGCCGCTTATCGGCGCGCGCAGCGTCAGGGCGTCGACCGTCGCCTGGGCGAGGGAGACCGCAGTCTGGGCCTGCACGCGCTGGGCGGCCGTCAGCGAGCGCAGCGCCGTGCCGAGACCGGCCAGGCCGGCGTTGAACTGCCGGACCACCGAGCGGGCCTGCGCCTGCGTCCCGGCGTACTGCGCCCTGGCGAGGGCCAACTGTCGCTGCGCGCCGGCCCGTGCCGTGGGATCCGGGATCTGCTCGATGGCACCCTGGGACTGAGCGAAGGCGGCGTTGGCGGCGGCGTCGGTCTGCGCCTGCACGCCGGCCAGGTTGACCCCGGGGACACGGACGGACCCGGTGCTCGCGGCCGCCGCGGCCTGGCGGGCCTGGGCCAGCCGCTGCCGCGCCGACGGCGAGTCGATCACCCCGAGCACGGTGCCCGCTCCGACGTGCTGCCCGTCCCGGACGAGCAGGCTGGCCACGCGCCCGTCTGCCGGCGACGTCACCATCGCCGTGGCCCGGGCGCTCACCGTGGCCGGAGCATCCACGACCTCGGTGACCGTCGCGATCCGGGCGGCCTGCACGGTGATGCCCTTGCCGGCGTCACCGCTGCAACCGCCGGTGACCAGGACGGCCGCCAGCGGCGCAACCAGCATCGCCGGGCGCCACACCGGCCAATGGTACGGAGCACGGCACCCGCGCGGCGGGCCAGGATCAGCCGCGGTGCTGACCCTGATCTGCCGAGTCGAGGGCGGCGGCCTGCCGGCTCTGCGGCAGAGCGGCCAGGAGCTGGTCGAACTCGGCACGCCAGTAGCGATGGATGTTGAGCCGGGTCGGCTTCTGCTGGCCGGGGAACTGGACGTACATCGCGCTCCAGATCCGGCCGCGCTTGATGCGGCTCACCGGGAAGGCCTCCCGGGGGAACGCCGCGACGATCTCGCCGGGACGGTTGGTGACCCGGCTGGCGGCATTGACGACGACGGAGGTGTTGGTGAGCGTGAGGAAGTAGAACTTCCGGTTGAGCGCGACGATCAGGCCCAGCCCGGGCACCTCGTCGAAGATCGCGTTCAGCCACGGGCTCGGTCCGGTCTCGCAGTGCACGGTGGCGATGAAGTGCTCCCCGGGCGGGGCGGTCCTGGACAGCTGCTCGATCACTTGAGCCTTCTGCTTCGCACGACGAATGGCCATGAACCCGCCTTCACATATGGATGCACCGGACCGGAACGTCCGAAGCGCGGCACACGCTACACCGGCCGATCCGGCCCAGCCAGCCGGACCGAGCCCGGCGACGTGCCGGATGCCAGCAGGGCGCAGGCGGGCAGCGCAACCAGGCCGTCCGGCGTCGCGTATTGCGCGACCAGCCGGTCGTACGCCGCCTTGACGTCGCCGAGGGTGATCGGGTCCAGCCTGCCGAGCGCCACCCCGCTCGCGCCGACGCCGGAAGCCGGCCCCGACCACCAGACTTCCGGATCGACCCGGTGCTCCCAGGAAACCTCGGCCACCTCCACCGCCTTCAGACCGGCCTGCCGAAGCAAGGCGGCGAAGGGAGCCGGCTCGCCCAGCTCGCGAAACGGGCTGACCGGAAGATCTTCGGGCCAGGGCAGGCCGACCTCGTCCCAGGCCGTCTGGATCAGCGAGTTGCTGACGGTGTGCGGATGGTGCCAGCAGGTCAGCGCGAGCCGCCCGCCCGGCCGCAGCAGGCGGGCCAGCGCCGCGATGGAGATCGCCGGGTCGCCGACGTGGTTGATCACGAAGTTGCCCACGACCGCATCGAAGGTCGCATCGGACAGGCCGAGATCTGGCAGCACGCCGATGAGCACCTGCGCCTCGGGTACGTTGCGCGCCGCCGCCTCGGCCATCCCCGGATCGGCGTCGACCGCGGTCACCTGCGCACCGCGGGCGGCCGCCGCGGCCGCGACCGGCCCCGGCCCGGTGCCGGCATCGAGCAGCCGCGTGCCGCTGCCCGCGCCCACCGCGTCGAGCAGCGGGTCGGTCAGGTGACGGCTCTGCTGCATGAACACCTGCTCGTAGGCGGCAGCGCGGCCCGCCCACAAGGAGCGTTCGTAGGCGTCGAACTCGGTTGTCACCGCGCTGCTCTCAAGCCGGAGTGGACTTCCGGCCGAGCCCGCCGTACTGGTGGACCTCCGGCAGGCTCTCGCCGTTCGCGGGGTCGGGCCGCCACGCGGAGCACGAGACCACGCCGGGCTCCAGCAACTCCAGACCGTCGAAGAAGCTCAGCAGCTCGACCCGGCTGCGGGTCCGGATCGGGGCCCCGCCACTGTCGTTCCAGCGCCGCATCGACTCCTCCACCGCTTCGCCGTGGATCTCGGCGGTCGGATGTGACATCACCAGGTAGCTGCCCGGGGGAAGCTCGTCCAGCAGTCGGCGGACGACCGAGTGCGCCAGGTCGTCGTCCTGGATGTAGTTGACCAGCCCCAGCAGCATGAGGGCGACCGGCCGACTGAAGTCGAGGGTCTCCGCGGCCTCCCGCACGATGCGGTCAGGGTGGCGCGCGTCGGCGTGCAGGTAGGCGGTCGCCCCCTCCGCTGTGCTGGTCAGCAGCGCGCGGGCGTGTGCCAGGACCACCGGGTCGTTGTCGACGTAGACGATGCGGCTCTTCGGGTCCGTGGTCTGGGCGACCTGGTGGGTGTTGTCCGCCGTCGGGAGGCCGGTGCCGATGTCGAGGAACTGACGGATCCCCGCATCTCGGGCTAGATACCGGACGGCGCGGACCAGGAAGCCGCGATCTGCCCGGGCGGAGTCGCGCAGGTCGGGGTCGATCGCCAGGACCTGCTGGGCAACCTGGCGGTCGACCACGTAGTTGTCCTTGCCGCCGAGCAGGTAGTCCCAGAACCGGGCCGGATGCGGCACGGTGGTGTCGATCTCCGGGCACCCGTGCCCACCGTCGCCCGATCTCCCAGTCACCCGAGCCTCCCCGTGCGCCGGCGCCGATGGTCGAGCGGCAACTCTAGCTCGGCTCAGTCGCGCCGCACCGCCCGAACCACTAGGAAACCGGTCGGTTCCCGCGAAAGCCGGGCGAATGCCTGCGGGTCGATGCCGGCCGCCTCGGCGCAGGGTCGGGGCTCGAGCAGCCGTTCGATCAGAAAGCCCGCCTCGAACAGCTCCTCACACGTTCGCTCGAGGGGAGCGAGCCAGTAGCGCAACGCCCAGCCCTTGCTCCACACCTCGTCGATCACCCGGACGTCGAAGTAGCTCCCACCGTGCCGCAGCCAGTCCCCGGTGGGATGCTGCCGGGAAAGGACGAGCGCCCCCCCGGGCCGCAGCACCCGGCACATCTCACGGAGGGCGCCCACCCGGTCGTCGACGTACTCGATGGCCAGCGCCAGCAGGACGAGGTCGACCGAGGAGTCCGGCAGCCAGTGCAGCGGGTCGCCGAGGTCGTGGATCCGGAATTCTCCGGCGGGCACCCGCTCCCGGCACAGCTCCACCATGCGCGGGCTCTGATCGAAGCCCACCACCTGTGCGCCGCGGAGCACCAACTCCTGGGCATAGTGGCCCGGGCCGCAGGCGGCGTCGAGCACCCGCCGCCCGCTGACGGCACCGAGCAGGGTCAGGCAGGCCGGCCGGTCGTAGTGGGCGTTGTAGAACCCGTCCCGCGCGTGGCTGTCAAATTCGTCGGCGAAGGCGTCGTACTGTGCCGCCCGTCCCACCTCGTCGGCCATAGGCGCAGATTCTGGCACCCGGGGGCCGGCCTGTAGGCAGGGTCGTCGGAGAGACCCGACGTGACCGCCTCGGCGCTGGCCATCCCGGCCTTCCACGAACGGGTATCGTCCAGTGCTTCCCGCCGACCGGCTGATCGTCGGCGTGGTCTGCCCCGGCGACTCTTGGTCGCCGACGCCCAGTCCGGCTGTGCCGAGGAGGATGTCAGGACGATGACGCCGGCCGCGGAGTATTCACCGGGTTTCCTGGGGCCCTCGGTCCCGCTCGTGCAGAGTTCCGGGATCCGGCTCCTGGCCGACCTTTCGGGGTGACCGAGAGTGCCTTTCGTCGGCGACCGCAACTGGGCGCTCATGGACTACCGTGCCCACTGGCGCGACGGAGATCGTGTGATAAGGGCTTGTATTGAAACAAGCTAGTCTGGTTCGGGTGTGTCGCGGGTGGGGTGCAGCGTGTAGTTCCAGTCGCCGTGGAAGTCGTGTCGGGTGATCGGGAGGGCCCGCATTTCGCGGTCGCTGATTTTGATCCCGGTCG
>JBBRYN010000084.1:0-11820 GCA_038237645.1 Mycobacteriales bacterium
AGTGTTCCACAATCGACGAAGACTCCACTCCGGGCTCGGCTACAAGACGCCCCTGGAAGTCGCTCACGAATACCAGCAAAAGTCAGCACCCGCCGCATAAGCCAGCCAAAGTCGCCGTCCGGAAACGGGTCACCCCCTCACCCCCTCACTCTGCACCGGTGCCGTACCGGTGATCGCGGACGAGGGTCAGACCCGGGCGGCTCGGGGTCATCCCACCGGCCATTCTCCCAGTATGCCAGAGAGTCGAACACACGTTCGAAATTTTAGGGAGGGGCGCGGCCGCGGATCAACTTGGCCAGCAGCTCAGGTCAATTGTGCACCGAATGTGCACGAACGCCGTGGTCGTGGATGGCAACAGATGACACCGGTGTTACGTGGACCGGTCCTGACCTGGGCAGGAACGTCTCCATCGGTACTGGTTGACACGCGCTGGCAGTTGGGCAGCCGACTCATAATCCGCCGGTGGTTGAGTTGATTCCCCGGACAGTCATTCGGGCTACTCGGTCCGGGGGATCATGCCGCCGCTCAGTTGGCGGCGCGGGCACGCTAGTCCGGGTGGATCGTGAAGGTGTCAACGTGGCGTGGCCGCACGGCGGCGAAGTGTCGGCGGTCCAAGGTCGCGATCTCGGTGATGGCCAGCCGCTCGGCTTGGGCGATGAGGGTGGCGTCGACGGCGCCGAGGGGGAAGTCGGCATAGGTGATGACGAGGTCGGCGGCCCGGTTGAGGTCGGCGGGGATCGTCTCTACGAGTTGGAAGTCGCCGGCGGCGACCGATCGGAGGAACTCGGCTTCGAGCCGGGAGCCGGATTCCCGCTGCAGCAGGTAGCAGACTTCGGTCACCACCAGGGAAGGCACCAGCAGCGACTCTGAGTTCAAATGAGCGGCGGTGAACAGCTCGACGCACTTGATGTGGTGGGCGTCACCGTTGAGCGCGGCCGCGACCAGCGGACCGGTATCGACCAGGATCACCCCTGACGACGCGCCAGCTCGTCGCGGAGAATCTGCTCGGCCCGTTCAGAGACGTCAGGCCGACGGGCCTTACCGACGCCAAACCAACTCGGCGGCCAGGGTCGTTCGGCGGCTGGGGTTGTCTTGTCGCGGAGCTCGGTGAGCACCCGGGGGACCGTCTCCTCGGGCAAGGCGTCAATGAGACGGTGGAGCTCCTCGCGGCTGGCGGTCATGGCATCAAGTGTAGGTCGCCGGGGCCCTGCCCAGCCTTTGAACTGGGTGCCGCCTGGGCAGAACTGCATTGGTCAGCGTGCCGTGTCGGCGCCCGGACCGAGCCGAACCGGGGCCGCTGGTGGTGCCGTTCGTCGATTGTCACGGCGGCAACAGCCTCGGTGACGATCGCCGGCGGGGTAGCCGCGCACCGGCGGCGGTGCCGGGTGCCTGATGCCGCGGGACCGGTCGGGATGTAGGGCGTGGAGTCACTGGGTTGCTGGCGGGTCGTCACCCCGTCGGGGTGCCGACGCCGCGGCATGCGGCGCCGGACTCTGGGGTGGTGGGGCCTTTGGTGTAGACCTTGACGAAGGTGGCCAGCCGCGTGTCGGTCGCTGCGTTGACCTGAAGCTGTTTACCCCACGCGGTCGCCACGATCGGTGCCGGCGGCCCCGGGTACGGTGACAGCAGCCGGTGGTCGTTGCCTTTGGCCAAGCGGGTCAATGTGGCTAGCTGGGCGGCCGCGAGCCCGGGACGGTAGGTGATCCACAGGGCGCCGTGCTCCAACGAGTGCACGGCGTTCTCCTTAGGCACCGGCCGGTCGTACACGCCGCAGGTCAACGGGGTGGCCGCATGGTTGCCGCCGGCCGGCGGGTTCTGGGCGTACCGCACGGCGCCGGTGACATGGTTTCGGGGCAGGTTGGGGTAACTGCGGACGCCGGCGATGTCGGTGGCGCTGGGCCGGGTCGCGACGTAGCCGATCAGCGCCACCCCGGCGACGGCTACCGCCGCCAGAGCTGCGATCCAACCCCAGGGGCGTTCCTTTCGGCGCGGCACGGGATTGGCACGTGCCGGTCGGGGCGCGGGCCGGCGGCTGACGGTTTCCCGGCTCGACTGCTTCAAGGGCTTTCGGGGCATGGGCACCTTCCGGACGCGCGCACCGTCTGACTCTTACTAGCGGTAATAGTACTAGGGGCCGGGGTAGGTGAACGTGCGGGTGATGAGGTGGTCCGGGGTCGCCTCGATCTCCCGCGTCGGGCGATTTCGGCGGTCGAGAGTGAGGTCGATGTACACGCCGATCGCCGGGTAGGCGACGGCGAGCCGTAGGGCACCCCGGCGCGGCGGCAGCGCGGTCACGATCGATGCGCCGCCGTTGCCGTAGGGCTCGCTGGCCAGGAAGAACGGACCTGTCACGCGGAGCCGTTCGACGCCGGCCGGCTTGGTGGTGTCGCTGCTGACGTCCTCGACCAGCGCGATGGGGCCGGTGTGGCGCAGCGCGGCGAGCACGGCACCCAGCTGTGCGGTTGCGTCGACCGGCGGCCACGGCACGGTGAATGTCGCCGACCCGCCGCGCCAGCCGGCCGCGCGGGCGTCCACGGTGAGCTCGTTGGGCCCGGTGCGCCATCCGGTCGCGGCGGTGAAGCAGCCCGCCCCGCAACTGCGGGCCGGGATTGTGACCGCGGTCCGGCCGGGCGGCCGGAGCCTGACCGTGATGTGCACGTCGGGGTCGGTACCGGGTTCGCCGGGGTCGCTGCCCGGTGTCGACGGCTGCAGCTGCAGCTGCCCGGCGCTGGCCGTCGCCCCGAGGCTGAGCTGGCCGAGGAGGCCGCCGAACCCGGTGGTGGGACCGGCCGGAAGGGGCGGCAGGGTAAGGGCGGTGGCCACCGGCCGCGGCGCGGGCAGGCTGACCAGCACCGCTGTCACCGCGAGCACGGCCAGCAACACCGTCCGTTCGGCCAGGGTGGCGCGGCCCGGTTTCGCACCGGGCAGGGTGCCGCTGCGAACCCGGCGCCGGCCGATGATCGCCAAGACGGCGACGACGGCGACGAGCAGTAGCTTGCCGGTCAGCACCCTGCCGTAGCCGGTGTGCAGCAGGTCGCCCGGCGTGCGCAGCACGAGCACGCTCGCGATCGTCCCGGTGGTCACGACCAGGAGGAACAACGGCAGCGCGGCCCGGGCGTAGGCGCGCACCAGCACCCACGCCCGGCCACGCTCGGGCGTCCGTCGGGCGGTGCGGACGACGTGGACCAGCGCGCCGACCCAGACGGCGGCCGCGGCCAGGTGCACGGCGGTGAGGATCGCCCCCCAGCCGGGGCTGTAGGCGTGTGGATGCGCGCGGAACCCTTCGGCGAGGGCAACCACGGTCAGCGGGGCCGCCGCCAGTCGGCGCAGCGGGGTCACCGTCGCGAAGACCGCGGTGACAGCGAATGCGACGGCCTCAACAGCCGTGAGCTCGACAGCGCGTACGTGGGACAGCGCCGCCCAGCCGCCGGTTGCGGAGGCGACCAGCACGGTGAGCCCGGCCGCGGCCAGTAGGCCGACCCCCGAGGCGACAGCCAGGGGCGCACGCACCGTCGGCAGGGCCGCGCGTTGCGCGCACCGGCGAACCAACCACTCGCCGGCAACCCCGCCCGCGGCCAGCGCGAACGCGGTGAACAGCAGCCAGCGCAACGCGGCCGTGCCGGCCAACCCGCCGTTGCCGCCGTCGCGGAGCGCCTTCGGGGCCGCGGCGCCGACCCCGAAGGTGAACGCGCCGTCGACGACGTCGCCGTCGGCGGCGGTCACTTGCCAACGCACCCGGAACTGGCCGGAGGTCAGCGGCGTGAGCAGCGGCAGGATGAGCTGGCGGCCACCGGCCCGCCGCTGCAGCCGTCGCGTCGGCACGTGCTGACCCGAGGCGCTGGTGAGGCTGACCGCGTCGGCGGTGACCGTGACCGGCTCGTCGAAGGCCAACACGACCTGGGGCAGCGGCCCGTCACCGGTGTACCCGGCGGCAGGGACCGTCATCAGCAGCGTCGGATGCGCCGCCGCGGGGCCGGCAGCCGCCAGCAAGGCGGCGAGCGCCAAGAGGAGAACGGCAACGCCCCGTCGACCGACACCGTGCCTGCGGGAGAACACCGCGACTATGCGCTCGACCGACGCGTCGCGCCCCCGATGGCGAGGACCGCGGGCAGAGCAGATGTGCGAGAAATCCGTCACCGGCGCCGAGTTCGTCGAAGGAATTGTCCGGCCCGCAGACTTCTGTGATGGGAGACGGACGCGACCGGCGATGTCAGATCAGCGGCCCGTGTCGCTCCCCGGCGGGTGGTCGCTTCGGCGCAGTTCGTCGAGTTCGGAGCGCAGCTGCACCAGTTCGGCCTGCTGGGTGGGCGTCATCGCGGCCGGCCCACTGTGGGACGGCGTGGGCGAGGGCTGCTGGTGACGGCGGCCTCCGCGCATGATCACCCACATCATCAGGCCCATTCCGACCGGGCAAGCCAGCAATGGCAGATAGGCGAGGAGCTGCCGCATGGTGGAAATCCTTTGGCTTCTAGGTGAGCTGAGGTCGGGTTGCGGCGCGGGCGGTGAGCGCCTTGCGTAGCTTGCGTTCCGACAGGCGTCCATAGCCGAACGGCTCACCGTCGAGCAGGATGCCAGGGGCGAACAACACCCCGGCCTCGGCGGCGAGCCGCCGCCCGGCGTCCGTGCTGAGGTCAAGTTCCTCGACGGTGACCGGGATATCGGGGGCGATCCGCGCAAGCACCTGTTTGGCGTGATCACACATCGCGCAGTTGGGCTGGGTGAGCAACGTTATCCGGCTCACCGTCGCCGCCCCGCGGCGAGGTCGGCGAGGAGCTGCTTCACCGGGACATACATGGTGTAGTTCGGGGCGCCGCCGTAGTCGCCGCGCCACTGGATCTTGCCCCCCGGCCCGACCAGGATGAAGGTGTGGCCGTCCATCGAGTCGCCCATCATCCCGTACTGGTTGGCGTGGTAGGCCTTGGACACCGCCAGCGTGGTATCGGCGAGCACCGGGGTGGAGATCCCTTCGTCGTGCGCCTTCCGCGCCAGCAGGTTCACCGGCTGGGTGGTGACGGAGACGACGGTGTCGACGCCGGCGGCGTGGACGGCGCCCGCTGCCTTCTCCAGATCCTTCATCTGCGTCCAGCACGGCTCACAACCGACGCCCTCCTGGAAGTACAGCAACGTCGTTTGCCCGCGCAGTGACCGCAGGCTGATGGTCTGACCGGTGCTGGCGGACAGGGTGAAATCGGGGGCTTGCTGGCCGATGCCCGGGGCGCCGACCTGGTAGGCGCTGCGGCCGTGGGTCGAACCAGATCCGGTGTTGTTGGCGCGGAACACCACGAACAGCACGGCGATCACGGCCATGGCTGCTGCCGCGGCCCACACCCAGCGGTAGGACCGTGGCCGTCGCCCGGGCCTACCCTTGGCCGGGGTGGGGCGGCGCCGCCCCGACGTCTTCGGCGGGGGCATCAGTGGATCCTTTCCGGGGGAGCCGCCGGGATCGGCTTTACCGCGACGGCAGCCGGGTCAGGGTCTGACGGTGTCGGCCGGTGGCAGTCCTGCGCGGCGGGCGGCGGAGCGGGGACCGCATCAGGCGTTGCCTCGGATCGGTGGCGGGCGGCCCAGACGAGCCCGGCCAGGGCGCCGGCGACCAGCAGCAGCCCCGCCCAGCCGGGCAGCCACCCTAGCTGATGCTGGACGACGGCGGCGGCGTGGCCGAGCCAGGCCGAGACCTGCAATTGCCAGCCAGACAGTTGCATCGCCGGGCCGCGTTGGGCGAATACGATCGTGAGCGCGCCCATGGCGGCCAGCAGGGCACCGGAGAGCAGCGCCGGTCCGGCGATCCTGCGGCGGGAGGAGCCGATCGGCACGGTCAGACCCCAGTCGCCGAAGATCCTGGCGCGGCCCCAGTCGCGTTTGTCCCACACCAGGGCCAGCACGGCCAGCGGCGCGACCATGCCGAACACGTAGGCCGCGCCGACGGTGAGCGCGACCGGGAATGACGCCGTTGCGCCGGCGAGGGTGGCGACGCCGGCGAGCACCGGCGCGCAGCAGGCACTGGCCGCCCCGGAGAACAGCCCCAGGCTGTACACCGAGCCGACACCACGGCCGCCGCGACCGCGCCGGCCGGGCATGGGCAGCATGAACTTCCAACCCGCGATGATCGCTACTCCGGCTGCGATCATCAGCAGACCGCCGGAGGTGAACACGAGCCGGTGCTGGCCCACCAACAGTCGTGAGATCGCCGACGCGCCAAGCCCGAGCGGCAGGATGATCGTGGCGATTCCCGCGGCGAACACAAGCGTCATCCCGGCGAGCTCGGTGCGCCGGTGGAAACTCGTGGCGAAGTACGCCGGCAGCATCACCGAGATGCAGCACGGCGCGAGCAGGGCGACCACCCCGCCGAGGAACGCGGTGATCACCGTGCCGGACAACAACAGCTGGCTCATGACAACAGCGGTCCCGTTCGATCCATGTAAGGAGTGCCGGTCTACGAAGGACATTAGTAGAGTACTGATCGGCTGGTCGGCCGTGCCCCTGAAGGCACCCGCTCATCGCACCCACCAGGCCGACCGGGCGGTAGCCCACCCCCGACGAACTGCCTGATCGCGATTGCGCCGGTGCTCGCCGCCTCACGCGGGCCAGCACACGACAGTGCCATCCCGCCGGGACGTGGACCCCAGTTGCCGCCGAGGCCGGGGAGCGGGCACGGGTGCTCACCGGCTCCCGGCAGGTCAGCCGCGTGAGTGGTCGTCCCCGGTGGCGAGGTGCCGACGCGCGCGGGCGATCGCCAATTCCTCGCGCAACGCCCTGAGCTCCGCGTCGACCTCGACCGGAGTTGCCGCCTGCCGGCTGGTGGCCATGCTCTTCGACGCAGCACAGCTGCCCCCGCGGTACATCCGCCAAGCCATGATGCCCATCGACAGCGGACAGATGAGAGTGATGAGCAGCGGCAGCGCCACGCCGCCGCTCGCCGGGGCGAGCAGCCACACCACGAGCCCGACGGCGGCCAACCCGCCGATCACCTTAGGGTTGAGACAGCAACGCCACACGCGAACCTCCAGATCACCTACTAATGCCTCTAGTAGAGCAGATGGCGCCGGCGGCGGCAAGCCCGTTCGCGGCCAACAGGGGCAGGGCGCGGATGCCGGCTGACGGGCCCGCTCTATGCGCCGATAGCCGACCGCGTGCCCAGCCGGTAGGTCCGATCGCATGCAGGCGGCGGAATGCGGCGGTGGCAGGCGAACCATCAGAGGGCCGTCAGCAACAACCTTCCCCGTGCCACGCTTCGGCACCTTCGCGGATGGCCCAGCCGGCCAGGAGTAGGCCGATTGCCGGGTCGAGCCAGGTCCAGCCGGACACTGCGGTGGCGCCCAGACCGGCCAGGACGGCGCCTGCCTGGGCAGCGCAGATGAGGTTCTGCGCGCCTTCACCGGCGGTCGCGGCGGAGTGCAGCCCGCGGCCGAGCCTCTTCTTGGTGATGCCGAGTGCGGGCATGACGAGCAGGCTGGCCGCGCTCACCACGATACCGACGATGCTGGTGCGGGCGGCGTGCCCGGTGAGCAGATTCTGGACGGCTTCGACGGCGATGTAGGGGGCGAGGAGGAAGAACGACACGGCGACGGCCTTCTGCGCTTTGGCCTCGGCCGTTTCGGACCGGGTGCGGCTGCCGGTGAACCGCCAGATGACGATGATCGAGGCGAGTCCTTCGATCACCGACCCCAGCGCCCAGCCGGTCAGGGAGATCGATCCGGCGGTGATCCCGGCGATCAGGCCGATGATGCCTTCGGCGGTCATCCAGGCCAGGGAGAACCACGACAGCAGGCGGGCCCGGGCGGCGGCCCGCTGCCAGCCGGCATCGGCCGCCGCTGCCGTGGTGGGGCGACCAGTACCACAGCCACCCCTGGCAGCGTCCTGGACGAAGCTGGTCTGCGCCGGGCGGTTGCCGCGGTCTGCCATGGCCTGTCCCCTCAGGTCAGCCGTGGGTGGCGTGTTCGTGGCCGCGGTGGCTGGCGGCCTCGAATTGGAAGGTGCAGTGTTCGACGTCGAAGTGCCCGGCCAGGCAGGACTGCACCTGGTCGAGCAACGCCGGGACGTGCCCGTCGTAAAAGCAGCCGTCTGCGACGACGACGTGGGCGCTGAGCACGGGCAGGTCGGAGGCCACCGAGGAGGCGTGCAGGTCGTGCACGTCCAACACGTGTTCCGCCTCGAGCAGGTGCGCCCGGACCCTCGCCAGGTCCACCCCCTTCGGGGTGGCCTCCATCAGCACGTCGACGGTTTCCCGGAGCAGCTTCCAGGTTCGCGGCAGGATCAGCACACCGATCAGCAGGGAGGCGACGGCGTCGGCACGGACCCATCCAGTGGCCGCGATCACCACCGCGGCCGCAAGCACCGCGGCAGCACCGAGGGCGTCGTTGACGACTTCCAGCAGCGCCGCCCGGGTGTTGAGGTTCCCGCCCTGGATCCGCAGCAGCAGCAGGATCGACACGGCGTTCCGGCCAGGCCGACCACGCCGAACACGGTCATCACCCCGACGGACACGGCCGGGGGTTCGATCAGCCGGCGGACCCCCTCGACCAAGACGATCATGCCGACCGCGAGCAGTACGGCCGCCTGCGCGGCGGCGGCGAGGACCTCCGCCCGTCGGTACCCCCACGTGCGGGCGTCGGTGGCCGCCCGTCCCGCTAGGACCGCCGCGACCAACGCCAGGGACAGCCCGGCGACGTCGGTGAGCATGTGCCCGGCGTCGGCCAGCAACGCCAGCGACCCGGACAGCACCGCACCGATGACTTCGACGACGAGGATCGTCGAAGAGATTCCCAGCACGCCGGCGAGCCGCCGACGATGCCCCCCGCCCGCCGGCAGCTTGTGGTTGTGACCGTGCCCGTCGTCGCCACCGGTCATGCGCGGGGCGCCGGGTCCCCGCTGGCACCGTAGACCGGACACAAGTGGACCGCATCACCGGTGTCGGCCAGGAGCTGCTCCGCCGCCGCGAGCAAGCCGAGCAGCGCAGGCTGGGTGAGCCGGTAGAACGACTGCCGGCCCTCCGGCCGCGCCACCACCAGCGCGCAGTCGGCCAGACACGCCAGATGCGCCGACACCGTCGACTGCGCCAACCCCAACGTCGCGGTCAAGTCCACCACCCGGCGCTCACCCCGCGCCAGCTCGTGCACGATCGCCAACCGGCGCGGATCAGCCAGACTGCGGAACAACGCCACCGCCGGCGCCAAGCTCACCGAGCAAGCCGGATCGTGCGATGTCATCGTCATGAGTCGATGATAGGTGGGTGCTTGGCGGACCACGGAGCGACGCCGGAAACTCTGTGCGCCGGCCCGCGGCCTACCGGCGTACGAGCAGGGCTGCGTGCGCCTGCTGATTGACCTCTAACGCGACGAGAAGTACGAAACCGACAACCATAGCCACCGTGCGCGCCCGACCGCCGGCCGCCACTGATACCCACCGTCGCAGGCCCAGGCCGACGGCCGCCCGCAGCAGGGCGGCGACTGCGCCGCCGACGAGCAGCAGGCTGGCCGGGTTGTAACGCCAGGCCGCGGACCACTGCCCGCGGCCGGCGTGGAACAGGCCGCGGGTGATCCCGCAGAGCGGGTCCATGATGCCGAGGAAGTGCAGTGGACCGTGCAGGTTCGCCGCGGGTAGACCGGCCGCGGCGAGTGCGGCGGTCGCGGCCAGGCCGATGACCGCGGTCACCGTGATGCCGCGATGAGTGTCATGGTCGGTCACGGCGAGGTCGATGGTCGGGCGGCGGTGGCCGAGCCCGGCGCGGTTGTCAGTCACAGGTCCGCAGCCGCGACCACAGGTGCCTGAACCTCGCCCCAGCGAAGACCACCCACCACGCGGCATCCGGTTCGGTCACCGAGCGCGTCATGGGCGAGGCGGGAGTGTCCCCAGACCGCGGACCTCCCCGAGGATGGGACCACCGCCGCCCCGGACGGGACGATCTCGCCCGGGCTGAGAGCGAACCGGCAAGTCACCTCGCGTTCCGGCAGGCCGGTGGATGGCACCAGGGACATGACTATGGCCGGACCGCGCCCGGCCCTGACATGGCCACCGGGCAGTACCGCATGCCGGCCACCTGGGCTGCGGGTGCCGCGACGGCGACGACCGGCGCGACGAGGACGCTGATCACGATCGCCGTAGCCAGAACCGTCCGGGCGGCGCCGAGCGGCGCGGCCGGTGCGAGGAGCCGGCGGACCCTGGCCAGTGCCGCCGGGCCCCCTGCGGCCAGCGCCCCGGTGGGTGTGGCCGCACCGGCCAGCGCGACCAGCGCGGTGGCCACGTTGCGGCGCGGCCGACCGGTGCTGGCCTTGTCATCGGCGAGCATCTCCACCAGCCGGGACACCTCGCGCCGGGCCGTGGCGAGCAGCGGGATCCGGGGGAAGGCCGATGCGAGCGCCTCGGCGCCGGCCAGCACCAGATGGTGCCTTCCGGCCAGGTGCGCGTGCTCGTGGGCCAGGACGGCGGCGAGTTCGTCGTCGGTGAGCGCGGCCAGCGCCCCGGTGGTGAGGACGACCCGCCGGGCGCGGCCAGGAAGGCAGTAGGCGGCCGCCGCGGAGGTGTCGAGCACGATCGCTCCCAGGGCCGGGTCGAGCCGGCCGACCAGAGCCAGGCCGTCTACGTGCTCGGCGCGCCGCCGGGCCGCGCCGAGCAGGGCGGCCCCCGCGCACCAGGCGACCCGCAGTAGGATCCCGCCGGCCAGCACCACACCTGTCCCGGCCGCGGCGGCACCTCCCGGAGAGGCGTAGGCGTCTCGGATCGCCATCGCGCAGCTACGCAGGACCTGGGCGAGGCCACCGGCCAGGCTCGCGGTCGGCACACCCAGGCTGAGCCCGGCCAGGACGAGCGCGGACACGAACGCCGCGCTGGTCGCCTGCCAGGCGGCGATGGCCAGCCGGGGCGCGCGGGCGGCCCAGTCGCCGCGGCGCAGCAGCCACGGACCGGCGAGGGCCAACACCAGCGCGTAGCCGGCCAGGACGGCGGCGACCTTCACCCGCGCCGTCCACGGCGCGCCGGGGTGCTGGCCCCTCGGCCGTCCAGGGCCTCACGCAGCTGCGCGACCTCGGCCGCGGACAGCTCGTCAATGAACCGGACCAGAACCGCGGCCCGGTCCGGTGCGTCGGCCAGCGCCGCGCCGACGAGCTGCGCGGTGTACTGCTCCGCGGTGATGCCGGCGGTATAGCGGTAGGCGCGGCCGTCCATCACCCGGTTGGCGACACCCTTACGGTGCAAGGCATCCAGCACGGTCATCACCGTGGTGTAGGCGAGGGCACGCTGCGGCCGCAACTCGACGAGAATCTCCCGGACGGTCGCCGGCTCGTCACGGGCCCACAGCCGGGCCATCACCGCCGCTTCGAGTTCGCCGAGCCGGCGTGCAACCATGTCCACCCTCCCTGACAACCATCGGCGGCGGCACCAGACCCCCCCTACGGGCCCGATAGTAGGCCCTGGCAGTGCCAACCTCGCCCGAAACCGTTACCCACCCCAAGACGCTACTAGACGCCGTAGTAGCGTTTTCTCACTCGTCCAAGCCGGGAGGGGGAAGGTGGGCGTCGCCGCCGCCGGGCAGATCGTCTCGACCGGTCCCGTGCTGCTAGCACTGCCGGTCGCGGCGGCCGCCGGCGCACTGTCGTTCTTCTCCCCGTGCTGCCTGCCGCTAGTAGAGTTCCACTTCTGCAGGGTCGCTGAACCCCTCTCTGCCCGCTGGCGGCACCTGGTAATCGGCTCGATGTCGAGGGCGTCGAGCCATCGGCCGGCGGCTGGCTGGTCGACCGTCGGGCCGTCGTCTCGGGGACCGCCTCGCGCGTCGAATCGGTGCCCGTGCGCGTTACCCGAAGAACACGGGTGGGCTTTGCACGTTGC
>JBBRYN010000085.1:0-11076 GCA_038237645.1 Mycobacteriales bacterium
AGCCGTCATCTCGCTGCGCTCCTCGCTTCGATCGATGCTCGCTCGACCCAGCCGTCATCTCGCTGCGCTCCTCGCTGCGCTCGATGCTCGCTCGACCCAGCCGTCATCTCGCTGCGCTCCTCGCTTCGCTCGATGCTCGCTCGACTAGGGTCCGGGGCATGCTGTTGTCTGACCGCGACCTGCGAGCCGAGCTTCACGCGGGTCGGCTTGCTCTCCAGCCGTACGACGACTCGCTCATGCAACCGGCCAGCATCGACGTCCGGCTGGACCGCTGGTTCCGGGTGTTCCGCAACGCCCGCTACACCCACATCGACCCGGCCCGGCAGCAGGACGACCTGACCGAGCTGGTGGAGCCGACCGGTGACGAGCCGTTTGTGCTGCATCCCGGGGAATTCGTCCTGGGATCGACCCTGGAATGCGTGACCCTGCCCGACGACCTGGCCGCGCGACTGGAGGGCAAGTCGAGCCTCGGCCGGCTCGGGCTGGTCACCCACTCGACCGCCGGGTTCATCGACCCGGGCTTCTCCGGTCACGTGACGCTGGAGCTGTCCAACTTGGCCAACCTGCCGATCACGCTGTGGCCCGGGATGAAGATCGGGCAGATCTGTGTGTTCCGGCTGTCGACGGCGGCCGAGCACCCGTACGGATCGTCGGTGTACGGCTCGCGCTACCAGGACCAGCGTGGCCCGACGCCGTCCCGGGCCTGGCGTAACTGGCGCACCTGGCCGACGGCGTAGGTCGCCTGAGATCGACCGAAGTGGGGAAATTCCTGTACGTCATAGCGTGGACGGATTGACACAGTTCGTCGCCGAAGGCTGCGGTCACCGTGCAGTGAACAGACGTCGTCGTGGGCAGGGTGCCGAGCGGGCCGGCGAGCCGCAACATGCCGGTGCGGCGGAGCGCGTTCATCTCCGCGAGTGATTCTGCTCGATCCAAGGCCGACTCAAGCGGGTCAGGCCGGGTGGTACGCGGATAGGGTCGCGCGGATGAAGATCTTGACGGCCACCAGTCCTGGTCACGACGGCCGGCCGAATGAAGACTTCGTCGGCGATGTGCCGGGTGCCGTGGTGCTGCTCGACGGCGCGGGAATCCGCGGAACCGACGCGGTCTGCCACCACGGAGTCGCGTGGTACTCGCACACCCTCGGCGCGACCCTTCTCGGGCGACTGGCGCGCGACGGCGGAAGAGACCTGGTTTCGGCTCTCGCCGATTCAATTGTCGAGGTGGCCGGACGCCATCGCCACACGTGCGACATCGGGAGCCCCATCAGCCCGCAATCAACTGTTGCGATGATCCGATTCGCAGACGATCGCGCGGACTTCCTGGTGCTCGCGGACGCGTACGTCGTTCTCGACATGGTCGACGCTCGACCGCGGGTGGTCACCGACATCCGTGAGGTCAGCGTGCGCCGCGAATGCACGGCCGCCCTGAACGGCCTGCTTCCAGGGACGCGTGAGTACGAGCAGACGGAGCAGTTCGTGATCGACGCGCTACGGGCTCGGCGCAATCAGCCCGGCGGATACTGGATCGCCAAGGACGATCCGACGGCGGCAACGCAAGCCGTCACCGGCAGCGTGCCTCTTGGGCAACTGAACGGCGCCGCGCTCCTCAGCAACGGAGCCAGTCGGATAGTGGATCCATACAACTCTCCGACTGGCCGACCGTCATGGAGCGGGTCCACACGCATGGCCCTCACGAGATCCTTCGACAGATCCGCGAAGCGGAGAAAGAGTTCGCTGGCTCACTTCCAGGCTTCGGCGAGTCCGACGACGCGACGGTTGCCTACTGCGAACCTGCCGCACCAGCAACGCGTCCACTTCGGACCTGAGTTCTTCCTCGACCCGGACAGCGGCCGGCCAAGACAGTGCAGATGCGTGGGCTCTGGTGAGCAGGGCAGCAAACGATTCAGCGCCAGGCCCGTCGACGTACGACGGGTCGGCCCGCTGCCAGTAATCCTCCACCATCGGTCGCCGCTGGGTTGGAGTGGTCGACTGGCCGTACGGAATGTGCAGGTAGGTGAATTCTTGGACTAGCCATTCTTGGTGCGGACGTCGTGGAAACGGTCCAGGGTAGGCTGCGCAGTCAGCTTCGTCCGGGCGAATCCCGAAGTCACGACCAGCGCGGGCGAGCGTGGGACTGCCGTCGCGAGGTGGGCCGCCTGCACCTTCCCAAGTTCAGTAAGACGGATTCCCGCTGGATCGTCGGTTGCCGCGCCAAAATTGGCCACGCTCTCCGCATGCCGAATCAACCACACCAGCATCCTGCCCCTACTCCCGTCGCACCGATCCCCCTTGTCGCTGGTGCGTGCGACATGGCCACGGACACCCTATGTCGAGGGTCCGACGGCAACCCTGCCGGGGGCGTTGACCGCGACTACCGGCGTCATCTGGCGCGAAACTGGCACGACCCTCATCGTGCGCTCGGCTCAATGGCCCGGTTCTGCTGTCTGATGGCGTGGTGGGCCACATTCGGCGCATGCTGCGCTGATCTATGTTCGCGCGACGGCGAACGCTGACCGCGAGATCGCCGATGCTGTGAGCCGCCAGGTCGAGGCGGACCAGGCCGCTCAACCGGCCACGGCGAGTGCAGACGCCGAGGCTGCGTCCGAAGATGCTGGGGCCCACGAGGGGCCGGTAGTGCCTCGCCGGTCGCATGGCGATGATCGGGCTGAGCCGTCAAATTGCGGCTGACCTGCTCCTTTGCGGCGGAGCGGGTGACGGGAATCGAACCCGCACTGTCAGCTTGGGAAGCTGATGTTCTGCCATTGAACTACACCCGCAGCGTGCGCCGCAGAGTCTACTCGGCAGCTCCCACTGCGTTGACATCTCGCTGCGCGCGCTTCGCTCGACTGACGCGAGATGTAGGTCTCGTTGTCGAGTGGGCGGCGGCCCGACACCGCTCCGGGCCTGGCGCACCTGGCCGACGGCGTAGGTCGGCTGAGATCGACCGAGGTGTGGAAACTTTTGACCGTCATAGCGGGGAAGATGTTCCACACTTCATCCTCGACCTGGGCCGACGACCGGGGCAGTCGCTCACCCGCGGATCGTGATCTTGCGCTCGGCCACTACGGCGGCGCCGGACGGTCCGAAGCGGAACATCCGTACTGTGTGCTCGCCCGGCGCGAGGGTCAGACTGAAGCGGCCGCCGGCGTTGCAACCGTCCATCCGGAACAGTTGGCCGATCCAGGTCTCTCCTGATGCCGGCGCTGACACGGCGACACCGCGCACCCCGACCCGCGACACGGCGGTGGCGTCAAGGGCGAGTACGTAGTCGCCGACCGGGCCGGTCGCCCGCCATGCCACCGGACTGCGCAGTGGTGGGCTGTCGGAGGAGAGTTTCAACGCAGTGTCGCCGCAGTTGGCCGGCAGGTCGGGGTCGCGGCTCTGGGTGGTGGCGAGGACCGCCCCGACCACCAGTGCGGCGCCGAGGTAGGCCCACATCCAGCGGCCGCCGGGGCGGCGCATGGGGACGACGCCCAGCGGCGAGTCGGCCAGCGGGTCGCCGATCTCCTCCCGTGCCTGCCGGGCCCGCTCCATCCGCTGCGCGGCGTCGGCCAGCGGGTCGAACCGGCGGCGGAAGAAGCGCAGCGGCGACCGCACTGCCTACCCGCCCTGGCCCTCGGGCGACAACGAGCGCAGCAGGATCTGCGACACGTCGAGCACCTCGACGCCCTGGGCCGCGTCGGCCGACTGCTGCTTGGCGGACACCGCATCGGAGAGCATCGTGACGCAGAACGGGCAGGCCGTCGAGATGATCCCGGCGTCGGTGGCCAGCGCCTCGTCGGTGCGCTCGGCGTTGATCCGCTTGCCGATCCGCTCCTCCATCCACATCCGCGCGCCGCCGGCTCCGCAGCAGAAGCCACGCTCCTTGCAGCGGTGCATCTCGGTGGTACGCAGGCCGGGGACGGCGGCGAGGACCTCGCGGGGCGGCGTGTAGACCTTGTTGTGCCGGCCGAGGTAGCACGGGTCGTGGTAGGTCACCAACTTGTCGATCGGCTGCACCGGAGTCAGCCGGCCCTCGGCCACCAGCCGGCCGAGCAGTTGCGTGTGGTGCACGACGTCGTAGGTGCCGCCCACCTGTGGATACTCGTTGGCCAGCGTGTTGAAGCAGTGCGGGCAGGTCGTGACGATCTTGCGTACGGCTGCCTCGTTGAGCGTCTCGACGTTCTGCGCGGCCAGCAGTTGGAAGACGAACTCGTTGCCCAGCCGCCGGGCGGGGTCGCCGGTGCAGGTTTCGCCCGAGCCGAGGATCGCGAACTCCACGCCCGCGGTGTGCAGCAGCGTCGCCACCGCGCGGGTGGTCTTCCTCGCCCGGTCGTCGTAGGCTCCCGCACAACCGACCCAGAACAGATAGTCCACATCGGACGGTACGGTGCCATCGGGGAAATCACTGACCCGGCGCACCTCGAACGGCAGCCCGGCCGTCCACTCGTCCCGTGCCGCCGGGTTGCCGCCCCACGGATTTCCCTTGCCCTCGAGGTTGCGCAGCATCCCGCCCGCCTCGCTGGGGAAGCTCGACTCGACGAGCACCTGGTAGCGGCGCATGTCCACGATGTGGTCGACGTGCTCGATGTCGACCGGGCACTGCTCGACGCAGGCGCCGCAGGTGGTGCACGACCACAGCACGTCCGGGTCGATCACCCCGCCTTCCTCGGCCGTCCCGACCAGCGGCCGGTGTGCCTGCTCGGGACCGGAGCCGGGCACCCGGCCGAAGCCCGACTCGGGCACGTGATCGTGCTTTTCCTGAGCCCGGCCGGCCTCGTCGATGCCCGTCACAGCGTTGTCGCCGGCCGGGGCGCCCAGCAGGTAGGGCGCCTTGGCGAACAGGTGGTCGCGCAGGTCCATGATCACCAGCTTGGGCGACAGGGGCTTGCCGGTGTTCCACGCCGGGCACTGGTCCTGGCAACGGCCGCACTCCGTGCACGTGGCGAAGTCGAGCATCCCCTTCCAGGTGAAGTCCTCGACCTTGCCGCGGCCGAACACGTCGTCGTCGCCGGGGTCTTCGAAGTCGATCGGCTTGCCACCGGAAGTCATCGGCAGCAGCGGCCCGAGCGCGTCGGGGGTGCGCTTGGCGGCAACGTTGACCGGTGCCAACCCGATATGCAGGTGCTTGGAATAGACGACGATCACCAGGAAGGCCAGGATCACACCGATCTGGCCGAGGATGAAGATCGTCTCGAGGACGAGGTTGGCATCGGCAGACAGCCCGCCGAGCAGTCGACCCAGCGCGTACGAAGCAAAGGCCCACCGGCTCCTGCCGTACGGGAAGTTGCCGGTGTTGACCTGGGCGGCCCGATAGACCAGTAGCGTCAGGACGACGGCGGCGACCATCGCGAGGATCACCCAGGCCGCCCCGGTATGCGAGCCGTAGAACCGGCTGGCCCGCTGCCGCCGGGCCGGCGCCTGCCGGATCCGGATGATCGTGAACACGCCGAGTGAGACGAGCACGGCGACCGCGAAGAAGTCCTCGAAAAATCCGAGCCACCGGGCGTGCCCGATCAGCGGGATCGCGAAGTCGGCGTCGAACAGCGCACCGTAGGCCTCCAGGATCGTCGCCGCCAGCACGATGAATCCCCAGAAGGTGAAGAAGTGCGCGAGACCCGGCAGTGGCCGCTTGAGCAGCTTGCGCTGGCCGAACACCTCCGCAAGCTCGGTCCGGATCCGGGTGCCGGCGCCGTCGAGCCTCCCGGGATCCGGCTGGCCGGTGTGCACGAGGCGATAGAGCCACCACACCCGCCGCCCGGCCACCCCGAACGCCGCAGCTGTCATGGCGAGCCCGACGACTATCCGCACTGCCACAAGAGGCCTCCGCTGGTGCCCAGGTTGGCGAAGGCCCAGCCTAGGGCGCCGCCCTGCCGCCCGGTTCGCCAGGGACGGCAGCAGCAGCCGGCGGCAGCGTCAGCCCGGCACCCCGGCGACCACGATCGGCGCGTCCGAGGCACTGGGTCGCAGCGACACGAAGACCAGCTTGTCGTCCTGGAGGAACAGCAGCTTGCCGTAGCTGTCCTGCGCGAGACTGGCCGGGAACCGCATCCCCTCGGAGCGCTTTCCGGTGTCGAGGTCGAACCGGATCAGCCGCGGCGCGCGCTCGAAGCCGCCACTGTCGAAGGCCACCACGGACTTGTCGTCACTCGTCACGACGTGCAGCGTGGCCTTCGTGCCGGCGTCCACGTTCCAGGACGGCTGCCCGGTGCTCAGGTCGACGCCGAGCATCTTGCTGTCCTTGGTGCTGAAGTCTGTTGCTGTCGAGGCAAAGACCTTTCCGTTACGGACGGCAAGGGAGTACTGGTAGGCACCGCTGAGCCGGCTTCCCGTGCTGTGGAAATTGAGGCGCTGACCAGCAGTGACCTCCGGCAGCGTGCGGGTCAGATGTCCGGTGGTGTCGTCGAGGACGAGCAACTGCGGATCGCCGGCCGCGACGTGCGACTGGAGGATAGCCGGCCGCACGCTGATCGGGTCGGTGAAGAGCGGATCCCCCTCCGAGACGCCGAGGTCGTGTTCCCACACCGCCTTGCCGGTCTGCGTGTTGAGGGCCGTCACGTAGCCTGCGTCACCCGAACACGACACCACGATCAGTGCACGGTCGCCGGCGGCCAGCGAGTTGATCGGATGGCACGTGGTGTAGGTGTTGGGCTTGGTGGGCGTGATCACCAGCCCCCACAGCTTCGTACCGGTGCTGGTCGAGTAACCGCGCATCACGTCGGACGTGGCGATGACCACCACGCCTGTCGCGATCGACACCGACGTGTAGGCATCGCCGCTGGTCGACCGCCCGGAGGGGTCGAGGGGCGTTAGGTCAGCCGTCCACAACTGCTTGCCGGTGTCGGTGTTCACTGCCAGCAGGTGGTCGCACGTAGCTTGGTACCTGCCGGCCTTGCCGTAGATCAGCGCCCCGACACTCTGCTCGATAGTGGGCGACATCGAACAGATCACGCCACTGTCGGGAATCGGGGTGTTCCACAGTTCCTTGCCGTTGTTGACGTCGTAGCCGTGCAGCCCGTCGCCGCCGCCCCGGATCACCGCCTTCCGGTTGGTCCAGATCCCCGCGACGACCGGGTCCCCGCTCACCGATGCTGCGGTGAACGGCGCGCGCCAGAGGATCTTGCCGCTGGACTTGTTGGCGATGGGGTTGAGCGGGTCCTGCTTCTTCTTGCCCAACTGCATCACGCCGACGACCGCCACGATCAAGACCAGGACGATCGCGATGACCCCCGCGGCGATCCACCAACCGGCCTTGCTCTTCGGCGGCGGGCCGCTCTGGTATTGGTACGGACTGCCGTAGCCGGCCGACGGCGGCGGGCCGGGAGGCCCCTGCCAGCTGTCCTGATATCCCGGCGGACCGGCCTGCTGCTGCCCCGACGGGTAGTTGGTCGGGGAGTATTGGGAGGTCGCTTGCTCGTCGGTCGGTGGGTATTGTCCCGGCGCAGCCTGCCCCGGGTAGGCGCCGGCCTGCGGCTGGCCGGGTGCCGCCTGGCCCGGGTAGCCCGTCTGGCCCGGGTAGCCGGCCTGGCCGCCTTGGCCGGGATAAGGCCCCACCGGCTGCTGCCCCGGATAGGGACCGGCCGGGTACTGGCCGGACGGATACTGCCCTGGGTATTGTCCGGCGGGGTATTGGCCCGGCGGATAGGGCGGCTGGTCGTTGCTCATCGCAGGCTCCTGATGTTGCGCTACACCCAACCCCCTGGCCGAGCGTGTGCTGGAGCAGGGTACCTGTTCCGTCCACCGGGACGCATGGGTGGTTCCTCCGCCGAACCTGACATTTGGCCTGCGCTCAGCCGACCCGATGATGGACGTAGGCCACCCATTGCGCCTCGAAGGCGGCCAGATTCAGGCCGGTTGTCTTGGCGAGCGCAGCCTGGCCGCCCGTCTCGGTCGGCTTCTGGTAGGCGGCGATCACCAGGTCGAAGCAGCGCGACGAGCCGAACCGGTGCTCGATGAAGAGATAGACCAGCAGGCTGAGCTCGTACGCCGCACCGGCGACGTCGTCCTTGCTGCTCCGCAGTTGTGCGTCGGTCGGCAGGTGGCCGGTGAACCCGTGTTGCAGGTGCGCGATCAGCGCCGGATCGTTCATGAAGGGGCCGGTCGAATGGTGCCTGGTCTCCATGAAACGAGCAAAGCCCTCGACGATGTAGAGCGGGGTCCCGGCGCCACTCTCCGGCCCGACCGGGGACACCATCGCGTGCGCCATCTCGTGGGTGAACAGGTAGCTGGGGTCGTGTCCCGGCGCATAGAAGCTGGAGCCGGTGAACGAGACGATGCGGGCGCCGGCCGAACGCGCGGCCTGGCCGCCGGTGGTGAAAGCGGGCAGCGAGATGGTGTGGCCGGCTTCCCACTTCGGACCGGTCGAGTTGCCGCTCCAGTAGCCGTGGAATCGGGACCGTAGGTCCTCGAAGGTCACCAGGAAACCCGGGGATCCGGCCGGTCGGCGACCCCAGGCCTGCAGATTCTGCTCGGCGCTCAACTCGGCGGTGGCCGCCCAGGTGGCGGCGAGCCCGCGGGTGCGGTCGTTGGCCAGCAGTACGACGTGCCGGCGCCGGGTCACGGTCAACGGCAACTCGTCCCAGGGCGCCGGGTAGTAGAGGTACTTGCCGCCGGTGGCCGGGTCCGGCATACCGCCGACGGCCGAGACGCGCAGCGGCGCGGTGTTGGCCGTGCGGGCGATGCGCCAGCGGTAGCCCTCGAAGACCCTGTCGACGTCGACGCCGGCGACCTGGTGGACGAACGCCACGTCGACGTCGATGCTTCCCAGTGGCCCGGCCTGGCCGGACCGGTGCATCAGGGTGTAATAGGCGATCGCCAGCGGGATCTTGCGCAGGTTGGTGTAGAGCATCCGCTGGCCGGCGATCAGCCCGTGATCGGTCTGGTCGTACGCGGACAGGAACCGCGTCAGGTCGCCGCGGCGCAAGGCTGACCCGTGCTGCTCGAGCAGGGCACGGATCTCGGCATCGGTGATCCCGGTCGTGTGCTGCGGGTCGGCGCGGACTGCCGGTGCGTTGGGCAGGCTGCGCCGTGCGCCGGACCCCGCCGGCTGCCGGGCGACCACCGCCAGCACGGTCACGGCCAGCAGGACGACGAGGCTCGCGCAGACGAGGACGGCGACCAGCCCGCCCTGGCCGACCCGCCTCGGTGCTGTGGGCCAGGCGCGGTAGCCAGGCGGCCCGGGTGGCGCGTACGGCGGCGCCGGTCCGGGTGGCTGCGGCGGGTACCGCTGGGGCGGGTACCGCGTCACGTACTCCTCGCCGGGTCGCGCGACGGGGGGCCCGGGGGACACCACTGGGGCGACGGCTGGACCGGCGGCGGAGGCCGTGGAGGCGGCGGGTGGTAGACGGGTCGGGGGTGGTAGATCGGTGGGAGTCCGTAGACGGGCGGGCCGGACCGCTCGCTCACCCGCTGCCCCCCGTGCCGTCCAGCGGCTGGTGCCACCGTGCTGAGCGTGAATATAGCCCAGCGACCTACGGTCAGTGCAGCGTGGAGAGCAGTGCGCGCAGGATCGGGACGAGAACGACATCACCGGTGAGGACGAGCGCTCCGATGGCGATGAGGGCGGCCAGGATCCGCGCCCGCAGCGATGGGGTGCCGTCACGGCTGCGCAGGCTGCGGAGCATGACCCCGAGGGTAGCCGCCATCGGCCCACGTCGGCGGTGATCATGCACGTCTGCGGTGCGACACGCCCGAAGACCCTCACAGGTGTGCATGATCACCGGCTTGGGGCCGCAACTAGTTACCTTGAGTCTTGGGAACTCAACTTCGTTTGATAGCGTTACGTCAGTGACAGTTGGCACTTGAGTCACTCCCACTCAATCTTAGGAGGAACCCATGGCACGAGCGGTCGGCATCGACCTCGGCACCACCAACTCCGTCGTCTGCGTCCTCGAGGGCGGCGAGCCGACGGTCATCGCCAACGCCGAAGGCTCGCGTACCACCCCCTCGATCGTCGCCTTCGCCAAGAACGGCGAGGTGCTGGTGGGCGAGGTCGCCAAGCGGCAGGCGGTCACCAACGTCGACCGGACCATCCGTTCGGTGAAGCGGCACATGGGCACCGACTGGACCGTCGACATCGAGGGCAAGAAGTACACCCCCCAGGAGATCAGCGCCCGGGTGCTGCAGAAGCTCAAGCGCGACGCCGAGAGTTACCTCGGCGAGGAGGTCACCGACGCGGTGATCACCACGCCGGCCTACTTCTCCGACCACCAGCGGCAGGCGACCAAGGAGGCCGGCACGATCGCCGGGCTCAACGTCCTGCGGATCGTCAACGAGCCCACCGCGGCCGCGCTGGCGTACGGCCTGGACAAGGGCGAGAAGGACCAGACGATCCTCGTCTTCGACCTCGGCGGTGGCACCTTCGACGTGTCGTTGCTGGAGATCGGCGACGGTGTGGTCGAGGTGAAGTCCACCTCCGGTGACACCCACCTGGGCGGCGACGACTGGGACCAGCGGATTCTCGACCACCTGGTGAAGACTTTCCGCAACCAGAACGCCATCGACCTCGGCAAGGACAAGATGGCCCTGCAGCGGCTGCGCGAGGCGGCCGAGAAGGCCAAGATCGAGCTGTCCGGCGGCCAGTCCACGACCATCAACCTGCCCTACATCACCGCCGGGGCCGACGGCCCGCTGCACCTCGACGTCACCATCAGCCGGGCGGAGTTCCAGCGGATGACGCAGGACCTGCTCGAGCGGTGCAAGGCGCCGTTCAACCAGGCGATCAAGGACGCCGGGATCGGCGTCGACAAGATCGACCACGTCGTCCTGGTGGGTGGATCCACCCGGATGCCGGCGGTCGTCGACCTGGTCCGCGAATTGACCGGCGGCAAGGAACCCAACAAGGGTGTCAACCCCGACGAGGTCGTGGCGGTCGGGGCGGCGCTGCAGGCCGGCGTGCTCAGGGGCGAGGTCAAGGACGTCCTCCTGCTCGACGTAACCCCGCTGTCCCTCGGCATCGAGACCAAGGGCGGGATCATGACCAAGCTCATCGAGCGCAACACCACGATCCCCACGAAGCGCTCCGAGATCTTCACCACGGCCGACGACAACCAGCCGTCGGTGCAGATCCAGGTCTTCCAGGGCGAGCGGGAGATGG
>JBBRYN010000086.1:0-10592 GCA_038237645.1 Mycobacteriales bacterium
GCCGACCTCGATGAAGACCGCCTGACAGCAGGAACCGTGGAGAGCCGGATGCGGTGAAAGTCGCACGTCCGGTTCGGAGAGCGGCATGGGGAAACGGACCCGACGAAAGCCGGGCACCGCGCCCCATGCCGACTCACCTGCACCCGGCCACCCAACTGGACCGACGCCCACCACATCGCGCACTGGACCGACCACGGGCCCACCGCCCTGCACAACCTGATCCTGCTCTGCCACCGACACCACACGGCAGTCCACCAGGAAGGCTGGACCGCCGCACTCGACGGCGACGGACTGCCCACCCTCACCCCACCCCCCTGGATAGACCCCCACCAACGTCCCCGCCGACACCACCGCTACCACCTACCCCAGCTCCAACACCACACCAACGGGCGCAGCCCACCCCGAGACTGAGGGGTGAGGGCGGCGGAGAATTGCCAAGGCCACCCAGACCCTTGCCGGACCAGCGAGCCGGAGCCAGAATGGTCACCGACGCGCCGGGCAAGCTCGTCGTCCAACCCACGGTTGTGACTCGCGGCCAGACCGCCCTATTGAGCAGCCCGGCGCGTCGCCACACCCAGCAGCTCACCCGACCACGGAAGGCTCACGGGGCTTCGGCTGGCGCTCGCGCTAGTCGAGTGAGCATCGAGCGGAGCGAGATGACAACTAGCGGCCCTGGTTCCTGACCTTCTCCACGGCCACCCGCGCCGCCTCGGGGTCGAGGTAACTGCCACCCGGGTTGACCGGCCGCAGGTCGTCGTCCAGGTCGTAGCGCAGCGGGATGCCGGTGGGGATGTTCAGCGCGGCGATCTCGTCGTCGCCGATGCCGTCGAGGTGCTTGACCAGCGCGCGCAGTGAGTTGCCGTGCGCCGCGACCAGGACGCGCTTGCCGGCGCGGAGGTCGGGCACGAGCGCGTCGTACCAGTACGGCAGCATCCGCAGCAGCACGTCGCGCAGGCACTCGCTGCCCGGCAGCAGGTCCGGCGCAAGCTCCGCGTAGCGCGGGTCGTGCCGCGGATGCTGCGGATCATCGGGTGGCAGCGGAGGTGGCGGCACGTCGTAGGACCGCCGCCACAGCACGAACTGCGCCTCGCCGAACTCCGCCAGCGTCTGCTTCTTGTCCTTGCCCTGCAAGGCTCCGTAGTGCCGCTCGTTGAGCCGCCAGGACCGCCGCACCGGCAGCCAGAGCCGGTCGGCGACGTCGAGCACGATCTCGGCGGTGCGGATGGCCCGCCGCTGCACCGAGGTGTGCAGGACGTCGGGCAGCACGCCCGCCTCCAGCAGGAGTTCGCCGCCGCGCCGTGCCTCGCCCTCGCCGCGCTCCGTCAGCCCGACGTCGACCCAGCCGGTGAACAGGTTCTTGGCGTTCCAGTCGCTCTCGCCGTGGCGCAGCAGCACCAGCGTTGCCGTCATGCGCGCCATTTTGCCCGACCGGGTCAGCCGTCGAAATACGGGCAGTGCCGGCAGCCCCGGTCGCAACAGGAGCCGCGGGCGGCGAGGTAGCCCGCCGTGAGCACGAACAGCCCGGAGGCAGGGTCGAGATATCCCGGGTCGGCGGCTGCCAGGGCGGCGGCATGGGCCGCGAGGGCCGCCGCCCGCCCCGGCGCGTCAGCGGGACAGCGGGTGGGATGCGGCTCGGTCAGCGGTCGTGGCGCGAGGGCCGTCGGCGCCTCCGGCGGGTGGTGGCTCGGCCGCTCCGGCGGGTGGTGGCTCAGCCGCCGGTCTCCGGCTTTTCGGCCACCGGCTCGTCCTCGGCCAGGATCCGGTAGAGCTTGCGCCGGGTGTCGGCTAGCACGTCCCGGGCCTGCCCGATCTGTGCCTCGCTGCCGGTCTGCGCCACCTGCCAGGCGGCCGCCGCGGCCTGCTTGAACACGTCGAAGAGCTCGCCGATGCCCTGACGCGGAGTGCCACCGACGGCCTCCCAGGGCGCATTGAGCTCGGCGGTGTGTTCGGCGACGTAGGCCTGACCGGCCTCGGTCAGGTGAAATACCCGGCGGCCGTCGGCCTCTTCCGGCCGGACCAGGCCCTCATCCTGCAATTGCTGGAGCACCGGATAGACCGATCCCGGACTGGGCGTCCAGGCCCCGCCGCTGCGGTCGGTGATCTCGGTGATGATCTGGTAGCCGTGCCGTGGTTGCTCCGACAGCAGGGCGATGACCGAGGCGCGGACGTCGCCACGAGCGGCCCGGCCGCCTGACCCCCGGCCCCCGTAACCTCGCCCGCCGCCGAATCCGGGCGGCCAGCCGAAACCCGGCCCGCCGTGGCTCGGCCGGGAGGGGCGTCGTCCAGACCGGTCACCCCACGGCGAGCCGCCATGCCGATGCCCGCGGTGTCCGCGTTCCTCGTGCTGCCTTGCCTCGTGGTGCCGCACCTCGTGGTGCCGTGGTTGGTGGCGCCGTTCGTGCTGTTCCTGATGGGGATGACGCATCATTCCAGACTCCTTCGTTGAACTATCTTGTACGTTCACGATATATCTTTCAATCCTCGACCGCAAGGACGCTCGTCGAAGGGCGCGGGAGCCCGTCCTTTTCTCGGCGCCACGTCCCGCCGATGGAGGAGCAACACCCAGCCACCCGCTCTGACGATCGTCTCCCTCTCCGCAAAGGACCGTGGCGCAATGAACCCCGAGATCACTCCCGCCGGCGGCCCGGCATACCGGTCGATGCCGCATCGTCTGGCGGCGATGTCAGTGGCCGTGCTGACCGGCGCCCTGTCCCTTGTCGGCTTCGCGCTGACGGCCGCTCCGGCCGCCGCCGCCACGTCGGCGGTTTCGCAGTGCAACGGGATCGGCCCTGGCCCCAAGGGCGCGACGATCAAGATGACCTGCCGGGTCACCATCGTCAACACGATCAGCGCCGGGAAGACCAGATCGACCATCACCATGAGCCGGTCGTGCGGCCTCGCACCGTGCCCTCCGGGTAACGGCACCACCGTCCGCAGGTCCACTACCGTCGTCACCAGCGTCAAGCAGTGCAACAACTCGGACAACGACACCGGGCAGTTGATCACCTGCAGCGTCTCGATCACGAACAACATCAGCGCGGACACTCCCGGGACGCGGTCGACCGCCACCGTCAACCAGTGCGTGGGCTCGGCCACCGGCGGCGGCAGTTACGGCGCCAACCCCGCGTTGCTGTGCAGCCCGCAGCCCGCAGCCACCACCAATGCCACCATCACGCAGTGCAACGGCTCAGCGACCGGCGGCGGCTCCACGGCACACTGCACCGTCCCGGGTTCGCGGGTCAGCAGCGCACTGCGGGTAAGGGTCAACCAGTGCAACGGCACGGGCAACGCCGGCGGGGTCCTGCTGACCTGCAGCGCCCGGATCGTCACCAACATCATCGCCGCGTCGACAACCCGCACGACGACGGCGAACCGCACCGGCACCACCTCGACGACGTCCACGACGCCCGGGACAACCAGCCAGACCAGCCGGGTGCCGCGCGGTGGCGTGCCGGCCGGCGGCGGTTCGACTGCGGGCCTGCAGCACACCGGGCTGCTGGCGATCGGCGGTCTACTCCTCCTGACCGCCGCGACCCTGCGGGTGTCCCGGAAACGGTTCTGCCGGGCAACCTGATGGGTAGCCGCCGGGAGCGCATCCTCGGGCTGGTCACGTTGCTCCTGGCCGTGTCGGGCGTCGCCTGCGTCGGCGTGGCGATCACTGGCCAGCGGCACGCCCCGCAGCCCACTTCCGCCGCGGCCGGCCCGGTCTCCACCCCGGCGGCCGGCAGCGCCGCACTGCAGGTGGTGGGACCGGTGCTCGCCGCGTCCACGCCGGTCAGCCTGACCATCCCCGCGATCGGCGTACGGTCGCCGTTGCTGCGACTGGGGCAGTCCGCCAACGGCGAGATGGAGATCCCTCGCCCCGGTCCGCACTACGACGAGGCGGGTTGGTACCGGTATTCACCGACACCGGGCTCGCTCGGCCCCGCCGTCATCGCCGGCCACGTGGACTCCGCCGCGAATGGCCCCTCGGTGTTCTTCCGGCTCGGCCACCTGCGGCCCAGGGATCCGGTGCTGGTAGCCCGTGCCGACGGCTCGATAGCGGTATTCACGGTGGACACCGTTCAGCGCTATGCGAAGGCGAAGTTCCCGACCCGCCTCGTCTACGGCGACACCGACCATGCCGGGCTGCGGCTCATCACCTGCGGCGGCCCGTTCGACCGCAAGAGCCACAACTATCTGGACAACATCGTCGTGTTCGCCTCCCTGGTCCGGTCCACGCCTGCTCCGGCATCCGGCAGGATGGGCGGGTGATCGAGCGCTACACGCTGCCCGAGATGGGCGAGGTCTGGAGCGAGGCGCACAAGTACGCCCTCTGGTGCCGGGTCGAGACGCTGGTGCTGGCGGCGCACGCCGCCGCCGGCACCGTGCCGGCCGACGCGGTCGAGCCGGTGCGGCAGGCTGCGCCGCCGACCCCCGCGGCCGTGGCCGAGGTCGAGGCACGCACGCAGCACGACGTGATCGCCTTCCTCACGGCCTGGGCCGACAACACCGAGCCACGGTCGGCGGCCGCCTACGTCCACTTCGGACTCACCAGCAGCGACCTGCTGGACACCGCACTCGCGCTGCAGTTGACCGAGGCGAGCGACCTGCTGCTGGCCAAGGCCGACCGGCTGGTGGCCGCGCTGCGCGACCACGCCCTTGCCCATCGGGACACCCTGCGGGTCGGCCGCACCCACGGCATCCACGCCGAGCCGGACACCTGGGGCCACCGGGTTGCCGACCTGGCCTTCGCCGCGGCCCGCTCCCGCGACCGGCTGCGGCGGGCCCGTACCGCCGTGGGCGTCGTCAAGATCTCCGGCGCCGTCGGTACTTACGCCAACATCGATCCCGCCGTCGAGAGCCACGTCGCGGCCGAGCTGGGCCTGCGCCCGGCCGACGCGGCCACACAGGTGGTGATCCGCGACGGCATCGCGGAGTGGGTCTCGGCACTGGCCGTCCTCGCCACCGTCTGCGAGGCGATCGCCCTGGAGGTCCGGCACGGCCAGCGCACCGAGGTACGCGAGCTGACGGAGCCGTTCGGCGCGGGCCAGAAGGGCTCGTCTGCCATGCCGCACAAGAAGAATCCGATCATGTCCGAGCGGATCGCCGGACTGGCCCGGATCGTGCGGGCCCAGGTGGTGCCGGTCATGGAGGGCATCCCGCTCTGGCACGAACGCGACATCTCGCACTCGTCGGCCGAGCGGATCGCCCTGCCCGACGCTGCCATCGGCACCGACTACCTGCTGCACCTGACGACCCGGCTGATCACCGGCCTGGTGGTCGACGCCGAGCGGATGCGCCGCAACCTGGAGCTCACCGGTGGCCTCGTCTACACCGGCGCGGTGCTGCTCGACCTGGTCGACGGCGGCCTGTCCCGCGAGGGCGCCTACGCCATCGTGCAGGCCGCCGCCATGCAGACCTGGCAGACCGGTACGCCGTTCCGCGAGACCCTGCGAAAGGCAGCCGATGCGGCGGACGTGCCGCTGGACGAGCAGCGACTCGACGAGGTGTGCCACCCCGAGCGCTACCTGACCCGGCTCTCCGGCGTCTTCGATCGGCTGGGGCAGCTGTCGTGACCAGCACTTCTGAACTCGCCTTAGCTTAGGGCGAAGCCGAGGGGCTGGGCTGGTCGTCGACCTTGATGTCGAAGTGGGCGACGTTGTCCTTCACCGAGGTGACCGTGACGCCGAAGCCGAACCTGCGGCCGTCGCTCGTGACGAGCGAGCAACGCATCTTCGTCCCCACCTTGGCCTTGAGGTCACCCGGGCAGGTGACGTTCTTCGGCGTCTGACCCGTCTTGGCTGCCAGTTGCTCGCTGGAGAGCTTCTCGACCTCCGCCCGGCTGACCCGCTTGCCGCCGGACAGGCCGGTCGAGCAGGCCGTCAGGGCACCGGTGGCACATGTGGCGACGAGCAGCGCGGCGGCGAGCCCGCGGACGCCGGCCCGGATCGGTGTTGTCAACCCGCCGCTCCTCCCACGATCTCCTCCAAGATGGGTGGGCCAGTATGCCGGGCGGGTCGCGACCCGCTGGAGGTGGCCGGTTACGGCCACCCGGGGGACGCAGCACCCAGCGCTAGTACGGGGCACACTGCAAGGTCGAAGGGATGACGAGTCGCCCGCCGGTAGGCTGGTGACGAAGGACCCCCACCAGAGGAGCGCCCGCTGATGGCACGTGTCTTCGTCGATGTCATGCTGAAGCCGGAGATCCTCGACCCCGCGGGGCAGGCGGTCGCACGCGCGCTACCCAGCCTGGGAGTCGAGGGTGTCACCGGCGTCCGGATCGGCAAGCGCGTCGAGATCGAATTCGACGGCGAGCCCGACCTCGACCGGGCCCGCCAGATCGCCGACCGGTTGCTGGCCAACCCGGTGATCGAGGACTTCACGGTGCAGGCAGAGTGACCGCGAGGGTCGGCAGCAAGATTGGCATCGTCACCTTCCCTGGCTCGCTCGACGACAAGGATGCCGAGCGGGCGGTCCGCCGGGCGGGCGCCGAGGCGGTCGGCCTCTGGCATGCCGATGCCGATCTGCACGGGGTCGACGCCGTCGTGCTCCCCGGCGGCTTCTCCTACGGCGACTACCTGCGCTGCGGCGCCATCGCCCGCTTCGCGCCGGTCATGAGCGAGGTCGTCGCTGCGGCCGGCCGCGGCCTTCCGGTGCTCGGCATCTGCAACGGCTTCCAACTGCTCTGCGAGTCACATCTGCTGCCTGGCGCGCTGACCCGCAACCAGCACCTGCACTTCCGCGCCCGCGACCAGCGGCTGCGGGTGGAGACCGTGGAGACCGCCTGGACCAGTGCCTATCAGAAGGGTGCGTTGCTGACCGTGCCGGTCAAGAACGGCGAGGGCCGCTTCGTGGCGGACGGGCCGACCGTCGACCGGCTCGAGGCCGAGGGTCGGGTCGTGCTCAGGTACGTCGACGGCAACCCCAACGGCTCCCTGCACGACATCGCCGGCATCACCAACGACCGTGGCAACGTGGTCGGCCTCATGCCGCACCCAGAGCACGCGATCGACACGTTGACCGGCCCGAGCACCGACGGTCTCGGCTTCTTCGCGTCGGTGCTGCGGCGTCTGGTGGCAGTGGCATGACGCCCGAAACCGCCCAGGTCAGCACCCCCGTTCCGGCCGAGGTCACCGGGGACGCCGACACCGAGCAGACCAGGCAGCCCTACGCCGCGCTCGGTCTCAAGGCCGATGAGTACGACAAGATCGTCAGCATCCTCGGCCGCCGGCCGACCCCGGCCGAGCTGGCGATGTATTCGGTGATGTGGTCGGAGCACTGCTCCTACAAGAGCTCCAAGGTCCACCTGCGGCAGTTTGCCGACAAGGCACCGAAGTCCGAGCGGCTGCTGGTCGGCATGGGCGAGAACGCCGGCGTGGTCGACGTGGGCGACGGTCTCGCGGTGACGTTCAAGGTCGAGTCGCACAACCACCCGAGTTTCGTCGAGCCCTACCAGGGTGCGGCGACCGGCGTCGGTGGCATCGTGCGCGACATCCTGACCATGGGCGCCCGCCCGATAGCGGTGATGGACCAACTGCGGTTCGGCGACGCCGACGCGCCCGACACCGCGCGGGTGCTGCCGGGCATCGTCGCCGGGATCGGTGGCTACGGCAACTGCCTGGGCCTGCCCAACATCGGCGGCGAGCTGGTCTTCGACCCGACCTACGCCGGCAATCCACTGGTCAACGCCCTGTGTGTTGGTGTGCTGCCGGCCGACCGGATCCAGCGCTCGGCGGCCAAGGGCAACGGCAACCTCGTCGTCCTCCTCGGCGCCAAGACCGGCCGCGACGGCATCGGCGGGGTCTCGGTGCTGGCCTCGGCGACGTTCGACTCCATCGGCGGGCCGGCCCACCGCCCGAGCGTCCAGGTGGGCGACCCGTTCACCGAGAAGCTGCTCATCGAATGCTGCATCGAGCTGTTCGACCAGCGGCTCGTCACCGGCATCCAGGATCTCGGCGGTGCCGGCCTCGCCTGCGCCACCACGGAGACCGCCGCAGCGGGCAGGTCCGGCATGCACATCGACCTCGACCAGGTGCCCCTGCGCGAAGCGTCGATGCAGCCGCCGGAAATCCTCGCCTCGGAGTCCCAGGAGCGGATGCTGGCCGTCGTCACGCCGGCCAACCTGCCGGCGGTGCTGGCCGCCGCGCAGCGCTGGGGCGTCGACGCGACGAGGATCGGTGAGGTGACCGGCACCGGTCGCCTGGTGATCGACTGGCACGGCGAGACGGTGGCCGACGTCCCACCGGGCAGCCTGGCCGACGACGGGCCGGTCTACCAGCGGCCGATGCGGCGCCCCGCCGATCTCGACCTGCTCGAGGGCACCGACCCGTCGACGCTGCCGCGCCCGAGGACGGCCGACGAGCTACGGGCCACCCTGTTGCGCATGATCGCCAGCCCCAACCTGTGCGACAAGACGTGGGTGACCGAGCAGTTCGACCGCTATGTGCAGGGCAACACCGTGCTCGCCCAGCCGGAGGATGCGGGGATGATCCGCCTCGACGAGAAGTCGCAGCGGGGCATCGCGATCAGCGCGGACGGCAACGGCCGATACACCCGGCTCAATCCCCACGCCGGGGCGCAGTTGGCGTTGGCCGAGGCCTATCGCAACGTCGGTGTCACCGGCGCGACCCCGATCGCGGTGACCAACTGCCTGAACTTCGGCAGCCCCGAGGACCCCGAGGTGATGTGGCAGTTCGCGGAGGCCGTCCGCGGGCTGGCCGAGGGCTGCGAGGCCCTGGGCACCCCGGTGACCGGCGGCAACGTCAGCTTCTACAACTCCACCGGCTCCACGCCGATCAACCCGACACCGGTGGTCGGAGTGCTCGGCATGATCGACAACGTCGCGCGGCGCACTCCGATGGCGTTCCCGGCGCAGGGCGACATCCTGCTGCTCGGCGACACCAAAGCGGAGTTCGGCGGCAGCGAGTGGGCGTGGGTCGAGCACCGGCACATCGGCGGGCGCCCGCCGGCCGTCGACTTCGGCCGCGAGCAGGCACTGGCCGACGCGCTGGCCGCTGCCGCCCGGATGGGCATCATCTCCGCCGCCCACGACCTTTCCGAGGGTGGGCTGGCCCAGGCGCTGGTCGAGTCGAGCCTGCGCGGCCGGGTCGGCGCCCGGATCACCCTGCCCGAGGCAGCCGACCCGTTCGTGTGGTTGTTCTCCGAGTCGGCCGGCCGGGTGATCGTCGTGGCGCCGGCGGAGGGCCGGACCAGGTTCACCGACCTGTGTACGGCCCGGGGGGTGCCGTGGACCCCGATCGGTGCGGTCGGCGGTGCGGCCCTGGCGCTGGCCGGCCTGTTCGACGTGTCGCTGGCCGACCTACGGTCCGCCCACGAGGGCACGCTCCCCCGCCTCTTCGGCTGAGCCACGCTCGGCTGAGCCCGGCGGCGCAGTCGTCGCCGCCGGGCGACACGTGGAAGACCCTGCAGCCATCCGATGCTGGCAGCGGTCCGAGCCGGGCCGAACGGGCGGCGTCCGCGCCGGCGAGCCCCGCGGGCGCGAGCGCGATCAGTTTGAGCAGGTCGCGACGGCGCATCTGACCGTCCTTCGTACCCGTCAGCTGCGCCCTATCGAGTAGCTGTCGCCGTACGTCTTCCACGCCAAAGGGGGGTTGAGATCTAGGTTGCCGTCGCGCAAGAATAATCGTTGCTCGGTTTCGACGCGACTGAGGTCGCTGTGCGCCTCTTCCTTTTCCATCTCCGCCACTCGGGCATTCAGGTATGCGTTCAGGTACGCGATCTCGTCCCCTCCCCGGGCTGGCGGCTTGACCTTCCTGAGCGCGGCTTGCCGGACGCGGAGAGCGCCATCGAATCCGTGCATTACCGCTGCGTCGTAGTAGATGAACTGGCCGAGCGCCCGAAGGCCATCCCGCTGAGCCTGCTCGACGGCCGGATCAAAGTAAACCCGATCCCGCTCCTGGTCCTGGGCCTGGCGGAACAGGGGATCATTCGCTGCTTGCCGCCAAGCGGCGACGAAATTCGGATCCAGGCCCTTGTGGGTGTCGCGTTCGGACTCCGGCAACGTCATGATGCGTTCCAGCGCTGGTACGAACTTGGCCAGACCGTTGCCGCGGGCATGCTGGGTGTAGTCGAGGACCACTTCCAACATGTCACCGGTCCCTGAGCAGAACCCGACGATGCCGGCCGTGTAGCCACGGCCGTCGTCGATGTCCTCGATGTAGCGATACTGAGCCCGCCAGTCGAGCGAGGAATTCTCTGCGCTCGATACCAGCTGCATGGCGATGTCCTTCTTGGGTGCAAGCCTGAGGTCTGTAGCGGCGGCCGACGAGGCCCCAGCCGAAGCCCGCGGCGCTTTGGCCGCGTCAACTCCGCAACCGGTGAGCGAAGCGGTGGCTAGTGCAGCGAACATCAGGGATAGGAGCAAGCGCACGTTGCACATGATGCCTCCCGTTCCTCGCCTGGGTGCGACCGCCCTGAGGCATCGGCCACACTCGGCCGGGCTGGGTTCGTGGGGCCGAAGTAGTTGTCGAACTTAGGACACGTAGCGAAATAACCCAGCTTTTGTGTTTGCGGTGGCTACGGTCTGTGCTATGTCCGTGGTCAAGGAGTCTCTCGTCCGTCGCTACGACACGATCAGGCCTCATTTGACC
>JBBRYN010000087.1:0-10365 GCA_038237645.1 Mycobacteriales bacterium
CGCGGGGGGCCCGCTGCTGCGCGAGCGCGTGGGACTGGACCGGATGCGGTCGGCGTGGGCGGCCCGTCAGCAGTGGCTTCCCCGCGACCACGGCCACCTGACGATGCTGGACGCCTCGATGCCGTACCTGCGCCAGTTCGCCCCGGATGTCCTGGCCGCGGTGCGGTTCGCCGGCGGGGTCGGCACGGACGAGTTGCTGCGCGCGGTGTCGATTCTGGCCGAGTTGTACGCCACCGGCGCACGCAAGGTCCCGGTGGGGGCACCGGTCGGGTTCGTGCCGACGAAGTGGGCCGGCTACCTCGTCGCGGCGGCGGAGGCGGGCGACATCACCGCGCACCGGCACTACTGGGAGTTGTGCGTGCTGATTGGGCTGCGCGACGGGCTGCGCTCCGGGGACGTGTACGTGCCTGGGTCGCGCCGGTATGCCGACCCGGCGTCCGTTTCTGCTCACGGTCGAGCAGTGGGAGCCGCAGCGGGTGGAGTTCTGCACCCTGGTCGGCAAGCCCGGCGCGGCGGCCGACGCCCTCGCGTTGGCCGACGACGAGCTGCATACCGCGCTGGCTGACGTCGAGACGCTCCTGGCCCAAGGCGGTGACACCGGGCAGATCCGGCTGACCGACGACGGGGAGCTGATCATTCCACAGTTGTCGGCCGAGGACGTCCCGGCCGAGGCCGACGAGCTTCGCGACGAGATGGCCGCGATGCTGCCCAAAGTGCCGTTCGCGTCGGTGCTGGTCGAAGTCGACGCCCGGACCGGATTCCTCGATCACCTGGTACACGCCGGCGTAGAACGGGGGCAGGGGCCAGCGCCTGGTCCCGTGGCGAGTCGAGGGGTAGGCGGCGCGCAGCCAGCGCAGTACGGCCTTGCCGGTCAGTGCCCGTGGGGCGACCGAGGGGAGATCGAGGCGGTCGGCGGCGGGGCCGAGGTCTTCTCAGAAGTACAGCCTTAGCGGGGGATCGATCCTGTCCCGAACCTCCTCGACCCCGGTCAGCTGAGACAGTGCTGGGGCAGTCTCGGTGCGGTGGCGGGTCAGTCGGCGGGGTCGTAGGACAGCAGGGTGGGGTGGCCGCCGGGTCCGTTGGGGATGGGGTAGTAGCTGCGGTGGGTGGTGGGGTCGACGGCGACGATGTGGGCGCTGTCGGCGAGGTGGGCGCGGCCGATGACGGTGAGCCGCCTGCCGTGTGCGGTGAGGATGGTGAGCCAGCCGGTTTCGGCGGCGACGTAGAGCCGGCGGGCGGCCCGGTCGTAGGCCAGGACGTCGGGGGTGTTGCCGACGTGTTGGGTGTCGAGGACTGCCCAGGTATCGAGGTCGACCGACAGCAGGGTGGCGTTGCCGTCGCAGGCGACGAAGGCCAACCGACGGATGGGGTCGAGGGTCAGGCCGTGGTCGTGGTCGCAGCCGGGTAGGGGCACCCTGCGGGTGACGGTGAGGGTCGCCGGGTCGACGACGGCGAGGGTGTTGCGGGATTGGACGTCGGCGATCATGCGGGCTTTGACCGGGTCGTAGGCGACGTTGCCGGCTTCACCGCCAAGGTCGACGTTGCCTTTGGGCCGGCCGGTGGTGGCGTCGAGGACGGTTTCGGTTCCACCGGTTTCGTTGGTGGTCCAGATGGTGGCGTGGGCCGGGTCATAGGCCAGGCCGTCAGGGTAGGCGCCGGTGGGGCCGCGCCCGAGTTGCCGGCCGGTGTCCTCGTCGAGGATGACCATCTGGTCGGCGCCGGTGGCGGTGGCGTAGACCCGCCGGCGGGCGGGGACGACGAGCACGCCGTGAACGTCGGGCAGGTTATGGATCACGCGGATCACCCGGCCGGCGTGTACGTCGACCTCGATGACCTCGCTGGCGCCGAGATGCGCGATGAACAGCAGCCCGCGGCCGGGGTCGAGGCTGGCGTAGTCGAACCGTGAATTGTCACCGGGCAGCACCATCTCGCCGGCACGGTGCAATGGCAGCGTCAGCCGGCCGGGCTGATCCGGCCGGGTGAGCAGTACCCCGGCCGCCACGACGACGGCCGCGACCACTAGAACCCCGGCGGCCGCGAAGAGAATGTGAGGTCTCGGACGTCTGCTCCTCGGCCGGGTGCTTTTGGCGATGGCGTCGGGCACGTCAGATCGTCACGACGTTGACGACCAGTGAGGCCAGGGTGGCCAGGGCGCGGCACTTGTTGAAGCGACGCCGGTCAGCCGGCGGGCGGAGGTCGGCGTAGACGCTGAGGAAGATGTAGGTCAGGGCCGGCGCCGCCCAGTCGTTGGCGGAGAAGCCGGGCAGTCCGTCGTCGTTGAGCTGGGGCATGTTCGCCGACAGCCGCCACAGCAGCACCGACGCGGCGGCCAAGACCGTGACGGCCGCGATGTCCGCCCAGAACTTGCGGGGCAGCCGCCAGATCGCGGCGGCGAGGGCCAGGACGCCGGTGATTGCGGCGGTCCCGGCAATGTGCGCGGTACTGAACCTGCTGGGGTAGGCCGCAGCTTGGGCGATGAGTGCTGCCGTGGTCATGGGCGGGGTCCTCCGGGTGTGGTCAGTGGACGGGGAGACCGGTCAAGCCGGCGGTGAGGCCGAGGGCCGCGCAGGCGGCCAGGACGCGGGTGACGGGCCAGCGGAGCCAGAAGACCGCGGCGGCGGCTAGCACGGTGATGACCGCGGCGACGGGGCGGATGGTGGCCGGTTCGGGGAGTTGGAGCCGGACCGGTCCCCAGCCCAGCGGGTGGGAGTGGCCGGCGACCCACGGGTTGAGGCCGCCAGGATGGTGGTAGGCGCCGAGGAACGCCACGAACTGCACGACCATGATCAGCGGGCCGGGGGTGGTCTCAGCCAACGCCAGCCCGCGGACCATGTCGCCGGCCGACAGCCAGCCGTAGACGCTGACGGCCTGCCGGGCGACGTAGGCCAGCACCGCATAGGCGCCGCCGAAGGTGACGACCGCGGCGCCGGAGAAGAACAGGCCTTGGCGGGTGAACACGCTGCCCGTCCCGCCGAGCAGGACCGCGGCCAGGACCGGTACGGCCCACAGGATCAGCCCGACACCAAGAATGGTGGCAGTCCGGCGCCGCGACGGGCGGTCGTGGTGCAGCATGTCGTCGCTGATCAGCGGCTCCGGGCCGGACTCGGCGGTATGCGTGGGCTTACCGGCCACCACCGTGTGCGGGGCGTACCGGCCGAGCAGCCAGCCGACCGCCGCGGCGGCGGCGATGACGAACGGGAACGGCACCGCGAACACGGCCAGCGCAACAAACGCGCCGACAGCCAGAGCGAGCAGCACGGGATGGGCCAGGGCGCGTTTGCCGACCCGGCCGACGGCCTGGGCGACGATCGCGACGACGGCGGGGGCGAGTCCGGCGAACACGGCGGTGACCGCGGTGGTGCCGCCCCAGCCGACGTAGACGATCGACAGGGCGAGCATGCCGGGGAGCACGAACAGGGTGCCGGCGACCAGGCCGCCGCGGAGGCCGCCCAGGAGCCAGCCGATGTAGATGGCCAGCTGCTGGGCTTCCGGGCCGGGCAGCAGCATGCAGTAGTTCAGGGCGTGCAGGAACCGTTGCTGGCCGATCCAGCGGCGCTGGTCGACCAGGGCCCGCTGCATGACCGCGATCTGCCCGGCCGGGCCGCCGAAGGTCTGCAACGAGATGCCGAACCAGGCCCGTACCGCCTGACCGAATGGCACCACGTCACGTCCGGCCGCGGTGACCGGCCGGCCGGCGCTCATGCCGGTTCCCGGCCGAGCATCATCGCCCGCCGGTGGTACTCATACAACGCGTCGAAGACCGGCCCGGTCAACGCGATCACCTCCTTATCGGTGCGGGTCATCGACAGGCCGCGCAGGATCACGTCCAGGCCGGGGGCTTCGGGGGCGTCGAACCGTTCGTCGTTGAGGTCGGCCTCGTGGACGATCTCGGCGAGCTTCCACAGCACCGGGTCGGCCAGCTCGTAGTGGTGCAGGATCGTCTCGAAGCTGCAGTCCCCGCCGTGGTGGCCCAGCTCCACCCCGCGCATGTCGAACGGCGTCACGCCGGCCGGCACCTCGGCCGGGTCTGCGGCGAAGACGAACTCCGCGTCGGGGTCGACGTGGCGGCGGATTAGCCAGGCGCAGGCGGCCCGGTCGATGTGCACGCCGGCGCGAGTGGCCCATTTCATGCCGGATCCTGCCTGACATCGGAATGGGGGACGCCGCCGGCCAGCACGGTGACGGCAGCATGTGCGAGGTCGCGTTGCGGCGGGGGAAAGTAGTCGCGGCGGCCGATCCGGCGCAGCTCCCCACGCAGCCGGCGGAGCGCGCCCGCCCGGGTCGCCGGGTCGGCGCGCAGCACCGCCTGGGTATCGGCCGGCGCAGTTATCGACTGGGTGCTGCCGCGGGAACGATGAGCACGGGCAGCGGTTGTACGTGCAGTAGCCGCCTGGGCACGGAGTCGCCGGCGTTGATGAGGTGGCGGATGAGGCCTGGCTGGGTAGCGCCGACGATGATCATCGATGCGTCACAGGCTGCTGCCAGCTGAGCGAGCCGACCTGCGGGGTCGCCGCGTTCTTCGTGGTAACTCCAGCGGATGGTTGTGTCGCTGAGGGCGTCGGCGATTGCTTGTCGCTCGGCGGCGAGGTTGCGTTCGCACTCTTGCTCAAACGCCTCGATGTCGGGGTCGATGCCGTAGTCGTCGAGGGTGATGCTATGCAGCACGTGCAGGTGTGCGTGGAGTTGTTCGGCGAGTCGGACGGCGCAGCGTAGGGCTGTCTGGCTTGCCGGGTGCCCATCGTGGCCGACGACCAGGGTTGTCGTGGAGGGGTCAGCGGCCGCCGGTTGGGGGTCGGTGAACGAGCCTGGCGTGGGCAGGTGCTCAGCGTTGGTAGGCATGTGCACCTCCGCGGTGGTCTGGCTTGACGATAGGCCGTTTGACATCGCTGGGCCAGTGTCGCGATTTTGTGCTGGGGTTGACGCGAACGCTGGTTTGAGGGCCAATGTATGTACGGCGATGGGTCCCGCCGGGGCCAGGACATTCCTGGCCCGAACCGCCGCAGATCGGCCGATGGTCCCTGGCACGACGTGTGCTGGGTTGACCGTGGAGGTCGGTTATGGATCTGGGTACTGTTGCCATCGTGGCCGCGATCGTGTTGGTGGCCAGCATGGCGTCGGTGGAACTCGCACTCTCGGTCGCCGTGGTCGAGATAGTGCTCGGCGTCGTTGCGGGCAACACCTTCGATCTTGCTCGACCGCAGTGACTCGCGTTTCTGGCCGCGCTCGGCTCGATGGTGCTGACCTTCCAAGCCGGTACCGAGATCGATATGGCGGCGATGCGCCGGACCTTGGTGCCGAGCGTGTCGATCGGTCTGGCGTCGTTCGGGGTGCCGTTCATCGGCGCGTTGTTCGCGTGCCGGTATCTGGCGGGGTGGACCTGGAAGGCCGCCGAGATCGGCGGAATCGCACTGTCCACGACGAGCCTGGCGGTGGTGTTCGCGGTCATCGTCGAGATGGGCCTCTCGGCCACTGGGATCGGGCAGCTGCTCCTGTCCTCCACGTTCGTCACCGATCTGGCGACGGTGGCGGCGTTGACTCTGTTGTTCATCAAACCGACCTGGTGGCTGCTGCCGTTCGTGCTCGTCTCGGTCATTCTGATCGTCGCGATGCCGCGGGTCGATGAGCTGTTCTTTCGCCGGTATGGCGATCGGGTGATCGAGCCGGAGATCAAGTGGGTGCTCGCCGCGGTCCTGGTGTTGATGTGGCTGGGGGGCGGGCCGCGAGCCAGGCGGCGCTGCCCGTGTTCGTGCTCGGTCTCGCCTATCGAAGACGTTCGCGGCGCATCGTGAGGTGGGCCCGGCGATTTCCGGACGCTCGCCTTCGCTGGGCTTACGCCGTTCTTCTTCATCAACTCCGGGATGAAGGTGTCCCTGCCGCTGGTGTGGGCAAACCTGGGTCTGCTGGCAGATACTGCTCGGGGTGAAGCTGGCCTGCAAGGGGGCCGCGGTGTATCCGCTGGCGCGGCGCTGGGCCGGCCCGCACGCGATGTTCGCGACGCTGCTGATGAGCACCGGCCTGACCTTCGGCACGATCTCCGCGACCTACGGTTTCACCGCGGGCATCATCACCCGCGCCCAGTTCTCCGTGCTGATCTGCGTCGTCGTGGGTCTCGGCGGTGGTGCCGACCGCGATCGCGCAGCGGCTGTACGTGCCGCGCACCGACGAGGCCCGCGAGCCGGCCGAACAGCTTGAGGACGAAGACGAGGTCGCCTGCCCACGCCACTACACCGCGCCCTCGCCGCCGCCTCGGGCCGCCGCGCGGAGCACGAGCCGGCGCCGGTCGACGGACCAACCGGTCTTGGGGCCGAGTAGGCCGTGTCCGGCGCGATCATCGAGGATGACTGCGTGAACCTGCCCATCGACTCGGACGTCGACGCGGGTGAGGAATCGGCGCCACGCTCGGGATCGTCACCGTTCGGGCCGGCTCGCCCGTCACGCTGGCCGAGTCTGCGCTGGGACGTGGTGCTCGCAGTGTTCCTCGGCGGCTGCGTCGGCGGGTGGGGCCGCTATGGCATCACCCAGGTCTGGCCGGCCCAGAGTGGCCGGTTCCCGTGGGCGACCTTCGGCGTGAATGCCGCCGGCGCGTTCATCCTGGCGTTGGTCGTCGTGGTCGCCGCCGACGTCCTCTCCTCGCGCTACCTTCGCCCGCTTCTTGGTACGGGGTTCTGCGGAGCGCTCACCACGTTCTCCTCCATCGTCGTCACCACCGACCTGCTGTTCGCGCACCACCATCTCGGCACCGCGATCGTGTACCTGCTCGCGAGCATCCTCGCCGGGCTGGCCGCAGCGTCCTTCGGTCTCATAGTCGGACGAGCCGTCGCCGCCAACCGCCGCCGCGCACGCCAGAAAGGGAGCCCAACGTGAGACTGCAAGGACCGGCCAAAAGGCTCACGATCTTCATTGGCGAGTCCGACCACTACCGGCACCACTCACTGAGCAGCGAGATCATCGACCGTGCGCGGCGCGCCGGCCTGGCCGGCTGCTCGCTCTTCCGGGGCGCGGCCGGGTTCGGCGTGACCGGGCATCTACACACCGCGCATCTGCTCAGCCTGTCCGAAGATCTGCCCATCGCGATCGTGATTGTCGACGTGCCTGAAAGTATCGAGGCGTTCTTGCCGCAGCTTGACGAACTGGTCACCGGCGGGCTGGTCATTTTCGACGACGTCGAGGTCATCCGCTACGTCGCCAAACCCGACCGCAGCAGCCGCAAGGGCACCTGATGGTCGCTGTCGCTGTCGCGCTCGCCGCGGGTGTCGGTGCCGTCGTGCGTTACCTCATCGACCAACTGGTGCAGCACCGCACCCGCGGCGACTTCCCGTACGGCACCATCATCATCAACATCACCGGCAGCTTCCTGCTCGGCTTGACGACCGGCCTCGCGCTGCATCACGGACTGGACACCACCGCGACCGTGGTTATCGGCACCGGATTCGCCGGCGGCTACACGACCCTGTCGACCTGGGCCTGGGAAACGCTCGCGCTCGCCGAAACCGGTGACTTGCTCGAGGCGAGCATCAACATCGTCGGCAGTTTCGCCGCCGGGCTCGCGGCTGCCTCGGCCGGACTCGGACTGGCACTGCTGTGAACCACCCCTCGACCCCGGACACGGCGGCGGGCGCAAACCGGGTCGGACCGATGCGGTTCGTCCTCGTCTTCGGGCTGGTCAGCGGCCTCGGTGACTTCGTCTATGAGGGCGCCCGCAGCATCATCGGCCCCTACCTGGCCAGCTTGGGCGCCTCCGGCCGCGCTCGTGGGCGTCATCACCGGGGTCGGCGAGGCGGTCTCGCTGGTGTTCCGGCTGTTTACCGGACGGCTCTCGGACCGCACTGGCCGGCACTGGGCGATTTCGATCACCGGCTATGCCATCACGATGGTCTCGGTCCCGCTGCTGGCCGTCGCTGGACCGCCGAGGCTGGCGTGCATGTTCATCGTCGGCGAGCGGTTCGGCAAGGCCGTCCGCACCCCCGCCCGCGACACGATGCTCGCCGAAGCCAGCGTCGATCTCGGCCGCGGCCGGGTGTTCGCCGTCCACGAGGCACTGGACCAGCCCGGCGCTCTGATCGGCCCGCTCGTCGTCGCCGCCCTCCTCGCCGCGCATCACAGCTACACCACCGGCTTCGCCGTTCTGGCCATCCCCGGTGCGCTGGCACTGCTCACCTTGCCTACCTACGTAGGCAAGTACCGCAGCCCGGCGCGTAGGACCCGAGCGTGCACGCCCTGCAGACCAAACCGATCGGGCTGCGCGGCTTCAGCCGCGTCTACTGGCAATACGCGACCTTCACCGCCCTCACCCTGACCGGCTTCGCCACCTTCGCCCTGCTCGGCTACCACCTGCAACACCGCCACATCGTCGCCGCCGCCCAGATCCCGATCATGTACGCCGTCGCGATGGGGCTGGCCGCGCTCGCCTGGGGCGCCGTGTATGACCGGGTCGGGCTGCGCGGCTTCGTCGTACTCCCGATCCTCGGTGCGATCGTGCCGTTCTGGTCGTTCTCTACCTCAGTCCCGCTGGTCTGGCTGGGTACCGCGCTGTGGGGTGTCGTGATGGGCGTGCACGAGTCCGCCATGCGCGCCGCCGTCGCCGACCTCGTTCCGCGCGAACGCCGCGGCGTCGGCTACGGCACCTTCACCGCGATCTACGGGCTCGCGTGGATGGCCGGCGCGGCCCTGATCGGTGTGCTCTACGACGTGTCTGTCGATAGCGCCATCACTTTCATCGTCATCGTCCAAGCCGTCGCGCTGGTCGCCTTCCTACCCCTCGTCGGCTACCGGCCGGCGGCGGAAACGGCAGCCTCGACATAGACGTCCGGGAGACAACCTCGCTGCCGCCCGCCGCGCAACGTCCCCCTAGAGATGCGCGAAAACCGCGGACGATCGCCGTCGCACCGGCACAGTAAGTCGAACCAGGCTCGGACTCGCTCGCTAGGCGGTGAGGATGAGGGCCGCCCAGGTGCTGAGCAGAACCAGGGGGACGCCGCCGAGACCGACGAGGGCGAAGCGGGCGGGGGTCACCACCAGTCCGCGAGCGCGGCAGCGATCGCGCCAGAGGATTGTGGCCAGCGATCCCCATATCAAGATCAGCGGACCGGCGTTGGTGCCCAGCAGGGCGGCCAGCAGCTGCGTCGGCTGCCCGGCCGGGACGGTGGTCTCGACGGCGAGGTAGGCGGGCAGGTTGTTGATCGCGTTGCTCGCGGCGCCAGCGACCGCCGTGGTCGCCAGCGCAGAGTGGCCAGTCAGGTGTGCCAGCAGCCGGGCACCGCCGTGACGAGCCAGCGCGCTCACAAGTAGGAACAGGCCCTCGGTGAAGACCACGATCCGCCACGGCAGCAGCGACATGGCCAGATCCTTACGTTTCCGCAGGGCGAACGCGATCACGCACACGCCTGAGCACGGCGCGGCAGCCGCCCACGGCGGTACGCCGAGCAGCACCAGGGGAGCAAGCGCGGCGCAGGCCGCAGCGCAGATCCAAAACAACACCGCATCCGCCACAGCCACCGGCCCCGGCGGTTCATACCTCCCGCCGAGCTGGCGCCGATAGATCGATCCGAGATAGGCGACGGTCACGGTGACAGCGACCAGCTCGGGCAGCGCCATGCGTGCGGCGAACGACAGGGTCGACAAGTTCAGTCGCTGAACCGCGAGCAGGTTGGTCAGGTTGGACACCGGCAACAGCAGGCTGGCGGTGTTGGCCAGCCACACCGCAAGCAACGCGAACGGCAACGGCGCCAGACCAAGTCGAGACGTCAACGCGAGCACGACCGGCGTCAGCAGCACCGCGGTTGTGTCCAGGCTCATCCCGATCGTGGTCAACGTCGCCAGTGCGGCGACAAGCAGGAACAGTCGCAGAGTCGAGCCGCGGGCCGCCCGGGCGCACAATCCCGCCGCGGCATCGAAGACCCTGGCCCGGTCAGCCAACTCGGCCAACACCGTGACCGCGACCAGAAAGCCCATAATCGGTCCACCACGGGTAAGCGCGACCTCCCGGGCATCACTGGTCGGCAGCGCCCCTGTGAGCACCGCGAGCACACCACCCAGGCCAAGCGCCGCCCACATGGTTAGCAGCATTCCAGCCCACGACCGGCCATGTTGCGGGCCCCGGGAACAGCAGAGCAGCATGACCGGACAATCGCCGAATCGAATGTTCCGAGTCTCGGTGCCGGGGGAACAACCATCGAAACTCCGTCCGTGCACTCTTGGTCCGCACACTGGTGCAGATAAGAATTGGGGCTCTCCCGGCATCGATGTGGGTCGGATCGGCGCTTGAGGGCAGCTAACGGCCCTGCTGCGTAAGGCGATGGGGTGGCGTGTTCGGGGTTGGGAGACGCGCACGGGCGCTGACCTAGGTTTGGCGGTTCCTACACCAAA
>JBBRYN010000088.1:0-10102 GCA_038237645.1 Mycobacteriales bacterium
AAAGACGCCGCCCGCGTGGCGTTCGGGTTCCGCAACCTCGACAACCAGCGACGCCGGGTACGGTACGCCTGCACCAGGCGACAACGCCTGGCAACCGTCACATGAGGGTCACTTCCCCCTCAACTTCGAAGAGCCCAGTTGACCTGTCGCTCACGACCGGTCCAATACGGTTCCCGCAGCTTGAACTTCTGCACCTTGCCCGTGGCCGTGCGCGGAATGGACTCGCGGAACTCCACCGTCGTCGGCGCCTTGAAACCGGCGAGCCGCGCCTTGCAGTGCGCGATGATCTCGGTCCCACCCACCGTGGATCCCTCGGCCCGCACCACCAGCGCGGTCACGGTCTCCCCCCATCGCTCGTGGGGGATCCCGATGACCGCGACCTCGGCGACGCCGGTGTGCTGGTAGATGACGTCCTCGACCTCGATCGAGGAGACGTTCTCGCCACCGGTGATGATCACGTCCTTCTTGCGGTCGCGGATCGTCAGATAGCCCTGCTCGTCGATCTCGCCACCGTCGCCGGTGTGGAACCATCCCCCTTCGAACGCCTCTGCAGTCGCTTCCGGGTTGCGCCAGTAGCCCGCCATGATCACGTTGGACCTGGCCAGCACCTCGTCGTCCTCGGCGAGATCGAGCCGGACGCCGATCGCGGGTGCCCCGGCCCGGGACAGCCGTGCAGCCCGCACGTCGGCCGGCAGGTCGTCGTATTCGGCGCGCGTCCGGTTGATCGTCAACAGTGGCGCGGTCTCCGTGAGTCCGTAGATCTGGACGAACTCCCACCCGAGCTCGGCCTCGACCCGGGCGATGGTGCGGGTCGGGGGCGGCGCGCCGGCACAGATGATCCGTACCCGACCCCGGCCGGGGATCTCCCCGGCCCAGCTCGCACCGGCCTCGAGCACGGCCCTGACCACCGCCGGAGCCGCGCAGAGCAACGTCACGCCGTGCCGGCCGACCCGGCGGAGGATCTCGCCGCCGTCGACCTTGCGCAGCACCACCTGCGGCACGCCCAGGCCGGCGAGCACCCACGGCATCCCCCAGCCGTTGGCGTGGAACATCGGCAGCGTGTGCAGGTAGACGTCGCGGTCAGTGACGCCCGCGTGCAGGCCGAACGTCAGCGCGTTGAGGTAGATGTTGCGGTGCGTGAGCTGCACTCCTTTGGGGCGGGCCGTGGTGCCGCTGGTGTAGTTGATCGTCGCTGCCGCATCCTCGTCAGGCTCCGGCCAGGGCGCCGGCTCGCGGTCCGGCCGGAGCAGCGCCTGGTCGGATGCCGTGCCCAGCACGATCCGATGCGCCGCCCCCACGTCCGAAAGCGGGCCATCGACCTCGGGATCGACCAGGAGCACCGAAGCGCCCGAGTGCTCGACGATGTAGCCGACCTCCTCCGGTCGCAGCCGGAAGTTCACCGGCACCAGGATCCGGCCGGACGCCGGCACCGCGTACAGCAACTCCAGCAACCGCGCGGCGTTGTGGCTGACCACGGCGACCCGCTCGCCGGCGGCGATCCCCAGCTCGTCGAATCCGGCGGCGATCGCCCTGGCGCGGTGGGCGACCTGGCCCAGGGTCAGCCGGTCGAGCGAGGCGGCCGGCTGGTCGGGCTCGTCGATGACCGCCGTACGGTCGCCGTAGGTCGTGGCCCCGCGGTCGAGGAAGTCACTGGTGAGCAGCGGAATGCGCATCGGGTCCTCCGGGGGGCCGAGCCCGGCGACCGGCCCACCAGCGCTCACCCAGCCCGACCAGCGCCAGGGCGAGTAGCGCGACGGCCCAGCCCGCCAGGATGTCGATCAGATAGTGCTCCGAGAAGTACATCAGGACCCCGCCCATGGCGAGGGGGTAGAGCAGCAGGAGCAGTGTCCAGAGCTTGCGGATCCGCAGGATGAAGAACAGCACCACGAACAGCGCGAATGCCGAGTGCAGCGAAGGCATGGCGGCCACCGGGTTGGCCACCCCCTGCCCCTTCGTGACCAGGCGACCGGCCGAGTGCAGCCCGATGGCGTCCCAGCCACAGTTGGTGATCCGCGGCGCCGCGGAGAGCACGGGGGGCAGGTCGCAGCCGGTGTTCAGCCGCCCGGCGGTCAACGGGCCGTGCATGGCGGCCCACCAGGGGGGAGCCATGGGATACCCGATGTAGATGGCCAGGCCGATCAGGTCGAGGGCGATGAACCGCCGCATGAACGCGGCCCACGCGCCGCGGCTGCGCACCCACAGCACAGCGGCGACGATCATGGCTGTCACGAAGTGCGAGAAGTAGACGAAGGAGCCCACCACGTCATACCAGTGCACGTGCTCGGGCGTGTACAGGTGGTCCTGCAGCCAGAGCGTTGGAATCTTGCCGCCGGTCAACCATCCGGTGAGCCAGGCGTCGACGCGGATGGGCTCGGTCACGTGCAGGGGGAAGCCGAGGTTGTCCGCCGCGCCACGGCTGAAGTTGTAGGCGACGATGACCCCGATCAGGACGGCCCAGTCGCGGACGAATCGCAGGTGGTCGCGCCACGGAGCAGCAGCGTTCCAGGCGGCGATGCCGACCCAGAGGAACAGGAAGATCAGAACCGGGTCGGTGGGCAGGCCGACGATCTTCCAGTAGGCCAGGAAACCGGCGAAATAGCAGGTGACCGCGACGATGCGCCAGCGGCGGTCACGACTGCGCTGGGCTGCCTCACGGACTTCGGCGGTCGCGGTGTCCTCGTGTTCCGTACGCACCGCCACGGGGGCGAGTCTACGGGGGCCCGGGATGGTCAGCCCGTTGCCGGTGGCCGTGCCGAACGAGAGCAGGCAGCACCTGCCCGATCGGCTCCCGGATCACGGCGCCGGCCGGCCAGCGGGTCGCCCGATCGAGGCCCATGACCGCGAGGCCAGGTCAAGCCGGTTAGGTTGACGCGGAAATCGCCGACCCGTAGGAGGTACGCCCGTGGTCGCCGCGCTGGTGCTGGCCGAGGTGGGTGCGACGATGTGTGTCGCCGACGTGAACCTGCGGCCCCTCGGGCCCTCCGACGTGCGGGTGCGGCTGACCGCCGCCGGGGTGTGCCACTCCGACCTCTCCCTGGCCCGCGGGCCGCTCCGGCAGCAGGTCCCCGCGGTGCTCGGCCACGAGGGCGCCGGTGTCGTCGCGGCGGTCGGCGCTGCGGTGACCGGCATTTCCACCGGCGACCGGGTGCTGCTGGTCTGGGCACCCCCTTGCCGTACCTGCTGGTTCTGTCAGGCCGACGAGCCCTGGCTGTGCGAGCGCGCCCTCGACGCGGCAAGCGAGCCGTACGGCACCGTCGGCGGTACGCCGGTCTATCCCGGCCTTGGCACCGCCACTTTCGGCGCCGAGACCGTGGTGCCGGCCCGCGCGGTGTTCCCGCTGCCCGGGGACATACCGCTCGACACCGCGGCGCTGCTGGGCTGCGCGGTGCTCACCGGCGTCGGCGCCATCGTCAACACGGCCGCGGTGCGCACCGGCGAGTCCGTGCTCGTGATGGGGCTCGGCGGGGTCGGGCTGGCCGCCGTCCAGGGCGCCCGGATCGCCGGAGCCACTCCGCTGATCGCCGTCGACCCGGACGGCGGCAAGCGCGCGCTGGCCACCAGCCTGGGCGCCGATGCCGCGTTTGCCCCCGATGACGGCCTGCCGGCGGCGGTACGGGGGGTGACCGGCGGCCGGGGGGTCGACGTCGCGGTCGAGTGCGTGGGCCGCGCGGCGACGATCCGGTCGGCGTGGTCGCTGACCCGCCGCGGTGGGCACACGGTCGTCGTCGGCATTGGCGGCCGGGACGACCCGGCTGTGTGGAACGCGCTCGAACTGGTCCACTACGGCCGCACCCTGTCCGGTTGCGTCTACGGCTCGGCCGACCCGGCCCGCGACGTACCCCGGCTCATCTCCCACCTGCGCTCCGGTGCACTCGACCTGCCCGCCCTGGTGACCCGGCGGATCGGGCTCGACGAAGTGGAATCGGCCTTCGACGACATGACCGCCGGCCGGGGTGCCCGCAGCCTCGTGGTGTTCGCGTGAGCCCGCCGCCGGCCGCTGAGCCAGCCGGCTCCTTCACCCGGGCTGCGGACTACTACGACGCGACGCGGGCCCTGCCTCCCGCCGTCGGCGAACGGGTGACGGGCCTGCTGGCGGCCGAACTGGCCGGGCGGCGCACCTGCCTCGAGATCGGCGCCGGCACCGGACGCATCGCGCTGCCCCTGCACCAGCATGGTGTGGACCTGGTCGGTCTCGACCTCGCGCCCGCCATGCTTGAGCGGATCGCCCGCAAGGCCGGCGGAGAGGCGCCGTTCCCCCTCATCGTCGGCGACGCCACCCGCCTGCCGCTGGCCGACTCGTCGTGCGGCGCCGTCCTGGCCTGCCACGTCCTGCACCTGATACCCGCCTGGCGGGCGGCGGTCGACGAGGCCCTGCGGGTGCTGGCGCCCGGCGGCGTGCTCCTGGTCGACTTCGGTGGCAGGGTGATCGCCCCGTGGCAGGAACCGGTGGCGCGGGTCGCCGCCGCGTACGGGGTCAGCGCTACCCGGCCGGGCGCCACGGACCCTGCCGAGGTGGCCGGTTACCTGGCCGGACGGGCCGCGGTCCGTGAGCTGCCGCCGGTGCCCTTCCCGGTGACCGTCACGCTGGCCGAAGATCTCCGCACGTGCGAACAGCAGATCTTCTCCTGGACGTGGGATTACCCGCCGGAGCAACTGGAGGCGGTCTGTGACGGCGTGCGCCGGTGGGCCGCTGACACCGGCATGGATCTCGACCGGCCGGTCACCCTCACCCGTACCATCCGCTGGCTCGCCTACGAGCCGGCGAGCCCGCCGGCCTGATGCCGGGAGACCGCCCTGGGTGGCGCGGCGTCGATCCGGTGCTCGACGTAGATGGCGTGCCACAGCATGAACACCAGCACGGTCCAGATCTTGCGGCTGCGGTCGACCTCGCCGGCCCGGTGCTCGACCAGCATGTTGCGGACGAAGCCCTTGTCGATCAGTTCGTCGGTGCCGCTCTCGTCCACGATGGACAGCGCCCAGTCATACATCACGTCCTTGAGCCAGAGCCGGATCGGCACCGGAAAGCCGAGCTTGCGCCGCTCGACCACGTGCGGCGGGACCAGCCCGCCGAGCGCGCGCCGCAGGGCCACCTTGGTGCTCTGCTTGGTGATCCGCTGCTCGAGCGGGATCTTGGCTGCGACCTCGAACACGCCGGTGTCGAGGAAGGGCACTCGCAACTCCAGCGAGTGCGCCATGGACATCCGGTCGGCCTTGACCAGGATGTCGCCGCGCAACCAGGTGAAGAGGTCGACGTACTGCATCTTGGTCACGTCGTCGTAGCCGGCGGCCTCGTCGTAGAACCGCTTGGCGATCTCCAGATAGGACACCCGCGGGTCGTAGTGCACCAGCAGACGCCGCTTCTCCTCCTCGGTGAACATCCGGGCGTTGCCGTAGTAGCGCTCCCGGATCGGCGTGGCACCGCGCTCCAGCAGGCTCTTGCCCCGGACACCCTCGGGGATGGCGTGCGAGACCGCCAGCATCCCCTTGCGCAGGGCCGACGGCAGCACGCTGAGCGGACGCAGCGACAGGGGCTCGCGGTAGATGTTGTAGCCGCCGAAGAATTCGTCGGCGCCCTCGCCGGACAGCACGACCGTCACATGCTTGGCCGCCTCCTGGGCGACGAAGTACAACGGGACGAGGGCGGGGTCGGCAACCGGGTCGTCGAGATACCAGATGATGCGCGGCAGGGCGTCCATCATCTGCTGTGCGTCGATCGTCGTGGGGATCGTCGTCACGCCCAGCCAGCGCGCGGACTGCTGGGCGATGTCGATCTCGGAGTAGCCCGCGACGTCGTAGCCGACCGTGAACGTGAGGATGTCCGGCTTGTGCTTCTTGGCCAGCGCGACGATGCCGGTCGAGTCGATGCCGCTGGACAGGAACGCGCCCACCGGCACGTCGCTGCGCAGGTGGATGCGGACCGATTCCTCCAGCGCCTCGCGGATGGAGCGGTGGAGCTTGTCCGCGTCGTCCACCGGCGTCGGGTCGAAGGCGGGACGGAAATACCGCGAGTAGGTGAGCTGGCCGCCCGGGCTCCACGACACCGACATGCCACTCTCGACCTTGCGGATGCGTTCGTGCAGGGTGGCCGGCTCCGGCACGTACTGCAGGGTCAGGTAGTGCTGCAGCGCCTCGGTGTCCAGCCCCTCGCTGGCGGTGGAGAGGAACGGCATCAGCGCCTTCTTCTCGCTGGCGAAATAGACGCCTTCCCGGGTCTCCATCACGTGCATGGGCTTGATGCCGAAGGGGTCACGGGCACCGAAGAGCCGCTGTTCCTGCCGATCCCAGACGAGGTAGGCGAACATCCCGCGCAGCCGGCTGACCGACTCCGGCCCCCAGTGGTGGTAGGCGGCAAGGATCACCTCGGAGTCGCCGTCGGTGGCGAAGGCCGCACCCTGCTCTACCAGCTCGGCACGCAGCTCGAGGTAGTTGTAGATCTCGCCGTTGAAAACCAGGACGTACCGGCCGTCGGCATACTCCATCGGCTGGTGGCTCTTCTCGACGTCGATGATCGACAGCCGTTTGTATCCGAAGACGACCTCGTCACCGGCGACCGTCACGCCCGTCTCGTCGGGCCCGCGATGGTGAAGTGACTCCAGTGCGGCGGCAATCCCGTCGCGATGGGCCGCGACCTTGCCATGGGCACTGACGAACGTGAGGAGACCGCACATGGCGCCAATCCTCCCAGACGTCGGCCGGCGGCCGCCGAGGTCCCACTCCCGCCACGGCCACCACTGCACCGCAGCCAGCGGCCCGTGGCGCCGGCTCAGCGCACGATGCCATCGCGCAAGGCGATGACGACGCCCTGCACCCGGTCGCCGGCCTGCAACTTGCGCAGAACGGCCTTCACGTGGGATTTGACCGTTTCCTCGCTGATGAACAGCAGTCTGGCAATATGCCGGTTGTCGAGACCCTGGGCCATCTCGTGCAGCACCTCGGACTCCCGGCGGGTCAGGCCCCGGGTCGCCCCCGGCCAGTCGTGGGAGCGACCGCGCCCGGCCGGGCCGCTGGGCAGGTGGCCGAGAATCTCGGGGTCGATGACGGTCTCCCCGCACCTCACCCGCTCGATGGCGTTGACCAGTGGCTCGGCATGCACACCCTTGAGCAGGTAGCCGCTGCCGCCCACCCGCACCGCCTCGCACAGATGCGCCTCGTCGTCGTGGGCGGACAGGAAAATCACCTTGGTCGCCGGACGCCGGCGAAGTATCTCCGCGCAGACGTCGAAGCCGTTGTCAGCGCCGAGGTTGATGTCGAGCAGTACGACGTCCGGCTGCAAGCCGTCCACGGCCTGGACGCAGTCGGCCAGGGTCTCCGCCTGACCGACGACCTCGACCGTGCTGGACTCGCGCAGCATCTCCTGCAGCCCCCGGCGAATCATCGGGTGGTCGTCGACGATGAGTACGCGCGCGGGTCCGGTGACGGGCAGGTCGCCGCGCTCCCGGTCAGCGATGCTCAGTGTCATCGGATCGACCGCTTGGGCACCCGAAGGTCGAGGCAGGTGCCAGAACCTGGGGTGCTGGCCACATCCAGCCGCCCGCCGAGCAACGCCGCCCGCCCGTGCATCGACGGCAGCCCGAAGGCGCCGTCGCCCGGAGCCGCCCTGTCACGCGGCGAGAACCCGCGGCCATCGTCGCGCACGAGCAGTTGCACGTGGCTTCCCAGGTCGAGCAGCGCGACCTCGACCAGCCCGGCGTCGGCATGCTTGTGCACGTTGGCCAGCGCTTCCTGCGCGATCCGCAGGAGGTGCTGACGGGCGGGCTCGGACAGGGTCACATCCGCGTCGATGTCGAGGTAGAGGACTGCGGTCGGTGCGAACTTCTCGGCGAGGCGCCGCAGCGCGACCGGCAGGGCGGCGTCATCGAACGCCGGCGGCTGCAGGCCGCTGAGCGCTGCCCGGCTCGCGGCCATCGCCTCGTCGACGAGGCCGCTGCCCACCTCGAGTTGCTCCCGCGCCCTGGTCACGTCTCCGCGGTCCACGGCCGCGGTCACGACAGAGAGGATTCCGGCCGCTGATGCCAGCTGCTGACACATTCCGTCATGGACGTCGGAGGCCAGCCGCAGCTCCATCGCCGCCCGGTCCTGCAGCATTGCCTCAGCCGCCTGCCGGCTGTCCGCGCCGACGATCTGCAACGCCTCCGCCGCGATGGCAATCGCCTCTTCGACCACCGGCCGCTGCGCCGCGCCGGCACAGATCCACCGCTGGAACACCCGCCCGAACAACCGCGCCTCGGCGAGTTGCCGCGACGGACTTGCCTCTGGTGCCGGCAGGTGCACGACGCCCAGCACTGCCGGTTGCTGCATCCCCGGCGGCAGGTCCGCGGAATCGACCACCGTGAGCAGGCAGCGCAGGCTTCGCTCGCTCCCCTGCGTGTCGCAGTAGCGGTATTCGTAGGGCGCCGGCGGGTGGCCGGCCAGCGCGGCCGCGACCTGCCGCTTGAGGGCGGGCAGATCGGCGTCGCGCAGCGCGGCCACGCCACGGCCCGGCTGCTGCAGGGCATGACCCGAGACCACCATCGACAGGTCGATCGTCCCGGTCAGGGCGGCGATCGTGCCATTGCTCACGGTGGCCATGAAGACACAGCTGCGGGTCAGCTCGCCGATGGCGCCGAGCCGCTCGACGACCTCGGCGCGGACTATCCGCGACCACAGGTCGGCAGCGTTCGTGAGGTCGAACGAATCGTGCTGCGTCATGCGGGCCCTCCCCGTAACTACGACAAAGTGCCGTACCCGGGTCGGTCTCACCACTGGCTCCCCGCGACCTCTCCTGATGTGCGGAGTGGTGACCGGCTCAGTGGCCGCGGATCGTTGCCCCCCCAGACACACCTACCGCGTCGGATCGAGCCCGTACGGTGGGTGACCTCACTACGGTCGCCCCTCCCCTGGGGGAACGCAAGCAACTCGACCCGGCGTCACCCGAGTGGCCCAGCCGATGCGTCGCCGGAGGCGACGGATCAATAGGTCGCCGGAGGCGACAGGTGCAGACAGAACGCCGGAGGCGACAGGTGCAGACAGAACGCCGGAACGCCCTCGACCTGGGGGGTCGAAGGCGCTCCGGCGACTGGTCCGGAACGACGTCCGGTCAGCAGGATCAGGCGGTGTGCTTGGCCAGCGACCAGCGACGCTTGCCGAGGTATCCCAGAACCATCATGCCGAGCAATCCGCCACCGAGCAGCAGGCCGTTGCCGCTGGCCATGGGCACGCCCGCGGTCCGCGGTGCGCAGCTCGAGGACGAGATCGTGATGGTCTGCAGGTTGAGCAGCGAGATGTAGACCGCGTCGACGGTCAGGGTGCCGTCAGCGGCGGTGGTCTGCCGGTTGAGCACGATGGAGGCGATCGACGGGTTGAGGACCACCACGCTGGTGTTCGGCGCCGGGTTGGACACAATACTGATCGGGCCGCCCAGCGGGGTGGTGACCGTGGCATTCACCAGCGACGCGCTGCCCGAGACGCCACCGGTGGTCGGGTTGATCGAGCATTGCGAGCTGATCACGGTAGCGTTGATGCCCGCCAGGACACTGAGGTCGGCGACGCTGGCCGACGCACCCGTCGCGGTGGCCGTCGTGTCGAGGACACCGAAGCTGAGCACGCCGGGCACGCTGGCGCTGGCCAGGCTGTCCGGCGTACAAGTGCCCGGGTTACAGGAGCTGGCGCTCAGCGGGCCGACGGTGACGAGCCCGCCGGTCTTGAGGCTGAAGGAGCTGGTCGACCCGCTGGCAGCGAAGGCCGGTGTCGCGAAACCCACGGCGACGGCGGCGGCGAGTCCGACGACAATTGTCAGCCGCGCTTTCCGCCTCGAGAAATTGCTGTTCATACGAGCCTTTCCCCTGCTTCTGTGGCCGTCTTCCGAGACTGGATCGGCCTTGGCACAAAGGTAACCGGTGAATTGCAGATTCGGGCTGCGACGACGTCACCCTGTGGGGTGACTTCCGGTGCCCGGAATTGGTCTTTATCGACGTACGGTGAAAAGGGCTCTTCGAAGTTGAGGGGGAAGTGACCCTCATGTGACGGTTGCCAGGCGTTGTCGCCTGGTGCAGGCGTACCGTACCCGGCGTCGCTGGTTGTCGAGGTTGCGGAACCCGAACGCCACGCGGGCGGCGTCTTTGAT
>JBBRYN010000089.1:0-10091 GCA_038237645.1 Mycobacteriales bacterium
CCGCCCGCCGCGCCGGCCTCACCGCCGCCCGACAGCAACGCCTTGCCGCCAACCGCGAGCTACGAAAGGATCACCAATGACAGGCCGCCAGTGGCTGGGTATTACAACCCTGAACTGGTGCATTTGGTCAGACACATCTCGCTTGTGACACGTTGAAGGTTGTGGATCCAGCAGTTCTATTCGGCACTCGCCCAAGGCGGCCGGGCCGGCTTCGTCATGGCGAACGCGGCAGGCGACGCCGGGCGAGGTAGCCAGTGACGCTGGGGGGCGTCGTGCCTGTGGCGCGCCAGGTGCCATGACGGAGGTGCGTGGTCACGTCGAGACCCACCGCGGCCAGCGGAACCGGTCAATTTGCTGCTGTCGCCGGGCCAGTGTCGGTGCTGCTTGAACCGCACTGGTTTCGGTAGGGACCAATGTCCCGACGCACGCGTGCACGACGGCCGCGACATCAACGGCGAAGACGATCGGATTCGAACGCCAACCCCCGCCTTGCAAAGGCGAGGCAACACGCGATCAGGCGGGTCACCAGCGTGCGACTGTTCGCAGATGCGACTCTGCTCAGTCACGAGGGGCGACAAGCGCCAGAAGTTCATGCCATGTTCATGCCATGGACTCGCATAGAGCACGTTTCCGCAGGTCACAGCAGAGCCGACGCCCGGATTCGAACCGGGAACCGTTCGATTACAAGGCTCGGCAGGGGCTCCAGAATCGTCCGGAGCGATGCCTCTAATGCTCGGTGTGCCGCTCCTCGGGCATACCCGGTCGCCATTGGTCCGACACGGTTGCTGTCATTGCTGCTGTCAAAGGAGAGCGCTCAGTCTGAGGGGCAAGTCCTCGTAGTCGCCAGTTCGTCGGGTCCGGGTTGTCGGGTCAAGGATCGGCGTAGCCGAGTCGCGTGCGACCGCCGTAGGCGTCCTTGACGCGGCGTTCCGGGCCTGATGGACGATGGGCGGCGTAGAGGGCTGGACCCGGCCGCCGCCGATGTCGAAGCTCGCCCTGGTCCTGGTGGATCGTCTCGCCGGGGTCGGGGCTTTTCTGCGTTGCCGGGCGCACGGGCGGGCGGAGCCCGGCCGGGATTGAGGGAGGCCGGGCGCAGCCCGGCCCGTGCGCTGCGGCGAGCGCAGCGAGCCGCCTTGATCTCGTAGAGAAAGTTTCCGCCGGGGGGGTTGGGCGAGCTATCTTGTCGCTCCGGTACGGCGAGCCAGGTCGAGCAGCTCCGGCGTCGCTCGTCGTCCGGCCAGACCGAGCAGGTCACGGAGGGCCTCGCGGGCGAGTGCGTTGGTCTGCACTTGCTCAGGTGACTGCGCCTCGGCTTCGAGCAGGGCTGCTACGGCGTCGCCGATGTGTCGGCGTTGGACGTGTGCCCGTGCGAGGTCGATGGCGAGCCGGGATTGGCGCTCGGGGGATAGCCCGCTTGCGTCGATTCCGGAGGCGAGGTCGATGGCCTCGCCTGCGTCACCGAGGTCGACGGCGGTGGACACGGCGTGCAGTTCGACGTTGGTGGGGCCGAACTCGGTGTTGTAGTCGTTGCGGTCGGCTCCGATGCGCTGGCCGATCTTGCGGGCTTCCGTGATGGTTCGCTTGGTCGCGGCTCGGTCGCCTTCGCGGGCAGAGACGACGGCGAGCAGGAGATGCATTGCGCCGTAGAGGGCCTGCGCCTCGGGTGGGCAGTCGTCTGTCGCGGTCAAGGGCCGTAGCGCCCGGATGGCTTGCTCGGCGACGTGCTCGGCCTGGTCGAGTCGACGCAGGGTCACGAAGGCGTGCCCCATCCGGAATGCTGCGGCGATGACAGCGAGGGGGTCGCCCGCGTCCTCAGCCCATCGGCTGGCTCGGTCGGCCGCGACCCAGGAGGCGTCCGCCTCGTCCTGCCGAGCGAACGCCGCCGACGCCGCCTGGTAGGCGCTGGTGAGGAGCCGCGCACCCTCGACGTGCTGTCGCCCGCGCTTCGCCCGGACAACACGTTCAAGGTCGAGCAGGAGCGGCGTGAGGAGGCTAGACAAGGCGTTGAACTCCGACGCGTGCGTTAGCCGCCATGCGTCGGCGACTCGTGCGTCGAGGTTGCCGAAGTCGGCATGTGCGGGCTCCGGTCCGCCGAGCAGGCTGGTCATCGCTGGATGACCGGTCAGGGCGAGTCGGAGTGCGTCCAGCTCGGGGGAATGCGCCGTTGTTGCGGGACCCCCCGCTTGTGTCGCTCCGGGTCGGAGGTCGGTGGTGGCTGCGCCTAGTGCGTCTGCGAGCGCCTGGAGCACCGAGACGCGCTCGACGGGTAGGACGTCGCGCTCGACCTGAGAGACCCAGCTCTCAGATCGGCCGAGTTCAACCGCCAGCTCTTTCTGTGAGAGCCCTCGCCGCCGCCGAAGGTCCGCGACTCGCTCGCCGAGAGTGGCATCGTCCAAAGTGGACACTGTCGGTTCTACGCTCCGTCCTGGGGAATGCCGACAGCATCGTCCAGGGCGAGGAAGTCAACGTCAACGCGGTCAACGTGCTGCGTGCGCTCGGCGAGAAAGCGCACGACATGTGGCTGTTCTTCGTGCGCCTGGAACGCGTCGACGTTGCGGTACAGCTCGTAGAACATGCGCTGCTCCGGAGCGTCGCGCACCCCGTGGCAGGCGTATACCAACGTACCGGGCTCAGCCGCCCGGATGGACGGCACTGTCTCGGCGACGAGTTGGTCAAACGCATGCTCGTGGCCGGGCTTCAGGGTGAATCTCACCACCAGCCCGAGCGTGTCCTGCATGTCGACCTCCTCCACGCGGGCCGACCCACGACCCGCAAGATTATTGTTGACCCGCAGGAAAACTGCGAGTAGTATTACTCCTACCAGCGTAACGCCAGGGAACCCCGGCCGCTGGCGACTACTAGGAGGAAGTCATGGCAGTTCAGACCCCCATCCCGATGAGCATGGATGCGGTGTTCCCGTCCGGTGCGTTCGTGGCCGGTGAGGTCGAGGCGGTGTCGGACTTCGACGCGCCGCAGCGTCCCGGCGGGGTACGCGCGCAGAAGCTCGACAAGGTGACCGGCCTGCCGATGTGGGCGGTGCCGGTGATCGACGGTGATGAGAAGGTCCGGGGCGCGGCCAAGAGCGTCAAGGTCAACATCGCCGCGAAGGTGCAGCCGGTCCCGCCTTCGGCGCTGCCGGGTCTGCCGTTCCGTCCGGTGGAGTTCGACGGGCTGACGGTGACGCCGTACGTGTCGGACTCCAACGGCTCCCGGCCCCGGGTGGCTTACAGCCTGCGCGCCTCCGGCATGGCCGCCCCGGCGAGCAAGTCGAGCAAGGCCGCCCCTGCCGCCTGAGCGGCGCTCAGTCGACCCCCGGCCGGTGTGAGTTTCCAGGCCCGCCGGCCGGGGGTCCTCCACCCGATCCATCAACCCCGAAGGGTGAGGAGGGCTTACCCATGACCGTATCGCCATGCGGCGTGATCGACCGGTGCTGCTTCCGCTGCCACGCCGAGTTCCCGACCGGCTCCCGACAGGCCCTGGTGTACTGCCCCGCCTGCGTGAGCACCTACAACTTCCCTGCGCCCGTCCAGGCCGTGGAGGCTCCGGTGCGCCGGGTCGCGGCTGCCACCTCCGGCCGTCGCGATGCGGTCACCGTGCGGACCCGCTGCGAGGTCTGTGGCGGGCACGTCAAGGCAGGTGCGTCCCGCTGCGGTCGCTGCGTCGACCAACTCGCGATGTTCTCGGCCAAGGTCGACCGCCGCCGTAAGGAGTGGCGCGATGAGGGCTGACTCGGTGCGCGTCCGCTCGGTGCGGACCGTTGACGGCCGCCCGTCGCGGCTGCCCCGCGTCAACAGCCCGGCTGCCGGTCTGGCTGCTTCTGGCTGGTCTGTCTACACCGAGCGCGGCCCGGTCTTGCTCGCTCTTGCTGCTGCCGGGCGGGGGCTCGTCGGCCTGGTCGGCGCTGCTCGTCGCGAGTCGGTGCGGGTGGTGATCGGTCGTGGGTAGCCCGCTGCGGATCGCCTCTGATACCGGCGAGAGGTCGAGGGTGTCCGAGTACCCGGGCCGTCCTGCTGGCCGGTTTGGTGTCAAGCCCGCCTTGACATCGGGCCGTCCTCGTCGGGTGGTGGAGAACGACGACTACGCCGCGTTCGCCCGCCGGGTGGTGCGGGCTCACGGCCGCCGGATCGCCGCCGGTGATGTGGAGGCCCTGGCCGCGCTGCTGGACCTGGCCGCCGACATCGAGGACGCCGCACGGACTGCGGTAGTCGGCCTGCGGGGTAGCGGCTACTCCTGGGCTGAGATCGCCGCCCGGCTCGGCATCACCCGGCAGGCCGCGCAACAGCGGTGGGGGGGTGACGCGGCATGACCACGGCTCACACGATCCATTGTGGATCGACCGGGCCGGCCGACTGCCCGGACTGCGCCCACGCCGCACAGGTCGACACGTTGCGGCTGCTCGCCGCCAAGACCAAGAGACCGACTCCTGCGAAGTCGTCGCCGGGGGAGGTCCGCTGCGGTGAGGACCTGGCCGCCTGCTCGGCGTGTGGGTTGCCGTTGCGGCTGCTGCATGGCTGGCCGGTGGATGGCTCCGGCGGGATCGACTGCCCGGCCGGTGGCCTGCACGACATCAGCACCCGAGAGGAGAACGCGGATGCGTAGGAACGGTCGCCGCCGTCAGGAGACGGTCCGTACGAATCAGGCCTACCGGGTCGACAACGTCGGAGAGGCCCTGGTGATCGCCGGGCGGGTGCTGGCCTGGTGTTCCCGGCTGGCCTGGCGGTGGCGCACCGAGCTGCTCCTGGCGGCCCCGGTCGTGCTGGCCTACGCGTTGACCTTCGCGTGGCTGACGGAGGTGTGGGGTGACATGGCCGCCGCCGCCCTCGTCGGCGTTGTGCTGGGGTGGCCGCGTTCCCGGCGCCTGGTGTTCGCCCGGCTGGGCTGTGCGCGCTCGCGGCGGCTGATCCTCGCGACGCTGTCAGAGACGCGCACGGAGAACTCGTCGGGCCGGTTGCCGCTGGTCCTGCGCACGAGGTCGACACCGTCCGGGCAAAGACTGCTGCTGCGTTGCCGGGTCGGACATTCCGCCGAACTGTTCGACGCCCGGGTTGAGGAACTCCGCGCGGGTGCCCGCTGCCGCAACGTCACGATCACCCGCGATGCGAACCGTTCGCATCGGGTGATGGTGCATGTGATCCGCCGGGACACCCTCAACGGCGCGGTGATCGCCTCGGTGCTGCTGCCGGTTGCTCGGCGCATCGCGGTCACGTCGGCTGTCCCGGCCGCCCGGGAGGCCACCGAAGCTCTCGAGGAAACCGGGCCGGCCGACACCACCGACGCCGAGTCCGAGGCCCAGCGATGACCGTCATCTTGCAGGTGGTCGCCGCGTTGATGGCGGCGGCGTCCGGGGTCGTCCTGGTCGTCGCGCTCGCGGTGATCGCCCGGCTGCTGCTGTGGCTGTGGCGGGTCCTGTCCTGGCTCGACGGCAAATGAACGCCCACCAGCCCGACCTTCTGAGAGGAGAGCCGTTCCGATGATCTACACCTTCAACGACCCGTGGGGGCACGGTTCGCGGCTGGTCGCCGTGGCCGATGTGACCTACCGGGTCACCAACCGCCGTCGCCGCTGGGCCGCCGCCGTCCGCTGCTCCTGCGGGCACCGGCCGCACTGGCACGACATCGCCACCCGCCGCACCGAACGGGCCATGCGGGTAGCCCTGGCCGCGACCGCCCTCAACGCCGGAACGGAGCACGCCGCATGAACCTGCACCTGCCCGCCGACCTGCGCGCCCGACTGCACCTGCCCGCCCTGCCCGTCCTGCCTGCGCTGCCCGCCCTGCCTGCGCTGCCTCGGTCGGTGGCCGATCGGCTGCCCGGCTGGCTGCCTGGCCGCCCGTCCGGGCCGGTGGTGGTGTCGGATCGGCTGTCGATCTTCGACCCGGTCGACGTGGGCGCTGATGAGTACGGCCAGCGCATGTCGGTGATGCTGGCCTACCGGAACCTGCTGATCGGCGGGGAGCCGGGCGGGGGGAAGTCCAACGGGATCCAGTCCATCCTCGGGCATGCGGCGCTGTGCCCGGATCTGCGGCTGTACCTGTTCGACGCCAACGAAGTCCAGTTCGCCCCGTGGGCGCCGCTGGCCGAGTGGTTTGTCGGCCCGGACACCGACGAGGCCATCACCGTCCTGGAGATGCTCCGCTCGGAGATGACCGCCTGCTATACCCGGCTGCGCGGCAACAACTCCCGCAAGGTCGGCCCCGAAACGGCCGGCGGCATGGCCCTGGTCGTCATCGACGAACTCGCCCTGTACTCGGCCACGTTCGGCACGACCGAGCAGCAGAAGCAGTTCAACCGGTGCCTGCGGGACCTGATCGCCCGAGGACGGGCCGCCGGGGTCATCGTGGTCGCCGCCACCCAACGCCCATCGGCGGACATCATCCCGACGTCACTGCGGGACCTGTTCGCGTTCCGCTGGGCGCTGCGCTGCTCCACCGCCGCCGCCTCCGACATCATCCTCGGCGAGGGCTGGGCCTCACAGGGCTACACCGCAACCGACATCGACCCGGCCGACTCCGGCCGTGGCATCGGCTACCTCCTCGCCGAAGGTGGCATCCCACGCCGGTTCAAAGCCGCGCACCTCACCGACTCCGACATCGCCGCCCTGGTCGCCGCCGGGCTCACCCTGCGCGGCAAGCAGGCCGCCGCATGACCGACCCGCCCGCTAGTGGTGCTGTCGCCGCCGCGATCGCCAGGCACCTGCCGGACGGCCTGCGCCACCGGCGACGCCCCGACGCCCGACCCCGGCCCGCTGCGCTGCTCTGCTCGGCCTGCCGCACACCGCTCGCCCCGCACCTGTCCGGGCTCGGCGTGCACCTGTTCTGCACCGACCCCACCACCGCGTGACCTACCCGACCGTCGACCGCTGAGAGGAGGTGATCCCTGCCATGACCGCGCCCACCCTGACCGCCGATGCGGTGTTCCGATCCATCGTCGGCCTGCCCGGCAGGGACACCGCCCCGGCCGCCGACGCCCACGACCAGGCCGTGAACGTCGCCGCCGAGCTGCTCGGCGCCCAGGTCGTGCACGACTCCCAACCGACACCCTCCCCGGCGTTCACCGCCGACCCGTCCGGGGCCGCCAGCCGCCTCAGCCGCCCCGACTTCGGCAACTGGCTGCACACCGTCGGCACGTCGGCGCAGGGCTGCGCCCGGCCGGTCCGCCTGTCCGGCACCTCGACCACGATCAACCCGCGTACCGGGGAAGTGGTCGAGACCTTCAGCACCGCCGCGATGCCCGACGCCGTCCTCTACAAACCGTGCGGCTCCCGACTCGCCTCAGTCTGCCCGGCCTGCGCGGAGACCTACCGGTATGACACCTACCACCTGATCGCATCCGGGCTGCGCGGCGGCAAAGGCGTCCCCGAGACCGTCGCCACACATCCGGCGATCTTCGCCACCTTCACCGCACCCTCCTTCGGCCCGGTGCATGCGGCCAACGTCGACCGGCGCACCGGCAGAATCCGGCCGTGTCGACCACGCCGGGACCGGCCGTTCTGCCCGCACGGCCGCCCCATGTCGTGCCCGGCCCGCCATCACCGCGACGCCCCCTGCGTGGGCACGCCGCTGTGCCTGGACTGCTACGACCACGACCACCAGGTCATCTTCAACGCGTACGCGCCGAAGCTGTGGGCGCGCACCATCGACACGCTGTCGAGGTCGCTGCGCAGGGTCGCGAAGGCCCACGGCGTCACCCTGAGACTCCGCTACGCCAAGGTGGCCGAGTTCCAAGCTCGCGGCGTCATCCACCTGCACGCCATCTTCCGGCTCGACGGCTACGACCCGGCCGACCCCGAGGCCGTGCTCCCACCGCCGGACTGCCTGAACGCCGCCGACGTATGCGACCTGATCCGCGACGCCGCGGCGTCAACGGCGATCCTCACGCCCGGCCATCCGGACCGGCCCGAGGGCTGGCCGCTGGTCTGGGGTGAGCAGATCGACACCCGGATCGTGCGGACCGGCATCGCTGACGCGCAGATCACCGAACAGCACGTCGCCGGATACCTCGCCAAGTACGCGACCAAGTCCACCGAAGCTGTCGGTGGCACCGCCGTACGCATTGCCCCGGGCCTGCACCTACCCCCAGACACCCACCTCGGCAGGCTCCTGAACGCTTGCCGAACCCTGGGCCGACCCGATGCGGGGGAGGACTACGACCGGCTGCGCCCGAAGGCGCACATGCTCGGCTTCGCCGGGCACTTCTCCACCAAGTCCCGCCGCTACTCCACCACCCTCGGCGCACTGCGAGCCGCCCGCCGACCGGCCAGCCGCTCTGGGGTCCGGGTCATCAGCGCGGCCGAGTTCGACACCGCCGAGCACCTGGACGACGACTCCACCCTCGTCGTTGACGGCCAGTGGACCTACCTCGGCTCCGGCTGGCTCACCCTCGCAGACGCCGCACTCGCCAACGCATCCGCCAACGCCGCCCGCGAGAGACGCCCCGCCGTCACACGCGTGGACGTAGCAGCGCAACTGAACGACTGACACTCCAGCCGGACGAGCGAGAGGAGCAAGCCGAACCATGATTGCCAACCATGCCGTGGTGGATCAGTTCGATACGCCACCGGTCGTGCCGTGGCTGATGTACACGCCGGAGGAGGTGGCCGAGGCGCTGCGCGTCGGGCGCAGCAAGGTCTACGACCTGATGCGGTCCGGTGACCTTCGCTCCGTAAAGATCGGCGGCTCGCGTCGTGTGCCAGCGACGGTGCTGGCGAGCTACGTAGCGACGCTGGCCGAGGAAGCAGCATGAGCAAGCGTGCCAACGGGGAAGGCACGATCTACCAGCGACGCGATGGACGATGGACCGCCTCTTGCTACGTCACCAAGCCGGGCGTCGGACGCGTCCGCCGATACGTCTACGGCGCGACGCGGGAGGAGGTGCACGCGAAGTGGGTCACGCTCGTCGGCCAGGTTCATCAGGGAGTGCCTGTCGCTCCGGCCGCGTTGACGGTCGCGGCATACCTGACCTCTTGGCTGACTGATACGGCTGCACGACGTGTGCGTCCCAGCACGTATGCGGGCTACGAGATCAATGTGCGCGTGCACATCAATCCTCGGATCGGCAAGCGCCGTCTTGGTCGGCTCAGCACCCAGGATCTCCGGACCTTGCTGACCAAGCTCGAAGAATCGGGCATGGCGGCTCGGTCGGTGCAGTACGTGCATGCCACTCTCCGCGCCGCGCTGGAGGATGCCGTGCGGGAGGAGTTGTTGCCTCGGAACGTCGCGAAGCTCGTCCGGGCTCCTCGGCCGGTCACGGAGGAACGCGAGCCGCTCACTCCCGATCAGGCGCGCGCCCTCATCAAGTCCACGAGGGACGACCGCCTGCACGCCCTGTTCGTCGTCCTGGTGCTGCTCGGGCTCCGGCGTGGTGAGGCACTCGGCCTTCGTTGGCGTGACATCGACTTGGACGCTCGCGTACTGCGGGTGCGGCAGACCCTGCAACGCGTCGAGCACCGGTTGCAGTACCTCCCACCCAAGACGCGCCGCTCGAAACGAACCGTCCCGCTCCCGGCTGCCTGCGTCACCGCGCTTTGCCATCACGCAGAGCGGCAGGATGCAGAGCGAGCGTCGGCGCTAGACCTGTGGCCGGTGTCCGACCTGGTGTTCACGACGCCGATCGGAACAGCGATCGAGCCGCGCAACTTCACTCGAATGTTCCAGGCGCAGTGCGAGGCAGCGGGCGTCCCGGTGGTTCGGCTACATGACCTCCGGCACACGTGCGTGAGCCTGTTGCTCTCGCTGGGGGTTTCTCCCCGTGTCGTGATGGAGATAGCTGGTCACACCGCGCTGGAGATGACGATGAATGTCTACGGCCACGTCGACATGGACGACCGACGCGAGGCGCTAGACCGACTCAACGAGCTTCTGGAGTGGTGACGTTGCTGTCAAACGTTGCTGTCAATCAGAGGGCGAGTAGTCGGTCGGCGTGCAGAGTGGCAGGTCAGAGCGGAGCCGACGCCCGGATTCGAACCGGGAACCGTTCGATTACAAGTCGAGTGCGCTGCCAGTTGCGCCACGCCGGCGGATGTCAGGCGATCGTACGGGTTGCGGCGGGCACGACGCCCGGGTGCACAGGTACTGGCGGGACAACACCAACGCG
>JBBRYN010000090.1:0-9909 GCA_038237645.1 Mycobacteriales bacterium
CTCCGAACATCGAACTCAAATCCACCCCTGACACCCCCCTGCCCACCACCCCGTCGACCGTCCCGGCAACGCCACCAGGAACAACCACAGAATGGCCGAAGATCAACTCAGTCACCCACACGGAACGGCGAGGAGCCAGAAAAGCGGTGCGTAGCTCGACCGTCCTGGTCAGCGCGGCCAGGCCCGCAGGGCCGCAGAGGACAGCCGTACCGGAGGCGAGCGCTCCGAGGGAAGCGCCGGCGCCCGGGCCGAGATGTGGGGTGGAGATCAAGCTCGCGAGGGTGAGGGGATAGAGGACGGCGACGCCGAGTCCGGCGACGGCCAGCCCGATGGTGACAGGCGTCGTGGTGGTGCCGATGGCGACCAGCAGCGATCCAGCCGCGGTGAGAAGCGCTGCTATGGGAACCAGCGGGAGTCGCGCGATCAGGGGAGCGGTCGTGAGCCGGCCGGTGGCCATTCCGATGGGGAAGGCGCTGCTGAGGCCGGCAGCCGCGGCCGTGCCCAGCCCGGTCTGTTGCAGTCGTGCGACGGCCCAGACGACGAAGCAGAACTCCACGCAGACGGCGAGGACCACCGCGGCCCAGCGCCGCGCGACCTGGGTACGTACGGCATGCTGGGTGACAACTCGCCGGGCGTCGGGCGGCTGACTCTGAGATTGGCCGCCCGATGAGCCGGTCGTTGCGGCGGATCCGCCGCCGGTGAGGGCGAGCAGGGCCAGCGGCGCAAGGACGGCCAGCAGTCCGATGCGTCCGTTGATCCCCCAGGCTTGCAGGGCGCCGAGGGCGAGTGGAGCCAGGACAGCGCAAGTGCTGGAGGCGGCATTGGCCTTGGTGAGGCGGGCCGCTGCATGCGGGCCGGCGAGAAGCACGGGGGTGGTGAGGGCCAGGGCGGCGGCGCCGAGACCCAGCAGCAACCCGCCGAGCACCGCGAGAGTGACGTTGTCGGCCAGCGCCATCAGGGTCGCGCCGGCACCCACGACGACGGCCCCGACGCGAAGTGTCTGCTGTGGACCGTTGCGGAGCAGTCGCGGGCCGACCGCGGCGACCAGCAACAGCCCGGCGCCGAAGGCGGAAGGTAGCCAGCCCAGCCTGGTCGCGGGCAGGTCGAGGTCGCGGGCGAGCAGCACGACACAGGTGCCGATGCTGGTGATGGAGAAACCCAGGACGGCTTGCGCGACTGCCGCCTGGACGTCTCGCCGCACTGAGTCAGCTGCGATCTGGTCGGACTGCCTCGTGCAGCAACAGCGCCTGTTGGGGTGCCAGGCGAAACCGGTCGGTGTGCGGGCTGGCCGGGCGGACGTTGGGATCGTCGGTGTCGTATACGGCCGGGGCGGGCAGGAAGAACTCGCTGCTGGGGACATCGGCGAGGTTGGCCAGCGCCCAGAGACCACCGCGCCGGAAGGCGGTGACGGCTGCGCTGTGACGCGATCCGTTTGCCGATGGCAGCGACACGACGGTGAGCTCGCCCGCGGTCGTCGGATCTGCGACACCGATCCGGCGGCGGGTGGCGAGCAGCCGGCGGATGGCATTCAGGTGCGAGCCGGGTTCGGTCTGCTGTTGCGCGGCTGTCTCCGTACGATCACGACCGACCTCGGGCAGCCACGGCGTCCCGCTGGTGAATCCTGAGTTGGGACCGGGGACCCAGGGCATCGGGGTGCGGGCGGTGTCGCGGCTCTCGCCCGGCTCGGCCGCGGCGAGCGGGTCACGCCCCTGCCCCGGGAGCACGGCACCGTTGTGCAGACCGAGTTCTTCCCCCTGATAAAGCCAGAAGGTGCCGGGCAGCAGCGCCATGAGTACGTGCAGAGCCAGCGAACGGCGGCGGCCGACCTCGCCGCCGCCGTAGCGGCTGACGGCCCGCGGCCGGTCGTGGTTGCCCTGCACCCAGGACAGCTGCGGGGACGCGGCGGCCGCCGCGGCGATCATGTCGTGGACTCGGTCGGACTCCCATCCCATCTCCACGAGCCCGAACCAGAACGAGGAATGCAGCCGCTCGCCGGCGACGAAGGCCGCCAGTGCCCGCGGCTCGAGTTCGTAGACCTCGCCGACGAGAAACGCGCCGTAGCGGTCGGCGATCCGCCGCCAGCGTTCGTGGATCGCGTGCACGTCGGGCTGGTGGATGTCGTAGCGATGCTCCTGACGGCGCCAGGTCTGGGTGACTCCGCGCACTGGGGAAACCTGGTCGCCGGGCAGCAGCGGGTTGTCCGGCAAATCGGGATGCTTGATCAGGTAGGCCGCCGTGTCGATGCGAAACCCGTCCAGCCCACGACTGAACCAGTGCTCCAGGACGGCGTCGACTTCGGTGACAACGGCGGGGTTGCGCCAGTTGAGATCCGGCTGCTCGGGGGCGAACAGGTGCAAGTAGTACTGCCCCGTGGCCGGGCTGAGCGTCCAGGCCGGGCCACCGAAGTGCGACAGCCAGTTGTTCGGCGGGCCGCCGTCCGGCGCGGGGTCACGCCAGATGTAGTAGGCGCGATGTGGATCGGTACGAGTTGTCACCGCGGCGACGAACCACGGATGCTGATCGCTCGTGTGGTTGACCACCAGATCGCCGATGATGCGCATGCCACGGTCGTGGACCGCCTCGATCAACTCGGCGAGGGCGGCGGGCCCGCCGAAGCTGGGGTCGACGGTGAGGTAGTCGGCGACGTCGTAGCCGTGGTCACGCATCGGCGAGGTGAAGAACGGGGTGAGCCACACCAGATCGACCCCGACGAAGGACAGGTGGTCCAGGTGCGCGGTGACGCCGGACAGGTCGCCCCACCCATCGCCGTCACTGTCGGCGAACGACGGCAGGTACACCTGGTAGCCCACGGCATCTCGCCACCAAGGCGGCTGCCGGGCACCGGAGGAATCCATCATGCTTCCTTTCACATCCACGGCGACAGCGTGTCCGTCGGTTCACGTAATATACTCGGTAGTCGAGGATATTACGAGGAGCTCGCCGAATGTCCAGCGATAAGCCCGATCGGTCCCGTGCGTCGCGGTGGCGCACCGCCGCCGACGTTCTCACGCTGATGCATCGAGAGCCGGGCATCACCCGGGCGGCCGTCTCGCGACGGCTGCACCTGAGCAGCGGATCCGCCGCCGAGATCACCGCACGGCTGCACGACCTCCGGCTGCTCGCCGAAGCACCGGCATCGCCGCAGGGTCGGGGCCGGCCGACCACGATCCTCGCGCCTCATCCGGAGGGCCCGCTCCTCCTGGCCGCAGAACTACGGCAAGGGGGTTGGCGCTGCGCGTTCGCCGCTGTCGACGGCCAACCGTCCCCACTCGCGTCCGGCCGGCACGTCAGCCGCGACCCCACCGCCGTCCTGGCCGCGATGAGGCGCACCATCAGCCGCGCGAAGCGCCGATTCGGCGATCGGATCCGCGCGGTGTCCCTCGCCGTGGCCGGCACCGTCAGCAACGGGCACCTGGTCCAGGCCGCCACCCTGGGCTGGGGGCCCGTCGACCTCGCCCGGCTCGTCGACGGCTCGGACCTGCCGTTGCTGGTCGGCAACGATGCCACCCTCGCCGGCGTTGCCGAGGCACGCACCGGCCGCGCGTCCGGCGCCGGCACCACGCTGCACCTGCTCGTCGAGGTCGGCATCGGCGGTGCCCTCATCATCGACGGGCGGCCGGTGAACGGCGCCACCGGTGCCGGCGGGGAGTACGGGCACCTGCCGTTCGGGGACCGGCGGCTGCGCTGCCCTTGCGGAGCGCGGGGCTGCTGGGACCTCGAGGTGGACGGCCGCGCGCTCGCCCGACACCTCGGTGAACCTGTTCCCGCCGACCCCGGCGGCTATGCCTGCCAGGTCCTCGACCGCGCTCCCAGCGATCCGCGTGCTCAGCGCGCCCTGGCGTCGGTCGCCGGCGCGCTGGCCGGCGGCATCGCCGGCCTCGTCAACGCACTCGACCCGGACATCGTCACCCTCGGAGGAGCAGCCGGCCCCGTGCGGGCCAGTGCTCCGCAGGATTTCAGCGCCGCGTACATCGCGGGCCTGATGGACTTCCGCAGGGCACATCCCGCGCCGGTCCTCGACGCGGCGCACGGCAACGAGGGAGCGCTGCTCGGCGCCGTGGCCGTCGGCCTGGATCACATCACCGGAGAGGCTGCGCTTGCGGCCTGGGCCAACCGGTGACACGCCGGCGCTGCTGAGCACAGCCGTGCGCCCGGCTGGAGTGTGGTGCAGCCGGGCCATTGCCGTCAGCAGTCTGCGCTGGCACAGTGATTCCCACAGTCGGGTCTCCAACCGCTGGACCCCCTCGTAGCCGAGGATCCGGTCCCCGCCGGATCAGGCGGGAGTGTTCATGGACCTGCAGATCTGCGTCACACCCGCCGACAGCGGTGCCGTAATGCGCGTCGGTGGGGAGCTAGATTCGGCCACCGCACCGCAACTTCAGGAGGCGGTCACGGGAGCGGTGCAGGCGTTCGGCCCGCGACTGGCTGTCGACCTTGCCGGCCTGACCTTCCTGGACTGCAGCGGCATCGGCATCCTGGTGAAGGCCCACCGCGAACTCGACCAGGCCGGCGGCCACCTGCGGGTGCTCAACCCCACGCGGCTGGTCCGGCGAGTGATCGATCTGTGCGGGCTGGGTGACCACCTCGACATCAGCAACGGTGCGAGCAGCGTTGACGGCCGCCAACGAGCCGAACCCGGCGTACCCGACGTGCTGGCGTGCAGTTCAGCAACCGCTCAGTCCGAGTGATCGTGACCCGTTAGGGCGAGGCGGTGGTGCTTGGCGACGACAGCCGCGAACTCTTCGGTGCAGTGCAGCGCGTCCGGTGCGCTACAGGGTGGCTCCTGCTCTGCTGAGACGCCGGGCCAGGGCCGCGAGGGTGACCGCGAGGGCGGTGCAACCGGCCGCGGTGAGGAGCTGGGTGCTGGTCAGTGCCTGGAGCCGGACCAGGGCGGCGGCGGGGGTCAGCGTGAGGACGCAGGCGGTGCCGAGGGCGCTGGCGGCCCAGGCGGGGAAGGCGGGGTTGGCCCGCCAAGGCAGCCCGGGGCGGGCTCGTAGGGTCCAGGCGATGAGGGCGTGGCCGGCGAGCCAGGCGAAGACCGCGCCGGCGCGGGCCTGGCCAAGGTCTGTGCCGGCCCGGGACAACAGCAGGTAGGTCGGAGCGACCGCGACGGTCAGGGTCAGCGCCACAGATGCCAGCGCGCGGCCGAACGCCGCGTCGACGAACCGTGCCGTACGGGGCCGCGGTGGACGGAGCATCGCCGCCGGCGCGACCGGTTCGGACACGAACGCCACCGACGCGCCGAGGTCCATGAACAGCTCGAGCAGCACGATTTGTACGGGCGCGAACGGCACGGGGTAGCCGGCGAGCAGGCCGATCACCATCGCAGATACCAGCGCAACCTTGGCGCCGAGGTAGAAGGCGACTGCCCGGCGCAGCTGGGAGGTGACCGAACGGCCCTTCTCCACCGCCCGGACCACGGTCGGGTATGCGTCGTCGGTGAGGACCAGGCCGGCGGCCTGCCGGGCCAGGTCGGTGCCGCGGCGGCCCATGGCGACGCCGACGTCGGCGGCGGCCAGCGCGGGCGCGTCGTTGACGCCGTCGCCGGTCACGGCCACGACCTGTCCGCGGTTTTGCAGGAGGCGGACCAGGCGCAGCTTGTCCGCCGGTGTCGCCCGGCCGATCACGGTCCCGTCGACCAGTCGACCGGCCAGCTCGGCGTCATCGATGCCGGCAAGGGCAGCCCCGCCGCGCAGCGTGGCCCCGTCGGGAAGGCCCGCGGCGGCGGCCACCGCCCGGCCGGTGGCCGGATGGTCGCCGGTGACGACCACGGTGGCCACCCCGGCGGTCTGCAGTTCGGCGACCGCCTCCGGCACGCCCTCGCGCAGCGGATCGTCGAAGACGCCCAGCCCGGCCACGATCAGATCACGTTCCGCCTCGCCCGGCGAGGGCTGGTCACCGGTGGCCAGCCCGGCGGCCTGTTGGGCGGGCAGGTCCCGGCTGGCGTAGGCGATCACTCGGTGCCCGGCGGCGCTGAGCTCGGCGACCACCGGCTCCCACTTCTCCGCCTCGCCGGCCGCGGCGACGGCGAAGACGGCCTCCGGGGCGCCGCCGACCGCCAGCCAGGCGTGGCCGTCGGTCACCCAGGCACGCGAGACACGTTTGCGGTCGGAGTCGAACGGCCACACCGCTACCAGCTGTCCCGGTGGTGCGGTGCCGGGCAGTGCGCCGGCGGCTTCGGCGATGGCGGCGTCCATCGGCTCTCGGCTGTCCGCCTCCGGGCCGCCCTGGGCCGCCCACGCCACCGCGAGCACCCGGCGGCGCTCACCGTGTACCTGGGCCAGGGTGAGCTGGTTGACGGTCAGCGTGCCTGTCTTGTCGGTCAGCAGGTAGGTCACCGCGCCCAGCGCCTCGCCGACCGAGAGCCGGCGCAGCAGCGCCCCCCGGCGGGCCAGCTGCAGGCCACCGACGGCCAGCAGCACGGTGACCAGGATCGGCAGCTCCTCCGGCACCGTGGCGAAGGCCAGCGTCAAGCCGGTCAGCAGCATGTCCGCGGCCCGCTGACCGGCGAACAGCACCCCGAGTAGCGGGACGGCGACCGACACCACGACGGCGAGCACCAGGACGAGCCGGGCCAGCTCGGCCATCGCGGCCTGCAACGGGGTCCGCGGCTCGGTCTGCTCCTGCACCGACCGGCCGAGCCGACCCAGCTCGGTGTCCGCGCCAGTGCCCACCACCACGGCCCGGCCCTGCCCGTCGACCACACTGGCCCCCGCGAACAGCACACTGGACCGCTCGGCCAGATCCGTGCCGGCCGGCACGGGGGTGGCGCTCTTGGCTGCCGAGGTGGCCTCGCCGGTCAGCGCCGACTCGTCCACCCGCAGGCCGTGCGCGTCGAGCAGCCGGGCGTCGGCCGTGACCACATCACCGGCCTCCAACACCAGGACATCACCGGGCACCACCTGTTCGCTCGGCACAGTCCGGACGATCATGTCGCGCAACACCCTGGCCTGCGGAGCAGACAGCGTCTCCAACGCGGCGATGCCCCGCGAGGCGCGCTGCTCGGAGAAGGTCTCCAGGCCGGCGCACAACAGGATCACGCCCAGGATGGCCAGCGCGTCGGGCAGCTCACCGAAAACGAAAGACAACACCGCCACCGCCACTAGCAGCAACTGCAAGGGCTCGGTGAAGGACTCGAAGAACTCCTTCCACCACGGCTCGGCGCGGCGCCGGCGGACCCGGTTAGGCCCTGCGCTGGCGAGCAGCGTGGCCGCCTGGACTTCGGTAAGGCCATCCTGGGCCGACCCCAGCGCCGAGAGCACCCGCTCGGCCGGCAGCGCATACCAGTCCGGAACCTCCCGGACGGGCTGTGCAGGCGTGGTCGCCGGGGTTGAGGTGCTCACCGCTGGCCTCCCTGTCCCTATCCCGTCGCGTGGGCGCCCACCCGATGATACGGGTGTAGCATTAACCGGGTGGCCACACCGCGCGATTCGTGGCTGCTGGTGACGGTCACGACCGCCGGCGCGCCGGCGACCCTGCGGGTGACGGTGTGGCGCAAGCTCAAAGCCCTCGGCGCGCTCTACCTCCAACAGTCGGTGTGCCTGCTGCCCGCGCTGCCAGCCGTCGGCCAGGAACTCGACCAGCTGACTCAGCGGGTCAACAGCGAAGGTGGCGCCATCCGGGTCCTGGCCATCAGCGTCACCGACCTGGAGCAGGACGCCGCGCTGCGCGCGGAACTGCGGGCCGCCCGGGACGCAGAATACGGGGAGGTTCTCGAGCGGCTCCCGGCCTTCTTCGCCGAACTGGAGATGGAGACCGCCCGCGGCCGCACCACATTCGAGGAGGTCGAGGAGTCCGAGGCCGACCTGGCCCGCTTCCGCAGCTGGCTGGCCAAGATCGACGCCCGGAACTACTTCGACGCACCGCACGCGGTGACCGCCCACCAACAGCTCACCGGCGCCGAGGAGGCCATGCGCCGTTTCACCGAACAGGCGATGGCTGCCGACGAGCCACTGCACAGACCCAGGTCACCGAGTCGGCGTCTGCGCTCCGCCCGGCCGCCAGGCGACGCTGGCCACCGGGCCAAGGGCTGCTGACCCCCCGACCGTCTGCCGTGGCCTGACTCACGACCGCCCGGACCGCCCCGCCGGCAGGAACAGCAAGGCCAGCGCCGCCGCCGCGGCGAGCGCCTCGGCCACGGCACTGATCGTCTTCCCGGCGTACCAGCTGGGGTCGTACATGTCAGGCACCGGACCCACGGCACCTACGTCGACGTAGCGGTAGACCACGACCGCCACGGCCCCGCCGCCGGCAACGGCAAGAGCGAACAACACGGCGGCGCGACGCCGGAAAAGTAGCAGCAGCACCAGCGCGGCTAACGCCAGCGCCGCCTCGACCCGGAAGAGCTGACCCTGGCTGACCGACGGGCTGCCGCTTCCCCGCAGCGAATCGAACCGTCCAGCAAGGTGCCAGTGCACGTAGACATCAACGACCAGACCGGCAGCGACCGCGGCCAGCAATACCAAGCGCGGAGCCGCATTGCCGGCAGAGCGCGACCGAGGCGCCCTGGCCCCTTCTGCTTCCTGTTGCTCAGGCAACGGTGATCTCCATGGGAGTCCTTCCTCTACTGGGCAGGTCACCCGTTGCACGAGCGCCGCGACCGCCCAGTTCAAAGCGCCGGGTCTCGGTTGCGTCACGAGGACCTGCCAGCCGCGACACCCACGACAGGGTGCGGGCGGTCCGGGCGGCCGCCTGCCAGCGCGGATCCCGGCGTACCAGCGCTGCGGGTGGCTGTCCGCTCATGGCGCGGTGCAGGGCCGGGCGCCGTGTTCGTGGGCGGCGTGCCCGATCGGCTCGAACTGGAAGGTGGAGTGGGCGACGTCGAAGTGCCCGGCGAGGCACTGCTGGAGCTCGTCGAGCAGTGCCGGTAGGTGCCCGTCGAGGAAGCAGGAGTCGTCGACCACCACGTGCGCGGTCAGGACCGGCAGGTCGCTGGCGACCGAGGAGGCATGCAGGTCGTGGACCTGGTGGACGTGGGCGACCTCGACGATGTGGGCGCGGACGGCGGCCAGGTCCACCCCTTTCGGGGTGGCCTCCATCAGCACGTCGACGGTCTCGCGAAGCAGCTTCCAGGTGCGGGGCAGGATCAGCACGCCGATCAGCAAAGACGCGATCGCGTCGGCGCGCAGGAACCCGGTGAACGCGATCACCCCTGCGGCGATGAGGACCGCGGCGGCCCCGAGGGCGTCGTTGACGACCTCCAACAGCGCCGCGCGGGTGTTGAGGTTGCCCCCCTGGATCCGGGACAGCAGCAGGATCGACACGGCATTGCCCAGTAGACCGACCACGCCGAAGACCGCCATCACCCCTGAGCCCACCGCCGGGGGTTCGATCAGCCGGCGGACCCCTTCTACCAGGACGAACCCGCCGACCGCGAGCAGCACCGCCGCCTGCGCCGCCGCGGCCAGGACCTCAGCCCGCCGGTAACCCCACGTCCGGGCGTCGGTCGCCGGCCGGCCGACCAGCACCGCGGCCACCAGGGCCAGGCTCAGCCCGGCGACGTCGGTGAGCATGTGCCCGGCATCGGCCAGCAGCGCCAGCGACCCGGACAGGAACGCCCCGACGACCTCGACAACCAGGATCGTCGTGGAGATCCCCAGCACGATCGCCAACGGCCGCCGGTTCCCCCCGCCCGGCACACCGTGGTCGTGATCGTGGCTCCCGCTCACCGGCCGGCCACCTGCTCTGCCTCGCCGTTGCCGTAGACCGGGCACAGCGCCACCGCGTTGCCCGTCGCCGCCAGCAGCCCCTCGGCGGCGCCCAGCACCCTCAGCAGTTCCGGGCGGGTCAGCCGGTACAACACCTGACGGCCGACCGGCCGCCCGTCGACCAGCCCGCAGTCACGCAGGCACGCGACATGCGCCGACACCGTCGACTGCGCGAGACCCAGCCGGGCAGTCAGATCGACCA
>JBBRYN010000091.1:0-9834 GCA_038237645.1 Mycobacteriales bacterium
CTCATCGAGCGCAACACCACGATCCCCACGAAGCGCTCCGAGATCTTCACCACGGCCGACGACAACCAGCCGTCGGTGCAGATCCAGGTCTTCCAGGGCGAGCGGGAGATGGCCGCCTACAACAAGAAGCTGGGCATGTTCGAGCTGACCGGGCTGGCCCCGGCACCGCGCGGCGTGCCGCAGGTCGAGGTCACCTTCGACATCGACGCCAACGGCATCGTGCACGTCGGCGCCAAGGACCTCGGCACCGGCCGCGAGCAGTCCATGACCATCACCGGCGGCTCCGCCCTGCCCAAGGACGACATCGAGCGGATGATGCACGACGCGGAGGCGCACGCCGACGAGGACCGCAAGCGCCGTGAGGAGGCGGAGACCCGCAACAACGCCGAATCGCTGATGTACCAGACCGAGCGGTTCCTGGCCGAAAACGGCGACAAGATCCCCGAGGAGTCCAAGACCAAGCTCTCCGACGCCCTGGTGGAGCTGCGCAGCTCCCTCGGCGGGTCGGACATCACGGCTATCAAGACGTCGTACGACAACGTCGCCCGGCTCTCGCAGGAGATCGGTGCCGCGATGTACGCCGGCCAGCAGTCCGCGGCAGGCGGCGAGGGCGGCGCCCACGGTGGCGGCGGCCCGGCCGGCGGCCCTTCGGCGGCCGGTGCGAGCGCCGGCCCCGACGACGACGTCATCGACGCCGAGATCGTCGACGAGCCGCGGGACGAGCCGCGGGAGGGTCGGTCGGCGTGACCGGCTCCGACGAGCACGAGGACGTCCCGAGGGTGGTGATCCGGGACAAGCGCAGGCTGGACCCTGATACGGGTGAGCTCCGGGAGGACGTGGCCTCCGGAGCCGCCCGCTCGGGCAGCGGGCCGCCGGCCGGAGCCGGCGCAGCCGACGATCGAGCCCAGGAGTTGGCCGAGCGCACCGCCGACCTGCAGCGGCTCAGCGCCGAATACGCCAACTACCGGCGCCGGGTGGATCGAGACCGGCTGGCCAGTGCCGAGCTTGCCACTGCTGCGGTGCTGGCCGCGCTGCTGCCCATCCTGGACACCATCGACCGGGCCCGGCAGCACGGCGATCTCACCGGGGCCTTCGCCGCGGTCGCCGAGCAGCTCGAGAACGCCCTCGACAAGGTCGGCCTGACCACGTTCGGGGAGGTAGGTGACCCCTTCGACCCCAAGCGGCACGAGGCGGTCATGCACTCAACGAGCCTCGATGTCAACCAGCCGACCTGCGTGGAGGTCATGCGCCGCGGCCACACCCTCGGCGACCGGCTGCTCCGCGCCGCGATGGTCGCTGTCACCGAGCCTGAGCCCGCGGGCAAGGCCCCCGAGGACACAGCAGCGGACACAGCAGCGGACACAGCGGTGGACACCGCCGAGGTCCAGTGAGCACCCGCGACTACATCGAGAAGGACTACTACGCGGCGCTGGGCGTGGCCAAGGACGCGAGCGCCGCGGACATCAAGAAGGCCTATCGCAAGCTGGCCCGCGACCTGCACCCGGACAAGAACCCGGGTGATGCTTCGGCCGAGAGGCGGTTCAAGGAGATCTCCGAGGCGCACTCTGTGCTGTCCGACACCGCACGGCGCAAGGAGTACGACGAGGCCAGGTCGCTGTTCGGGTCGGGCAGCGGCCGGCGGATGCCCGGGGCCGGCGAACCTGGTGGCACGCAGTTCGACTTCGGCGACCTGTTCGGCAACATCTTCAGTGGTGCCGGCACCCGGGGCCGCACCGCCCCGCGCCGGGGCTCGGATCTCGCCGCTGACGTGACTCTCGACTTCACCGAGGCGGTCACCGGTGTCACCGTGCCGCTGCGGCTGGCGGCACCGGGCCACTGCGCCCACTGCGGTGGCAGCGGGTCGCGGCCCGGCACCCAGCCGCGGATGTGCCCGCGCTGCTTCGGCCTGGGCATGGTCAACCACAACCAGGGTTCCTTCAGCTTCAGCGAGCCGTGCCGCGAATGCCGGGGCTCCGGGGCGATCATCGACAACCCGTGCCCCGAGTGCCGCGGGCTGGGCCAGTCGACCTCGACCCGGGCCATCAACGTACGCATTCCGACCGGGGTGACCGACGGCCAGCGCATCCGGGTGGCCGGCAAGGGAATTCCCGGGGGTCGCGGCGGGCCGCCCGGTGACCTGCTGGTGACCGTGCATGTCAAGCCGCATCCGCTGTTCGGCCGCAAGGGCGACAACCTGACGGTGACGGTGCCGGTCACCTTCCCCGAGGCGGCGCTGGGCACCACGGTCAGCGTGCCGACCCTCGACGGCCAGGTCACGGTGCGCATCACCCCCGGCACATCGAGCGGGCGCACCCTGCGGGTCAAGGGCAAGGGCGTGCACCGCAAGGACGGCACCGTGGGCGACCTGCTGGTCACCGTCGAGGTCGCCGTGCCCGCGAAGCTGTCCGAGGAGGCGCGCGAGGCGCTCGAGACCTATGCCAAGGCGACGCCGAGTGATCCGCGTGAGCATCTGCAGCAGGTGGGAGGCGACCATGCCTGACCGCGGGTCGGACCGGGTGTCTGGCCAACTCCCTGACAAGCTCCCTGACAGGGTCCCCGACGACGCCAAGGTGTTCGTGATCTCGATCGCCGCGACGCTGGCCGGCATGCATCCCCAGACGCTGCGCGGCTACGACCGGCTCGGCCTGGTCACTCCGCAGCGCACCGCTGGCGGCGGCCGGCGCTACAGCGCGCGAGACGTGGCCCGGCTGCGTGAGGTGCAGCGGCTGTCCCAGGAGGAGGGCGTCAACCTGGCCGGCATCAAGCGCATCACCGCGCTGGAGTCGCAGGTGGAGGCGCTGCAGGCGCGCATCGTCGAGTTGCGGCGCGACCTGGCCGACGCCACAGCGGCGGTCGTCACAGCCGAGGCGGCCGTACACGCCTCCTACCGCCGGGACCTGGTCCCCCTCCACAAGCACCCCCTCGTCGTGTGGCAACCTGTCGCGCGCCGGCCCAGAAACGGCTCATGAGCTGATGGATTCGTCGAAACTCACCACCAAGAGCCAGGAGGCGGTGACCGCCGCCATCCGGCTGGCCACTGACCGCGGGCACTCCGACGTCGAGCCCCCGCACCTGCTCTCCGCCTTGCTGACCCAGGACGGCGGGTCCGCGGTGTCCCTGCTCCAAGCGCTGGGGATCGACGTCAAGGAGTTGCGCCAGCTGGTCGAGGCCCGGCTGGCCCTGCTGCCCAGCGCCAGCGGGGCCACCGTCTCGGCACCGGGGTTGTCCCGGGCGACCTACGCCGCCATCACCGCGGCCGGTGAGTCGGCGTCGGCGCGCGGCGACGAATACGTCTCGACCGAGCACCTGCTGGTCGGCATCTCGGTCGCCGCAGGCAGTATCACCGAGTGGCTGCACCAGCGCGGCGCCACCCCCGAAGCCTTGACCGCGAAGTTCGACCAGATTCGCGGCAGCTCGCGCCGGATCACCTCACCGGATCCGGAATCGACGTACCAGGCCCTGGACAAGTACGGCGTCGACCTGACCCAGGCCGCCCGCGACGGCCGGCTCGACCCGGTGATCGGGCGTGATTCGGAGATCCGCCGGGTGGTGCAGGTGTTGTCACGGCGCACCAAGAACAACCCGGTGCTGATCGGCGAGCCGGGCGTCGGCAAGACCGCCGTGGTCGAGGGACTGGCCCAGCGGATCATCGACGGCGACGTGCCGGAGTCGCTGCGTGGCAAGCGGCTGATTTCTCTCGACCTCGGGTCGATGGTCGCCGGGGCGAAATACCGCGGGGAATTCGAGGAGCGGCTCAAGTCGGTGCTCGACGAGATCAAGGGGGCCGAGGGCCGGGTCATCACGTTCATCGACGAGCTGCACACCGTGATCGGCGCCGGTCGATCGGGAGCTGATTCTTCTCTCGACGCCGGCAACATGCTCAAGCCCATGCTGGCCCGCGGCGAGCTGCGGATGGTGGGCGCGACGACGCTGGACGAATACCGCGAGCGGATCGAGAAGGACCCGGCGTTCGAGCGGCGTTTCCAGCAGATCTACGTGGGCGAGCCGAGCGTCGAAGACACCATCGCGATCTTGCGCGGGCTCAAGGGCCGCTACGAGGCGCATCACCAGGTGCAGATCAGCGACGCCGCCCTGGTAGCTGCCGCCACCCTCTCCGACCGCTACATCACCGGCCGCTTCCTGCCGGACAAGGCCATCGACCTGGTCGACGAGGCCGCTTCCCGGCTGCGGATGGAGATCGACTCCCGGCCCGTGGAGATCGACGAGCTCCAGCGGGCCGTCGACCGGCTCCGCATGGAAGAGCTGGCCCTGTCCAAGGAGGCCGATGCCGCCTCACTCGACCGGCTGGGCCGGCTGCGCCAGGACCTGGCCGACAAGCAGGAGCGCCTCGATGCCCTCAACTCCCGCTGGGAGCGGGAGAAGGCCGGCCTCAACCGGGTCGGCGAGCTGAAGAAGTCCCTCGACGATCTCCGCTCGCAGGCCGAGCGGGCCCAGCGCGAGGGCGAGTGGGACACCGCCTCCCGGCTGCTCTACGGCCGCATCCCCGAGCTCGAGCGCGAGATCGCCGCCGCGGCGGAGGACAGTGCCGCGACCGCGGCGGACGCCATGGTCAAGGAGCAGGTGGAGGCGGACGACGTCGCCGAGGTGGTCAGCGCCTGGACCGGGATTCCGGCCGGCCGGCTGCTGGAGGGCGAGACCGCCAAGCTGCTGCGGATGGAGCAGGAGCTCGGCAAGCGCCTGGTCGCCCAGCAGCAGGCGGTCCGCGCCGTCTCCGACGCGGTGCGTCGCGCCCGCGCCGGGGTGTCCGACCCCGACCGGCCCACCGGATCGTTCCTGTTCCTGGGGCCGACCGGCGTCGGCAAGACCGAGCTGGCCAAGGCGCTGGCCGCCTTCCTGTTCGACGACGAGCGGGCGATCGTCCGGATCGACATGAGTGAATACGCGGAAAAGCACTCGGTCGCCCGCCTGGTCGGCGCGCCACCTGGCTACGTGGGCTACGAGGAGGGCGGCCAGCTCACCGAGGCGGTGCGCCGCAGGCCCTACTCCGTGATCCTGCTCGACGAGGTCGAGAAGGCCCATCCGGACGTGTTCGACGTGCTGCTGGCGGTGCTCGACGACGGCCGGCTGACCGACGGCCAGGGCCGTACCGTCGACTTCCGCAACACCATCCTGATCATGACGTCCAACCTCGGCTCGGCCTTCGTCTCCGATCCCACGATCGACGACGTCCGCAGGCTCGACGCCGTCATGGCGGTCGTGCGGGAGCACTTCAAGCCGGAGTTCGTCAACCGGCTGGACGACATCGTGGTCTTCGACGCGCTGACGACCGACGACCTGGCCCGCATCGTCGGGCTGCAGGTCGACCTGCTGGCCCGCCGGGTCGCGGCGCGGCAAATCACCATGCGGGTCAGCGAGGCCGCGCGGGAATGGCTGGCCGTCACCGGCTTCGACCCGGTGTACGGTGCCCGGCCGCTGCGCCGGCTGGTGCAGTCGGCGATCGGCGACTCGCTGGCGAAGGCCTTGCTCACCGGTGACGTGCGCGACGGTGACGTCGTGGTGGTCGACCGCGAGCCGGGCGGTGACGGTCTGCTGGTCCGCCGCACCGCCGCGGTGGATGCGCCGGCCGGAGCAGGCTGACGGCTATTCGACCGGGGCGAGTGTGGCGTCGATGCTGTCGCGCTGGTCCTGGACCAGCACGGCCCGCTCGCGAATGCTCGCCTCGTGCGCGGCGAAGTGATGGCCGCACCAGAGCAGCTCGAGCACCTGCTGGTCGGCGGCGAACGTGGTACGGACGAAGGCGCGCGCCCCGCACCGGTCACAGCGCTCGGCGGTGCTGGGGGCGACGACGGTGGTGCTCGTTGCGATGACCACGGTCGTCTCCTCTACTCCGGCGAAATCCTCATTCAGTATCGCCTGATGACAGCCCGATACGGATCAGTCGAACGGTCATATCTCACCCCCAGCGGGGTCATGACCAGTGTTCGCACGGCGGGCTATTGCGGATCAGTACGGTGTGTGGATGGCCACTGCGCTGATCACCGGCGCCACGGCGGGCCTCGGTGCCGCTTTCGCCCGCCGGCTGGCGCGGGAGAGCCACGATCTCGTCCTGGTGGCCCGCGACCCGCAACGGCTGGCGACCGCTGCCGCGGACCTGGCCACGACGCACGGGGTCGAGGCCGAGTCGTTGCCGGCCGATTTGTCCACCGACGAGGGGCTGGCGGTCGTGTCAGAGCGGCTGGCCGACCGCCACCGGCCGGTCGACGTCCTGGTCAACAACGCCGGCATCGGCCTGCCGGGCAGCTTCGCCGACCGGCCGGTCGAGGATTCGCTGCGGCTGATGCGGCTCAATGTCACCGCGGTGCTGTGCCTCACTCATGCCGCGTTAGGGTCGATGACGCAGCGGCACCGCGGCGACATCGTCAACGTGTCCTCGGTCGCCGGCTACACCCCCGGGGGCCGGGACTCCGTCTACTCGGCCAGCAAGGCCTGGGTCACGGCATTCTCGGAGTCGCTGTACGGCCAGACGACCGGCACCGGTGTCCGCGTGCTCGCCCGTGCCCGGGTTTCGTCCACACCGAGTTCCATGACCGCGCCGGGCTGGACATGAGCGGCGTGCCGGACTGGATGTGGACCGAGGCCGACGACGTGGTCGCCGCGGGAATGCGGGCGCTGCGCCGCGGCCGGTCGGTCTGCGTGCCGGGCCGGCAATACCAGGTGATCGTCGGCGTGGCCCGGCATGCGCCGCGGGGCCTCCTGCGCCGCGTGACCGCCCGGGCCGGGACCCGGCTGAGGTAACCGTGGGGGCCGGCTGACGGTTCGCCCTCAGCGCAAGCACTGGCGGCACCCGCCGCGGGCGCGGCATCCTCGACCGGGTGAGGCTCCTGGTGCTCGGCGGTGGGCACTTCCTCGGGCCGGCCGTGGTGACCGCCGGGCTCGACGCCGGGCACGACGTCACCACGCTCACCCGCACCGGCCGGGGTGTGCCGCAGGCGGCCGAGTCGTTGCTGGGCGACCGCGAGACGGCCGGCGGCCTGGCAGTGCTCGCCGGTCGTGGGTGGGACGCCGTCGTCGACACGTGCGGCTATGTGCCGCGGGTCGTGGGGGCGGGAGCGGCCGCGCTTGCCGACGCGGTCGGGCACTACGTGTACGTGTCGAGCATCTCGGCCTACGACGGCTGGCCGGAGCAGCCGATCCGCGCCGCCACGCCGACCCTCGCCTGCCCGGCCGACGCCGGCCCGGACGACGGGCACTACGGCGAGCTCAAGGCCGGCTGCGAGCGGGCCGTCCTGCGGCACTTCCCCGGCCGCGCCATGATCGCCCGCGCAGGGCACATCGTGGGTGCCGGCGACGACGTCGGCCGGCTGTCCTGGTGGATCACCCGGGTCTCCCGCGGTGGCCGGGTGCTCGCCCCCGGACCGCCCGAGCGCCCGCTGTCCATGGTGGACGTCCGCGACCTGGGCGCCTGGCTCGTCCACTGTGGAGCGCGGCGAATCAGCGTCGCGATGGCGTCGAGCGGTCCGCCGGCCCACACGTCGTTCGGTGAGTTGCTCGACGCCGCGAAGCGGGAGACCTCCGCCGACGCGTCGTTCGTCTGGGTCGACGACGCCTTCCTGGTCGAGCAGGGGGTGGAGCCGTGGCTGGAGTTGCCCTACTGGTTGCCGGCCGAGCAGTGCCCCGGGGCGGAGGACGTCGACACCAGCGCCGCGCGGGCGGCCGGGTTGCGATGCCGGCCGGTCCCGGAGACGGTGCGCGACATCTGGGCCTGGCTGAGCGAGGTCGGCGCACCGCCCCAGCGCACCGACCGGCCCACCCCCGGCATCGACCACGACAAGGAACGGTCGGTGATCCTCGCCTGGCGGGGCGCCGGCCACTGACCCGCGCCCCCAACCGCCCCTCTTCGCATGGCAGGCTGGCTCACCGTGACCGACCGCGAGCTGTTGCTGCAACTGATCCGTGACCTCGCCGTCGTGCGGGGGCGGGTGACGCTGTCGAGCGGGCGGGAGGCGGACTGGTACGTCGACCTGCGCCGGATCACTTTGCACTCCCAGGCAGCGCCGCTGGTCGGCCCGGTGATGCTGGACACGGTGGCCGGCTGGGATTTCGCGGCCGTCGGCGGGCTCACCCTCGGCGCCGATCCGGTGGCCGCCGCCATGCTCCACGCGTCGGCCGCCCGGGGGCGGGCGCTGGATGCGTTCGTCGTACGCAAGGAGGGCAAGGCCCACGGCCTACAGCGGCGGATCGAGGGGCCCGATGTCGGCGGCCGCCGGGTGCTGGCCGTCGAGGACACCTCGACAACGGGCAGCAGTGTGCTGGCGGCCGTCGAGGCGCTGCGCGAGGCCGGCGCCGAGGTCGCCGGGGTGGCGGTCATCGTCGACCGCGGAGCCGAGGATGCAGTCAGGGCTGCCGGGCTGGACTACCGCGCCGCCTACCGGATGGCCGACCTCGGTATCCAGCCGAGCTAGCCTCCTCGGCATGCGCAAGAAGCGGAGGCGTCCGGACAAGGAGACCCGGACCGCGGAGCTGGCCGAGGTCTGGGCGAGTCTGGACGCAGGGGATGTGCCGGGCGTCATGCGCGGGCTGCGATTCGCGGCTGAGCGTGCTCCGCTCGCCGAGCTTGCACAGATCGTCGGATGGGCTTCGGCGCAGATGGGGTTCGACGATCTCGCCGCGGCATCGGCTGCCCTCGTAGCCGACCCGCGCAGAGCCGAGGCGCTCTACGAATTCGGCTACGCCGGCATCGAGCGCGGTGGCGCCTACGTGGCGATCCCCGCGCTGCGGAACGCGTTGGCCGAGGCGCCCGGGTCTCGGCAAGTCTTGCTGGAGTTGGTGGCGGCGTTCGAGGATGAATTCCGGCATGCCGATGCGATCGACGTGCTGGAAAGCCATGCGGCGATCCTCCGGCCGTGGCCGGATCGATATCTCCTGGTGTTCAACGCCGTCATGGCCGGGGACGTCGAACGGGCCAGGGCCAACCTCACCCAACTTCCGGCGCCCGACGATGCGCAGTGGACGTCGACGTACGAGCACATCCGATTGACGCTGGAGCGTGCGGCGGCCGTCGGCAGGACAACCACGCTGGACCTTCGCGCCCTGCGCGGCTGGCACTTCGTCCTCAACGGCGCCGTCCTGAGCACGCTGTCGCCGTACGGCTATGACTCGGGGATGAACGGCCGGTGGGGACACATCCGAGACAGCCCGGCTCATTGCCGCCAAGGGCTGCACCGACTGCGCCTCGTCCTCGCCGCGGCGGATCGGCGGCCGACGACCGTGAGCCGGATGCCGCCAGCACGATCCTCGGGTTGGCCGCGGCCAGGGTTCTCGATGTGCCGGCCCTGCCTTTCGACCCCGAAGGCGCCGACACGGTGATCGTGGCCTACACCCTGGACCGCGTCGATCTGACGCTCGCGCGGCAACTGTTGAAGCGAGGCAGCCGGCAGATCCTGTTCGAGCACGCCACATGCTGGACCGACCCGCCGGTCTTTGCCGCCGATGTCACCACCTTCCTGCACCAGAGCAACGTTGCCCCGTGGGACGAACACATGATCTTCGGCCTGGACGGCTCCACGGCTCAAGAGCCCGCTGACGACCGCCCACCGCAGGAGCTGGCCGAGGAGATCTTCCAAGCGGACCCGATTCCCAATTCTGGCGACGGCGCGACACCGGCCGACGCCGACGACGACCTCTGCGCCTTCGTCTCTTCCATTGCCGGCTACTGGCCCGCGCAGACCCGACAGCGTGGCCGGATGAGGTCTCCTGGACCGGTTTCGAGCTCCCAGTTCCGCTAGGCCGTCATCTCACTGCGCTCCTCGCTTCGCTCGATGCTCGCTCGACTGAACCGTCATCTCACTGCGCTCCTCGCTTCGCTCGATGCTC
>JBBRYN010000092.1:0-9668 GCA_038237645.1 Mycobacteriales bacterium
CTTGGCCGGCGCTCCTACGTCGCTTACTCCCGCCCAAGATCGTTTGCCCTTCCTCTTTCGCCGTGAGCCTCCCGGGGCCGTGCCCGGCGCCGATACGGCGACGGGGTGAACCCGTCGCCCAGCCCAAAGGGCCGCGAACAGAGCAACCGAGGCCACCACCACCTACTGACACGTACGTGTCAACCAGCGAAGGAGCACCAGCCATGAACGCCACCATCACCGTCGAAGCAAACCTCACCTCAGATCCCCGGCTCGCCTACACCGCCGCCGGCAAGGCCGTCGCGAACCTCCGCGTCGCGGTGAGCTCACGCCGCAAGGGCAGGGATGGGGAGTACGCCGACACCCCGGCCGTGTTCTACGACGTCACCGTCTGGGGCCAGCCAGCCGAGCACGTGGCCGAGTCCCTGACCTGCGGTGACCGGATCCTGATCAACGGGTCGACCTGGTCGGACACCTACACCGATGCCACCGGCGGCGAGCGAACCAAGCGGACCAAGCAGGTCATCGAGGCCGACGCGATCGGCGTCAGCCTGCGCTACCACGCCGCAACCCCGGTCAAGCCCACCCGCACCCAGCACGCGGCCGCTAGCGCCAGTGCGGGTCAGGGCTGACCCCATGAGTGGGGGAGGGGGCGGGCTCGACCCCGCCACGACGCGCACGTCGCCTGTCCCCTCCCCGCACCAACCGAACCTGCCACCCACGCCCAGACGACGGGGAGACATCCAATGAGATTCCACCGCCCAAGCGCTACAGCCACGACCGTGACGTTCGTCCTGCCGGTCGACCGGGTCGCGGCCATGTTCTGCAGCTCGGAGTTCGCCGACGCCCCCTGGCTGCTCGACCTGCGCCTGCGCGCGTTCCTGACCAACCCGGTCGGGCCGATCAACGCCCGGTGGGACGACCAGGCCGCCTTCGACCAGCTCGTTGACGCCGTCCTCACCCACCGCCTCCAAGCTCGCAGGGCGGCCCGGCCATGACCGCCACCGCCATCCAGGGGCCGGTGGCTGCGCTGAGCGATGCAGAGCTTTCCGTCATCGAAGCCCGGCTCAATGTGTCCGGCCTGTTCACCGCGCACGCCCACACCGACATGACCCGGCTACTCGCCGAACTCCGGCGCTTGCGCGCCGCCCGCACCCCAGACCCCAACGACCGTGAAAGAGGGACCCGATGAGCAACGACGACACGTTCAGCCGGCCCGAGCTGCCCGCGGGCTGGGCGACCGATGCGTACTGGCGGGCCGCCGTGCACATCCTGGCCGCCTTCGGCGACGACGGGCGGGTCTGGGACCACGTCAGCCCGAGCGGGATCGTCTACCCGGCGATCCTGGAGGAGGGCTGGTCCTCCGGGGAACGCCGCGTGCTGCAGGCCGCCGCGTCGTTGTGGGACGACAGCCCCGTGTCGCTGCTCGACGTCCTGTCCGGGGTCAGCGACCGGTACTGGCAGCTGATCGTCGAAGCCGCCCAGATCCTCCGCGACGGCCTGCGATGACCGCCACCCGGGCCGGCCGGATCCGCCTTCCCGGCACCCGCCGGACCGTCGACCTGGCCGCCGCCGTGAAGGTGTGGGATGCGGCGCTGTGCGCGCAGGTCGACCCCGACCTGTTCTTCCCCGAGGTCGGCGACGAAGGGCAGGCCAAGCGGGCCCGGCTGATCTGTGCCCGGTGCGAGGTTGTCGATGTGTGCCTGGCCACGTTCGGCCCGGTCATCGGACACGGGGTGGTCGGCGGGCAGACCGTCCGGCAACGCCAGCAGGCCCGCCGGGACAGGCGGGCCGCGTAGATGACGATGCCCATGTTCAACGTGCTCGGCTCGGGCCGACCCCGGATGCCCCGCCAACTCCCCGCCACCACCGTCTCTGCGCCGGCCTGGTCGAAGTACACCCCGGCCCGGCCGGTCCGCTGCGACCTGTGCATGCGGCTACTCGCCGAAACCAACGGCACCGGGCCGCTCCCCAAAGACGCCCGGTGGAAGCGCCGGACCGCCGGTGAGATGACGCTGCTGTGCCACGGGCACGCCCATGAACAGCGGCACGCCGACCGGATGCCACCCCTACCCGGACCCAAGCCATGAGCAGCACCATGCTGTCCGGGCCGGCCGTGGACGTCCAGCTTGGCCGCCGGCTCGGCTGGGCGGAGGGTTACCGGGCCGGCTTCACCGCCGGGACCGACGTCGGCGCGGCCGGGGTGCTGCTCGTCGTTCAGAACGCGCTGCCCGACGGGGTCCTGCTCGACCTGCTCCCGCACTTGCCCTACGCCGGGGAGTACGACCGGCTCCGCGAGCTGCGCCGCGTCGACGACCGACCCTGCCGCCGTGGCTGTGGTGCGTGCTCAAGGTGTGCCCGGGCGGCCGCGGTCGCCGGGAATTTGGCCCGGTACGGGACGGCTGACTATCCGGGCTTGGTCGCCTGGACGAGCATGGCCGGCGCGGCGTGACCGGCCCGGCCGATGCCGTCGGTGTGGCGGGGCTGGCCCGCGAGCTTGAAGTCCTGCGCGATCAGGTCTGCGGCGTGCCGCAGCGGGTCGAGGACCTGGCCGCGGTCGTGGCGGGTCTCGCTGACGCGGTGGACCAACTCGCCGCCAGCCCCGCCGTGGCGCCGCCCGCGTGTTGGCTGGACTTCGCCGACGACGAGACCTCCGCGTTCGCTCTGCTCGTCGAGCTGGCCGCCTGGGCGGGTGCGGTGTTCCTGCGCTACGGCGACGCCGTGCTGCCCGACTGCTGGCTCTGGCACCCCGACCTGATCGAAGAACTCCTCTGGCTGTCTCAGGCGTGGCAGACCGCCTACGCCGGCCCCCGCGCCTCGGTCGCGCTGGTTGGTGACTGGCACGACCGGCTCCGCCCGGGGGTCGCCCGCCGGATCAGAGCCGCGCATGGGGCGTGCTCGATCGAGAACCACACCGACCCCTGGCCGACGCCCGGCGCCCCGGTGGATGGGGTCGAGCAGGTCGCCGCCTGGTGGACCACCCACCGCACCGGCCCACCGCCCGCACCGACCGCCGAGTTGCTGGCCACCGCCGCGGCCCGACCCACGAGGAGCCGACGATGACCTCCCACACCGCCACCGCCCACCAGACGAGCCCACGGCCGGCTGATTCGGGCCGGTGGCTGATCTGGACGGCCGGGCTGATCGTCGCCACCGGTGCCGCGATCGCCACCGCCCACGGCCTCTACCGGGTCGCCCTGGCCGCCACCGTGCCGCCGCCGATTGCCTGGCTGTACCCGCTGATCACCGACGGCCTCGCGCTGGTCGCCTACGCCGCCACCACCCGCCTCGCCGCCGGCGGCCGCGCCTACGCCTGGGCTGTCGTCGTCCTCGCCGCCGGCCTGTCCGGCCTCGCCCAAGCGTCCTACCTCGCCATCGGTGTCAACACCGCACCGGTCCAGCTCCGGTTCGGGGTCGGCGCCTGGCCCGCCGTCGCCGCCGCGATCACCGCACACCTGCTCTACCTGCTCGCCGCCCACCCGGGCAGCGTCCAGCCACAAGGAGCCGGCCGGGGCGAGGTTGGACGGTTGGACACCCCGCGGCCGCCTGCCGTTGGACAGCCGACCGTCGGACGGTCGACGGTTGGACGGTTGGACGGCGCCGTCCAACCCGCGCCCGTTGGACATCGGCGACCTGCCGTCGTGGTTGCCCCGGTTGGACACGCTGACGCTGCTGTTGGACGACTCGACCACGGCCGCCCCACCAATCCGCAGACTCCGGCGGGTGCCGGAGTGCCCGACGGGACCTGTCGAGCCGTTGGCGACCCGCTGAGCCGCCCCGACGGCACCGGATCTCCCGCCCTGCCACCCGCCGCGACGGTCACCGACCCGCACCGGGACCCGGACGACCACCGCGACGGTGTCCAACCCGTCGCCGTCCAACTTGTCCAACCTGTCGTTGGACACCAGCCGGTTGGACAGCCCAGCACGGTCCGGCCCGTCGAGCCGTCCAACGTTGGACAAGCCCGGATCGCCGAGGCCGGCTTGGGCGACCTGGCGCCGCCCACTCGCGACCACCCAGTTGGACAGGCCGCCGTACGGCCGGCCGGCACGGTTGGACACCAGCCGGCCAGCGACCGCCGCGACGTGACTGCTGATGCGCCGGTGGACCGTGCCCTTGCTGCTGCCCTGGCGCACCAGGCCGAGGCCGGCGGGCTGCCGAGCGTCCGTGCCCTTGCCGACGCCGCAGGCGTGTCGCGGGGGACCGCCGCCACCGCCCTGCAGCAACTCCGCGACCTCGCCGCAACACCGCGACTCGGCCTGCGGGTCGTGCCCGACCAGGCCGACATCGAGTCGACCCGGTGAGCACCCCAACAGACCGACGAACGAGCCCCGACGAGCAGCACCCCCCAGAAGCACCAGACCCAGAGATGAGAGAACCCACGATGACACCAAGACCGATAACTGACAGTGACATTCACAGCCAAGTTTTCAAGATCAACTACAAGACGACAGACCTCACAGCCACAAGATCAAATCCATCACACCTAGGCATCATGATCCGACGGGTCGAAGAATCAGGACAAAACGCCCGTAACTGTGTGTGGGGGTGGGGCAGGTGCTGAGCATCTCCTCCGGGCATTCGGTGGAGTACCTGACCGATCAGGTCGCTACCGGCCGTGAGTCCTACTACACCGGTGCGGTAGCGGCGGGGGAGCCGCCCGGGCGCTGGTACGGGACCGGTGCTGAGCAGCTCGGCCTGTCCGGGCTGGTCGACCACCAGGACGTTGAGGCGCTCTATGAACGATTCATCGACCCGCGTGATCCGGCGTTTCGGGACAAGGCGAGCTGGGATGACGCGGCGACGCTCGGGCACACCGGCCGGGCGTACAAGACCGCGGAGGACATCTACGCCGCGTCGTTGGAGGCGGAGCCGCACGCCGACCCCGAGCGGCAGGCGCAGCTGCTGGTGGAGGCGGGGAAGAAGGCCCGGCAGAACGTCGCCTTCTACGACGCCACGTTCTCCGTGCAGAAGTCGGTGACCGTCCTGCACACGGCGTTCGAGGCCCAAGAGGTCGCCGCCCGTAACGCCGGCGACCAGGTGGCCGCGCAGGCGTGGGGTGCGCACCGGCAGGCGGTGGAGGATGCGGTCTGGGCCGGTAACAACGCCATGCTCGACTTCATGGCGGACAAGGCGGGCTATTCGAGGGTCGGTCATCACGGCGGCGCCGCCGGCCGGTACACCGACGCCCACGACTGGACTGTTGCCAGCTTCTTCCAACACGACTCCCGCGACCATGACCCGCAGCTGCACATCCACAACGCGATCCTCAACCGCGTCCAAGGCGCCGACGGTGTCTGGCGGACGCTGGATTCGCGGGCGATCCACAAGTTCCGCGGTGCCGCTGCCGCGGTGGGGGAGCGGACGACGGAGGAGCATCTGACCCGCAGCCTCGGTGTGGCCCTGGCGACCCGCCCGGATGGCAAGGCCCGGGAGATCGTCGGCGTCGACCAGGTCGCCAACGACCTGTTCTCCTCCCGCCGGCGCACGATCACCCCGAAAACCGCGCAGCTGGTCGCCGCCTACGAATCGAAGCATGGCCGGCGGCCCAACTCCCTGGAACTGGACCGGCTGATGCGCCAAGCCACGATGGCCACCCGCCGGGCCAAGACCCACGACGGGGAGACAATCTCCGAACGGCTGGACCGCTGGGACGCCCAGCTCCGCGCCGAGGTCGCCGACGGCCTCGCCGGCGTCGCCAACAACGTCCTCGCGCTGGCCGGCAAGCAGCCGAAGCCGGCGCCGTGGCGGGAATCCACGGTGATCGCCACTGCGTTGGCCGACGTGCAGGAAGGGCAAGCATCCTGGACCGCATCGGATCTGACCCGAGCGATCTCCAACACCCTGCCCGACCACCTCGGCGGCCTCGACGGCCGGCAGATCACCGAGCTCCTCGACGGCCTCACCACAGAAGCCCTCAAGCTCGCAGTCCCCCTGGATGCCGACCAGCCCGGCCACGATGTTCTCCCGGACGCGCTCAAACGCGCTGATGGCCGGTCGGCCTACGAGCAGCCCGGCGGCCGCCGGTACGCCACACCCGAACACATCCACACCGAACGGCTCCTGCTCGCCTCCACCACCCGGCGCGGCGCCCCCACGCTGTCCGCCGCTACGGCCAACGGGTTCATTGCCTCGCTGGCCGAGGCTGGGGTGGAACTGGGCGTCGACCAGGCCGCCGCCGTCCGCGGGATCCTCACCTCCGGCGCCGCCGTGGAATCGCTGGTCGGGCCGGCCGGCACCGGCAAGTCCTTCGTCGTCGGCACGCTGGCGAAGGCCTGGACCGATCCGGGCCTGTGGGACGGCCGGCAGCGACGGGTCGTCGGGCTGGCCACCAGCCAGATCGCCACCAACGTGCTGGCCGATCAGGGCCTCAACGCCGCCAACATTGCCCGCTGGCTCGGCGCCCAGCGCCGCCTCGCCCCAGCCGACGCCACCAACGGCCGGCCGCCCGTCGGCGAGGACCGGGTATGGCGGCTGCACGGCGGGGATCTGATCGTGGTCGACGAATCGTCGATGGTCAGCACCGCTGACCTGGCCGCCATCCACGGCCACGCCCAGACGGCCGGGGCGAAGCTGCTGTTGACCGGGGACCACCGGCAGCTATCCGCGGTCGGCGCCGGCGGTGCGATGGAACTACTCGCCGACGCCGGGAACGCCTATGAGTTGACCGAGGCCCGCCGCTTCCACCACCAGTGGGAACGGGCCGCATCGCTGCGTCTACGCGACGGTGACCCCTCAGTGCTGGAGGAGTATCACCGGCACGGCCGGATCGTCGACGGCGGCACGATCGAGCAGACCGAAGCGGCGGCCGGCCGTTTCTGGCTCGCCGACACTCTCGCCGGGCGGCACTCGATCCTCATCGTGGACACCAACGAGCAGGCCGCCCGCATGTCCTCGCAGCTCCGCGACAAGATGATCCGCCTCGGCCGGGTCGAAGAGGCCGGCGTGCCCCTGGGCTTGCAGGGCACGATCGCCGGGGTCGGCGACACCATCGAGGCCCGCAAACTTGGCTGGGACCTGATCGGCTATGAAGGCAACCGGCACGGGCCGGTCACCCGCGAGCAGTACCGGGTCCTGGCCACCCGTGATGACGGCGGGCTGCTGGTCGCCCCGATCCTCGGTGACGGTCCAGCCGGGGAGCAGCTCGGCGAGCAGATGGCCCTACCGGGAAGCTATGTCAGCCAACATGTCGCCCTCGGATACGCGGTGACCGTGCACTCCGGTCAGGGACTCGACGTCGGCACGAGCATCCCGGTCATCACCAATTCCACCAGCGCGGAGGCCGCCTACGTTGGGCTGAGCCGGGGCCGGTACGCCAACACCGCCTTCGTCGCCACCCGCACCGTCCCCGCCGACGCGCCCACCGGTGAGGTGAACAAGGCCCTGCACCGTTCGCCGATGGCCGTCCTTGCCGGCATTCTGGAACGGGCCGACCCGGAACTGTCGGCCCTGCAACAAGCCAACGAATCCGCCGTCGACGCCGCCTCCATCCACACCCCGGCCGAGCGGTTCGTCGACGCCGTGGAACTCGCCACCGCCGGACGCACCCCCGGCTGGCTCGACCAGCTCACCGCCGACGGCCATCTGAGCGTCAGCCAGCGCGGGCAGCTCGCCGCCGAAGACGGGGCCACCACCCTGGCCCGGCTGCTGCGCCGGGCCGAACTGGCCGGGCACGACCCCCACCAGGTGTTGCACGACGCGGTCACCAGCGGCGGGCTCGGCGACGCCCGCTCCCTGACGAACGTCCTGCACCACCGCATCATTGAACGTTGCAGGGACTCCCTCGACCCGGCCGGGGACACCTACGCCGCCTGGACGCCGCAGGTCACCGACCCGAGCTGGGCCCGGTACCTCGACAAACTCGCCGCCGACGCCGACACCCGCCGTACCCAGCTCGGTGACCAGGCGGCCGCCGACCCGCCGCGATGGGCGCTGGAAGCCCTCGGGCCGGTTCCGGCGGCCAAGTCCGCACGGGGCGAGTGGGCAGACCGGGCCGGGATGGTGGCCGCGCACCGCGAGTTGACCGGACACGACGACCCCGACATCGCCCTGCCCGCCCCGCCGGCGGCCGGGCAGGGTGAGGCATACGCCTCCTGGCGTGCCGCCTGGCGGGCGCTGGGCCGCCCCGACTACGCCGCCGACGAAGCGAAGATGGCCGATGGGAAGCTCCGCCTGCGGGTCCGCGCCTACGAACGGGAGAAGACCTGGGCGCCGGCCCACGTCGCCAACGAGCTCGCCGGCACCCGCCAGACCGCGGCCCGGCACCGCCAGACCGCCACCCTGCGGACCACTCAAGCCGCCGCCTCCGCCGATCCCGCAAGCCGGAGCCGGCTACAGACCGAGGCCGCCGACGCTGCCGCGCTGGCCGGCGTTCTCGAGGAACGGGTCGGCCAGCTGGAGCAGGTCGACAACGCCCGGGCCGAATGGCTCGCCCACACCGCCATGACCCGCGCCAACGCCGACCGCGCCGCCCACGAACTGTCCCGCCGGCATGCCGGCGACACCCTCGACGAGCGCCCCGTCACCGCAGGGGAATGGTTGGCCGAACATCAGGCCGCCATGCGCGCCGAAGACCCCCACCGCGACGTCGTCGACGAGCACGACCTAACCCGCCTCGCCGACCGCGAAGACGCCGACGTGCGGGCCGTCGCCAACGAGCCGGACTGCGACGCCGCCGACCTCGCAGGCGTCGACATCCGCGAAGCCACCGCTGAGCAGCCGGCCCAGAAGATCACCGCCGGGGTCCGAGTGCCCGCCGCCAAGGAGACTGCCGACAACGTCCAACGCGCCCAGGCGGCCCTCACCGAGCTCGAAGCCCGCCAGGCCGACGATGAACGACGGGCCGCCGAAGAAGCCCGCAACGCCGAACTCGCCCGATGGCACACCGACGACGCCGACCAGGCGGCACGCGCCCAGCAGGCAACCGAAACCATCCGTGAGATGGCCGCGCCGTGACGCGCTGTCTACGTGCCGGCAGGCCCTTCCACACATCGCTCGACAGCCACCGGCGGCACCCCACTCCCACGCCACAGCCACGCGAACGTCACGTCGATCGCATCGACCCAGCCCGGCCGGCTCGCCACCAGCCAATCCGGGCGGCGGATCGCCTGCACCTCCGCCGCCAAACTCTCCGCCTCGACCAACTCCGCATAGGCCCGGCTCTGAGTCGACGACACCGGCGACCGGGCCGGATACCAAGGGCCAGTCGGCGGCTTGACCGTCGCCAGTGCCACCCACCGGCAGGTGTCACACACACCCGCCGAATACCAGTCGTTCAACTCCTCCGCCAACTCCTCCGCCGCCGCCCAGACAGCCTCGAACTCCGCCCGAGACACATGAATGTTCTCAGCCGGCACCCGGGCGATATCCGCATCTGACGGCACCACACGACCAGCATGACCAACCGCACCGACAATTCCCAGACCCGAACGCCGGCCGGCTGTCGGTCGAAGGGCGCCCGGCCTGCGGCCGGGGTCTCGTGCCGGGCCTGCGGCCCGGCGCTGCAATCCCGCTGCGCGGCCCGGCTTAGCACGGCCCCGCCCTCACGACGAAAGCGGCCAAACCATCTTGGCCGGCGCTCCTACGTCGCTTACTCCCGCCCAAGATCGTTTGCCCTTCCTCTTTCGCCGTGAGCCTCCCGGGGCCGTGCCCGGCGCCGATACGGCGACGGGGTGAACCCGTCGCCCAGC
>JBBRYN010000093.1:0-9561 GCA_038237645.1 Mycobacteriales bacterium
ATCCGTTATCCGAAGACTGCGTAACCCCGACCAGAAGACCGTCGGTAAGCCGTGTGCGGGAAAACCGCACGCACGGATTGAAAGGGGAACGGGGAAACAGACCGCTTCGGCGGCACTGCGCCCCTGACTACCAATGACCGACGACCTGCAGGCGAGCACCGACGAGCTCACAGCGCGCGTCCGCCAGGGCGGCGCGGCCAGATATCACGAGGCCAACGCCGCCAAGGGCAAGCTGTTCGTCCGCGAGCGCATCGCGCTGCTGGTCGACGACGGCTCGTTCGTCGAGGACGGCCTGCTTGCCAATGCACTGGCCGTGGACCTGCCGGCGGACGGGGTGGTGACCGGGACGGCGACGATCGACGGCCGGCCGGTGTGCCTGATGGCCAACGACTCCACGGTCAAGGCCGGCTCGTGGGGCGCGCGCACCGTGGAGAAGATCATCCGCGTCATCGAGGCCGCCTACCGCAACCAGCTGCCGATGGTCTGGCTGGTCGACTCCGCCGGTGCGCGGATCACCGATCAGGTGGCGATGTTTCCCGGCCGGCGTGGGGCGGGCCGGATCTTCTACGAGCAGGTGCGGGCATCGGGCTCCATCCCCCAGGTGTGTGTCCTGTTCGGACCGTCCGCGGCCGGCGGTGCCTACATCCCGGCGTTCTGCGACGTGGTGATCATGGTCGAGGGCAACGCCTCGATGTACCTCGGCAGCCCGCGCATGGTCGAGATGGTGGTCAAGGAGAAGACCACGCTGGAGGAGATGGGCGGTGCCCGGATGCACTGCTCGGTGTCCGGGGTGGGGCACTTCCTGGTCGGCGACGAGCCCGCGGCGCTGCGTACGGCTCGGGCGTACCTCAGCTTCCTGCCCACCAACCACCGGGGGTCGCCGCCGGTGGCGCCGCCCGCCGCCGCCGCCCCGGTCGACCTTCGCGCACTCGTGCCGGCCGTCGAGCGGCAGGCCTTCGACATGCGGCGGTTCGTGGCCGGCCTGGTCGACGAGGGGTCCTTCCTGGAGATCCAGGCACTGTGGGCCCGCGAGTTGATCACCGGGTTCGGCCGGCTGGAGGGCCAGGTGGTCGGCGTCGTCGCCAACAACCCGATGTTCAAGGGCGGGGTGCTGTTCGTGGACAGCGCGGACAAGGCCACCCGCTTCATCGAGATCTGTGACGCGTTCAACGTGCCGCTGCTGTTCCTCGCCGACGTGCCGGGCTTCATGGTCGGCACCGCGGTCGAGCGGCAGGGCATCATCCGGCACGGTGCCAAGATGATCACTGCGGTGTCCGAGGCGACGGTGCCGAAGATCTGCGTGGTCGTCCGCAAGGCATACGGGGCCGGCCTCTACGCGATGGCCGGACCGGCCTTCGGCCCGGAGGCCACCATCGCCCTGCCGACGGCCAAGATCGCGGTGATGGGTGCCGACGCGGCGATCAACGCGGTCTATGCCAACAAGATCGCGGCGCTGCCCGGCGACGACGAGCGCAAGGCCTACGTCGACGCGCTCAAGGAGGAGTACGAGAGGGACATCGACATCGTGCACCTGGCCAGCGAGCTTGTCGTCGACGCGATCGTGGAGCCGGAGGACCTGCGTGCCGAGCTGATCCGCCGCTACGCCATGAGTGCCGGCAAGGACCGGTCCTTCTCCCGCCGGCCGCACGGGATCACCCCGGTATAGCTTCCCCGCCACACGACAGGTTCCGGGAACTCGTCGCAGAGAACGGCGGTGCGGCGACGTCTTCCCGGAACTTGTCGCAAGAGGCTCGCCCAGTAGGCCCGCCGGTGTACCTCGACCAAGGCACCCTCGCCGGCGCTACTGCCATCAGCCGCCGCAAGCCCTGGGCTCGGCCGGCCAACAGGGCAAAGCCAGGGGTGCCCGGAGGCGGCGGGGCGAAGGCAACGAACGTCACGGGGATCATCCTTTCTCGCCGCGGTCGTTCGGCGGTCGGCGTCGTCCCTCGGGCAGGGAATGGTCCAGACAGACGTATCGAGATTGGACCGGGCAGCCGCAGTGTGCCGAGTCGGCATTGTGCCGAACGGCGTGATTATCCTATTTTTTCCGGCAACGGGTCGGCGAGACGGAGACGACGGATGCAACGTGCGGTTCGAATGCGGATGCTCAGTGCGGCGGTACTCCTGCTGTCGGTGACGCCCGTCATCGGAGTACGGCTGGCGACAGCGTCGGTGAGTCAGCCACAACCGGCTCAACCGGTTCGGTCACCGGAGGTGACCCAGGCAGCCCACCATGACGTCTCTCCGGCCCTGCGTGACATCGCCGCCGCGCCGCCGGCACGTCGGCACAGCGTGGTGCCGCTCCGCCGTGTCGGTCCTGTCCATCGCGGCGCCGCGCCCGACCCGGTCCGCCAGGGGAGCGCGCCGATCCGGTCGGCGGCGACGCTGGGTGCCGGGTTCGCCGGCGTCGGTGACGGTGACTACGGATTCACGGTCAGCTTGGGTGTGCCGGATACCAACCTCGCGGTGGGCGCCACCCAGGTCGTGCAATGGGTGAATACCTCGTTCGCGGTCTTCGACAAGGCCACGCACGCAGTGGTGAAGGGGCCGATCGCCGGCAACTCCCTGTGGGCCGGCTTCGGCGGCGACTGCGAGGCGAACAACGACGGTGACCCGAGCGTGCAATATGACCAGGCAGCGGGCCGGTGGGTGTTCACGCAGTTTTCGGTGTCCACCAAGCCTTACCTCGAGTGCGTCGCGGTGTCGCAGACCTCGGACGCGACCGGCGCCTACAACCGCTACTCCTTCGACTACGGCAACTCGGACCTCCCCGACTATCCGAAGCTCAGTGTCTGGCCCGACGGCTACTACGTCACCTACGTCATCTTCACCGACGGCCAGACCTTCGCCGGTCCCAGGACCTGCGCCTGGGACCGTACGGCGATGATCAACGGAGCCGACGCGCAGCAGGTGTGCTTCCAGCTCGGCACCGGAGTGGGCGTCATGCTGTCCGCCGACCTGGACGGCGCCGCCGACCCGCCGAGCGGCGCGCCCAACTACCAGCTCGCCCTCGGCTCGAATGCGCTGGACTTCTTCACCTTCCGCGTCGACTTCGCGACCCCGGCGAAGTCCAAGCTGACCGGCCCGACCAGGCTGCCGGTCGCCGGCTTCAGCGACGCCTGCGGCGGGAGGGCGTGCGTTCCGCAGAAGGGGACGACGCAGAAAGTCGCCTCGCTGGGCGGCCGGCTGATGTACCGGCTGGCCTATCGCCACCTGAACGGCACCGAGACGCTGCTGGCCAACCACGCGGTGACCGCCGGCGGGTCGGTCGGAGTCCGGTGGTACGAGATCCGCACGCCGGCAGCCGGGCCGACGGTCTTCCAGTCGGGGACGTTCGCCCCCGATGCGAATTACCGCTGGATGGCCAGTACGGCGATGGACAAGGTGGGCAACATCGGCCTCGGCTACAGCGTCTCCAGCAGCAGTACCCTTCAGTCGATCGCGGTCACCGGCCGGGTGCCCGCCGATCCGCCGGGCACGCTTGAGGCGGAAGTCTCCGTCAAGGCCGGTGGTGGAGCGCAGCTGCCCAAGATCGACCGCTGGGGTGACTACAGCTCGTTGCAGATCGACCCGAGCGACGACTGCACCTTCTGGTTCACCACGGAATACCTCAAGGCCAGTGGCACCTTCAACTGGAGCACCTGGATCAACTCCTTCACGATGCCTGGCTGCTGACCCTGCCGCCCCTACGACTGCCGCCCGTACGACTGCCGTCCGGTACGCCCGGCGTCAGGACGCTGCTCGGGCGCCGATCTCCGAGCCGCGAGACCGACGCGCCTGGGCCGCAGCCGGGGACACCGGCGGATCCGGTAGCGCCCGCGGGCCGTCGGAGCGGGTGGCGCACCACGCGTCGAAGGCGACGACGGGCATCGGCCTGGCCAGGTGAAACCCCTGTGCCGCGTCGCACCCGTAGCCGGCCAGGGCACTAAGCGCCTGGGCGCTCTCCACGCCCTCGGCGACGATGGTCAGGCCGAGGTTGTGGCCCAGGTCGACGACGCTGCTCACGATATGCGCGTTGCTCGCATCCTCGGTCATCGTCATGACGAAGGACCGGTCCACCTTCAGCTCGCTCACCGGCAGGTCCTTGAGCTGGCCGAGGCTGGTGTAGCCGGCCCCGAAGTCGTCGATCGAGATGCTCACCCCGAGCCCGGCCAGCTGCTCGAGCAGCCGGCGGGCGCGGCCGGGCTCGGTCATCAGCGCCGACTCGGTGATCTCCAGCTGTAGTTGGCCGGCGGGTACGCCGTGCGCGCTGAGCAACTCGGTGACCATGGCCGGCAGGCGCTCGTCGAGCAGGTTGCGGGCTGACAGGTTGACCGCGACCGTCATCGGCCGCCCGGTGTCGGACCAGATGCGCACCTGGGCCAGGGCGCGGTCGAGGACATACCGGGTGAGCGGGCCGATCAGGCCGGTGTGCTCGGCCAGCGGGATGAACTCGTCCGGCGGCACGAGTCCGCGGTCCGGGTGCTGCCACCGGACCAGAGCCTCGGCGCCGAGCAGGTGACCGCTGCCGATGTCGAGCTTGGGCTGGTAGTGCAGGACCAGTTCACTGCGATCCAGGGCCCGGCGCAGCTCGCCGAACATCGCCAGCTTCGCCGGGGAGTTGCCGTCGACGGCGGGGTCGTAGGCGGACACTCCCAGGTTCTGGCTCTTCGCGACATACATCGCGACGTCGGCACGCTGGAGCAGGGTGTCGGCGTCGCTGCCGTGCTCCCCGGACAGCACGACCCCGACACTGGCTTCGAGGTCGAGCTCCAGCACGCCGCCCAGCTTGCCGCTCTCGACGTGGAACGGGCGTTCCAGCGCCACGCGGAGCTTGTCGGCGATCGCCATCGCGGCGGGCACGCTGCGGACCTCCGGCAGCAGGACGGCAAACTCGTCCCCGCCGAGGCGGGCGACGGTGTCGAGCTCGCGCAACGCCCCGGCGAGGCGCGGGCCGATCTGGCTCAGCAGCAGGTCTCCGCAGTGGTGCCCGAAGGTGTCGTTGATCTCGCGGAAGCGGTCGAGGTCGACGAGGAGCAGGGCGGCGGGGATGCCGTCGCGTCGCGCTGCACGCAGCGCCTGGGTGACGCGGTCGGCGAACAGGGTCCGGTTGGGCAGCCCGGTGAGACCGTCGTGCATGGAGTCGTGAACGGCCTGGGTCCGCTCGACCTGGAGCAGCCGCTGGTGGGCGCGGCCGATCGAGCCGAGCGCGGCGGCGAGCAGCAGGCCGGCCAGGAAAACCAGGGGCGTCAACCGGCTGGTCGCCTCCGCCCGGTGCTGTAGCTGCGCCAACCGGGCCAGCGAGGTGCGGTGCGCAACGGCCGCGGCGTTGTCGACGTCGTGCTTGATGACAGCGAAGATCGGCTCGCTGGCCTTGTCCGCCCGCTGCACTCCCAGGTGGTCACCGCGGTCGACAGCATCGAAGCCGACGGTGGTCTGGGACTGGTATGCCTGGTGGGCGATCAACAGCCGGTCCACCATGGCCCGGTCGGCGGCGTCGCCGTTGCGCCTGATCCGGGCCAACGTCGCCACAAGCCGTAAGGCGACGGCGTCGTGGCTCTTGCGGAGCTCGGCCCCGCGCTCGACCCGGTACTTCCGCCCCAGGGGCTCCTCGGCGGCCAAGGCGGTCGCCGCCGTGGCGTAGTCGTCGAACATCGCACTCGCCCGGGAGGCCGACTGCGCGGCCCTGGACGTCGCCTGCGCGGACCCGAAAGCGAACAGGCTGACGGCGAGCAGGGTGAGCACCAGCCCCAAGGTGGCCAGTCGGCTGCGGCGGGACGTACGGTCGCTGGGCCCGGCCGGCGTGGCCTCGCCAGGCTGGTCCGGGTCGACGTGTCCGGTGGCGTTAATGCTGATCCTCACGAAGGCCTGGGAAGGACGTCGACGAGCGTCGATGCGTCACTATCGGCAGCACGTTCGGCACTCTGGAGGTCACCGGCCGACGAGAACCCCGCGGCCACCCATCCGGGCGTATCGCCTGGTATCCGTGGGCGCGGAAGCCCTATGCCTGGGCAGATCATCGTCGCCTCCTTCGACCTGTGACTGTTACCCCGTCCTCGTATGGGGTATAGTTGACCGAGGAGGAGGTGCTGGATGACCGGCTATTCGGACGACAAGGAAGCGCTGCTGACGAGGCTGGCCCGGATCGAGGGTCAGGTTCGCGGCCTGTCCCGGATGATCGAGGGTGATAAGTACTGCATCGACGTGCTCACCCAGGTCTCGGCGACCACCCGAGCATTGCAGGCCGTCGCGCTGGCGCTGCTGGACGACCACCTCACGCATTGCGTTGCCGAGGCGGCGGCCCAGGGCGGGCAGCAGGGCGAGGCCAAGGTCCGTGAGGCCAGCGCCGCCATCGCCCGGCTGGTGAAGTCGTGAGACCCCTCCTGACCGGCGACGCACTCGTCGCCAACTGGTTGCTGGGACGGGCGGCGTGAGTGCCGCCTTGGGTGACAGCCTCTTCGCGGCCTTCGCCATGTTCTGGCAGACCCTGTGGGCACTGGTGCTCGGCTTTGCGCTGTCCGGCGCCGTGCAGGCCTTCGTATCCCGCCGGCAGATGCAGCGGGCGCTGGGCGATCACCGGCCGGCCACGGTGGCCAAGGCCGGATTCTTCGGCGTTGTCTCGTCGTCCTGCTCCTACGCGGCCACCGCACTGGCGAAGTCGCTGTTCGCCCGGGGCGCGGACTTCACCACCGCGATGGTGTTCATGTTCGCCTCGACCAATCTTGTGGTGGAGCTGGGCATCGTCTTGTGGCTGTTGTTGAGCTGGCAGTTCGCTGTCGCCGAGTTCGTCGGCGGTGCGGTGATGATCGTCCTGCTGACGCTGGTGCTGCCGCGGGTGATTTCCGCGCCGTCGATCGAGGCCGCGCGGAGCCGGCTCGACGCGGGCAAGGTCGAGTCGGACGGGCCGGACATCGACGGGCCGCAACGACCGCCGCTGCGGGAGCGGATCCGCAGCCGGGCCGGCTGGTCGGACGCCGCCGGCTACACCATCAGCGACCTGAACATGCTGCGCAAGGAGCTGGTCATCGGGTTCGGGGTCGCCGGTTTCGCCACCGTACTCGTGCCCACGTCGGTGTGGCAGTCGCTGTTCCTGACCGGTCACGGCTTCCTGTCCAGCCTGGAAAACGTCGCACTGGGCCCGCTGCTGGCGATCCTGGCCTTTGTCTGCTCCATCGGCAACGTCCCGCTGGCCGCCGCCCTGTGGGCCGGCGGGATCAGCTTCGGTGGGGTGATCGCGTTCGTCTACGCCGACCTCATCACGCTGCCGCTGCTGTTCATCTACCGCAAGTACTACGGCACTGCGCTGACCCTGCGCCTGCTCGCGGTGTTCTGGACGGTGATGAGCGCCGCCGGTCTCGCGGTGGAATACGCGTTCCGTGCCGCCGGCCTGGTGCCGACCAGCCGCCCTCGACTGACCGACATGCAGGGTGTCGGCTGGGACTACACCACCGTGCTGAACGTCATCGCCCTGGCCGCCCTCGCCGGCCTCTACTGGCTCTACCGCAACCGGGACCGCTTCGGCGGTGGAGCCGGCTACGCCAAGGATCCCATCTGCGGCATGCAGGTCGAGAAGGCCAATGCACCGGCCACCGCCGTCCACAACGGACAAGCGCAGTACTTTTGCTCCGACCACTGCCGGCACCGCTACATCGAGGGCAACAGCAGCGGCGACGACAATGATGCGGCGGAGCGGGGTGAGCAGGTGGTCGACCCGGTATGCGGGATGACCGTCGATGCGGACACCGCCATCACCGCCGACGTCGCCGGCCGGATCCGCCACTTCTGCTCAGCCGGCTGCCGCGACACCTTCACCGCCACGCACGACTCTTCGCGAAAGGCTCGCTGATGATCTGCCCGCCCCGCGCCCTGGCCGCCGGCGCCGTGACCGCGATGGCAAGCCTGGTGCTGACCGCTTGTGGCAACTCCACCCACATGTCCGGCGCGCACCACGGCGCGACGCCACACATGACCGCGTCGGGCCATCCCGGCGGAACCCATGGAATGGGTGTGGCCGGTGGTGACGGCCTGACTGCCGCCGCCGACGGCCTCACACTGAGCCTGGCCGCGGCTACGCTGCCGGGCGGCCGGGCCGCCTCCCTGCTGTTCCGGATCACCGGCACCGGCGGCAAGCCGGTCACCACATTCGAATCGGACCAGACCAAGCTGATGCACCTGTATCTGATCCGCTCCGACCTCACCGGCTTCCAGCACGTCCACCCCACGATGAGCGCCGACGGCAACTGGACCGCCCCGCTGGCTTCGACCCGGCCCGGGACCTACCGCGCCTACACGGCATTCAGGGCCACGACCGCCGGGAAAAGCGTCCCGCTGGTGCTGAGCCGGCAGCTGACCGTCCCCGGAGCCGCCACCACCACACCAATCCCACCGCCGTCCACCACCACCGAAACAGACGGCTACACCCTCACCCTGCGGGCCGACCGGATGATGGCCGCGGTGGCGCACACGCTGACCGTCACCTTCAGCAGGAACGGCCGGCCGGTCACCGACCTACAGCCCTACCTCGACACCTACGCGCACCTGACCGCCATCCACGACCGCGATCTCGCCTTCGCCCACCTGCATCCCCTCGGCGACATGGCCAACTCCGAGCGCGGCGGCCCTCGGCTGTCCTTCGCGGCCAACCTGCCCAGGAGCGGCAATTGGCGGCTTTACCTGCAATTCCGGACCGCCGGGGTGCTCCGTACAGCCGCGGTCACCCTCTCGGTCGGGTAGCCAGGTCGCACGGATACTGTCAGCGGCATGTTGTTGCAGGCGACCCTGAACGGTCCGCTGACCAAGTCGGACCATCCTGCTGTGCCGGTGACATGGACCGAGCTGGCCGCCGACGCCGTCGCCTGCGTCAAGGCCGGGGCCCGCGCGTTTCATGTGCATCCGCGCGACGCCGAGGGGGTCGAGAGTCTCGACGCTGCGGTGGTCGACGGCGTGGTCGACGCATTGCGCGCCAGGCACGGCTACCCGGTGGGCGTGACCACCGCCGCATGGATCGAGCCCGACGTCGCACGGCGAGTGCGGTTGGTCGGGGAGTGGACCAGGCCGGACTACACATCGGTAAACCTGTCCGAAGACGGTGCGCTGGAGGTGATGCAGGCGCTGCTGCGGGCCGGCCTCGGGATCGAGGCCGCTGTGTGGACCGTCGCCGACGCCGAGCTGCTCGTCCGCAGCGGTCTGGCCGACCGGATGACCCGCGTGATGATCGAGCCGGTGAACGTGCGCCGTGCCGACGCCGTGTCGCTGGTCAGCGCCATCCACGGCGTGCTCGTCCGCGCCGCCTGGGAGCTCGGCGCTGGGCAGACCGGAGACTGAGCGCCACTGCCTGACCAACCACTGCCGGCAGGGTCACCGTCCGATCAAGACGCCGTAGGAGTGGGGTCGATGCGGTGCACCCGCCCGGATCCCTGCTCGACGAGGAAGGCGGACAGGTCGCCGATGGCGGGTTCGAGGCGGTTGCGGCCGTTGCGTTTGGCGGCGTAGAGGGCGGTGTCGGCTCGGGCGAGGAGTTGTTGGTGGTGGTCGTCGGTGTCGGCGGCGCCGAGGCCGAAGCTGACGGTGACGGTGAGGCCG
>JBBRYN010000094.1:0-9277 GCA_038237645.1 Mycobacteriales bacterium
CGTACCGTTGTCACTCACTCGTGGCCCCTCCGCTGTCGGCTCGAATCCACCGCCAGCATCGAGGGGCCACGGGCCTTCACCCCGGAACCTGCGAGCTCACAAAATCGTGTCGTTCCCCCTCAACTTCGAAGAACCGGCAAAGGTCACGATCGGTGGAGCGACCCTACCGACAGCGGACGGGTCGGGTGCCGCCGGACCTGGTGACCCCGGGCACACTCGAGGCATGACCGGCGGCCCGGCGCAAGCTGCGCGCGACATCGCTTTGCTGCGGCGTGGCCGCCGGCTCGAAGCGATGACGCTGGCGTGGAACGTCGTCGGGATCAGCGTGCTGGCCGTGGCCGCGCTGCGTGCCCACTCGGTCGCCCTCGCCGGGTTCGGCCTGGACTCCCTGATCGAGATCGGCGCGAGCACGGTGGTGCTGTGGGAACTGGCCGGCACCGGTGCGGACCGGCAGCGGCGGGCGTTGCGGCTCATTGCCGCTGCCTTCCTCGGGCTGGCCGGCTACCTGATCATCCAGACGACCGTCGTGCTCGTCGCCGGCTACCACCCCCGGCACAGCCCCTTGGGAATCATCTGGACGGCGATCACCGCAGCGGTGATGTTCGCCCTTGCCGCCGGCAAGGCTCGAACCGGCCGCCGGCTGGACAATCCGGTGCTTATCGCCGAAGGGCGCGTCACCGTCGTCGACGGGCTCCTCGCCGTCGCGGTGCTGCTCGGTCTGGCCCTCAACGCCGGGCTCGGCTGGTGGTGGGCCGATCCCGCCGCCGGTCTCGTGATCGTCTACTACGCCGGCAAGGAAGCACGCACGATCTACGCCGACCATCCGCAGCCCAAGCGGGTGGTCTAGCGCACCGGCCCACGAACGATCATCGCCTCGTTGTCGCTCGATCCGTTGAAGGTCGTGCGGAGAAACTGGACCGCCCCCGAGACATCGGGGACAACGACGCGCGGCGTCAGCGTGTGATAGCCCCCGCGGGTGAGCGCGCGACCTGTTCCCGGCGCTCGTCTATGTCTACGTCGCCGACGCCGACGTATCCGCGTGCACTCGACGCCGAACGATGGAGGTCCGCTCGACACGCCGTACCACATAGCGTCAGAGCGGGTCCAGGCCACAGAGCCTTCTCGCTGCAACGAGACTTGCTGCGGCGGCTGACGGCGAGATGGGAATGGTCCGCTGAACGGATGCGAGGACGCCGGCACACTTCAGGGCGGACCCGTCGGCAATGACCTTTTGCCACTCGGCACGGTCGCGGGGTGCAGAGAAGTAGTCACACGTCGTGCCGAGAAAAGTCGCAAACACCCCGAGCGCACCCGTCGACCCGCTCTCGTCACCGTTCAGCAGTGGCGCGACCGTGGCTCGGGTCAGCGCCGCGCCGGCGTCGACCTGCTCGCGGAGGCGGAAGATCTCTGGGGAGCGGGCACCGCTCGACCCGAGCCGGATGGCGGCGTCGAGCGCCGACGAGAGCTGCCGCCGGGTCAAGGCGTCGGCGAGGGCCGGGACGCTGACCGCCCCGTTCGACGCTCGACGCAGGCCCACGCATTGCCGGGCACTGCGAACGAGATCGCGAGGCAATCCGCCCGCCACGCTGTGGCAGAGCAGGCCGACCGGCACGGGGAAGTCCAGGACCCTGCCCTCGAGCAGGGCCAGCGATTCGGATGCCGTCAACGGCTTGACGTCCAGGACCACGTCGAACGCCGAATCGAAGACGTCTCGCACGGACATCCCGCGCAGGGCATATCCCGCCAGCGCCTCTTCTGAGACCGAGACGACGAAGTGGGTACGGTCGATGTGCAAGAGGTCCTTGGCGCTGTTGATCATTTCGGCGGCCTTGTCGACGTCGCCGATCTTGTCGAGCTCGTCGACAGTCACGACCAACTGCCGAGCGCCCGGCATCGACCCGTACCGGCGGGCAAAGTCACGGAAGGCAGCGACGGCGTCCGGGTGCGACAGCTCGCGTTCCTCCAGCGAGCGGGCGTCCGCGCGCTCGTAGGATGCCTTCGCCAGGGGAAGCGCCCACTTGGTGCTCGTCTGCAGGCTGGCCGTCCGCCACCTGAGCCGCTCCAACTCACGTTCGGCCAGGTCGGCCGGATCACGTGCCGCCGCAGGGTCGGACAGCGCGCTCGGCCGACCTGCCCAGCGCACCAGAGCAGCCATCGAGACGAGGAAGGCGCGGCGCCCAGCAGGATCGGCCCACCGCGGATCACCCGAGGCGCGGCCAGGCTGGTCATCCCGAGCACAGCGGCGCCCGCGGCCAGGGCAAGCAACAGGGCGGCCCCGGCCATCCGGCTGCGCCCTGCCTTGCCCCGGCGATGCCCGGCCGACGGCTGGCCGAGGCCCTGGATCGCCTGGGCCACCTGCATGTTCAGATGCCTGACGAAGTCCGCTGGCGAGCAGTAGACCGGCACCGGGATGTAGACGACAACAAAGTTCGGCAGGTCGCTCTCGAGCCGCCGCATGATCGTGGTCTTGCCCACACCGCGCGGGCCGGCAATGCCGATCGCCGTCGAGCGATGCTCCCGGATGAGGTCCTCCACCATCCGCTGCGACTCGCCGCTGATGGTGTCCTTGGCGTAGTCCTGCTCCACGAGCAAGGGCGCGGTGGTTGTCTAGAGCATCACGACCGCGCGTTCGCAGATGAAGTCCTCGGTGTTGGCCAGCCGCCGCGCGAGACTGTCGACCTGCACCTTGAGGGCCTCGCGCAGCTCCAATTCCGGTTTCCCCACCGCCTCGCGCAGTGCGCTGACCGGCCGCGCGAACAGTCCATCCAGCCATGCCCATGCCCATGCCAGCACAAGCACGATGATCAGCCCGCCGACCAGTAGGTCCCGGGAGGCGACTGTCAGGGACCGCTGCCCGTTCCTTTCGGTCCCCATGATGTAGTGGGTCGGATCCCACCCCAGATTCACCCCGGACCACGCATGCAGCAGCCCGTACAACCCGACCAGCGCCGTGCCGACACACGCCAAGCCGAGGACACCGCAGACGAGCAGGGCCCCATCTTGCCGTTTGGTGGCTCTGGCTAATGCGTCGGAGTGTGCCTTCCTCGCGGCAGCGAGCGCGGCGAGCTCGGTGTTCAGTGAACCCGCAGGCTCCGTGGCATGCTCGCAGACGCGCTCCGCCAAGCGCCGGCTGTCCGGAAATGCCGCCCGCAGATCGGAGTCCGCCAGGGTCTCCTTGACCGCTGCGGTGATGTCCGCGGCGGTCATTGCCGGGATCTCGGCGGTGGCCACGGCCGCCGGCGGCTCGGCCGCCGCGTCGTCGAGATGCACCTGCTCCGCGACAGGCGACGGCCGGTCGGCTCCCGCCTTCAGCCGATGACCGATCATTTGCGTCTCCAACGGATGCGACACCACCGGGCGCGAAGGCCGGTTGCCTCGACACAGCCTCCGGCGTCGCCGTGCCCGCCGCCGAGACTACCGACGAAGGCAGCAGTGGCGCGGCGATTACGGCCAAACCGCCAGGACAGGAGCAGACGACCACCAAAGCTCCTGCATCACCAAGGCGTTGGAGCGCGGCGGCGGGCAACCAGAGTCGAAAGTCCCGCAGCCAGCCGCCGTCAGGCCCGCAGCCTCGTCGGAGTGATGAGCACGGCGGCGGAGAATGCCTCGGCGAACCGATCGGCCGTGCCGAACATGGCGCCGATGCGCTCGGCGTACTTCGCGACGTACTGCGAGACCTCATTCGCCGGGGGGTGGCCTTCGGCGCGCCGGGCCGTGCCGTCGATGCGGATGACATCCCGGCCCAGGTCGGTCACGTCCAGCGACAATGCCACCTGGGGATTGGTGGCGATGTTTCGCAGCTTGAGCTTGTCGGGCTGGCTGTAGACGAGGATCGTGTCGTCGTCGCGCACGAGAAACCACACCGGGGCGGTCTCGGGTCGCCCGTTCGGTCGTACGGTCGTCAGCCATGCGATGTTGTTGCTGCGCAGTCGCGTCTCGACATGTTCGCGCCGTTCGGCCGCGAGGTGGGAGGTGAGATTCATGCCGGACATGATAGGAAACCGTATGGACCTGCGGCCAACGGTGGAAGGAGTTCGATGAGCGCGCTCGACATCCAGGTGGTCATCGACTGCGCGGACCCTGCCGGACTCGCCGAATTTTGGGCCGATGCGCTGGGCTACGTGATCCAGCCACCGCCACCTGGCTTCACCTCGTGGGAGGAATTCGCCGACCGGATCGGCATCCCGCCCGAGGATCGGGATCGGTTGTCGGCCGTCGTCGATCCCGAGGGCCAACGGCCACGCCTGCTGTTCCAGAAGGTCCCTGAGCCCAAGGCGGGCAAGAATCGCGTGCACCTCGACATCGACGTCGCACCGGGAATGCCCCGCCGCAGCGACGAGCGCAAGGCGGCCGCCCGGTCCCGCTCGGAGCAGTTGACCGCACTGGGAGCCGTCCTGCTTCGGGAGCTCGACGAGCCCGCCGGCTGGTGTCTGGTGATGGCCGACCCTGCCGGCAACGAGTTCTGCCTGCACTGAGTCGGCACCAGCGGACACCCTGGATTGTGGGCTCGGCACGTTGTCCGGCATAGATCTGGTCGGGGCAGCGGCGGACACCTGTTTCGATTGATCTCGGTGCGCCCGCCCGACTGACGGATGTCGTCGGCCCGACCACGGAGGAGACTACGGTCCGTACCCAAGCGATGGCACATCGCCCACTTCGGACAGCCGTGTGCACAGGGCGGTACGGACGGAGTTGACACGCCACGCGGACACCCATCACGCTCCTTCGAGCCGTGACGCCAAGAGGGGCCGTCGAAGGTCCTCGACGAGAAGCCGGAGGGTGTGTGTACACGTCCGAGCAGAGGACCGACACCATGCCGTCGCCGACGCGTCATCGACGGCCGATGCCGACCCCGAGCCCCGAGCCACGGGCGGTGAGGACGCGGCGGCCGAAGCGAAAGAAGGTGCGCGGGGCACGGCCCCTGATATGGCTGAGCGCGCTGGTCTCGCTGACGCTGTTGACGCTGCTGCTCTGGACATGGGCCAACGAGATGGCATCGACGAGACGGTCCGAAGCGATCGGCCAACGAGTGGCAACCATGGCGCAGACCGAGCAGTACCTGCGGGCGGCCTACCCGAAGGGTGCGCCGCTGCGACGCGTCTACACCGGCCTGTTCGTCAAGTCGATGGAGTTCGACAATTCCAACACGGTCACGGTCTCCGGCTACGTGTGGCAGCGGTATCCCGGCGGAGTCCCCAAGGGCGTCACCCCTGGAGTGGCCTTCCCGGAGGCGACGGACTCCTATTCCCTCGCCGAGGTCTACCGGGACAGGTCTGACGGCATGCAGACCATCGGGTGGCACTTCCAGATCCAGGTGCGGGAGAAATTCGACTATCACACGTATCCACTCGACCGCCAGGACGTGTGGCTGCGGATGTGGCACGCCGACTTCAACAGCGGGGCGCTGCTGGTGCCGGATCTGTCGGGTTATCCGCCCTGGCAGGACAAGCAGTTCCTCGGCGTCGACCGGGAGACCGTCTTCGACGAATGGGTGCCCAACTACACCTTCTTCTCGTACAACAAGATCCCTTACTCGGCGTCCTTCGGGTACGGCCGGTTCGTCAAAGCGACCGGCCGCCCGGAGTTGTACTTCAACATGGGCTTCAAGCGGGGGGTCTACGGCGCCTTCATCGGGAATCTCATCCCGATCTTGTTCATTTCCGTGATGATGTTCGCGTCGCTGTTTCCCGGGTCCATCGACACCGAAGACGCCGAGGCCACCGGATTCAACACCCTCGGTTTCATCTCCTTCGCCGTGACCCTGCTGCTGGTTGCGGTGTTCCAGCACACGACGATCCGCAGCGCTGTTGGGGGCGGCGCCCTGTCGCATCTGGACTATCTGATGTTCGTCATCTACTTCGTGATCTGCCTGATCACGCTCAACGCCATCGTCATTCGTTCCGTGCGGCCGCCCCGCTGGATCCACTGGGGCAACAACCTCATTTCCAAGGCGTTGTACTGGCCGGTCCTGCTGAGTCTCATGCTGGCTGCCGCCGTCGTCTCCTTCGGAGTCGCCGTCTAGCAGCGGACCCGGATCCGCCCGCTGCGCCGATCCGCGCCCCGTGAAGCCTGCCCCTGGAGTTCTCTCTTATCTTCCTCTGACCCAATGCTCCATAGCTTGGCCTTGTCCACTGGATCCTATGACCAGAAGGAGAAGGCGCATGACCCCTCGACACAGACGTATCACGGTGGCGGCCGCGGTGATCGCAATGACCGCCGCCCTCACGACCGGCACCGCCGCAGCGGGGGCGCCCCCGCCGGCCGCCCGATCGGGCTGTCAACTACCCGGCTTCGGCCCAGGGCCGGCGTACCACCCCAAGATCGACCCGGCGGAGTTCAGCCCCAAGGTCGACAACCCGCTGTTCCCGCTCGTCGTCGGGCGGACACTGATGTATTCGGGGACGAAGGACGGCAAGAAGGCGCTGAACGTCTTCCATACCTCGAAGGCGACCCTAGTAGTCGACGGGGTGCGCACGCGGGTCGTCGAGGACCGGCTGTACCTCGACAGTGTCCTCGAGGAGACCACCAAGGACTACTACGCGCAGGATCGCTGCGGCAATGTCTGGTATTTCGGTGAGGACACCGCGACGCTCGACGAGCAGGGTCATGTGATCAGCACCGACGGGTCCTTCCGGGCCGGCGTCGACGGCGCCCAGCCGGGCGTCTTCATGCAGTCCCACCCGCAGATCGGCCGGCACTTCCGGCAGGAGTGGTACGCCGGGCAGGCCGAGGACCAGTACTACGCTCTCGACCTGAGCACAGCCATCACGGTGCCCTACGGCAGCTTCAAGCACGCTGTGCGGACGGCGGAGCGGACGGCGCTGGAGCCCGACGTTCTCGACAACAAGTGGTTCGTCCCCGGGATCGGCGAGGTCGAGGAACTCGCGGTCAAGGGCCCGCTCGAGAAGCTCGTCCTGATCGACGTACTGAACTGAACTGAACTGAACTGAGCTCGCCCAGGCCGGCCCGGCCCCGCCGCTGCGCACCCCGCGCGGTCGGGCCGGCCTGCCGCGCCAAGTCTGCCTGCTCGGCCTACGCTGCGACCGGAGGTGCGTCGACGTGCGGATCCTGGTCGTGGAGGACGCCGTGAAGCTCGCGGGGCTGCTGAGGCGCGGGCTCACCGAGGAGGGATATTCCGTCGATGTCGTTGCCTGCGGCACCGACGCAGTGTGGATGGGCACCGAACACGCCTACGACGCGATCGTGCTCGACGTCGGGCTGCACGACATCGACGGGTTCGAGGTGTGCCGGCGCCTGCGGGCGGCCGACCGATGGGCACCCCTTCTGATGCTCACCGCGCGTGACTCCTTCGACGACCGGGTCCGCGGGCTGGACTCCGGTGCCGACGACTACCTGATCAAGCCCTTCTCCTTCCCCGAACTTCTCGCCCGGCTGCGGGCTCTCCTGCGACGCGGCAGCGCAGAGCGGCCGCCGCTGGTGTCCGTCGGCGACCTGGAGCTGGACCCATCCACGAAAGCGGTCCGGCGGAGCGGGTCGCGGATCGAGTTGACCGCCAAGGAGCACGCGCTCCTCGAGTACTTCATGCGTCATCGCGATCACGTCCTCAGCCGCAGAGATCTTCTCGACCATGTCTGGGACTTCAGCTTCGACGGCGATCCGCACGTGGTGAGCGTCTATGTCGGATACCTTCGCGACAAGATCGACAAGCCGTTCGGGCGTCGGTCACTGGAGACGATTCGCGGGATGGGATACCGCATCCGAGATGACCTGGCTGCGCCGGCTCCCCGCTAGGCTCCGGCTGACGCTGGCGTTCGCCGTCGCCATGGTGGCGCTGTTCGCCGGGTCGGGCGCCGGCGTTTACGCGACGGTCGGCGACGCGCTTCTCGACGAGCTGGATACCGGCCTGCGGGCCCGGGCTGCCATCATCGAGGCCGACCTGTCGGCCCCGGGCTTCCGGCTCGTCGCGCCGTCGCCCGGTCTGCTCGAACTCACCGAGGAGTTCGTGCAGATCGTCCGCCGAGACGGCACGGTCATCGACAGCAGCCCCGGTATTGCCGGCAACACGCTGCCTGCCCCTCTGCTGGGCACGGTCACCGCTCAACGCTTCTTCCAACGCCATGTCGCCGGAGTGGCCGGGACCGCGCGGCTCCTCGCCCTGCCCGGCCGACGAGGCTCGACGCCCGTCATCCTTGTCGTCGGGGCTTCCATGTCCGATCGCAGTGATGCCATGCATCGCATCGCGATCTTCCTCGCCGCCGGGGGCCCGCTGGCGGTGCTCCTTGCCTCCGTCATCGGTTGGCTCCTCGCCGGTGCCGCGCTCCGGCCGATCGAGCTGATGCGCCGTCAGGCGTCGGCGATCTCGGCCTCCGGGCTGGACCACCGGCTGTCCGTACCTGAGGCAAAGGACGAGATGCGCCGCCTCGCCGGGACGCTCAACGACATGCTGTCCCGGCTGGACGCCTCGATATCGAGCGAGCGCCGGTTCCTCGACAACGCCAGCCACGAGCTGCGCACACCGCTCACCGCGCTCAAGACCGAGCTCGACATCGCACTGCACCGACCGCGGGGGCCCGAGGAACTCGTCGCCGCCCTGCGAAGTGCCTCCGAGGAGGCCGACCGACTCTCCCGGATGGCCGACGACCTGCTCGTTCTCGCTCGGGCGCAGGGCCGGCTGCCGATCCTCCGCGCACCCGTGTCGCTGGCGGCCCTGGTCGCCGCGTCCTGCCGGCTCTTCGCGGCCAGGGCGGCGGCCGCGGACGTCCGGATTGCCGTGGTGGCTCCGGACGCCACCGTGCTCATCGACCAGGCACGGGTCAGGCAGGCAGTCGACAACCTGCTCGACAACGCCCTGCGGCACGCGCCGCCGGGTTCCAGCATCGGGCTGCGGGCGGACGTCACCGACCATGTCGTACGCATCATCGTCGAGGACGCCGGCCCCGGCTTCCCCCCCGAGTGGCACGACAGGGCCTTCTATCCGTTCGAGCGGGCGCCGACCGTGAATGGTACCGGCGACGATGGCACCGGGCTGGGTCTGGCCATCGTGCGGGCCGTTGCCGAAGGACACGCCGGCACGGTGATCATCGAGCCAGGGTTCACCGCGGGGGCTCGGGTCGTGATGACCATCCCCGAAGGGCCGGGGTCGCCGGCTCGGTAGTGCGCCCGGCGGATTCCTTTATTTGGCTCCTCGCTAGATCGTGTGGATTTGGGGTAGCGGGAGCTTCCCGGCGATGAGGTAGATGATGGTGATCATCTTGGGTTTGGAGCGGTAGCCCCGGGCTCGGCGTTTCGCGGCCTGGATGAGCGAGTTCGTGCCCTC
>JBBRYN010000095.1:0-9171 GCA_038237645.1 Mycobacteriales bacterium
CCGCGACTTCGCCCGGGCGTCGCTGCGCTACGGCCTTGACCGCAACTACCCGGTCTACCTGTCCACGAAGAACACGATCCTCAAGGCGTACGACGGGCGCTTCAAGGACCTCTTCGCCGAGGTGTTCGAGGCGGAGTTCAAGGCGGACTTCGACGCGGCCGGCATCACCTACGAGCACCGCCTGATCGACGACATGGTCGCGGCGGCGCTGAAGTGGGAGGGCGGCTACGTCTGGGCCTGCAAGAACTACGACGGTGACGTGCAGTCCGACACGGTGGCCCAGGGCTTCGGCTCGCTCGGCCTGATGTCCTCGGTGCTCATGACACCGGACGGCCGCACGGTCGAGGCAGAGGCGGCGCACGGGACGGTGACCAGGCACTACCGCCAGCATCAGCAGGGCAAGCCGACCTCGACCAACCCCATCGCCTCGATCTTCGCCTGGACGCGGGGGCTGGCCCACCGGGGCAGGCTGGACGAGACGGTCGCGGTCACGGCGTTCGCCGACACGCTCGAGCGGGTGTGCATCGACACGGTGGAGGGCGGGCAGATGACCAAGGACCTGGCCCTGCTCGTGGGCCCCGACACGCCCTTCCTGACTACCGAGGAGTTCCTCGCCGCCGTCGACCAACGGCTGCAGAAGCAGATGGCCTGACTGACGCGGCCCACGGCCGAGCAATCCCGCTTGCGAGTGAGTACTCACTCATCTATTCTTCGGGCATGCCCGCTCACCCGCCACGCGCGGCCCCCCTGCCACTCGCCGAGCGCCGCGAGTCGCTGATCGAGGCGACCGTGCAGCTGCTGATCTCCCGCGGCACCGACGTCACGACCAAGCAGCTGGCCGAGGCTTGCGGGGTGGCCGAGGGCACCTTGTTCCGGGTTTTCCCGGACAAGGAATCGCTCATCGAAGCGGCGATCCACCGGGCGTTCGACCCGACACCGCTGCTGGCCGACCTGGCCGGGGTTGACCGGCTGCTCCCCCTCGAGGAGCGGCTCACCGCCGCCGTCCGCATCCTCGTCGCGCGATTCAGCCGCACCATCGCGCTGCTGCACGCGGTGCGGCTCGGCGGCAGCGAGCCCCGGTCGGCGATCCACCACGCCAAGAAGCCGGACTTCGAGCGCAACAACACCCTGATCATCGAGGCCATCGCCGCGGTCATCGCCGCCGACGCCGACCGGCTGCGCTGCACACCCTACGACGCCGGCCGGCTGCTGCGGCTGCTGGTCTTCGCCGGAATCCATCCCGGTATCTCCGGCGGCTCACCGCTGACCGAGGAGCAGATCATCGACTTCCTGCTGAACGGCGTCCGCTCATGCTGATCCGGCTGCTGCGGACGTACCTGCGTCCGTACAAGAACCTGCTGGCCGGCGTCGTCGTCCTGCAGTTGCTGGGCACCATCGCCTCGCTCTACCTGCCCAGCCTGAACGCCGACATCGTCGACAAGGGCATCAGCCTGGGCGACACCGGCTACATCCGGCGGACCGGTGGCTGGATGCTCGTGGTGACCGGCGCGCAGATCGTCTGCTCGATCGGTGCGGTCTACCTCGGCGCGAAGGCGGCCATGGGCTTCGGCCGCGACGTCCGGTCGGCCATCTTCCACCGGGTCGGGGAGTTTTCCAACCGCGAGGTCGCGCAGTTCGGCGCGCCGTCGCTGATCACCCGCAACACCAACGACGTCCTGCAGGTGCAGATGCTGGTCGTGCTGACCTGCACGATGATGGTCGCCGCCCCGATCATGTGTGTCGGCGGCGTCATCATGGCGCTGCGCAGCGACGCCGGGCTGTCCTGGCTGATGCTGGCCGCCGTGCCGGCGCTGGTCATCCCGATCGGTCTGATCATTCGCCGGATGGTGCCGCAGTTCCGCGTCATGCAGACCCGGATCGACACGCTCAACCAGGTGCTCCGCGAGCAGATCGGTGGGGTGCGGGTGGTGCGGGCCTTCGTCCGCGAACCCGTCGAGACGCAGCGCTTCGACCGGGTCAACGACGGCCTCGTCCAGGTGGCGCAGGACGTCGGGCGCCTACAGGCGATGATCTTCCCGGTCGTGATGCTCGTGCTCAACATCTCCTCGGTCGCCGTGCTGTGGTTCGGGGCCCACCGGGTCGACGCCGGCCAGGTGCAGATCGGCGCGATGACCGCGTTCCTCGCCTACCTGATGCAGATCCTGTTGTCGGTGATGATGGCGACCTTCATGCTGATGATGGTGCCGCGAGCCACCGTCAGCGCCGAGCGGATCGCCGAGGTCCTGGACACCAAGACCTCTGTCGTACTCCCCGCCGACGGGGTCAGCACCGTGTCCCAGCATGGTGAGCTGACGCTGACGGGCGTGGAGTTCAGCTACCCGGGGGCCGACGCGCCGGTGCTGCGCCGGATCTCCTTCGCCGCCCACGCCGGGCAGACGACGGCCATCATCGGCAGTACGGGCGCCGGCAAGACAACGCTGGTGTCCCTCGTGCCCCGGCTGTTCGACGCCACCGTCGGCACGGTCGAGGTCGACGGGGTGGACGTACGACAGCTTGACCCCGAGGCCCTGTGGCGCCGGGTGGGCCTGGTGCCGCAACGTCCCTACCTGTTCACCGGCACCGTCGCGTCCAATCTGCGCTACGGCAACCCCGAGGCGACCGAAGCCGACCTATGGCACGCGCTGGAGATCGCCCAGGCCCGCGACTTCGTCACGATGATGCCGGGCGGGCTGGACGCCCCCATCACCCAGGGCGGCACCAACGTCTCCGGCGGCCAGCGGCAACGGCTGGCGATCGCGCGGGCACTGGTCCGCAAGCCGGAGATCTACCTGTTCGACGACTCATTCTCCGCCCTCGACCTGGGCACCGACTCGCGGCTGCGCGCTGCGCTCCGGCCGGTGACCCGCGAGGCGGCGGTGGTCATCGTCGCGCAGCGGGTGTCGACCATCGCCGATGCCGACCAGATCATCGTGCTCGAGAACGGTGAGATCGTCGGGATCGGCCGGCACGATGACCTGCTCGAGACCTGCCAGACCTACACCGAGATCGTCGAGTCCCAACTCGGGGCACAGGAGTCCGCGGCATGAGCGACCAGGCACCAGAACGCAAGCCGGCGCTGAGCACCGCCGTGCCGCGGCCGCCGATGCGCCGCCCCGGCGGCGGCCCGCCGTGGGCCAACATGGGCCAGCCCGGCGAGAAGTCGATGAACTTCGGGCCGTCGGCCCGCCGGATGGTCCGCCGCCTGCAGCCCGAGCGAAGCTGTGTCCTGGCCGTCATCGGCCTGGCCGTGTTGAGTATCGGGCTGAGCGTGCTCGGCCCCAAGATCCTCGGCCGGGCAACCGACATCATCTTCTCCGGCGTCTTCGGCAAGCGGCTGCCGCCGGGCACGACGCCCGAGCAGGTGGCGGCGTCCGGCAATGGCAAGATCGCCGACCTGCTCTCCCACCTCGACGTGCACCCAGGGCAGGGCATCGACTTCCCCGGCCTGCGCAACGTCCTACTGCTGGCGCTCGGGGTCTACGTGATTTCGTCGCTGCTGATGTGGCTGCAGGGATACATTCTCAACGGTGTGGTGCAACGCACCATCCTTCGGCTGCGGGCCGAGGTCGAGGACAAGCTCAACCGGCTGCCCCTGCCGTACTTCGACGAGCAGCCGCGCGGTGAGATCCTCAGCCGGGTCACCAACGACATCGACAACGTGTCGCAGACCCTGCAGCAGACGCTGAGCCAGCTACTCACCTCGGTGCTCATGGTCGTCGGTGTGGTGACGATGATGTTCGTCGTATCGCCGCTGCTGGCGCTGATCGCGCTGGTGTCGATCCCGCTGTCGATGTGGGTGACCAAGGCGATCGCCAAGCGGTCGCAACAGAAGTTCATCGCGCAGTGGAAGCACACGGGCACGCTCAACGCGCACATCGAGGAGACCTTCACCGGCCACGAGCTGGTCAAGGTGTTCGGCCACCAGCGTGAGGCCGAGGAGATCTTCCGCGCCAAGAACGAGGAGCTCTACGACGCCAGCTTCGACGCGCAGTTCATCTCCGGGATCATCATGCCGGCGATGATGTTCATCGGAAACCTCAACTACGTCGCGATCGCCGTGGTCGGCGGCATGCGGGTCGCCTCGGGGGCGATGAGCCTCGGCGACGTGCAGGCCTTCATCCAGTACTCCAGGCAGTTCACCCAGCCGCTCACCCAGCTGGCCTCGATGGCCAACCTGCTGCAGTCCGGCGTGGCCTCCGCCGAGCGGGTCCTCGAGCTGCTCGACGCCCCCGACCAGAGCCCCGACCCGGTGCCCGCCGCCGAGGACACCGACCCGCACGGGCGGGTGGAGTTCGAGCACGTGTCCTTCTCCTACGACCCCGAGCGGCCGCTGATCGGTGACCTGTCCCTCGTCGCCGAGCCTGGCCAGATGGTGGCCATCGTCGGTGAGACCGGTGCCGGCAAGACCACGCTGGTGAACCTCATCATGCGGTTCTACGAGCTCGACGCCGGCCGGATCACCCTCGACGGCGTCGACATCGCCTCGATGCGCCGGGCCGACCTGCGCTCGGAGACCGGCATGGTCTTGCAGGACAGTTGGCTGTTCGGCGGGACGATCCGGGAGAACATCGCCTACGGCAATCCTGAGGCGTCGGAGGAGCAGATCATCGCCGCTGCCGAGGCGACGTTCGTGGACCGCTTCGTGCGCAGCCTGCCCGACGGCTACGACACCGTCATCGAGACCGAGGCCGGCAACATCAGTGCCGGTGAGAAGCAGCTGATCACCATCGCCCGAGCCTTCCTCGCCGACCCGTCGCTGCTGATCCTCGACGAGGCGACCAGTGCGGTGGACACGCGTACCGAATTGCTCGTCCAGAAGGCGATGGCCGCGCTGCGCAGCGACCGGACCAGCTTCGTCATCGCCCACCGGCTGTCCACGATCCGCGACGCCGACCTGATCCTGGTCATGGATGCCGGCCGGATCGTCGAACACGGCACCCATCCCCAGCTACTGGCGGCCCAGGGCGCCTACTACCACCTCTACCAGTCGCAGTTCACCGCCGCCGCCGACGTGGTCCAGGTCGGCTGAGCCGGGCCGGGCGCCGGCTCGTATCCTTTGCTGATGGCGGACCCGCCGGACAGCGGCCGGGCATGACCCGGACGCTGATCAACGTCGGCATCGTGCTGACCCTCATCCTGATCGAGGGGATCTTCGTGGCGGCGGAGATCGCGCTGGTGTCACTGCGGGAGGGCCAGGTGCGCGCTCAGGCCGACCGCGACCGCCGGGGTGCGGCGATCGCCCGGCTGGTGAGCAATCCCAACCGGTTCCTCGCCGCCGTCCAGATCGGGGTGACGCTGACCGCCCTGCTGTCCAGCGCGTACGGTGCCGTGACCCTCTCGGAGACGGCCAAACAGGCGCTGATCCGGGCCGGCACCGACAAGACCCTGGCCGGCGTCCTCGGCGTGGTGGGCGTGACCCTGGCCATCTCCTTCGTCACGCTCGTGATCGGTGAGCTGGTGCCCAAGCGGCTCGGCCTGCAACGCCCCGAGCGCACCGCCCGCCTCCTGGGGCCCACGCTGGACAGGCTGGCCCAACTGGCCCGCCCGGTCATCTGGCTGCTGTCGCACACCACCAACGGCGTCGTCCGCCTGCTCGGCGCCGACCCGCACGCCAACCGCGACGCCATCACCGAGGAGGAGTTGCGCGGCCTGGTCGCCGCCCACGAGTCGCTGACGCGCGACGAGCGCCGGCTGATCGACGACGTGTTCGCCGCCGGTGAGCGGCAGGTGCGCGAGGTCATGATCCCGCGTACCGAGGTCGACTTCCTCGACGCCGACACCACGGTGAGCCGGGCCGCCAGGATCGCCGGCAGCTCGCCGCACTCCCGTTACCCGGTCATCGGGGAGTCCCAGGACGACGTACTCGGCTTCGTCCACGTCCGCGACCTGTTCGGCGAGCCGGCCGGCGACCGGGCCCGGACCCTGCGCGACGTGCTGCGTGAGGTCAAGCGGATCCCCGGCTCCAAGCGGGTGATCCCGGCCCTGTCCGAGATGCAGCGGGAGGGACATCATCTTGCGGTGGTCGCCGACGAGTACGGCGGCACTGCCGGCATCGTGACCCTGGAGGATCTGATCGAGGAGGTCATCGGGGACATTCGGGACGAGTACGACGAGCCGCAGCGGGAGGCGCGCGGCGGCGGGAGGCCGGCCGAGGTCGACGGGCTGCTCAACCTCGACGAGTTCGCCGAGCTCACCGATGTCGCGCTGCCGGACGGCCCCTACGAGACCGCCGCCGGATATGTCATGTCACAGCTGGGCGCCGTGCCGCAGGTGGGCGACTCGGTCGAGGTCGACGGGCACCGCCTGACCGTCAGCGAGCTGGACGGACGCCGCATCGCGCGGCTGCGGTTGACGCCGGTGCCGGACGCCGATCAGGCCGATGTGGAAGCTCGTCAACAACCACCCGGCGCCTGACACAATGCCGGAATGCAGCCTTCGCGTCCTCGCGTGCTCTCCGGCATCCAGCCGACTGGCTCAGGATCACACCTCGGCAACTACCTCGGCGCGCTGCGCCGATGGGTGCCGCTGCAGGACAGCCACGACGCGTTCTACTTCGTCCCGGACATGCACGCGATCACCGTGCAGCACGATCCGGCGGCGTTGCGCCGGCGCACCCGCGAAGCCGTCGCCGAGCTGATCGCCTGCGGGCTGGACCCGGGCCGCTGCACGATCTTCGTGCAGAGCCAGGTCCCCGAGCACGCCGAGCTCGGCTGGATCCTCGGCTGCATCACCGGATACGGCGAGGCGAGCCGGATGACGCAGTTCAAGGACAAGAGCGCTCGCAATGAGCTCGGCTCGGCCACCGTCGGGCTGTTCAACTACCCGATCCTGCAGGCCGCCGACATCCTGCTCTACCGGGCCGACCAGGTGCCGGTGGGTGAGGACCAGCGGCAGCATCTGGAGCTGACGAGGGTGCTGGCCCAGCGGTTCAACACGCGCTTCGGCGAGACCTTCACGATTCCGGGCCCGTACGTCATCCACGAGGCACACCGCATCTCCGACCTGCAGGACCCGACGAAGAAGATGAGCAAGTCGCGGCCGCCGGCCGGCACTATCAACGTCCTCGACACTGCGGCCCAGATCCGCAAGAAGCTGCGTTCGGCCGTGACCGACACCGGCCGAGACGTGGTAGCGGCCGCGGACAAACCTGGCGTGACCAACCTGCTCACGATCTATTCCGCGGTCGGTGGCATGACGATCGAGCAGCTCGAGAAGGAGTTTTCCGGCAGCGGCTACGGCGACCTGAAGAACGCTGTCGCCGATGCGGTGGTAGCCGAATTGCAGCCGGTGCGGGAGCGATACGCCGAGCTCATGGCAGAGGGCAGCACGGTCGACCGAACCCTGGCGGAGGGCCGCGACCGGGCCCGCGCGGTGGCCGGCGCCACGCTGGCCGCCGCCCGGGAGGGTGTCGGCTTCCTGTTGCCGGCGGGATCCGAGCGCTCATGAGCGGACGGATCGGCGTGGCGATCCCCATTCCGGAGCCGTGGAATTCCGAGCTCAGGGACTGGCGGGCCAGCGTCGGCGACCCGCAGGCCTGCACGGTGCCGCCGCACGTCACCCTGCTGCCGCCGACTGATCTGCCAGAACACGACACGGCGGCCGCCGAGGCGCACCTGACCGCCGTCGCGGGGGCGCACCAGCCCTTCGACCTGCACTTGCGCGGCACCGGCAGCTTCCGTCCGGTCTCGGACGTCGTCTTCGTCGCGGTGGCCAGCGGGATCAGTGAGTGCGAGATGCTGGCCTCGGCGGTGCGCGCGGGACCGCTGAGCCGGCCGTCGCAGTTCCCCTACCATCCGCACGTGACCATCGCCCAGGCCCTGCCCGACGAGGCGCTCGACAAGGCCTACGACGGGCTGGCCGACTTCGAGGCGAAGTTCCGGGTGGCCGGTTTCACCCTGTTCGAACACGGGGCAGACGGCATCTGGCGGCCCAGCCGGACTTTCGCCTGCCGTGCCTGACTTCCTGGGCCGGCTCGTCACCGCCGCTCGGGAGCGGCTGCCCCCGCTCGACCACGCCATCCGGGGCTACGCCCGCTACAGCGCCGATTCGGGCGACCGGCTCGCCGCAGCGGTCACGTACTTCGGCTTCCTGTCGGTCTTCCCGCTGCTGGCATTGGGTTTCTCGGTGCTGGGATATGTCCTCGCCGGGGATTCGCAGGCGAAGTCGGACTTCGTCCGGACCCTGCAGGCCAACTTCCCGGGCCTGATCGGCCCCCCCAGCGGCCTGGACGTCAACCAGATCATCGCGGCAAAGCGGTCGGCGGGCGTGATCGGCCTGGTCGGCCTGCTCTTTGCCGGGCTCGGCTGGATCGACGCCATGCGCGGCTCGATCCGTACGATGTGGCACCAGAGCACCGTGAGCGGCAACTTCGTGGTCAAGAAGGTGCGCGACGTGCTGGCGCTGCTCGGCCTGGCGGCCGCGCTCGTCCTCTCCCTGGGAGTCACGGCCGTCCTGACGGCGGCCACCTCGTTCGTGCTGCGCCACCTGGGCATCGACGAGTCCCTGGCGGCGACGGTGCTGACCCGGATGCTGGCCCTGACGGTCGCACTGGGCACCGATGCGCTGCTGTTCGTCTACCTGTTCACCTCGCTGCCCCGCCTGCACACCCCATGGCGGCGGGTCCTGAGCGGTGCCGTGCTCGGCGCGGTGCTGTTCGAGATCCTCAAGCTGGTCGGCACCTTCTACATCTCGCGGACGACGCACAACCCGGTCTACGGCACCGTCGCGGTGTCGGTCGGCCTCCTCGTCTGGCTCAACCTGGTCACCCGGATCCTGTTGTTCTCGGCGACCTGGGTCGTCACGGCGCCCGGCCACAGCGATGTCTCCCCCTCGGGGACGTCCAGTCCCGAAGCCGCCCGAGCGGCCGGCCTGCCGGCCGCGCAGGGTGCCAACGGCAGCGAGGCGGCCGAGGGCCAGGAGGAGGCGGCCGATGATGGGCCATCCGACGGGGCGGCTCTGTCACCGGTCCGCGATCGCCCGGAGTCGCCGGGGGGTGGCCGCGGCCGGACGGTCGTCGGCGCCGTGCTCGGGCTGTGGCTGCGTCGCCGCCGCTCAGCGAGCCGCTCGCCCTGAGTTGTCAGCTCGCTGCGCTCCTCGCTTCGCTCGATGCTCGCTCGCCTGAGTTGTCAGCTCGCGGCGCTCCACGCTTCGCTCGAAGCTCGCACGCCAGAG
>JBBRYN010000096.1:0-9159 GCA_038237645.1 Mycobacteriales bacterium
CTGGTGCCGCAGGGTCTGGTGCCGCAGGGTCTGGTGCCGCAGGGTCTGGTGCCGCAGGGTCTGGTGCCGCAGGGTCTGGTGCCGCAGGGTCTGGTGCCGCAGGGTCTGGTGCCGCAGGGCCTGCTCCCCAAGGGCATCCTGCCGGCTGGCGTGACCGCAGTCCCGCTGGACACCAGCCAGGCAGCCGCGCTGCCGGTCGGAGGTCTCCCGACGTTGCCCGTCACGCAGGCCGCCATGGGCCTCCTCGGCAACGGCTGGACGGCTGTTTCTGAGCTTCGCAGCGCCGGCTTCACCGGCCGGCTGTCCGGCACGCTCAACGAGCCGCTGCGAGCCCTGCTGGCCGGCGCCACTCCGGTGACCGGTGCCTTCGGCTCGGGTCGCCTCGTGGTGACGCAGTTGTTCACCATGCTGTTCACCAAGGACGGCGGCGTCTTCGCGGGTGCGGTCACGCCGACCGCGCTCCTGCAGGCGGTCAGTTTGGGCGGTCACGGGTAGCAGTCAGAGCGGTTCACCACCCCGGCGCTCTTCTCCCGGCGTCTTCCTTGCAGGGTCCATACATGCGGCCCTTGCAAGGAGACCAGCGGAAGCGGAGGCTGGGGTGGTGACTTTTCTACGCCAGAGTTCTCGCGCGCGCTGGACCGTTCCGTTGATCCTGGCGGCCGTGCTCGCCGCGATGGTCGTCGGCAGAGCGACGCTTGCCGGGGCATCTCCGGCGTTACCCCGACTCACCGCTGCCCAGTTGCTGATCAAGGTGTCCCAGACCCACGTCGACGCGATGTCGGGTGTCCTACGGACCAGCTCCGACCTCGGCTTGCCGTCGCTGCCTGACGTCGGCCGGGGCCTGACGCCTCAGGCCCTGCTCAGCGGCAAGCACACGCTGCGGGTTTACCTCGACGGTGCCGACCGCCAGCGGGTCGACCTGCTGGGCACGCTGGCCGAGCGCAAGCTCGTGCACAACGGCCGCAACCTGTGGATGTGGTCCAGCTCGACCAACCAGGCCACGCACGCCACGTTGCCGGTCGAAGCAACCCAGCGCGGAGCCGGCGGGCGGACGGGCCACCAGCTTCGCCGCAGCGCAATGGTCCATCCGGTCGATGCCACTCCGCAGGCAATCGCCGACCGCCTGCTCCAGGCGGTCGGGCCGACCACGACAGTCTCGGCCGGCAGCGCCGCCACCGTCGCCGGCCGGTCGGCCTATGACCTGAGGCTGTCACCGAAGTCCGCCGACAGCCTCATCCAGCAGGCCGACCTGTTCGTCGACTCGGCGACCGGCCTGCCGCTGCGGGTGACCGTGCTGGCGCGAGGCGCGACCAATCCCGCCATCGACATCGGCTTCACGTCCATCACCTTCAAGGCCCCGCCGGCTCGGGTGTTCACCTTCACCGCCCCGCCCGGCGTCAAGGTCCATGAGTCGGCGGGACTTCCCGATATGGCAGGACTGCCCGGGATACTGGGGCTGTCCGGGCCGGACGGGATGGACGGGCCGGACGGGACGGCGCACGGGACCAAGCCGCCGGTCAGGCCTGGCAATCCCGGCCTCGACCGCGGTCTGCTGAAGCCGCACGCCGCTCTCGCCCACCTCGCTCCCAAGGTGCTCGGCAGTGGCTGGACGGCGGTCGTGGAGGTCGAGGGGCTGCCCTCGGGAGGGCTCGGCGGCACGCCGTTTTCGGTCATCTTGCAGGGCGCCCGGAAGGTCACGGGCACATTCGGCAGCGGCCGGGTGCTGACCACGACCCTGCTGACGGTCCTGATCACCGACGACGGCCGGGTCTTCGCCGGCGCGGTCACCCCCGCAGTGCTGGTACGTACCGCAAACACTGCGAGGTGACCGACGCGATCGTCACCCGTGGGCTCACTAAGCGCTTCCGCGGAGGGCAGGTCGCAGTCGCCGATCTGGACCTTGACGTGCCGCCGGGCAGCGTCTTCGGATTCCTCGGGCCCAACGGCAGTGGCAAGACGACGACCATCCGGATGATGCTCGGCCTGGCCGCGCCGACCGCCGGGCAGGTGCAGTTGCTCGGCGAGTCGATGCCGGCCGGCTCGGCCAAGGCGCTGCCCCGGGTCGGAGCGCTGATCGAGGGCCCGGCCTGCTATCCGTTCCTGTCGGGGGAGGCCAACCTGGTCCGCCTCGACATGGCCGACCGGACGGCGGATCCCAAGACCCGACCGGCCCGCGTCGACCAGGCGCTGGAACGCGTCGGCCTGCTGGCCGCGCGCCGCAAGCGTTACAAGGCGTACTCCCTCGGCATGCGGCAGCGGCTCGGACTGGCCGCGGCGCTGCTCCGACCGCGCGACCTGCTGGTGCTCGACGAGCCGACCAACGGCCTCGACCCGCAGGGCACCCGCGAGATCCGCGCGCTGGTGCGGGCGGTCGCCGGGGACGGCGCAACGGTGTTCCTCTCCAGCCACCTGCTGGCGGAGGTCGAACAGATCTGCACGCATGCGGCGGTCCTGTCGCAGGGCCGCCTGGTGGCCAACGGCACGGTGGACAGCCTGCGTGCTGCGGCTGCCGGGCACCTGGTGGTCCGTACACCGGACGCCGGGCAGGCAGTCACGACGCTGCGCCGCTTGGGCATAGCCGAGGTGACGTCAGACGGTGACCGGGTCGTCGGCCTGGCGGATTCGATTTTGCCCGAGACGGCCTGCGCGGCGCTGGTCGCCGACGGTGTCCGCGTCCAGGCGCTCGCGGTGGATCGGCCGTCGCTCGAGGAGGCATTCGTGGCGCTGACCGGCGAGGGGTTCGATGTCACCGAATAACCGCACCGGGCTGCTGCGGTCGGAGTTGCTCACCCTGTTCCGGCGCCTGCGGACCCTGATGATGCTGGCGGTGCTGGCCGGCGTCCCGATCTTGCTGGCCTGGGCGGTCAAGGCGTTCAGCGGCCCGAGCGGGCCGCAGGAGGGCCCGCCGTTCCTCTACCAGGTCACCTCCAACGGCCTGTTCGTGGCGCTCACCGCCCTGGTCGTCACGCTGCCGCTCTTCCTCCCGCTGGCCGTCGGTGTGGTAGCCGGCGACAGCGTCGCCGGCGAGGCCAACCAGGGCACGCTGCGCTACCTGCTCGTCGTCCCGACCGGGCGCACCCGGCTGCTCGCGGTCAAGCTCGCCAGCGTGGTCATCTTCGGGGCATGTGCGGCCTTCACCGTGGCGCTGGCGGGCATCGCCATCGGCGCGGTGCTGTTCCCGCTCGGCCAGGTGACGTTGCTGTCCGGGGACACGATCGGCAGCGGCACGGCGTTCGTCCGGGCACTGCTTGTCGCGGGGTACGTCGGCGTGTCGCTGGCCGGCCTGGGCGCCGTCGGGGTCTTCGCCTCCACGCTCACCGACGTGCCGATCGCGGCCATGGCGACCACGGTGACGCTGGCCATCGCCAGCCAGATCGTCGATGCGATTCCGCAGTTGCACGCGGTGCATCCCTGGTTGCTCAGCCACTACTGGCTCGCGTTCGGTGATCTGCTGCGGGAGCCGATGTACACGGCCGACGTGACCAAGGGCCTGTGGCTGCAACTCGGCTATCTCGCCGTGTTCGGGACGCTGGCCTGGGCGCGATTCACCACCCGGGACATCCTGTCCTGACGACCACCGGGCAATTCCGGGAAGACGTCGCTGCCGACCGCTCGAAGAGCGACATTTCCCGGAAGTTGCCGGAAGGGCCGTCGGGCCACCTGCCCGGTAGCGTTCTCACCTGCAGTGCGCCGCCGGTGAACCGGCATGTCGCCGCATACGTGTACTCGGGCAGGAGGTGGCCGTTGCCGACCGCTGAGCCGGAGTTGATGCGCGCCCTGCACGACCAGCATGCCGCTGCGGTCTGGTCGTACGTGCTACGCCTGACCTCCGGCGACCGCGCGCAGGCGCAGGACGTCCTGCAGGAGACCCTGCTGCGCGCCTGGCGCCATCCGGAGGTGCTGGAGCCCGAGCGTGGATCGGTGCGGGCGTGGCTGTTCACGACCGCGCGGCACATCGTCATCGACGAGTGGCGGGCCCGGTCGGTGCGGCCCGAGGTGCTCACCAGCAGCATGCCCGAGCGGGTCACCAGCGACGGTGTCGACGAGGCCGTGCAATGCTGGCTCGTGGCCGAAGCCCTCGATCGGCTCACCCCCGAACACCGGCGGGTGCTGGTCGAGTGTTTCTATCGCGGCCACAGCGTCGCCGAGGCTGCTGAGCGGATCGGCGTCCCCCCGGGCACGGTCAAGTCACGCACGCACTACGCGTTACGTGCGCTGCGGCTGGTCCTGCAGGAGATGGGGGTGACGCAATGAGTTGCCCGATGTCGCAGCAGGACGGCTCCTACCTGCTCGGTGCCCTCCTCCCCGAGGAGCGTCGCAGCTACGAGGAGCACCTTGCCGGCTGCGCCTCATGCTCGGCCGGGCTGGCCGAGGTGGCCGGCTTGCCGGGACTGCTCGGCCGCCTGCCGGCCGATGCGATCGCCGCCGACGACCCGCCGCCGGCCGACGTCCTCCCCGCCCTGCTGGCCACAGTGACCGCCGAACGCCGCCGCACGCGCCGACGGGTCCGCCTTGCCGCAGCCGCGCTGGCGACGGCCGCGGCAGTGGTTGCTGCCATCCTGATCGGCCCGGGGCCGGTCGTCCGCCGACCGGACCCGGCACAACAGTCCTTCTCCCGGGTGGCCGGCTCGCCGGTCACCGCGTCCGTGGCGCTGGTCGACCGGGCCTGGGGCACCGAGATCGACATGCGGTGCAGCTACCGCGGCTACGTCTACCCGGCCGGCGTTCCGTACGAGCTCACGGCCACCGATCGCGGTGGTCACCAGCACGTACTCGCCACCTGGCTGGTCGTCTCGGACAAACCGGTGAAGGTCGTCGCGTCGACGTCGTTGAAGCGTTCGGACCTGGTCTCGCTGGAGGTGCGCTCGGTGCTGGGCGCGGTCGCGCGGCTCCGTCCCTGACCGTGACCGGGTCGATGCGAGCGGCGTGGTACGACCGCACCGGTGCGGTCGCCGATGTGCTCGTCGTCGGCGAGATTCCCACGCCGGACCCCGGCCCCGGTGAGCTGCGCATCGCCTTGCGTGCCTCCGGCGTCAACGTGGGCGACATCAAGAAGCGGGCCGGCTGGACGGGGGCGGCGATGCCCTATCCATGCGTGATCCCGCACAGCGACGGTGCCGGGGTCGTCGACCGGGTGGGGCCCGGCATCGCCGAGTCGCGGCTCGGCGAGCGGGTGTGGTGCTACGGTGCCCAGTCCTACCGGCCGTTCGGCACCGCGGCGCAGTACGTCGTCGTCCCGTCCGGGCTGGCCGTCCCGCTGCCCGAAGCGGCCGACTTCGACGTCGGTGCCTGCCTCGGGATACCGGGAGTCACCGCACACCGTGCCGTGCTGGGTGACGGTCCGGTGGACGGCCGCACGGTGCTCGTCTCCGGCGCGACCGGGGCCGTCGGGTCGATCGCGACCGCGCTCGCCCACTGGTCCGGCGCCCGGGTGCTGGCGACGGTGCGCCGGCCTGCGCAGTGCGAGACCGCGCTGGCGCTCGGCGCTGATCACGTGTTCCTCGCCGCACAACCCGACCTGGTCGCGGTGGTGCGGTCCTTGGCTCCCGACGGCGTGGACCGGGTCGTCGAGGTGGCCTTCGACGCCAACTCGGCGCTGGACAGCGAGATCCTGGCCGTGGGTGGCGTCATCGCCTGCTACGCCTCCACCGATCCCGAGCCGCGCATTCCCTACTGGCCGCTCGCCTTCGGCAACGCCACCGTCCGGCTGCTGGGCAGCGACGACTTCCCGCCGGCGGCCAAGGCGCAGGCAGCGCGTGACCTGAACGCCTGCCTGTCCGACGGCGCGCTGCGGGTCACGATCGCCGCCCGCTTTCCGTTGGAGCGGATCGCTGACGCGCACGAGGCGGTCGCAGCAGGGAGCGGCGGCCGGGTGATCCTGACCATCTGAGCGGCTCGTCGACCCGGACGAGAAAGCGACGTCCTCCCGGAAGACGTCGCCTCCCGGCCCTTCTGCGCGACGTCTTCCCGGAAAGCGTCGCCTCGGCGGCGATGACGGGCGGTCAGGCGCCGACGGTCCAGGTGTCCTTGCCGCGCAGCAGGTCGTCGAGGTCGGCCGGGCCGGCCGCCTGGGCGGTCGTGATCTGTCCCGCCATCAACTCGTCGTACGTCGGCCGCTGCACCGCCCGGAACACCCCGATCGCGGTGCGGGCCAGCGACGTGTCGGCCAGCCGGGACAGCGCGAACGCGAGGTCGGGGTTGTCGGCGTGCGCGTCGTGCACCAGGATCGCGTCGTCGCCGACGTCGGCGACTGTCACCGACTGCAGGGTCGCGTCCGGCGCCCGGACGATGCCGCGCTCGAACTCGCTGCCGAACCGGATCGGCCGGCCGTGCTCGAGCCGGATGGTGTAGTCGTCGCGGGTTGCCGGATCCTTCAACGGCTCGAAGGCGTCGTCGTTGAAGATGTTGCAGTTCTGGTAGATCTCGACCAGCGCGGTGCCCTGGTGCTCGGCGGCTGCCCGGAGCACCGACGTGAGGTGCCTGCGGTCGGAGTCGATGGTGCGGCCCACGAAGGTGGCCTCCGCGCCCAGCGCCAGGGACACCGGGTTGAAGGGGTAGTCCAGCGAGCCCATCGGCGTGGACTTTGTGATCTTGCCCAGCTCCGAGGTGGGGGAGTACTGCCCCTTGGTCAGCCCGTAGATCCGGTTGTTGAACAGCAGGATCTTGAGGTTGACGTTGCGCCGCAGCGCGTGGATGAGGTGGTTGCCGCCGATCGACAGCGCGTCGCCGTCACCGGTGACCACCCATACCGACAGGTCGGGCCGCGAGACCGACAGCCCGGTGGCGATGGCAGGCGCCCGGCCGTGGATCGAGTGCATGCCGTAGGTGTTCATGTAGTGCGGGAACCGCGACGAGCAGCCGATGCCGGAGACGAACACGATGTTTTCCCGGCGTAACCCCAGCTCCGGGAGGAAGCCCTGCACCGCGGCGAGGATCGCGTAGTCGCCGCAGCCCGGGCACCAGCGGACTTCCTGGTCGGTCTTGAAGTCCTTGGCCTTCTGCGGCACGTCGGTCTTGGGCACCAGGCGCAGGGCGTCGGCGAGCGACTCTGACAGCAGCTCAGACACTGGCGATCACATCCTCCAGCACGCCGGCGATCTCCTGCGCCCGGAAGGGCAGCCCGCGCACCTTGTTGTAGCCGATCGCGTCGACCAGGAAGCGGCCCCGGATCAGCAGGGCCAGTTGGCCCAGATTCATCTCCGGGATCACCACCCGGTCGTAGCGGCGCAGCACCTCGCCGGTGTTGGCCGGGAACGGGTTGAGGTGCCGCAGATGGGCCTGGGCGATCTGCAGCCCACCGCGGCGTACCAGCCGGCAGGCCGCGCCGATGGGACCGTAGGTCGATCCCCAGCCCAGCACCAGCACCCGCGCCCCGCCCAGCGGGTCTTCGGCACTCAACGGCGGGATGTCGCCGGCGATGCCATCGACCTTGGCCTGCCGGATCCGCACCATGCGGTCGTGGTTGACCGGGTCGTAGGAGATGTTGCCGGTGCCGTCGGCCTTCTCCAGGCCGCTGATCCGGTGTTCCAGCCCCGGCGTGCCCGGCACCGCCCAGGGACGCGCCAGCGTCTCGGGATCACGGAGGTAGGGCCAGAACTCGCCGTCGTGGTTGGCCTGATCGGCGAAGGTGACGCTCAGGTCGGGCAGCTCGGCTTCGGCCGGCACCAGCCACGGCTCGGAGCCGTTGGCGAGGTAGCCGTCGGAGAGCAGCATCACCGGCACGCGGTACTTCGTCGCGATCCGTACCGCCTCGAGCGCGGTGTCGAAGCAGTCGGCCGGCGACTGCGGCGCCACGATCGGCATGGGAGCCTCGCCGTTGCGGCCGAACATCGCCTGCAGCAGGTCGGACTGCTCGGTCTTGGTGGGCAGCCCGGTGGACGGGCCACCGCGCTGCACGTCGATGACGACCAGCGGAAGCTCCAGGGCGACGGCCAGCCCGATCGTCTCGGACTTCAGCGCGATGCCCGGGCCGGACGTCGTGGTCACGCCCAGCGCCCCGCCGAAGGAGGCGCCCAGGGCCGCCCCGATGCCGGCGATCTCGTCCTCCGCCTGGAAGGTGCGCACGCCGAAGCGCTTGTGTTTGGACAGCTCGTGCAGGATGTCGCTGGCCGGCGTGATCGGGTAGGCACCCAGGAACAGCGGCAGGCCGGCCTGGCGAGCCGCCGCGACCAGGCCGTAGGACAGCGCGACGTTGCCGGAGATGTTGCGGTAGGTGCCGGCGGGCATCGGGGCCGGTGCGATCTCGTACTGCACCGAGAAGTCCTCGGTGGTCTCGCCGAAGGCCCAGCCGGCCTGGAACGCCGCCACGTTGGCCGCGGCGATCTCCGGCACCTTGGCGAAGCGGGTCTTGAGGAAGCGCAGCGTGCCCTCGACCGGCCGGTTGTAGAGCCAGGTCAGCAGGCCGAGAGCGAACATGTTCTTGGCCCGCTCGGCTTCCTTCTTGGAGATGTCGTACTGCTTCAGCGCCTCGACGGTCATGGACGTGAGCGCGACCGGGTGCACGGCGTACGCATCGAGCGAGCCGTCCTCCAGCGGGTTGCCGGCGTAGCCGACCTTCGCCAGTGCGCGGGCGCCGAACTCGTCGGTGTTGACGATGATGTCGGCGCCGCGCGGCACGTCGTCGAGGTTGGCCTTCAGTGCCGCGGGGTTCATCGCGACGAGCACGCTCGGCGCGTCGCCAGGCGTCATGATGTCGTGGTCGGCGAACTGCAGTTGGAAGCTGGAGACGCCGGGCAGGGTGCCGGCCGGCGCGCGGATCTCCGCCGGGAAGTCGGGCAGTGTGGACAGGTCGTTGCCGAACTCGGCCGTCTCGGAGGTGAAGCGGTCCCCGGTCAACTGCATCCCGTCGCCGGAATCACCAGCGAAACGGATCACCACGCCGTCGAGCTGGTGGACCTGCTTGGTCATCGGGTGAGCAGCCTCCAAGGGCATTCGGGTCGCGCCCATGGTACGCGCGCCCAGGCGCTGCCGGTGATTGATCGGCGCCAACCGGCCAGTGGGCGAGTGAGCATCGAGCGAAGCGAGGAGCGGAGCGAGTTGAGAGTGGGCGAGTGAGCATCGAGCGAAGCGAGGAGCGGAGCGAGTTGAGAGTGGGCGAGTGAGCATCGAGCGAAGCGAGGAGCGGAGCGAGTTGAGAGTGGGCGAGTGAGCATCGAGCGA
>JBBRYN010000097.1:0-9097 GCA_038237645.1 Mycobacteriales bacterium
TCGAGGGCACGAACTCGCTCATCCAGGCCGCGAAACGCCGAGCCCGGGGCTACCGCTCCAAACCCAAGATGATCACCATCATCTACCTCATCGCCGGGAAGCTCCCGCTACCCCAAATCCACACGATCTAGCGAGGAGCCCTTTATTGCCTGTTCTTCCGGCTGCAGGAGGACGCCGCGTCGGAGGTGCTGGTTATCCCGGGCTGAGGGCCGGGCTGCTCGTGGTCGCGACGCTAGGTGGGGCCCTGGCGCAGGAAGGTGACCGGCTCCTCGACGCCGTCCCAGACCACCGACGTCTGCGCCGGCTCGGTCCGGGCCACGATCCGCCCGCCACGCAGCACCAGGTAGCGCGGTGCCACCAACCGCAGCGCGTCGACGTCGGTCGGCGCGTCGAACACCACCAGGTCGGCACTGCCGCCCTCGTGCAACCCGTAGTCCGGCACACCGAGCGCGTGCGCCGGGTTGACGGTCACCATGTCCAGCAGCCGGCGCAGCTCGGCGGCGCCGCTCATGTGCCCGAGGTGGGCAAGCACGAAAGCCGCCTGCAGCGGGTCGGCGTAACCGAGGGGATACCACGGGTCCATCACCGAGTCGTGCCCGATGCATACGTTGACGCCCGCCTCCTGCAACTGCTTGACCCGGGTGTGACCGCGGCGGATCGGGCCGGTGTCAAAGCGTCCCTGCAGGACCGCGTTGTCGAGCGGGTTGGTGACCATGTGCAGGCCGGCCCGCGCGATGTTGTCGACCAACCGGTAGGCGTATGCCGCGTTGTAGGAGTGCATTGCCGTGGTGTGACTGGCGGTGACCCGGCCCGACATCCCGCGGCGGATCGTCTCGGCCGCCATCACCTCGACGAATCGCGAATGGTCGTCGTCGGTCTCGTCGCAGTGGATATCGACCAGCCGGTCGAATTCCTCCGCGAGGTCGAAGGCGTAGATCACCGAGGCCACGCCGTCCTCGCGGGTCAGCTCGTAGTGCGGGATCCCGCCGACGACGTCGGCGCCGAGCTCGACCGCCTTGCGCATGAGCTCCCGACCACCGTCGAAGGACAGGATGCCCAGCTGCGGGAACGCGACGAGCTGCAGGTCGACCTTCCCGGCGGCCTCCTCCCGAAGCTCCAATAACGACCTCAGCGCAGTCAATTCGGGATCGCACACGTCGACATGGCTACGTACGTGCTGCACGCCGTTGGCCAGCTGCCAGCGCAGCACCTGCCGCACCCGGCTCTGCACGTCCTCGACGCTCAGCGTCTTGACCCGCTCGGCCCACACCGCGATGCCCTCGAACAGCGAACCGGAGGCGTTGTCCCGCGGCTGGCCGACCGTGAGCACCGCGTCCAGGTGGATGTGCGGCTCGACGAGCGGCGGGGTGACCAGGCGCCCACCCAGGTCGATGCGCTCGCGGGCATCCCCGCCGGGCGGCACCGGTACGAGCCTTCCGCCGTCGACGGCGAGGTCGACCGGCGCCGTCGATCCGGCCGGCCGGGCGTTGCTCAGGAGGAGATCGATCACGGCCGCCGCAGCTCTGCCGGCTCCGGTGCGGGCGCGCCCGCCTCGAGCGGTAGGACACCGGGAATCAGCGGCTGCAGGATGTCCGGGTGCACCCGGCCTGCGGCTGAGATCTCGACCGCTTTCTCCAGGCTCATCGGGCGGGCGAGCAGATAACCCTGCCCCACCGGACAGCCGAGGTCGCGGACCGTCCACACGGTGGCCCAGCTCTCGATCCCCTCGACCAGCACGGTCAGCCCCATCGCCTGCGCCATGGCGACCACCCCCTGCATCAGGGTGCGGCCGCGCGGCTCACCGAGGGCCCTGATGAGCGAGCGGTCGATCTTGACGATCTTGACGGGAAGCCGGTAAAGGTAACCGATCGAGGAATACCCGACCCCGAAATCGTCCACCGCGAGTGCGGCCCCGGCCTCCTCCAGCGCCATCAGGGCTGATGACGTGGCCTCGTCGTCGGCCAGCAGGGCGCTCTCGGTGAGCTCGAGGACCACCTGGATGTCAGGCGCACTGGCCACCAGCCCGGTGACCTGACGGAGCAGTGCAGGGTCCTTGATCTGCGCCGGTGAGACGTTCACCCCCATCGTGAACGGCCGGCCACCGCGGTCGCGCATAGCGACGGCGGCTGCGTGTGCCAAGGAGAGCACCTGGCGGCCGACCTCGCGGATCAGGCCCAACTGCTCCGCCATGGGGATGAAGACGTCCGGCGGCACGGCGCCCAAGGTGGGATGGTTCCACCGGGCCAACGCCTCGAAGCCATCGATCCGTCCGTTGGAGAGCAGCACGACCGGTTGGTAGACCGCCTCGATCGCGTGTGTTTCGACGGCGGTGCGCAGCTCCTCTTCGAGTTCGAGGCGCTTGAGGATCTCCGACTGCATGGCCGGCTGGAACACCTCCGACCGGCCCTTGCCGCGTGCCTTGGCCCAGTACATCGCGGTGTCCGCCTGCCGAAGCAGGTCTTCGGCACTTACCATCTCTTCTGAGTACGCGATGCCGATGCTGGCCCGGACGTGCACCTCCCGGCCCTCGACCACGAAGCAGGGCCCGAGCGCCTGCAGGATGCGCTCGGCCAGCGACTGCGGGCCGCGCTCGTCGGGCAGCGCCTCGACCAGGATGGCGAACTCGTCGCCGCCGATCCGGGCCGCGGTGTCGGAGGTACGCAGGCAATGGGACACCCGCTGCGCAACGGAGACCAGCAGCTTGTCGCCCGCCTCGTGTCCCAGCCGATCGTTGACCGACTTGAAGCCGTCGAGGTCGCAGTACAACACGGCGACCTTGCGCTCGCGCAGCTTGATGGCGTGCTCGAGCCGGTCGCTGAAGACTGCCCGGTTGACCAGCCCGGTCAGGGTGTCATGGCGGGCGAGGTAGGTCGTGGCGTCGGTCATGCGTCGCCGGCTCAGCGACGCCGCGCCGACGGCCGTGAGCGCTTCCAGCGCCCGCTGGTCCTCTTCGGTGAAGGGGCCGACGTTGACGGTGCGGCGCGCGACCAGGTGGCGCCACGCCCGGCCGTCGATGTCGAGCAGGGCACTGATCTCATCCGGGCCGGCAGGTGCGGCCCGGACGTCCACCACCGAGTGCCGAAGGATGCGCTCGGCCTGGTCGACGAGAGCCTGCTCGAACGCCGACTCGTCGGCCCAGTCCGGTGCCTGCGTCGCGGCCTCGAACAGCCCGCTCAGCCGCTGCTCGGCGAGCCTCGACCGGCTGACCGAACGGGCCGCGACGAGGATCGCCCCGACCGGGATGAGCAGCAGCAGCATCATCCACGGGGACCTCGCCCGGAAAAGGAAGGCGCCGAGGTATCCGACGGTGCCGGCCGCGACGAAGCAGACCAGCCCGAGCAGCACCGGGCGCCAGGCGACGGTCGCGGTGAGCGGCTCCTGCTCCTCCATCGCGATGGAAACGGCAGTGATCAACAGGTCGAAGCCGAAATAGACGCAGCAGGCCACGACGACGGTCAGCAGCTCGGCCGGGCCGGTCAGCCCCCAGCGCTGCCCGAGGGAGACGATCCAGACGAGCAGGGCGCCCCCGGTCACCGTGGTGCCCAGGTTGAACAGTCGGGCACGCAGCCGGCGGCGTTGCAGCCCCGCGGTGAGCATCGCCAGGGACCACAGGGCAATCGCCTGCAGGGGCGGTGAGGTCAACGACAGGAAGACCAGCAGTGCCGCCGCGAAACCGATCTCCACATCGCCGGCGGGTTGTGCCAGCGTCAGCGGAAACCGCGAGATGGCGACGGCCAGCCCGGTTATCACCAGGTCGACGCCGGCGAGCTGCGGGGCGACAGCGACCCAGAACGTCACGCTGGTCACCGCGATCGAGACACCGACCGCGAAGATCGTGGCGTCGAGCGCGACGCCAGCAGGCACGTGTCTGGACCTGACGGACATTGGCCTCCAACCGGGTGCCTCGGCCGGTCTGACGGCTACGCTTCGATCTGGTAGTTGCCCACCATAGCGGCGGAGTCCGGCACCATCCGGGCCAGGCAGCCGGTTAGGCAGCGCTGTGCCCGCCGCCCCGCGGCCGCCGGCCGTCGGGCCCATCGTCGGCAGCCGCCAGGGTGTGCGCCGCATCGACGAGGGCCAGATGGGAGAACGCCTGCGGGAAGTTGCCGGCCATCCGGTCGCCTCCGCCGTCGTACTCCTCGGCCATCAGCCCGACGTCGTTGGGGAGTTCGAGCAGGGCCTCGAACATCTCCCGTGCCTCATCGACCCGGCCGGCCCGCGCGTAGGCACCCACCAGCCAGAAACTGCAGGCGAGGAACGCGCATTCGCCCGCCGGCAGGCCGTCGACCGTCCGGCCGTCGTGCTTCACCTCGCTGACGTACCGGTCGACCAGCACACCGTGGCGCAGCTCGCGTTCGACAGCCGCGATAGTGCCGAGAACCCGCGGGTGGTCGGGCGGCAAGAAGCCCATGTGTGAGATGAGCAGCAGGCTGGCATCGACGGTGCTGCCACCGTAGTACTGGGTGAAGCTGCCGAGTTCGGGGTTCCAGCCGTGCTCCATCACCTCGGCATGCATCCGGTCCCGCAACTCCCGCCAGCGCTCGACCGGGCCGTCCAGCCCGTAGGCCTCGCAGGCCCGCACCGCCCGGTCGAAGGCCACCCACACCATCACCCGGGAGTGCGTGAAGTGCCGCAACGCCCCGCGCACCTCCCAGATCCCGTTGTCCAGGCGCTCGCAGTTGTCCTCCAGATAGCCCATCAGGGAACGCTGCAAAGGCCAGGACCACTGGTCCTCCTGCAGGCCCATTCGCCGCGCCTCCTGCAGCGCGTCCATCACCTCGCCGACGACGTCGGCCTGATACTGCTCGGCGGCCTCGTTGCCGACCCGGACCGGCCGGGAGCCTTCGTAGCCGGGCAGCCAGTCCAATTCGTACTCGAGCGTGTGCCGCTCACCCGCGACGCCGTAGAGGATCTGCAGGTCGGCCGGATCCCCGGCCACCGCACGCAACAGCCAGCGACGCCAGGCCTGCGCCTCGTCGCGATAGCCGTTGGCCAGCAGCGCCCACAACGTCAACGAGGCGTCGCGCAGCCAGCAGTAGCGGTAGTCCCAGTTGCGCTCGCCACCGAACTTCTCCGGCAGGGAAGTGGTCGGTGCCGCGACGATCCCGCCGGTCGGCTGATAAGTCAGGGCCTTGAGCACGGTGAGAGACCGCAGGACGGGCTCGCGGTATTCGCCGTCGTAGGTGCACTGGCTCGACCAGTCCTCCCAGAACTCTTCGGTCGAGGCGATGACCCTGTCGATGTCATAGGGCTGCGGGACGGCCTCGTGCGAGGGGAACCACGTCATCGAGAAGCCCAGGGTCTCGCCCGGGGTGACGGTGAACTCCGCCCGGTGCATCTTGCCGACCGGCTCCGGCACCACGTTGCCGCGCAGACAGACGGCGTCCGGCCCGGCGATGGCGACGATGGTCTTGCGGTCGCGGCGCTTGCGTACCCAAGGCACCACGCCGCCATATCCGAAACGGATGGTGAACTCCAACTCCATCCGCACCGCCCCCCTGACGCCCCGCACCTGCCGCACGATGTCGGCGCGGTCGTCGTTGACCGGCATGCAGTCGATCAGCCGCACCACGCCGTCGGCGGTCGTGAACTCCGTCTCGAGGACCAGCGTGTGGCCGCGGTAGCAGCGGCGGACCGAGGTGACCTCCCCGCACGGCCGGATGACCCAGTGACCGTTGGAGTCGTCGCCGAGCAGGGCCGCGAAGCACGCCGGCGAGTCGAATCGGGGCGGGCACAACCAGTCGATGGAGCCGTTCTTGCCGACCAAAGCGGCGGTGTGGGTGTCGCCGATGAGCGCGTAGTCCTCGATCGCCAGGGGCATGGCCGGTATCTTGCCCGGCCCGACTGCCCGACGCGTAGCCGGGCGCATCGTGTCGGCTAGCCTTTTCAGCACCATGACAGAGCCGACCCGCCGCCTGCAACCCGGCGATCCCGCACCCGACTTCGATCTCCTCGACGACAGCGGTGGCCGCCGACGGTCGGCCGACCTGCGCGGGCGGCGCACCGTGCTGTTCGCCTATCCCGCAGCCATGACGCCGGGCTGCACGAAGCAGGCCTGCGACTTCCGCGACTCCCTCGACTCGCTGCGGGCCGCCGGAGTTACGGTCGTCGGGCTCTCCCCCGACCCGCCGGACAAGCTGGCCAAGTTCCGTGACCGGGACAGGCTGACGTACCCGCTGCTCTCGGATCCGGACAAGTCCGTCCTGCGCGCCTACGGTGCGTACGGGCAGAAGAAGCAGTACGGCCGCACGGTGACCGGGGTGATCCGGTCCACCTTCGTGATCGATTCCGAGGGCCGGATCGAATCGGCCTTCTACAACGTCCGGGCTACCGGACACGTGGCCAAACTCCGCCGCGACATGGGCCTCTGACACCGGCCTCTGACAGTGTTCCGACAGTGTTCTGACACACTAGGCCCGGGGCCGTAGCCCAACGGCAGAGGCACACGGTTTAGGTCCGTGCCAGTGTGAGTTCGACTCTCATCGGCCCCACGCTGCCGGGCTGGTCAGGCGGTCCGGTCACCGTCAGCCGGTCAGGCTCACCGACGCGTCGGCGATGACGTACCTTGCCCCACCGTTGCGCTTGGCGACGAACATCGCCGAGTCGGCGTCCCGCAGGATCGCCTCGGGCAGGTCTGTCCCCGCCCCGGCGAAGGCGATACCCACACTGGCCGAGACCTCGACGGGGCCGATGCCGTCCAGGTCGAGCGGGCGGGCCAGCGCGTCGGCGACCCGCTTGGCGACGTGTTCGGCGACGGCGGCGTCGTCGAACTCGTCGCACAGGATGACGAACTCGTCTCCGGCCAGCCGCGCCAGCGTGTCCGCTGGGCGCACCGCATTGCGCAGCCGGTCGGCGACGGCGATCAGCGCACGGTCTCCGGCCAAATGGCCGTGATTGTCGTTGACCAGCTTGAACTGGTCGAGGTCGACAAAGAGCACGGCGGCCATCGCACCGGACCGCTGCGACTTGGCTATGGCCTGCTCCAGCCGGTCGTGCAGCAGTGCCCGGTTGGGCAGGCCGGTCAGTTCGTCATGCAGGCTACGACGAAGCAGTTCTTCGGCCACCTGGCGAGTCGCGGCGTGGGCGCGGGAGTTGAACACGTAGGACGCCGCCACGTCGGCGAGCACCTGCATCACGTAGACATCCGCCGGCGACAGCGATCCTGGCTCCTGCTGGTAGACGTCCAGCGCGCCAAGCGGGTCGCCCCCGACCGCCATCGGGAATGAGAACACCGCACCCAAACCCGCCGCGCGGGCCCGGGGCGAAAAATTCGGGAACCTGCTGTCGAGGCCCAGGTCGGGAATCAGGATCTGCTCACCGGTGCGCCACGCCTCGATGCAAGGTCCCTCGCCGAGCTCCACCTGCAGGGGCTCGATCCGGCGCAACACTTCGTCGGACGCGGCCGCGAACCGCAACTCCCCGTCCTCGCCCATGAGCAGCACACCAGCACCGGTGACCGGGACGACGCCCAGTGTGCGCTCGACCAGGCGGTCCAGGATGGACTCGATGGAGAAGTCGCCCAGCAGAGTGTGCGCGAACTCGATGAGTACTTCGGCCAGTTGCCGATCGTCGGCCACTCGGTCCCCCGTCTCGGTCGACAGCTACTGGGGCTCCCCAGCATTACGTCACCCAGCGTAGTGAAACAATTGCGATTAGCTAGCGGAATCACCGGACAGGGCGGACACTGCCGCGACGATCGGCGCCAGGGATCGCAGGGCCGTGCCGCGGTGGCTGATCCGGTCCTTCTCCGCGGGCGTCAGCTCCGCATTGGTCCGGTCCAGTCCGGCCGCGACGAAGATCGGGTCGTAACCGAAGCCACCGTCGCCGCGCGGCCGGTCGACGAGGAACCCGGTCATCCGCCCCTCGACGACCTGCTCCGCGCCGGCGGGGGTCACGAAGGCAGCGGCACAGACGAAGGCCGCCCCCCGCCGGCCGGGCGGGACGTCGGTCAGTTGGTCGAGGACGAGCCGCAGGTTGGCCAGGTCATCGCCGTGCCGGCCGGACCAGCGGGCCGACAGCACGCCAGGCATGCCGCCGAGCGCGTCCACCGCCAGCCCGCTGTCCTCTGCCACCGTCGCCAGCCCGGTGTGCCGGGCACCCTCGCGCGCCTTGGCCAGCGCATTGTCCGCGAACGTGGCCCCGGTCTCCGGCGCCTCGTCGTAGGCCGGCACGTCGGCGAGCCCGACCAGCTCGACGTCGGCCGCGACCACGGTGAGGATCCGCCTCAGCTCGGCCAGCTTATGCGCGTTGCGGGTCGCGAGCAGCACCTTCGGACGGCGCCCTATTGCCGGACTCACTGCCGTCTCATTGCCCGAGCGCCAGATGCTGCAGGACCGTCAGCTCGGCGCAGCCGGCAACGGCGAGGTCGAGCAGCCGGTCGAGGGTCTGCCGGCCGAACGCGGCACCCTCGGCCGTGCCCTGCACCTCGACGAAGTCGCCGTGGCCCGTACAGACGATATTCATGTCCGTACCCGCCGCCACGTCCTCGTCATAGCAGAGGTCGAGCAGCGGCTCACCGTCGACGATGCCGACCGAGACGGCGGAAACCGAAGTGTGCAGGGGCTGCGGATCGGTCAGCCCCCCGCGGTCGGCGAGCCACCGCACGGCATCGGCGAGCGCCACGTAGGAGCCGGTGATCGCCGCAGTGCGGGTGCCGCCATCGGCCTGCAGCACGTCACAGTCGATCGCGATAGTGCTTTCGCCGAGCGCTCTGAGGTCGATGGCCGCCCGCAGACTACGCCCGACCAGCCGGCTGATCTCGTGCGTGCGACCGCCGATGCGCCCCTTCACCGACTCGCGGTCGCTGCGGGTGTGGGTGGCCCGCGGCAGCATCGCGTATTCCGCCGTCAACCAGCCCAGCCCGCTGCCCTTGCGCCAGCGGGGCACTCCCCGGGTGACGCTGGCCGCGCACAGCACGCGGGTGGCGCCGAACTCGACCAGCGCCGATCCCTCGGCATGGTCGAGCCACTGCCGGGTGATCGTCACCGGGCGCAGGTTGTCCGGGGCTCGGCCGTCGGGTCGCGTCATCCTGGCAGCTTAGGCGAGCGAGCATCGAGCGAAGCGAGGAGCGCAGCGAGTTGACAACGCCGGCGAGCGA
>JBBRYN010000098.1:0-9085 GCA_038237645.1 Mycobacteriales bacterium
CGAACAAGGTCGTCCTCGTCATGGACAACCTCAACACCCACTCGGTCACCTCCCTCTACCAGACATTCCCACCCGAGAAGGCCTACGCCCTGGCCGGCCGGTTGGAGATCCACCACACGCCCAAGCACGGCTCCTGGCTCACTGGCTGATCGGCATGCTCGCGCGTGGCACCAGCGTGTTCACCGATGACGTGTGGGTGGTCGACTCCACCCCGGTGGAGTGCGCCCGGTCCCGGGAGACGGTGAAACGTTCGGATCTGGCCGGCCGGGCCGAGTACGGCTACTGCGCCAGCCATTCCCGCTTCTTCTGGGGGTTGCGGCTGCACCTGCTGTGCACCCTGCACGGGCTGCCGATCGGGTTCGCGCTCACCGGCGCCAAGGCCGACGAACGCCAGGTCCTACTCGACATCCTGCACGCTGACCCCACCCTCACCGACCGGCCGGCCCAGCACATGATCGGCGACAAGAACTACTACGGCGCGCAGTTCGAAGCCGTCCTACCCGAGGCCAACATCACGCTGCTACGCCCGGCCCGCAAAGGGCGAGGCCGAACGCCCGGGCGCCCGGTTCTTCAAACCCCTGCGCCAGGTCATCGAATCCATCAACGACACCCTCAAGGGCCAACTCGACCTCGAACGACACGGCGGGCATACCCCCGCAGGGGTATGAGCTTCCCCGTCGCGCAGCGGGGCTGGCCCTGACCGCCGCCATCTGGCACAACGACCGAACCGACCAACCCATCAAACGATCACTACTCGCCTACGACCACTAACCACCTTGGATCGTTCATCTAGGCCCGTGGCGCTCGGCGATCACCCGCAGCGCGCGACTCACCACTCCGGCGGACACCTCGCGCAGGCGGAGCTCGCCAAGCGCCGGCACAACCTGGTTGCGGATCACCGAGCGGTAGGTGCGCTCGGTTCCGGTCGACCAGCCGTGGGGTGCATCCAACCAGAGCTGGGCCAGGTCGGAGACGTGGTTGGAGGCGACGGTGGCGCCGGTTCCCCCCGGCGTTTGCCGATTGGCGAGCTCGATCTTCAATGCCCGCTCGGCCGCGGCCGGCGACGAGGCGCACTTGGCAACCAAGCGGACCCGGCCGTCGAAGTCGCGGAACTTCGCGCGCGCCTGCATCTGGCCGTTGGCCATCGGGACGAAAAGGATCTTCCCGGCGGTGCCGAGCGGCAGTGGTGGGCGGCCCACGGAGCATCTCCAGTCATCCGTATTAGATGACTAGAGGATGACTCCTCGACCTCTGAAACGCTAGAAGCCGCGTATTGCTCCCCCGACTGGACTTGAACCAGTAACCCTTCGATTAACAGTCGAATGCTCTGCCAATTGAGCTACGGGGGATAGCACGCCACAGCGCGACCGGCCCAGACTACAACACCCGGGAGTGGCTCCCACCCGACGCGGGTAGGGGGCATACGGTAGACGCACCCACTCAGCACGGACAAGGAGGCAGCCATGCGCAAGCTCACGTTCCTCGTCGGCTTCGGTGCCGGATATCTGCTAGGCACCCGAGACGGCCGGGCTCGCTACGAGCAGATCGTGCGCTCGGTGCGAGAGGTCAAGGACAACCCCGCCGTGCAGGAAACGGCCGGTGTCGTGCAGGCCCAGGCGATGGACCTGATCAGCAAGGCACAGGAGAAGGTCAGCACGCTCACCAGTGGCTCAACCCAGAAGTACGGCTCCTACGCCGGCGCCGGCCACGGCACGGATGGCGCTGCGGGCTCGAACGGCGCGGTTTTCTAGCCAAGACCTGGCCGAGGCTTAACCTTGCTCCGCGGGTCGAAGCGGCTCGATCAAGCCAGCTGGTCGCCGCGCGCGGTCCTCCTGCTCGGCGCCGTGGTGGCGCTAATGGGTCTAGCCCGGCTCGATGGCAGCAGCCTCGGCCCGCGCCTCGGTGAGTAGTCGGTCGGCGGCAGGTCGAACCGCTGGATCCGCGTGGTCGGCGGGACGGTCGAAGCGCATGGACCAGGTCAGGCCGTCGCGGCCGGGGATCCGGCGGGCGACGATCCGGACGGTGCCACCGGCAGGCAGCGCCTGACGCGCCGTATAGGCGACGCTCCGGGTGACCCGGCTGCGGACGACGGCGGGCAGGTTGCGCGGCTCGGTCAGGGGGTACGCCACCGGCGCCAGCGTTTCAAGAACCTCTGCGTCGACCGTCTTCGCCTCTGTCACGCTGAGCTCGCCGCCGCGCCAGACTGCCTTGTCGATCAGGTGCCATCCGGCCAGACGCCCGTCGGGCAGGCGCAGGCCAAGTCGGCTCGCGACCAGGAACCCGCCATCCGCGACGACGGCCCAGGCCAGCAGCCGGTCGTCGGCCGCAAGCCGGTGGGTGACCTCAGCGGGCGGCCGGCCGGGGCGCAGCCGGTCGAGCATGCTCACAAGCCCTCGATGCCCCTCTCACGCAGCGAGATGCGGTGCTGCTCAAGGGCCACCAGCTCGCCGAACAGCCGGGTGTAACGGTCCGCCGATTCCACCGGGTTGACCCGCTGCAGCTTGGACTTCAGCTCGACGATCTGCCGAGTCACCGCCATCTCCTGCAGGCGGGACAGGATCGTCGACGCGTAGTGCACGTCGGCCTCGCCGTCGGTGCGCATGCCTTCGACGGCGAGTTCGGCGGTGAGCCCGCGGGCGACCTCGTCGGTGCAGGCGGCGGCCACCTTCTCGATCCACACCGGCCCGGCCACCCCTGCCGAGGCACCTCCGGCCGCGGCCACCGCCATGCGCAGGGCGAGATAGGCCGGGTGGGTGTAAGCCGTCTCGTCAACCGCGTCGAATACCGGGCCGGCATGCACGGGGGACTGCAAGGCCAGCTTGAGGGCCTCGCGCTGCACGGCGAGTTCATTGTCGGCCGGGTGCGGTCGCTCGGCTGTCGCCGGTCTCCCGGTGGGCTGCTTGCGCGGCTCGGGCGGCCGCCGCCCCGAGGAGAGCTCGCCGACGCGCCGTACGACCATCTCGACGTCCATACCGAGGTCGCCGGCGAGCCGGCGGGCGTATTCCGGCCGCAGCGCACGGTCGCGGATCCGGGCCACCAGCGGCGCGGCTTTGTCGAGTGCGCTGACCCGGCCCTCCGCGGTCTCCAGGTCGTATCGGGCGAGCACGGTGCGCAGGGCGAAGGCGAACAGCGGCTCGCGGCGGCCGATCAAGTCGCGTACCGCGGTGTCACCGTGCGCCTGCCGCAGCTCACACGGGTCTTTGCCGCTCGGCTCGACAGCGACGAACGTCTGGCTGACGAAGCGCTGATCGTCGTCGAAGGCCCGCATGGCAGCCTTCTGCCCGGCCTCGTCGCCGTCGAAGGTGAAGATCACCTCACCGCGGAACTCGTCCTGGTCCATCAGCAGCCGCCGCAGCACCGAGATGTGATCGGCGCCGAACGCCGTGCCGCACGTCGCCACCGCGGTCGGCACGCCGGACAAGTGGCAGGCCATCACGTCGGTGTAGCCCTCGACCACGACGGCCTGGTGCCGGCGGGCGATCTCACGCTTGGCCAGGTCCACGCCGTAGAGCATGTGGCCCTTCTTGTAGATCGGCGTCTCGGGGGTGTTGAGGTATTTGGGCCCGTCGTCGTCATCGAACAACCTGCGGGCGCCGAAGCCGACGACGTCGCCGGTGATGTCCTTGATCGGCCACAACAAGCGGCGGCGGAAGCGGTCGATCAGGTTGCCGTTGCGCGAGTCGCGGGACAGCCCGGCCGTGACGAGTGCCTCGCGGCTGAAACCCTTGGCCAGCAGGTGGCGGGTCAGATCGTCCCAACCCGGCGGCGCGAACCCGCAGCCATAGGTCTGCGCAACGGTCTGGTCGAACCCTCGTACGTCGAGGAACTCCCGACCAGGAAGAGCTTCGGCGGTGCCTAGCTGCTCGGCATAGAACGCCGCGGCGGCAGCGGATGCGGCCACGAGCCTGGACCGCTGGCCGGCGGGGCGGCTGGTCGACGGCCCGCCCTCCTCGTACCTCAGTTGTACGCCGGCCTTTTCGGCGAGTCGCTCGACGGCCTCGGCGAAGGCCAGGTGCTCGACATCCATGACGAACTTGATGACGTCGCCGCCGACACCGCAGCCGAAGCAGTGGAAGACGTTGCGGGCCGGGCTGACGTTGAACGACGGGCTCTTCTCGTCGTGAAACGGGCACAGGCCCTTCATGCTGCCGCCGCCGGCGTTGCGCAGAGCCACGTGCTCGGAGACGACGTCGACGATGTGCGCCCGCTCTCGGACGGCCGCGATGTCCTCGTCCTTGATCCGCCCGGCCACGACAGCGAGTCTATTGCCGGGTCACGACGGCGGCGGTCCGCCGCCCACTTCTCCCGGTTGGGCGGCCCCTGCTACCCGACCAGGCAGCCGTACCACTCCATGACGGAGGCGTCGGTGAGCCGGGCGACCTGGTCGACGACGACCCGCAGCCGACCGGCATCGTCGGCCGCGTATTGCCAAGCCGGCCGGAGCGCGGCGTCGAGCACGGCCGGCGCGCGCTCGGCCACCGCGGCGGCCAACTCGACGATGACCTCGCGCTGCCGGTCATGCATCTGCCGCGCCCCCGTGCGGTTCATCACGTATCTCGCGGCCACTCCCTTGAGCAGCGCACACTCGGCGCGTACCAGGGAAGGCACGACGAGATCGGCGTCGTAGCGGGTCAGTGGCCCGTCACCGTACTTCTCCCGCGTCGCCTCGATCGCAGCCGAGACGAAGCGCCCGGTCAGCTCACTGGTCAGCCGCTTGAGACCGGCCTGGGCGCGCACGCTCCCGTCGTAGGCGGCCAGCCCGGCCACCGCCGGCAGCGCCAGCAGGTCGCCGAACGCCGTGCCGAGATCGGCCGCAGACTCCGCCGTGTAGCCCCACTCCCCGGCCGTCTCGCAGACTGCCGCCCGCTCCGCCGGGTCGGACAGCATCACCGGCACGACGTGCCCGGCGTGGATACCGTCCTCGACGTCGTGCACGGAGTAGGCCACGTCGTCGGCCCAGTCCATGACCTGGGCCTCCATGCAGCGGGCCCGGTCGGGTGCGCCGTCGCGTAGCCAGCCGAAGGCGGACAGGTCGTCGTCGTACGCGCCGTACTTCGGGTCGTCCTCGCTGCGCGGCCAGGGGTACTTCGTCGCGGCGTCCAGGGTGGCCCGGGTGAGGTTGAGGCCCGCGCCGGCGCCGCGCTCGTCGAGGACCTTGACCTCGAGCCGGGTCAGGATCCGCAGCGTCTGCGCGTTGCCCTCGAAGCCGCCACAGCCCTTCGCCACCTCGTCGAGGGCCGCCTCGCCGTTGTGGCCGTACGGCGGGTGCCCGATGTCGTGGGCCAGGCACGCCGCATCTACGAGGTCAGGGTCGCAGCCCAAGGCCTCCCCCAGCTCACGGCCGATCTGCGCGCATTCGAGCGAGTGCGTCAGGCGGGTGCGCGGGAAGTCGTCCTCGCCGGCCACCACGACCTGCGTCTTGCCGGCGAGGCGGCGCAGGGCGGCGGAGTGCAGCACCCGGGCCCGATCGCGCTGGAACTCGGTGCGCCGCGCCCGCGCCGCCTTGTCCGGCTCGACGTGGCGCCTGGTCCGTGCATGCTCGTCGTACGTGGACACACTTCGAGTATGTCAACGTCGCCAGGCGCGTCAGGCTCACCGGGTGTCCGACCCGCCCTTCTCGACGGCGGCGCGGCCGGCCTCAAGCCGCGCCACGGGCACCCGGAACGGCGAGCAGGAGACGTAGTCCAGCCCCACCTCGTCGAAGAAGTGCACCGAGTCGGGGTCCCCCCCGTGCTCACCGCAGACTCCGATGTGGATTTCCGGGCGGGCGGCGCGGCCCTCCTCGACGGCGATCCGGACCATCCGCCCGATGCCGTCGCGGTCGAGGGACTCGAACGGTGAGACGCCGAAGATGCCCAGCTCGAGGTATTTCGAGAAGAACGCCGCCTCCACGTCGTCACGCGAGAAGCCCCAGCCCATCTGGGTCAGGTCGTTGGTGCCGAAAGAGAAGAACTCCGCCGCCTCCGCGATCTGACCGGCGGTGAGCGCCGCCCGGGGCACCTCGATCATCGTGCCGATCAGCGCGGGCACGTTGATGCCGGACTCCTCCGCCACCTCACGCAGCACCTGCTCGGCTTCCTCGCGGATGATCTCCAGCTCCTGCACCGCGCCCACCAGTGGGATCATGATCTCCGGCCGAGGGTCGGCGAGGTTCTTGGCCTGGGAGGCTGCCGCCTCGGCGATCGCCCGTACCTGCATGGCGAACAGGCCGGGCACGACAAGTCCGAGCCGGACACCGCGCAGGCCCAGCATGGGGTTTTGCTCGTGCAGGCGGCGTACGGCATCGAGCAGCTTGCGCCGGTCCGGCACGTCCTCGCCCTTGACCTCGGCCACGGCGACCTCGACCGACAACTCCTCGTAGGACGGGAGGAACTCGTGCAGCGGCGGGTCGAGCAGCCGGACGGTGACCGGCAGCCCGTCCATCGCCTGGAAAATGCCGACGAAATCGTCCCGCTGCAGGGGCTCGAGAGCGTCGAGCGCGGACTGCCGCTCCTGGTCGGTCTCGGCCAGGATGAGTGCCTCGACCAGCTGCCGCCGGTCGCCGAGGAACATGTGCTCGGTGCGGCACAGGCCGATCCCCTGTGCACCGAAGCGCCGAGCCCGTTCGGAGTCCTCCGGCGTGTCGGAGTTGGCACGGACCCTGAGCCGGCGCACCTCGTCGGCATGGCTGATGATCCGATGGACGGCCGCCACCAGCTCGTCGGCGTCCGGCTCGATCTCGCCTTCGAAGTACTGCACCACCGGCGATGGCTGCACCGGCACCTCGCCGAGATAGACCACGCCGCTGGTCCCGTCGATCGAGATGACGTCGCCCTCATTGACGACGACGCCGTCGCGAGCGGTGAACTTGTTACCCCGCAGGTCGACCTCGAGCTCCTCGGCGCCGCACACGCAGGTCTTGCCCATGCCCCGGGCCACCACCGCGGCATGCGAGGTCTTGCCACCCCGGCTGGTCAGGATGCCCTGCGCGGCGATCATGCCGCCCAGGTCGTCGGGGGTGGTCTCCCGGCGGACCAGGATCACCCGCTCGCCACGCGCCGCTGCCAGCTCGGCCCGGTCGGAGCTGAATACCGCCTTGCCGACCGCTGCTCCGGGGGAAGCGTTCATCCCCTTCCCGATCTGGTGCTTGCTCGCACTCTCGTCGAATTTGGGGAACATCAGCTGTGCCAGCTGAGCGCCGGTGACCCGTAGCAGCGCCTCGTCGAGGTCGATGACTTCCTCGTCGATCAGCTGGGCAGCGATCACGAAGGCGGCAGCGGCAGTGCGTTTGCCCACCCGGGTCTGCAGCATCCACAGCTTGCCGCGCTCGATGGTGAACTCGATGTCGCACAGATCCCGGTAGTGCCCCTCCAGCGTGGCCATGATCTCCAGCAACTGGTCGTAGGACTGCTTGTCGAGGTTTTCCAGGTCCTGCAGCGGCAGGGTATTGCGGATGCCGGCGACGACGTCCTCGCCCTGGGCGTTCTCGAGGTAGTCGCCGTAGATCCCCTGGTGGCCGCTGCCCGGGTCGCGGGTGAAGGCAACGCCGGTACCCGAGTCCATCCCGAGGTTGCCGAACACCATCGACTGCACGTTGACGGCCGTGCCGAGGTCGGCCGGGATGCGTTCCTGACGCCGGTAGAGGATCGCTCGCGGAGCGTTCCAGGAGTCGAAGACGGCGTGTACGGCGAGGTCCATCTGCTCCCGGGGGTCGGTGGGGAACTCCCGGCCGCCGTGCTCCGCGACGAGGCCCTTGAAGCGCTCGACGATCTCCCGCAGCGCGCCCTCGTCGAGGTCGAGATCGTTCTTGGTGTCCCGGGCCTGCTTGGCCTTGTCCATGGCGTCTTCGAAGTGCTCGCCGTCGATGCCGAGCACCGTCTTGCCGAACATCTGGATCAGCCGGCGGTAGGAGTCCCAGGCGAACCGCTCGCTGCCGGCCTGCTTGGCCAGGCCCTGGACCGACTCGTCGTTGAGCCCGATGTTCAGGACGGTCTCCATCATCCCCGGCATGGAGAACTTCGCGCCCGAGCGCACCGACACCAACAGCGGGTCGTCCGGCTGGCCGAGCCGCTTGCCCATCGCTGCCTCGAGCATGTCGAGGTGTTTGCTCACCTCCTCACGCAGCTCGGCCGGCTCCTCACCGGAGTCGAGGTAGACCCTGCACGCCCCGGTGCTGATCACGAACCCGGGCGGGACGGGCAGGCCGAGGTTGGTCATCTCGGACAGGTTGGCGCCCTTGCCGCCGAGCGAGTCCTTGAGATCCTTGTTTCCCTCGGCGAAGTCGTAGACGTACTTGGTCACGCGCCTGCTCCCTGCTGCTCGGCTGGCTGTCACGGGCTGGCTGCCGCCCGGATGTTTGGCCTCGAATCTAGTCGAGTGGGGTCTACCCCTGACCGGGGCGTCATACCGCGTGCGGTCACCGCTAATCTCGGCGGGTGGTGCTGGGTCGCTCTCCGGCTCCTTCCTCGGCGGGGTCCTGATCGCCACCGTGCTGTGGCCGAGGCGGCCTATCTCTCCTCCTCCGAGGCGGCAGTGCGTCACTCAGGTGCGCGCTGGATCAAGTGGCCGACGGTGCACGTTCGGTCGCGGAACGGCCGGGCGCGACCTGATCCTTCGTGCTGCCCTGCCCGTTCCCGTCTGCAATCGGGACCTCTTCACCGCATCCGGTGAGTGGTTGCGCTGCCCCGCTGCCTGGTGGCGAGAGGCGGGTGTCGTACTCGAGATCGATTCGCGCGAATGGCACCTGCTGCCCCGAGCACTGGGCAGCCACGATGCGCAGGCATGCGCTCATGACGTCTCATGGGTTGCTCGTCGTTCAAGTCACGCCGCGGCAACTCAGCGCCGAGCCGGCGATCGGTGTTGCCATCCTGGAACGCACGATTGCTGCCGGCCTGACCCGCCCTACTCCGCCCGTCACCGATATTCCACCTGCTCACTGGAATCGCTCGGCATGATCCAGGCCTCTTAAGGCTCCTCGCTAGATCGTGTGGATTTGGGGTAGCGGGAGCTTCCCGGCGATGAGGTAGATGATGGTGATCATCTTGGGTTTGGAGCGGTAGCCCCGGGCTCGGCGTTTCGCGGCCTGGATGAGCGAGTTCGTGCCCTC
>JBBRYN010000099.1:0-8641 GCA_038237645.1 Mycobacteriales bacterium
CTCGTCGGCGGCGGCACCAGCGCCTCCGCGCCGCTGATCGGCGGGATCTACGGCCTGGCCGGCAACCGCAACACCACCGGACCGTCCTACCCCTACACCCACCGCAGCCACCTGTACGACGTCACCGGCGGCAGCAACGGCGTCTGCGGCGGAGACTACCTGTGCACCGGCAAACACGGCTACGACGCCCCCACCGGCTGGGGCAGCCCAAACGGGACAGCCGCCTTCTGACCTCAGGCGCGATCCGCGATGGGTGGGTAGGACCGCTCGGGCGGGCCGACGTACACCTGGCGTGGTCGACCGATCTTGCCGGCCGGGTCGGCCATCATCTCGCGCCACTGGGCGATCCAGCCCGGCATCCGTCCGAGCGCGAAAAGCACGGTGAACATCCGGGTGGGGAAGCCCATGGCCTTGTAGATCAGCCCGGTGTAGAAGTCGACGTTCGGATAGAGCTTGCGCTCGGCGAAGTAGTCGTCGGCCAGCGCGGTCTCCTCCAGCCTGCGGGCGATGTCGAGCAGCGGGTCGGGCACCTTGAGCCGGCCCAGGATCTCGTCGGCGGCCTTCTTCACGATGGCGGCCCGCGGGTCGTAGTTGCGGTAGACGCGGTGGCCGAAGCCCATCAACTTGACGCCGTCCTCCTTGTTCTTGACCCGCCGTACGAAGGCCGACACGTCAGATCCGTCGGCGTGAATCCGCTCGAGCATGGTGAGCACCGCCTGGTTGGCACCGCCGTGCAACGGTCCGAACAGCGCGTTGACTCCGGCCGACACCGAGGCGAACAGATTGGCCTGGCTCGACCCGACGAGCCGCACTGCCGAGGTCGAGCAGTTTTGCTCGTGGTCGGCGTGCAGGATCAGCAGCATGTCCAGCGCGCGCACCATCGCCGGGTCGACCTCGTAGTCCTGGCTCGGCACGCCGAAGGTCATGCGCAGGAAGTTCTCGACGTAGCCGAGCGCGTTCATCGGATAGAGCAGCGGCTGGCCGATCGAGGTCTTGTAGGCGTAGGCCGCGATGGTAGGCACCTTGGCGAGCAGCCGGACGGTGGAGATCTCCACGTGCTCGGGGTTGAAGGGGTCGAGGCTGTCCTGGTAAAAGGTCGACAGCGCGCTCACTGCCGAGGCCAGGACGGCCATCGGATGCGCATCGCGCGGGAAGCCGTCGAAGAACCTGCGCAGCGCCTCGTGCAGCAGGGTGTGCTCCCGGATCTCCTCGGTGAATGCTGCGAGTCGGTCCGTGGCCGGCAGTTCGCCGGGGATCAGCAGGTAGGCCGTCTCGAGGAACGACGACTCTTCGGCAAGTTGGCCGATGGGGTAGCCGCGGTAGCGCAAGATCCCCGCTCCACCGTCGATATAGGTGATCGAGGAGACACAGCTCGCCGTGTTGACGAAGCCGGGATCGAGGGTGACGTGCCCGGTCTCGGTGAGCAGCTTGCCGACGCCGAGGCCGGGGGGTCCTTCGGTCGCCTCGGTGACCGGCAGCGGCAGCCGGCCCCCGGGGTGGTCGAGTGCGAAGTGCGCCATGGCCCTCTCCCTGTCCTCCGGTGCGGGCAGGTGGCCACCTTATGACGGTGTGCCTTCGGGCTGGTACTGCGCGACGAGGTCCCAGCGGTTGCCGTACAGGTCCTCGAACACCGCGACCGTGCCGTACGCCTCCCGCCGCGGTTGCTCGACAAACCGCACGCCGGCGGCCGTCAGCCGGCGGTGGTCACGAACGAAGTCGTCGGTGTGCAGGAAGAACGCGACCCGGCCACCGGTCTGGTCACCGACCCGGGTGCCCTGGGCGTCGTCTGCTGCGCGGGCCAGCAACAGTGCGGTGCCGCCGCCGCCCGGCGGCGCGACCACGAGCCAGCGCTTGGTGTCGCGCAGGACGGTGTCCTCGACGACGTCGAAGCCGAGGGCGCCGGCATAGAACCGCAGGGCCTCGTCGTAGTCGCGGACGACGACGGTGACGAGAGCGATCCGCGGCACCCGCCGATTGTGGCGCGCCGGGCCAGTCCTGGTCTACTTGGCCGCGCTACTGGTCGTTGGTCCTGCTCGCCGTCACCACGCCCCTCACTGCCGCCGGTCAAGCCAGCGATAGCGGCCAGTCCACGACCTCGTCGGCGACGAGTTCGACCTCGTAGCCGTCGCTGTTGGTCAGGTAGGCGGCATAGTGCTTGGGGCCACCGGCGTACGGATGGCGGTCAGCGAACAGCAACCGCCAGCCATGTGCCGGGCCCAGGCCGGCCAGCCGATCGACACTGTCCCGATCTCCGGCTTGGAAGGCCAGGTGGTTGAGGCCGGGTGAGCGCCGGTCGTGCTCACCGCCGGTGAGATCCGGTGACCGCTCGATGACGATGTAGGTGTCATCCAGCCGCCAGCTGCGGCCGGCCGCCCAGCTGTGAAAGGGCCGGTAGCCCAGCTCACCGAGCAGCCATCCCCAGTCGGCGGCCGCCTGGTGCAGGTTGGGCACCCACAGCTCGATGTGGTGCAGGGCTCCGATGGTCACGATGGCAGCATCTTAGGTCGCGCGCGGCTCTCACCTGGGCTGATACGGCGGCAGATGGCCCGATCGGCCGAGGGAGAAATATGGCCGAAAACTGGGCCGGGATGGTTGCGGTCGTGATCGGACCGGGCGGGCAGAAGATCGTGCCTGTACGACCCTCGGGCGACCCCGTGGAGCCCTTCGCTCCGGCGTGACAGCGGGTCACTGCAGTTCGGTCTGGCGGGCACGGTGAAAGACCGTCCAGCGCCGTTGGACGGGTGGCAGGTTGTTGCCGGTCTCGGCCGTACGGGGACGCCCGTTGCCTATCGTGACCCCGTACCCCGCTCGGGTGGGGAAGCCGGCGAGCCGGGCTGAGGAGGACATGTGGTGGGCGACATCGGAGTTGGAGACCGGTGCTCTCGACACATTCAGCAAGAACGCCGAGGCGGACGCGACCCAGATCGACAAGATGGGGACCGACTGGCGGCCTGGCCGGACTCGCCCCCCCTCCGCTCTTGCCCCGTCGATCCCTGGTCGGCCCCCGGGGTCGCCCCGAAGGGGACGGGCGGACCGGGTGTGCCGTCCCAGCCGGCGTTCAACAGCCAGCGCACCGCCCTGGATCATGCCGACGAGGACGTCTGGCATCGGCGACCGGGGCCGCAGCAGCCCGGCCTGCAGGCAACGGGATGCCGATGATGCCGCCGATGACGCCGCCGGGCACGGGTGCCTCCGGTGGCGGCGGGCAGGTCAAGCCCGGGGTCGCCCAGCAACTGGGCGGCTCGGGCCTGGCTGCCCAACCTGGCACCCCGAAGTCCAAGGCGCTCGGGGCGCATCCTGAGCTAGTCGGCCGGGTGTCGTGGCGGTCGAGGAGGAGCAGCCGCGCAAGGCCCCTCCGACCTCCCTGCTGCCCGGCTGATCGCCGGCAACAGGTCGTCGAGGATATCGTCGCCCGGCCCAGGGCAGAGCGCAGCATCTCGTGAACTCCCACGGTGCTGCGCTCCCCCCTGAGCCGGACAACGGTGCGATTGAGCCCGCTGACCGGGCGCTGCCGCAACCGCGCCCGGCGGGCGAGCCGCCGGCCCGGTCAGCGGTGTCCGGCCTGCCGACGGCGGCGCCAGCGGTCGCGAGCCGGGTCTCTGCCCCCGCTGCCGCCCGGCCGGCCGGGCAGGGCCAGCCGTCCAGGGGGCGCGCCAAGGCGGCCGCCGATTCGGCCGCTGATTCGAGGTGGGCGGGGCCCACTTCGCAATCGCCGGGGCAGGCGTCGGCCCGGGCACTGCAGGCAGCCGACCGGTACGGCGGGGGGCTCCCCCAAGGGACCCACAAGGCGAGTCGGTGGAGCAGGATCCGGCAGGGGCTCCGCGGCATCCGGCTCGGTCAGGTGCTGTGCTGGCAGGTGGCCGCTGCTGCGATGATCTCGGTGATCGGGCAGCCGAAGCCGGTAATTGTGGCCGTCACTGCCGTCGCCGCGGCGGTCGTGGGAGCGACGGTGATCCGGCTCCGGGGGCGTTGGCTCTACGAGTGGCTGGCCCGCGCAACCCGCTTCATGTCGCGTGACCACCGGCAGGTGCAGGTTTCCGGGGGGGATCCGGCCGACCATCTCGTCGACATGCTGTCGCAGCACACCGTGGTCGAGGCGGTCGACCTCGACGGCGTCCCGGTGGCACTCATCCGGCACCCGTCCGGCGTCACGGCCGTGCTCGAGCCACACACCACTGGCGGCCCGCACGAGGCGGGCATGACCATGAGCGCGATCCGGCTGTCGTCGCCGATGCCGCTGCTGCCGCCGCCGGACGCCGACTCGCCGACCTTTTCCGTACAGCTGATCACGCACGCGGCAAGACCGGCCGTGTCTCAAGTCATGCTCGGGGGATCGCCCACCGCTCGCCGCAGTGCGCCGCGGCAGCGGACGTGGATCGCCCTGCAGGCGCTGCGTACGCCCGAGATCTACCTCGACGAGGACCTCTCCAAGGCGCTGGCCAACGCGGTGCGCCGCCTGGTGCGACGGCTGGCCCGCGACGAGTTGCCCACCCGGGCCCTCGACCGCGACGAGGCGCTGTCCTTGCTGGTCGGGCTGGCGCACCTCGATGAGGCGACGGCCGGCCCGGAGCCCGGGGCGGTGCGTGAGACCTGGCGCACTTGGAACGCCGGACCGACCACCCAGGCCTGCTTCCGGATCGGCGGCTGGCAGGACGTCGGCGAAAACGCCCGGCAGCTCATGCTGCATCGCCTGCAACAGGTTCCCACCCTGGCGACGACCGTCGCGATCGCCGCCCGGCGCGGCGGGCGGCGCGACGACGCGCAGGTCGACGTCGTGGTCCGGATCGCCGAGGTCAACCAGGGGCGACTCGACAACTCCGCGGCGCTGCCCGCGTTTGCCGTCGACAGTGCGTCCACCGCGGCGGCCGATGGCACCAGAGTCCGGTTGGAACGACTCGACGGAGACCATTTGGCCGCGGTGGCGGCTTCACTGCCGCTCGGCGGGTTCGTCGGTGAGTCATGAGTCGCACCGAGTTGTGAGATGGGCCGAGTCTTCGGATGCACGGAGTCATCAGCTGCACGCAGTCATCAGCTGCACGCAGTCTTCAAGCTGCCCAGCGTCACGAGCAACCCAATAGGCGCGGTGGATGGTCGATAGACCGCGGATGGATAGCCGGCGCTGACCATGTCCGCAATGTGACCAGTCCGGTCATGCAGGTGAGGTGGTCGTGGGCGGAGCAGCCAGTCAGGCGGACCAGCCGGCGACCCCGGTTGGCAGAGTCCCCCCGGCTGTCGGCGTCAGAGCGGATCCGGCGTCTCCTGACGAGCAGATGCAGATCCAGCAAACTCCGCGGCTCACCGGCCTGGGCATCGATGCGGTGACCGAGTCGGCATATCAGTTGCTGCTGCAGCGATCGAGCTGGACGCGGTCGGAGCTCACCGCTCGTCTGGCGCTGCAGCCGGATGCGCTGACCGAGGTGCTCGACCGGCTGACCGAGCTCGGCCTGGCCGACCCGTGTCCCGACGGCGGCAGGCTGCGGCCCGTCAGGCCGCAGATCGGGCTGTCCGCCCTCATCGCTCGCCGGGAGGCGGAGCTGACCAGCTCGTGGCGCGAGCTTGAGCAGGGCCGGATGGCCGTCGCTGCGCTGGCCGCTCGGGCCGACGAGCTGGGGCGCGACCACGTCGGCGGGGTCGCCGATATGTGCTGGGGCCCGCAGGCGCGGTCGCGGATTGCCGAGCTCCTGGCCTCGGCGCGGGACGAGGTGGTCGCGATGAGCGGCTCGGCCGCCGGACAGCTGGGCCGGGCCGTCGCACCGCGCTGGCCCGGTCCGGTCAATGGCGTGCGCTACCGCGTTGTGCTGGCCGACACCATGCCGCCCGACCCGACCTTCGCCGGGCACTTGCACGGGCTGGCCCGCGACGGGGCCGAGGTGCGCACCGTGGGCCGGGTGCCGCTGTCGGTCCTGGCGGTCGACAGCACGATCGCCGTGCTGCCGGTGGGGACCGCGGCGACCGGCCGACCGGCCGGGGTCGCCGTGCTGCGCCTGCCCAGTGCGGTCACCGCCGTGGTCGAGCTGTTCGGGCGGGTGTGGGTCGAGGCGACACCGTTGGGTGAGCCACCCGACCCCGACCACGCCGCCCCCGGTCAGCGGGAGCGGGAGCTGCTGGCCCTGCTCGTCGCGGGCAGCACCGACGAGTCCGCGGCCTACCGGCTCGGTGTCTCGGTACGCACGGTGCGCCGGATGGTGTCCGTCCTGATGGAGCGGCTCGGCGCCCGCAGCCGGTTCGAGGCCGGTGCCCGAGCCGCCGAGCGCGGCTGGCTCGACCCGCCCCTGGCCAGGCATTGACATGTCGATCGCCGGGGCGTCGACCCGTACTCTGCTGGTCGCCGCCGACCGGCATGGCGCCTATCCGACCATCGGCGACGCGCTGGTCGCTGCGCCTGATGGTGCGGTCATCTCTATCGCTTCAGGGGAGTACGCGGAGACGCTGGACATCGTGGGGCGCCGGGTGACCCTGCAAGCCTCCGATCTGGTCGGCACGGTGGTCATCGATGCGACCGGGTCGAGCGACCCTGTCGTGCAGGCCTACGGCGGCTACCTCGCCCTGCACGACCTGACCGTACGGGCGGGGGAGGGCGGCGCGGTCGCGATGCACGGTGGCGAGCTCGTGATGCGCCGGTGCACGCTGTCCGCGCCGTACGGCGCGGCGTTGAAGCTGTCGGCCCGGGTCAACTTCACCGTCAGCCGGTGCACGGTGCGTAACGCGCAGGACGGGGTGACGATCGAGGACGCCGGCGGGCTGATCGAGGACACCCGGATCGAGCAGGTCGGCGGCGACGGCATCATCGTCCGGCTCGGCGCCGACCCGACGATCCGCGACTGCGCGATCTGTGGCTGCGGCCGCCGGGGCATCTATGTCTACCAGGCCGGGCGGCCGGTCATCGAGGACTGCGAGATCTTCCAGACCAGTGCCGAGGGGATCTCCGTCGCGCACGAGAGCGCGCCGATCGTGCGGCGGTGCCGGGTGCACGACGTGCAGGGATACGGCCTCTCCTTCGCCCGCGGCTGCGCTGGGCTGGTGGAGCAGTGCACCGTCGAAAACACCGCGACACCCGGTATCCACATCGCCGAGGGGGCGTCGCCCAGGGTCGTCGGGGCGGCGGACGGGGCTGCCGATGCCGGCGCGGCGGGCGACGGCGCCGAATCGGCGGACCACCTCGACGTGCTGCTTGCCGACCTCGACGGGATGGTCGGCCTGCCTGGGGTGAAGGCCGAGGTACGCGGACTGATCGACGAGATCCAGGTCAACGAATGGCGCCGCCGGGCCGGCCTCGGCGTGGGCGGCATGAGCCACCACCTGATCTTCGCCGGAGCCCCGGGCACTGGCAAGACGACCGTCGCGCGGACCTACGGCAAGCTGCTTGCCGCACTGGGCGTGCTGCCGCGCGGACAGTTCAAGGAAGTCTCGCGACGCGACCTCGTGGGCCAATACATCGGGCACACCGCAGAAAAGACCTCGCAGGTGTTCGAGCAGGCCATCGGCGGGGTGCTGTTCATCGACGAGGCCTACACGCTGACCCGCTCGTCGGCCGCCGGCGGCGACTTCGGCCAGGAGGCGGTCGACACCCTGGTCAAGCTGATGGAGGACCACCGTGACGAGGCGGCGGTCATCGTCGCCGGCTACACGGCGGAGATGCGCGAGTTCTCCGACGCCAACCCCGGCCTGGCCTCCCGTTTCTCCAAGACGATCGAGTTCGAGAACTACGCGCCCGACGAGCTGGCACTGATCATGACCCGGATAGTCGCGGCGGCCGACTACCTGCTCGAATCCGGCGCTCAGGATGTGTTGGCCGAGCACTTCGGCAAGGTCTGCGAGTTACCCGACTTCGGCAACGCGCGGGAGGCCCGCAAGCTCTTCGAGGCGATGCGCAAGACCCAGTCGCGCCGGTTGCGAGCGCTCGGCCGGATGCCGGACATGGCCGAGTTGCGCTTGCTTGCCATCGCCGACATCCGCGCCGCCATCTGACCGACCTCGCGCGGTCCGCGCCGACAGCCGCGCCACCATCTGAGCGGGTCTCGACGTCCGCGCCGCCGGGATCGCGCCCCGTGCGGAGCCCCACAGCAAGTGGATCAGTTCGCCTTCCGATCGAAACAGTCGGGTAACCGTTGCTTCACCGACCGGCCGTAGCGTGATCACGCAGGAGGACCGGGCGGCCGCTCGGTTCGGGGTGGGTCGGGCGATCTCCAGCGAGGTGGCGGATGACCGTGACCGACGTGGGGGCTCCGCCTGTTCCCACCGTGCCGGGCGACCCCATCACCGACCAGGTCATGCTGTGGTTCTGCCCTGGCGGTGACATTGCCGACCTGCACCGGGGGAGGGACGCCTGCACGGCCCTGGCCCAGGCCGCCGCCACCGCGCGACCGGCCCTGCGGTCAACGCATGACAGGGCGCGAGAGCGCTGGACCGGCAACGCGGCGGAGCAGTTCAGCACCGACATCGCGCAGGTCGATGCCTGGCTCGGCCGGTGCGAGGCCGCCTGCGACAACGCCGCGCAGACGCTCGACCGGCAGGCCACCATCAAGGAACAGCAACTGCACGAGGCCCACATGCACATGATCCATGGGGCCGTCGATGTGCTGGCCGCCGCCGGCACCGGCGGCGGCTGGCTCGTCCGTCGTGCCGCCGCCGCGGCCACCGA
>JBBRYN010000100.1:0-8561 GCA_038237645.1 Mycobacteriales bacterium
CTCGACGAGCTGTCGCCCGCCTGCGCCGCGGCCGCCGACCGCGTCGCGGCTGACCTGCGCACCCGGCTAGGTGTGCGCCGGGTTCATTAGGCGCGCGGTCGACCGGAGGCGTCGTAGTGCGCGCGTGCGTCGTGGACGTCGTCGAGGTGCTCACCCGACCATACGACGAGTGTCGCGAACACGGGGGCGAGGCTCTTGCCCAGCTCGGTGATCTCGTATTCGACTCGCGGCGGGATTTCGGTGTAGTGGGTGCGAGTGACGAGTCCGTCGCGTTCCAGTTGTCGCAGTCGTTGGGTCAGGACCTTCGACGTGATGGTGCCGACATGCTTCTGCAGGTCGACGAACCGCTGCCGGCCGTACTCGTTCAGCTTCCACAGGATCGGAGTTGTCCACCGGCTGAAAACCAGATCGACAACGGGGGTGATCGGGCATGATTCTGGCCCGACCGTCCGGTTCGCCGCAGGAGCCGTCGTCGCGATCGTTCGCGGCATGTTGCCTCCAGAGCCAGTATCCCCTAGGTACCTAATGTCTTTACGATGCTAGCTTCGCTGCGCGCGCGGCGCCAATCGCCGTGACCGCGACATCCGAAGGAGCCGTGCCGTGTCTGTCCCTGAAACAACGAAAACGCCACGCCCGTACGCAGCCGAGGTAGCGTCGGTCGTACGACACCCCGGTCGCGTACTGGCGTTCTTGTGCATTGCGCAGTTCATGGTGTTTCTCGACGTCTCGATCGTGAACGTCGCGTTGCCCTCGATCCAGACCAGCCTGCACGTCAGCGAGGCGACGCTGCCCTACGTCGTCACCGCCTACGGCACGGTGCTGGGCGGTTTCTTGCTGTTCGGGTCGCGGTTGGCCGACGCCTTCGGTCGCCGCCGGCTGCTGCGGATCGGGCTTGCTGTGTTCGGTACGGCGTCGCTCGTCGCCGGCTTGTCGACTGATCCGACGATGCTGTTCGTGGCACGCGGCGTACAGGGCCTCGGGTCGGCGCTGATCGCGCCCGCGGCACTGAGCACGCTGACGACGACTTTCGCCGAAGGCCCCGAACGGACGAAGGCACTCGGTGTGTGGGGGGCGCTCACCGGAATCGCGTCGGTATGCGGTGTCGTCTTCGGCGGCCTGCTCACCCAGGGCCCGGGTTGGCGCTGGATCTTTTTCATCAACGTCCCGATCGCCCTCGCCGCCCTCCTGTCCGCCCCCGCAGTGCTACCTGAGAGCCGCGAAGGCAGTAGGCGACGGTTCGACGTTGCCGGGGCCGTCGTACTCACCGGGGCGCTTCTGCTGCTGATCTACACCCTCGACGAGGCAATCAGCGCGGGCTGGGCCGAGGCCCGCATCCTCGGCGGGATCGCTGGCGCTGTCGTGCTTCTCGGCGCGTTCGTCGCCGTCGAACGGCGCGCCGACGCCCCGTTGGTCCCGTTCAGCGTCTTCCGGCTTCCGGCCCTGCGGTCGGCGAATCTGGCCACGTTGTTCCTGCTCGGGTGTGTGGTCACGGTGTTCTTCTTCGCAAGCCTGTTCATGCAGCAGGTCCTTGGCTACTCGGCGCTCAAGACGGGTATGGCGTATGTCCCGCTCGCGGTCATCGTCGCGGTCGGTGCCGGTCTCGCCTCCGGGGTGGTGGCGAAGGTGCCGGCGAAGCTCGTGTTGACCGCCGGGCTGGTCATGGCGACCGGTGGGCTGCTGATGCTGTCGCGGCTGCCCGGCCACGCCGGCTACGCCGCCGACGTGTTGCCCGCGTTTCTGATCATCGGGTTGGGCATGGGCCTTGCGTTCGTGCCACTGCAGATCGCGGCGCAGACCGGTGTGCAGGAACATCAGGCCGGTCTCGCGGCCGGGCTGATCAACACCAGCCAGGAAGTCGGCGGCGCGCTGGGTGTCGCGGTCGCGGCCAGCATCGCATTCAGCCGGATCGCCGACCTGACCAGGCGCGCGCACGGCAACGCCGCTCTGATCCTCGAGGGTCGGACCAGCGTGTTTCATCACGCCTTTTTCGTCGGGTCGTGCTTCGCTGCCGGCGCGCTGCTGATCTCGCTCGTGCTGCTCAGAATTCCTGCGGCCGAAGCCGATCAGCGGCCGATGAACGCGTGACAGGCCCGGCTTGGCGTTGGTAGTCGCCGGTTGGTCAGGCGGCGAGCCACTCGAAGTCGGTGGGCCGGTGCGGCGCGATGACCCTGCCGTCGGGCAGCAACTCGCCGGTGTCGTCGAAGAGCACGACGCCGTTGCAGAGCAGGCTCCATCCCTGCTCCGGGTGGCCGCTGGTCACGCGGGCCGCCTCGCGATCGATGGCCTCGGCGCTCGGGCAGGGCGGCTGGTGGTGGCACATCTCGGTGACCTGTCTGGGAGAGAAGCATTCGTCGATGTCAACATTGTCGGCCGCCGGATCCAAACACTAAATGATTACTTCCGGCCATGTGGATGGCCCCTTCAGGTGTGACCGTCGCCCTCCTGGCCTTGCCGCAACGACTCGGCATAGGGCACCCAGTCGGCCAGCCGCACCGGGAGCCCTTCCGCCTCGAGCGCCGCGACCACTGCTGGGTCGTCGTCGACCACGACGGCGATGGTGCGGGTGGCCGCCAGCTGCCGCAGGACTGCCAGCTTGGTCTGCCGCGCGGGCCGGTAGTCACCGCCGCGACGCATGTGGATCTCGGTCGCGGGCAGGTCGTGGCTGCATAGCCAGGTGGCGGTGAGCCGGCGCAGGCGCTCGGGCCGCCCGGTGAGCCACACGATGTCGTGCTCCGCGCTGAGCTCGCGCGCCAGCTCCAAGCCCTCGAGCAGCGGGGGGTCGGCCGCGGCTCCGGCGAAGAATGCCCTCCAATCCTTGGGCCGCGACTCGAGGTGCACCAGCCGGTGCCGGACGTCGGCGACGACGCCGTCGATGTCGAGAACGGCGAGCGACCTGGTTAGGACAGATACCCCTCGACGGTGGATGCGTCGCGCTCGGCCGCGGTGGCCGGGTCGAGCCCGGCGTCGCGCAGTGCCTCACGCTGGCGGAGCAGGTCCCAGGCCCGGTCGAGCTCGACCTCGAGTTGGCGCAGCCGCAGCCGCTCGAGGTCGGTCAGGCCGTCGCCGGTGGCATGGGCCCGGTGCAACGCGTGCTCCTCGTGCGCCAACCTCGCGATGCGCTCGTGCAGGTCGTCGTCTACGGGTGCCTCCTCGGTCGCCTGCCTCCTTAAGGTCAACGTACGCCCAAACGCAAGGGTCAGCCGCCCGCGCCGGCGGCGCCTCCCTGGCGCAGCGCCGCCCACGTGTCGAGCACCTGCCGGACCACCCCGGGATCGGGCGGATCGCGCTCGGCATAGCCCGCCGGAAGCAGGCCCTGCTGCTCGATCGTCTGGCTGGTCCCCGCGCCGTCGGGCGGCCGGAAGCCGTCGCGGGTGTAGGCGGCCCGGCCCGCCGGGCCGCGGAGGAAGCTCAGGAACCGCTCGGCCACGGACTGGTGGACCGGGTCCACCCAGGGTGCCTTCAACACGACATAGGGATGGTCGGCGCTCAGCACGCCGTCCGGCGGGTAGTCGGCGGCGAGCGGGACCGCGGGGTCGGTGGCGTTGTAGCGGATGACATCGCGTTCGGTCGCGGGGAACGCGGACAGGTACAGCAGCGGGGTGCCCGCCTGCGCCGCACGCGCCACGCCGACGAGCAAGTCGGTGGCGGCCGGTGCCGAGGTGCTGACCAGTCGTTCGAACGCGCGGCCACCCGCGAGCTCCGCCGGCGACACGGCCTGATCGCCGTCGTAGTTCACCACAGCGAGCAGCGCGGCCAGCGCGGCCGTGTCGCGGGCCGGATCGGCGATGCCCAGCCGCATCGAGCCCCATTCGGGATGGCCGAACCGGGCCCAGCCGGCAGAGTCCTGCAGCCGCTTGACCAGGCCGAGCCACCCCACCTGCTGGTCAGGCCAGCCAACTGCCTCGGCCATCGGGCGCGGCATGGCGACGACGATCGGAGTACGCGCGACGGACGGGTTACGCGAGCCGAGCAGGTCGCGGGCCTCCGCGCGTGTTGCGGCCAGTCGCACCCAGCTGGACGCGTCGGGCGCCCAGACGTCGGGCCGGCGACCGTCCTTGCGCGTATCCCAGGTAGCGGACAGGTGACCGGCCAGCTGAGCCGACGGCTTGCTCACCACGTCGACCCGCACGCATCGGCCGTCCACCACCGGCCCGCTGTCCGACCATCGCCGCGCCAAACCCTCGAGGACCGGGGCGTGGTCGGGGGATGCGGCCACGGTCAGGGTCACCGTGCCGTCGCACCGGGTGGCGACCAGTGCGTAGCCGGTGCCGACCAGCCCCAGCCCCAGCAGGAACACCACGCCGATCACGATCGGTGAGCCGAACCGGCGACTGCCCGTGCGAACACGGCGACCGGCCCGGCCGGTCCTCTCGCGCGCGCCCCGCCCGGCGGCCTCTTCTCGCCTGCCACGCCGGGTCCGCTGTGCGCCATCGTGCGGGTGCCGCCCCCGGCCCGAGGAGCGGCGTCCCCGGCCGGCTGCACGGCGGCGGCCGGAGCCCCGAGGCTGCCCGCCGGGTGCGGTGCTTTCGGGGCTGTGGCGTCCCGACGCCATTGGCCTGGCGACCTCCCATCTCGTCGAGCGAACGGCGAGAGCCTATCCCTCCCAGGCTCAGGCGAGCTCAGACGAGGCTTTCCATCCACTGCCGGTGCATCGCGGCGTACCGACCGTAACCGCCGATCAACTCCGCCGGCGGACCGTCCTCGACCACCCGGCCGTCTTCGAGGACGAGGACCCGGTCGGCGATCTCCACCGTGGACAACCGGTGCGCGATGATCAGCGCCGTCCGGTCGGCCAGGATCGTGCGCAGTGCCCGCTGCACCAACCGCTCGCTCGGCACGTCGAGCGACGAGGTGGCCTCGTCGAGAACGAGGACGGCGGGGTCGGCCAGGAAGGCCCGGGCGAAGGACACCAGTTGCCGCTGTCCGGCCGACAGCCGGCCGCCGCGCTTGCGTACATCGGTGTCGTAGCCGGCGGGCAGCGCGCTGATGAACTCGTGCGCCCCGATGGCCTCGGCAGCCTCCTCGATGCGCGACCGGTCCACCCCCGGCCGGCCGAAGGCGATGTTGCCCGCGACGCTGCCGGAGAACAGGAAGCTCTCCTGGGTCACCGTGACGATGGCCCGGTGCAGGGTCTCGTCGTCGAGCTCGCGCAGGTTCACGCCGTCGAGGGAGACCGCGCCGGCGTCGGGGTCGTAGAAGCGTCCGACCAGCCGGGCGATGGTCGTCTTGCCCGCCCCGGTGGGGCCGACGAGGGCGACGGTTTGCCCGGCCGGGATGACCAGGTCGAGCCGCGGCAGCACGAGGCGGTCGCGGTAGCCGAACGTGACGCCGGCGAAGGCCACCGCGCCGCGGATCGACGACCCCAGCGGGTGGGGGCGGGCGGGTTCGGGCACCGACGGCGGCTCCTCCAGTACGCCGGCCAGCTTCTCCAGCGCGGCGCTGGCGGACTGGAAGGCGTTGTAGAACTGCGAGAGGTCCTGCAGCGGGTCGAAGAATCGCCGCAGGTACAGCAGGAACGTCGTCAGGACGCCCACCCGGATGTCGCCGTCGAGCGCCCGGAAGCCGCCGTACAGCAGCACGAGGCCGATCGTGGCGTTGCCGATCAGCTTCATGCCGGGTGCGTAGATCGCGATCAGCCGGAACGACCGGCGGGTGGCATCGCGGTAGCGGGTGTTCAGGTCGTCGAAGATGGCGAAGTTGCGCGGCTCGCGGCGGAAGGCCTGCACGGCGCGGATCCCGGCCAGCGTCTCGACGAAGTGCACGATGACGAGGGCGACCGCCTCGCGGGTCCGCCGGTAGGCCACCGCCGACCGCTTGCGGAACCACGCCGACAGCCACAGCAGCAGCGGGAAGCTGCTCAGCGCCACCAGGGCCAGCGGCACGTCCAGCAGCAGCATCGCGACCCCGATGGTGAGCACCGAGAGCACGGCGATGACCAACTCGTCGATGCCCTCCTCGACCAACTCGGAGATGGCGTCCATGTCGGAGGTCTGCCGGGAGATGACCCGGCCCGAGGTGTAGTCCTCGTGGAACGCCGTGGACAGCCGCTGGAAGTGGGCGAAGACGCGGCGGCGCAGTTCGAGCACGAAGTCCTGCCCGATCCGCCCGGTGAGTACGAGGAACGCCCGCTGGGCGAGCGTCTGCACCACCGTGGCCACGGCGAAGCCGGCGACGATCAGCCACAGGGTGCCCGCGCCCTGGTGGTGCAGGATCGGCGGGATGCCCCGGTCGATGCCCAGGCCGATCAGCCAGGGCCCGGCCAGCGCGGCGAGGTTCTGGAGCACGATCAGGGCGACCAGGAGCCACATCGAGCGCCGGTGGGGACGCAACAGAGAGCTCAGCAGGGTACGGGTCCGGCGGCGCAGCAGCGCCGAGACCCCGGTGGAGACGTCGTCGCGGCGCTCGGCCGCCACGCCGCGCCACGACTCGACTGGCGGGGCGCTCATCGCGACTGCACCTCCTCCGACTCCTGGCTCAGGATGGCCCGATAGGCGGGCACGTCGGCCATCAGCTCGCTGTGCGTCCCGATGGCCGCCAGGGTGCCGCCCTGCAGCAGCGCGACCCGGTCGGCCAGCGCGATGGTCGAGGGCCGGTGCACGACCAGCAGGGCGGTGCTGTCTGCCAGCACCCGGGCGAGCGCCTTCTCGACCAGCGACTCGGTGGTGACGTCGAGGGCCGACAGCGGATCGTCGAGGATGAGCACCCTGGGCCGCCCGATGACCGCGCGCGCGAGAGCGAGCCGCTGCCGCTGGCCACCCGACAGGGACAGGCCCTGCTCACCGATCCGCGTGTCGAGGCCCCACGGCAGCTCGTCGACGAACGCGGCCTGGGCGAGGGAGAGCGCGGCTGCGATGTCGGCGTCGGTGGCGTCGGGGGTGCCGAGCGTGACGTTCTCGCGCACGCTGGCGGAGAACAGGATCGGCTCCTCGAAGGCGGTTGCCACCAGCCGGCGCAGCGACGTCAGCCGGAGGTCGCGGATGTCGACACCGTCGAGGGTGATCCGGCCGGCCGTCACGTCGGTCAGCCGCGGGACCAGGCCGGCCATCGTCGTCTTGCCCGACCCCGTGGCACCGACCAGCGCCACGGTCTCGCCGGGTGCGATCGTGAGATTGATGTCCTGCAGGACGGGCCGGCGGCCGCCGGGATAGGTGAACCCGGCCGCCTCGAAGCGCAGGCACCCCGGGCTGTCGTCGACCACCCGGGCGTCCGGCCGGTCGACGATCTCGGGCCTGCTGTCGAGCACTTCGTAGATGCGCTGCGCGGCGGTCGCCGCCTCCTGGCCCGAGGCCAGGATGAAGCCGAGTGCCTCCACCGGCCAGATCAGCTGCAGGACAAGGGTGATGAACGCGACCAGCCCGCCAAGGGTCAGCCGATGCTGGCCGACCGCGAGCGCCCCGAGCAGCAGCACGATGCCCAGCGTGGCGTTGGGCACCAGGTCGAGCAGGGCCCAGAACGTCGCCCGCAGCCGTACCTTGGCCAGCTGGGTGTCGTAGACCTCGCGCGCGCCGGTCTCGAAGGCCTCGGCCATGAGGCGCCGCCGGCCGAAGGCCTTGATGACCCGGATGCCGGTCGCGGACTCCTCGATCGAGGTCGCGAGGTCACCGGTCTGGTCCTGCACCCGGCGGGAGACCACCGAGTAGCCCCTCTCGAACCTCGCGCACACGACGATCACCGGGATCAGCGACAGCGCGACGATGCCACCCAGCAGCGGGTCGAGCCGGACCAGGAGCGCGATGACCGTGGCGAACGTGGCGACGTTGACCACGAGAAAAACGAGACCGAAGCCGACGAATCGCCGGACCGCCGACAGGTCCGCCGTCGCGCGAGAGAGCAGCTGGCCGCTCTGCCACCGGTCGTGGAAGGCGGGCGGGAGCGACTGCAGGTGCGCGTAGATGTCGTCCCGCATCCGCTTCTCCATGCCGAGCGTCGCCGTCGTCTGGATCCAGCGGCGGATGAAGATCAGCACGCCCTCGGTCATGCCGAGAGCGAGGGCGAGCAGGGCGAGGGGTACGAGCCGGTCGCGCTGGCCGTGCGCCACCGGTCCGTCGACCACGGTCTTGGTGACCAGCGGTACGACGATGCTGGCGCCGACCCCCAGCAGGGCGGCCACGAGCATGGTGACGAGCTGTCCCGCGTAGGGCCGGACATAGGATCGGAGCCGCCACAGGCTGGCCAGCGGGCTGTGGGCCGACCGGTCAGCGGGGAGGGTAGTCACTGTGTCCAAGGTAGCCGTACCTGCCGTCGACGTCGCCCGACTTTTGGGCGGGTCGTGACCGGGAGGCTGGCGCACCGCGCGCTCGGCGCGGTGCCGCGGGCCGTCGTCCCGGCGGACCTGACCCGGCCGCACCAGGTGCCGGTCCAGACCAGCGCCGTGGTCGTGGGGGGAGGCATCGCCGGGTGTGCCGCGGCCGTGGTGCTGGCCGAGCGCGGCGTGCGCGTGACCCTGCTGGAGGCCGAGCCGCACCTCGGCGGGCGGGCGGGGGCCTGGGCGCACGCCCTGCCCGATGGCACCGAGGTGCCGGTCGAGCACGGGTTCCACGCGTTCTTCCGGCAGTACTACA
>JBBRYN010000101.1:0-8537 GCA_038237645.1 Mycobacteriales bacterium
CGGGTCCGGCGGCTCGATCTTGTTCTTCACTCCGTCGATACCGGCCATCATCATGGCGGCGAAGGCGAGATAGGGGTTGCACGACGGGTCCGGGACGCGGAACTCCACGCGCTTGGCCTTGGGGTTGCTGCCCGTGATCGGGATGCGGCAGCAGGCGGAGCGGTTGCGCTGGGAGTAGACCAGGTTGACCGGCGCCTCGTACCCGGGCACCAGCCGGCGGTAGGAGTTGGTCGTCGGGTTGGTGAACGCCAGCAGCGAGGGCGCGTGCCGGAGCAGGCCGCCGATGTAGTGCCTGGCCAGGTCGGACAGACCGGCATAGCCGATCTCGTCGTAGAACAGCGGCGTCCCGTCCTTCCATAGCGACTGGTGGCAGTGCATGCCTGACCCGTTGTCCTGGAAGATCGGCTTGGGCATGAAGGTGGCGGTGCGGCCGGCGGCGACGGCGGTGTTCTTCACGACGTACTTGAACAGCATCAGGTTGTCGGCGGTCTTGAGCAGCGTGTCGAAGCGGAAGTCGATCTCGGCCTGGCCGCCGGAGCCCACCTCGTGGTGCTGCATCTCGACGTCGATGCCGGCCTCGATCAGCCGGCGGACCATCTCCGAGCGCAGGTCGGTGAAGTGGTCGGTGGGGGAGACGGGGAAGTAGCCGCCCTTGTAACGCGGCTTGTAGCCGAGGTTGGGTGAGCCGTCGAGATTGGTGGTGCTGCCGGTGTTCCAGGCACCCTCGACCGAGTCGAGTTCGTAGAAAGAGCCGTGCGGAGTCGTGTCGTACTGCACGCTGTCGAAGATGTAGAACTCCGCCTCCGGCCCGAAGTAGACGGTGTCGGCGATGCCGGTGCCGATCAGGAACGTCTCGGCCTTGCGCGCGATGTTGCGCGGGTCGCGGCTGTATGCCTCACCGGTGAGCGGATCGTGGATGAAGAAGTTCATGTTGAGGGTCGGGTGCTGGCGGAACGGATCCATCACCGCCGTTGTGGGGTCGGGCAGCAGCAGCATGTCCGACTCGTGGATCGCCTGGAATCCGCGGATCGAGGAGCCGTCGAACATCAGTCCCTCGGAGAATACGGACTCGCCGAAGTTCTGCGCGGGGAAGGTGAAGTGTTGCATCACCCCGGGGAGGTCACAAAAGCGGACGTCGATGAACTCGACGTCGTTCTTCTTGATGTAGCTCAGGACCTCGTCGGCGTTACTGAACATTCATCCTCCAGTTGTGCGGTAATCAGCGTGGGCAGGGTAGCCGGATGAGGTTGCGCCAGCATGTCTCGACTGTTTCACAGCCGTTAAGTCGGGTGAGCATCGAGCGGAGCGAGCTGACGCGACCGTACGCTGGCACGGTGGGCAGGTGGACCCGGTCGTGGCTCGGCCTGCCGGCACCGTCGTCGTCAACTGCTGATCAGCGCGGTCGCTTGATCTTGGCGCCACCGGCCGTGCGGGCACTCTTGGGCATCGGGCCCTTCGGCATCGGAACCTTCATCCCGCCGAGCGCCGACAGCCGGGTGTCGAGGGCGTTGACCTGCTTGGGAGTGATGTTGCGGGGCAACTTGACGAAGTGGTTCTGCAGCTTGCGCAGGCCCACCTGGCCCTCCTCGTCACCGACGATGACGTCGTAGACAGGTGTGTCACCGACCAGTCGGCCCACCTTCTTCTTCTCCTGGCCCAGCAGCGGTCCCAGCCGGCGGGGAGAGCCTTCGCCGACGAGGATCACCCCCGGCCGGCCGACGACCCGGTGCACCATGTCCTGGGTGGTGGTGAGGGCGACGACCGGGGTCACCCGCCAGTCGCCGCGCATGGACTGCAGGATGGCCAGCGCCGCCCCGGTCTGGCCCTCGACCTGGGAGAACATCGCGGCCGAGGCCCGGCGGCCGAAGACCACCATAGCCAAGGTCAGGGCGAGCAGCAGGCTCACGAACGTCAGGTAGACGACGTGGTGGATCAGCACACCCACAACCACGCCGACCACGAGGGGGCCGAGCAGGGCCGCGAGGAGGTAGGGCACCAGCCTCGGGTCGCCCTTGCGGGTCATGTCGAAGGCGACGCGCAACTGCTTCAGGCGCGCCCACCGCTCCGCCGTTGCCTTGCCCGCGCCCTTCGCCCCGGTCTTGGGCCGGGCGCCGGGATTGCCGGCCGGCCGTCCTTTGGCGATGGTGCCGGCCTTGGCGGCAGGCTGATTGCGACGCCCGAGCTTGAGCTTGCCCAAGTCGGGCCGGGAGAGGCGGGCCATGGGTGGGATTCTAGCCGCCGACCCGATGCTCATTGACAGGACGAAGCACGCGAACCTACGGTCGGCAACACCGCGCCTGTCGCGGAGACCGGAGGCCTGTCATGGCCGTTCGACCTGTCGGCTCGCTCCTGATGATCCTGGTGTTTGCAGTCGGCCCCGTCTCGGCGCCGACCGCCGCCCAGGCGGCGCGGCCGGTGCCGCACGTCCTGATCGACTATCACGAGTGGACGACGAGCAGCCAGTTTGCCAGGGGGACCGCGTCCGGAGTGTCGATGGCGGACAATGCGCTCACCTTCACCAGGGCCACCGGGACGATGTCCTACGACGACGGCGGGTTCGGCTACCCGACCCGTACCTACGACACCGCGACCTGGACCTCCCCGCTGTACGCATCCGGCGTGCCGCTCACCGAGTTGGTCGCCTCGTGGAATGCCGACACGCCGGCCGGCACCTGGGTCCAGGTGCAGATGTCCGGCCTGACGCTGCACCGTACGACGACCAAGTGGTACGTGATGGGGCGATGGGCCGCGAGCGACCGAACCATCCACCGCACCTCGGTCGGTGGCCAGGGCGACACCGACGGCACGATCGCCATCGACACCTTCCTTGCCCGCAAGGGCGTCTCGCTCATCGCCTACCGACTGCGGGTGACCCTGCTGCGCCTCCCCGGCACGGCGCACGGACCGACGGTGCGCTCCCTCGGCGCCGTGTCCTCCGCGCTGCCCGACGACACGAAGGTCGCGGTCAGCCCCCTCGGCGGAGCCGAGGGAACGATCTTGAACGTCCCGCGCTATTCCCAGGACGTGCACCTCGGGGAGTATCCACAATTCGACGGTGGCGGCGAGGCCTGGTGCAGCCCCACATCGTCGGAGATGGTCGTCGGGCATTGGGGCAGGGGACCATCGCCCGCGGATCTCGCCGGTATCCCTTATGCCGACCCGTCCGTTGACTACGCGGCGATGCGCACCTACGACTACAACTACGCGGGCGCCGGCAACTGGCCGTTCAACACGGCGTACTCCGCGTCCTTCGGCCTCGACGCCTTCGTGACGCAACTGCGCTCCCTTGCCGAGGCGGAGCAGTTCATCAAGGCCGGCATCCCGCTGACGGTCTCGGTGTCCTTCAAGTCCAGTGAGCTGGACGGCGCGGGGTATTCCACCGACGGGCACCTGATGGACATCGTGGGCTTCGCGCCCAACGGCGACGTCGTGGTCAACGACCCGGTCTCACCGGATGACCCGGGAGTGCGCAAGACCTACCAACGGGCGCAGTTCGAAAACGTGTGGATCCCCGCTTCGCGCAGCGGCGGCATCGCCTATGTCGTCCACGATGCCGCGCGTCGGCTGCCGCCCAACGTGGTCGGCCTGCCGGCCAACTGGTGAGACTTCAGCTCGCGGTGCGGGCCGCCAGCGCCTGAGCGTAGAGGCGGCCCGCGCGGTAGGACGAGCGCACCAGTGGCCCGCTGAGCACACCGGCGAAGCCGATCTCCTCGGCCTCCTCGGCCAACTCGGCGAACTCCTGCGGCCGCACCCAGCGGATCACCGGGTGGTGCCGTGTCGAGGGCCGGAGATACTGCGTGATCGTCAGCAGGTCGCAGCCGGCCTGGTGCAGGTCTTCCATCGCCTGGCTGATCTCTGCGCGCTCCTCGCCCATGCCGAGGATGAGGTTGGACTTGGTGACCAGGCCAGCGCGGCTGCCCACGCGCAGCACCTCGAGGGACCGCTCGTAGCCGAACCCGGGACGGATCCGCCGGAAGATCCGCGGCACCGTCTCGATATTGTGCGCCAGCACCTCCGGCTGGGCACCGAACACCTCGGCGAGCAGCGTGGGCACGGCGTTGAAGTCGGGGATGAGCAACTCGACCCCACAGCCAGGCAGCACCCGATGGATCTCCCGGACCGTCTCGGCGTAGAGCCACGCGCCGCCGTCGGGCAGGTCGTCGCGGGCGACCCCGGTGACCGTCGCGTAGCGCAGGCCCATCGTGCGCACGATCTCCGCGACCCGCCGTGGCTCGTCGCGGTCGAGCTCGGCCGGCTTGCCGGTGTCGATCTGGCAGAAGTCGCACCGCCGGGTGCACTGGTCACCGCCGATGAGGAACGTCGCCTCGCGGTCCTCCCAGCACTCGTAGATGTTGGGACACCCGGCCTCCTGGCACACCGTGTGCAGGCCCTCCCGCTGCACCAGCGCGCGCAGCTCGGTGTATTGCGGGCCCATCTGCGCCCGGGTCTTGATCCACGCCGGCTTGCGCTCGATCGGCGTCTCGGCGTTGCGCACCTCCAGGCGGAGCAGCCGGCGGCCCTCGGGGAGGACTCCCTGGGCGGAAGACTGGGTCACCGGCTCAGCCTAACCGGCCGTCAGGGGAGCAGGGACTTGTCGAGGTGGCACTCGACGAGATCTAGCAGATCAGCCACGCCGACCGACCGGCCCAGCTCGCGGCTCAACGACGTCACACCCGCGTCGCGAATGCCGCACGGCACGATCCGGTCGAAGCAGCTCATGTCCGGGTCACAGTTGAGCGCGAAGCCGTGCATGGTGACACCACGCGAAACCCGGATTCCGATCGCGGCCACCTTACGGTCGGGGCCGTGCTGGTCGGAGCGGGGCTGGTCGCAGCGCTGCTCGTCGGCCGCGACCCACACCCCGCTGCGCCGGTGGATCCGGCCGGCAGCTACCCCGATCTCGGCGCAGACGTCGATCAGCACCTGCTCGATCCGGCGGACGTGCGCGACGACGTCGATCGGATCGGGCAGCGCCACGATCGGATACCCGACGAGCTGCCCGGGGCCGTGCCAGGTGATGCTCCCGCCCCGGTCGACGTCGATCACCGGGGTGCCGTCGACCGGCCGTTCGTCGACCGCCGTACGCCGTCCCGCGGTGTAGACGGAGGTGTGCTCCAGCAACAAGACCGTGTCGGGCCCCTCGCCGGCGACCCGGGCGGCGTGCAGGCGTTGCTGCTCCGCCCAGGCGCCGGCATAGGGCACTGCGTTGGGCACGAAGCCGGCCCGGACGAACGACATGGACGACCTTGAGGTCACCTGACCGAGCCTAGTGCCGGTCCCCACTAGGCTGACCGCGCCGGCCTGCCGCGAACTCTGGAGCCTGCCCATGCCCGCACTGAGGCTCATCTGGCGGCCTGTCGTCGTCGGCCTCCTCGTCCTCGCCTGGCTGGTCATCGGGGGAGTGTTCGGCCCGCTGAGCCAGCAGCTCGCCAGCGTGCAGAAGAACGACAACGCGTTGCTCCTCGGCCGCTGGCTGTTCTGGCCGTTCGTGCCGAGGTACGGCAGCCCGTCGCACGAGGAGAGCGGTCTGTGGGGCCGGGTGGCCCGGCTGGTCGCCCTGTGACGGCCTCGTGACGGCTTGGAAGGCGCTGCTGCTGGCGATCCACATCTGCACCGCCGCGGTGTGGCTGGGGGCGATGGCCTACAGCCTGGCCGTCCTGCAGCCGCGGCTGCGCCGGTATTTCGGCGACCGGATGCAGGCCGAGGAGTTCGCCACGTTCGTCGCGGCGGGGGCACGCTGGAAGGTGATTGCGATGATGGGCGTGCTGGCGGCCAGCGGTGCCGCCCTGATGGGCATCGAGGGGTGGCGCCATCCGGCCGGCTGGTGGGTCGCGCTCGTCGCCAAGGTGGCGCTACTGGTAGTCGCTGCCACCTTTTTCGGCTGGGTGTCGTGGCGGCTGTGGCCGGCCCGCGTGTTCGCCCTGCCGGCCGAGGTGCCGAAGTGGCAACGCCGGTTCGACCTTGTCGGCGCGACGCTGATCGGCCTGGTCGGCGCCGAGTTCGTGCTCGGTGTCGTGCTGCACGTCTTAGGCTGATCACCTGCCTGATCACCCCGGTGAACCGGCGCGCTGCCTCGCCCGTCGGCGTCAGCCGGTGAGCAGCCGGGGCTCGATCCGCGTCTCGGCCGACTGGCCCTCAGGTCCGCGCTCGACGTGATAGGCGCCCTTGCCAGGCTGCTCGGTGACCGCCTCGATCAGTTCCGTACCGCGGTAGACCAGGCCCACGCCGTCGTCGGTGGCGTAGCCGGCCGGCAGCGTGCCGTCGGCGATCAGCCGGTGGTAGAGCGGGCGGCGCTGCTCCTCGGAGTCGTAGTGGACACCGTTGGAGTAGGGGAGCAGGGCGAGGCCGTTGGTGACCGGTCGCAGCTCGGGGCCGAAGGAATCGGTGGTGCCGCCGATGTGCCAGCACAGCGAGCCGGCCGAGACCCCGCCGAGCACCACACCGGCGTGCCAGACCTCGGCCATGACGGCGTCCAGGCCGTGCAGCCGCCACATGGCCAGCAACCCCGCCACACTTCCACCGCCCACCCAGACGACGTCCTGCCCGAGCAGGTGCCCACGCATGTCGTCGAAGGTCGGCATCGGGAAGAGGTTGAGGTGAGTGACCTCCACACCGGCGGCCATCCCGGCCTCGCTGAGCCGGGCGTTGGCCCAGCGCTGATCGCCGATGGCGGTGCCCACGTGGCAGAGCTTGGGCCGGCCCGCCGCGCCGGCGAGGTCCAGCGCGTGATGAATCAGCGGCGCGAACTCCACGTCCGTGCGGCGGCCCGGGCGCAATCCACCGGAGGTGGCCAGGATCGTCGGAGCATCGGTGGTCATGCCGCCCGATCCTTCCGCACGCAGGGCCAGCGGTCCGCCGGGGGCTGTGGACACACGCCGTGGCAACGTCCCGAGTCCCGTTACCGTCGCAGGATGACCTGGACGGTGCCCGGATACGTCGCAGAAGAGTTGCTCGGCTTCGGCAGCAGCGGTGAGGTGTGGCGTGCCCGCGGGGCGGTGACCGGTGAGGTTGTCGCGCTCAAGCGGCTTCGAGCGGGCCGCGAGCCGGCCGAGCACGAGCGGTTGCGCCGGGAGGCCGCCGTGCTGGCCGCCTTCGAGCACCCGCACGTCGTGCGGCTGGACGGCGTGCTGTGGAATTCGGGCGGTCCGGTGCTCGTCCTGGAATATGCCGCGGGTGGCAGCCTGGCGGGCTTCATCGCACGCCGCGGCCCGTGCTCGGCCGGCGAGCTGATCGGGTTGCTCGAACCCGTCGCGGGGGCGCTGGCGGCGGCGCACGAATTCGGCCTCGTCCATGGCGACGTCTCGTCGGCCAACATCCTGCTCGGCACCGGGGGCCGGCCGCTGCTCGCCGATCTGGGCACTGCCCGGCTGCTCGCGGACGGTCCGGGGCCGGCCTTCGGTACGGCAGGCTTCGTTGACCCGGCGATCTCGACGGCGGCTGCCGGGCAGGCGCCGGGTCCGGCCGCCGACGTCTACGGGCTGGCCGCCGTGGCGGTCCACGCATTGACCGGCAGCGTCGCGACCAGCGACCCGGCCGGTGCGCTGAGTGGCGTGGCCGCACCCGAGGCCCTTCTGCGGGTGCTGCGGCAGGCTCTGCACGCCGATCCGGCTGCCCGGCCCTCAGCAGCGACTCTGGCGAGGCGGCTCTCCGATGCCGGCGCAGCCGAGCCGCTGGCCGACCACGGGGGGCCCGCGCGTGCGGCCGCGGTCGAGCCGGCGACGGCTCAAACCCATGCCGTCGACGGGGCACTGCGGTGCCCGGCCCCGGCAGGGGAGCCGGGCCGTCACCGGCGATCGGCTTTGCGCAGCCGGTTGGCCCTGCTCGGCTGGCGAGGTGCGGTTCGGCTTGCGGCGGCGGTGCTGCTTGCAGCGGTTGCGGCAGGTAGCCTCGGCTGGGGCGGCCCGACCGGCAAGCCGCCACGTGCGTTGCCGGGCCGGCCGGCCGCCGGGCCGCAGCCAGGTCGCGCGGCGCAGCCGGGTGTGCCCGCTTCGCCGGTTTCTTGGGCGCAGGTGTGGGCCGCCCTCGACGCCCGTCGGGCCCGTGCCTTCGCCACCGCCGATGCGATGCTGCTCGACCAGGTCTATCTGGCCGGCTGCGCCGCCCTGCCGCTCGACCTGCGTGCCGTTCGCTCGCTGGCCGCTCGGCATGCTCACGCGACGGGGGTCGAGCACCACGCAAGCAGCGTGCGGCCGGAGTCGCTGAGCGGAGACCTGGTCACTCTTGCCGTCGTGGACAGCATGCCGGGCTACGACGTCCGCGACGCCGCCGGGCGGGTTGTCGCGCATCACCCGCCACGTGGTGATCGGCCGTTGCGAGTCCGGCTGGCCCGCACCGGACGGGGATGGCGGATAGCTGAGCTGAGCTCACCAGGGGGCTGACAAACGAGACGACAAATTAGGGCTCTCCCGGCATGAGTGTGGGTCAGTCGGGTGCCCTTTCGTGGGGTAGGTGGAGTTCGATCGGTCCGCAGGAGAGCATCACCAGTGCCAGTGCCGCGGTGGGTGAGTGGAAGCCGTAGGCCCTGCGGATGATGAGCC
>JBBRYN010000102.1:0-7885 GCA_038237645.1 Mycobacteriales bacterium
GTCCGCTATCCGAAAGCTGCGTAACTATGCCAAGAAGATCATCGGTAAGCCGTGTGCGGGAAAACCGCACGCACGGTTTGAAAGGGGGATGGGGAAACAGGGCCGCAACGCGGCTCCTGCGCCCCTGACCACCAATGTTGCCAACCGATCGGCCGCACATCGTCCTGGTGGGCGGTGGATATGTGGGGATGTATACCGCGCTGCGCTTGCAGCGTAAGCTGCGCCGGGGCGAGGCGCGGGTCACCGTGATCGACCCCCAGTCGTACATGACCTACCAGCCGTTCCTGCCGGAGGCAGCCGCGGGAAGTCTCGAGCCGCGGCACGTCGTGGTTCCGCTGCGCCGGGTGCTGCGCCACTGCACGGTGCTGACCGGCGAGGTCACCAGGATCGACCACCAACGGCGGCGGCTCACCGTCCAGCCGCTGGAGGGCCCGGCCCGCGACGTGCCCTACGACCAGGTCGTCGTGGCCCCCGGATCGGTGGCCCGGGCCCTGCCGATCCCGGGCCTGCGGGAGTGTGCGGTCGGCTTCAAGGCCGTCGAGGAGGCCATCTTCCTGCGCAACTCCGTGCTCGCCCGGCTCGACGTCGCCGCGACCACGCGGGACGTGGCGGTGCGCCGGCGGGCGCTGAGCTTCGTCTTCGTCGGTGGCGGCTACGCCGGGATCGAGGCACTGGCCGAGTTGCAGGACATGGCCGTCAGCGCGCTGGCCTACTACGACGACATCGCCGTGCCGGACATGCGGTGGGTGCTGGTCGAGGCGACCGGTCGGATCCTGCCCGAGGTGAGCACCGCGCTGGGTGCCTACACGGCCGAGCGGCTCACCGAGCGGGGCATCGAGCTGCACCTCAACACCCGGCTGCTGTCCTGTGTGGACGGCAACGTGACGCTGGACGACGGTACGGAGTTCGTGGCCGACACGATCGTCTGGACCGCAGGGGTCAGGGCCAACCCCATGCTCGCCCGGACCGACCTGCCGCGCGACGACAAGGGCCGGCTGGTGTGCACCTCGCAGCTTCAGGTCCGCGACACCCCCGGCGCGTGGAGTGCCGGTGACTGCGCCGCCGTTCCCGATCTCACCGATCCGGGTGAGGTCACCGGCCCGAGCGCGCAGCACGCCGTCCGGCAGGCGCGGGTGCTCGGTGACAACCTCGTCGCGGCGCTGCGCGGCCGGCCGCTGCGGGATTACAGCCACCGCTACGTGGGATCGGTGGCCAGCCTCGGGCTGCACAAGGGCGTGGCGGAGGTATACGGGATCCGGCTGCGCGGTTACCCGGCCTGGCTGATGCACCGGACCTACCACTGGAGCCGGGTGCCGACCGTCAACCGCAAGGTGCGGGTGGGCCTCGACTGGTTCCTGGCGTTGTTCTTCCGCCGGGATCTCGTCTCCCTCGGGCAGTTGCAGGACCCGGGGGCAGCCTGGCGCAACGCCACCGGCGCCCCGGCGGCAGACGCACCGGTGGCGGTGGCTCCGGCGGAGCACCCGGCCGGCCCCGTGACCTCGTAGGCTGGCCGGTGCCCCCGTAGCCCAATGGCAGAGGCCATCGCCTTAAAAGTGATGTCAGTGTCGGTTCGAGTCCGACCGGGGGCACATGTCCGCACCGGGGGTCTCGACATGAGTGGTCTCCGATGAGCGATGCCCGGCCCTTCGGCCTGTTGGTCCTCGTCGTCGCCGCCGCCGGGTTGCTCGCGGTGGTCTCCAACCGGCTCAGCGACCGCCTGCGGCTGCCCGCGCCGCTGCTGTTCCTCGCCGCGTCCGCAGTGGCCGCGCGTGTCTTCCCGACCCTGCACGAGGTGCCACACCGGACCGTGGAGCGGCTGGTCACCGTTGCCCTGGTGCTCATCCTCTTCGACGGCGGGATGCACATCGGCTGGTCGAGGCTGCGGACCGCGGTCGGACCTGTCGCATCGACCGGCGTGGCAGGCACCTTCGCGACCGCCGCCGCGATCGGGTTGCTCGCCCACCTGGCGCTCGGTTTCGACTGGTGGGTCGCGCTCCTGCTGGGCACCGCGGTGGCTCCGACCGATCCCGCCGTCGTTTTCTCCCTGCTCGGCAACCGCGAGTTCGCGGGTCGCAGCGGCACGGTCCTGGAAGGGGAGTCGGGGGCCAACGACCCGGTCGGGATCGCCCTGATGTCCGGTCTCATCGGGGCGGGGGCAGTCGGTGCCGGGCCGCTGCTGCGGGTCGCCGGCGAGTTCGCCCTGCAGATGACGGTCGGCGCCGCAGTCGGGCTGGCCGGCGGCTGGACACTGCGGTGGTTAGTGCGGCACAGCGCCCTGCCGAATGAAGGCTTGCACCCGCTGCGCACGCTGGCCGCGGCCATGCTGGTCTACGGGGTGGCGACGGTGGCGCACGGCTCCGGGTTCCTCGCGGCCTTCGTCGCCGGAATCATGCTCGGCGACGTCGGAGCCCCGTACAAGCGGGAAATCGAGCGGTTTCACTCGGCCCTGGCGAGCCTGGGGGAGATCGTCGCCTTCATCGTGCTCGGGCTGACCGTCGACCTCGACGTGCTGGGCCGGGCGGGCGTGTGGGTGCCCGGCCTGGTGATCGGCGCGGCGTTGGCCCTCGTCGTGCGTCCCCTGGTCGTCGCGGTGTGTCTGCTGCCGTCCGGCCTGGCCGGCAACGAACTCGCCTTCGTGGCGTGGGCCGGGCTCAAGGGAGCGGTGCCCATCCTGCTGGGCGGATTCCTGCTCGGCGCCGGCGTGCCCGGCGCTCCCCGGCTGTATGGCATCGTCGTGGTCGTCGTCGCCTTCTCCGTGCTCGTCCAGGGTGGCACGTTGCCGGCCGTCGCGCGGCTGCTCAGATTGCACACGCCACCTGCGCGTCCCGGCGCCGGCCCTCCCCTGGCAGGGTGAGCGTGGAACGTTACTGTGTGTTTCGGCGTTGCAAGCCTCAGACAATCGATCGCAACGGACCGGAAGGAGATCGCCGTGCAGAGCAACAATCCGGCGCTGAACCGCACCGATTGGGGCCGGGGTCAGCGTCTGGCCACCTTCCGCGACATGTCTGCCGAGGAGTTGCAGCGCTCCTACGACGCGCCGGCCCACACCCCTGTGCACGAGCGCACGATGACCGTCGACGACGTCGTGGTCCGCACCCTGGCGATGGTCGGTGTTCTCGGGCTCACCGGCGCCGTCGGCTGGCTGCTGGGGCCCGTCGGCTGGCTGGTCGCGCTGCCGGCCGCGCTGATCGCCTTCGTGCTCTCCCTGGTCATCATCTTCAAGCAGGTCACCAACCCGGTGGCGATTCTGGCCTACGCGGCCATCGAGGGCCCTGGTCCTCGGCGCTGTGAGCCATCTGTTCGAGAGCCTCTTTCACGGCATCGTCCTGCAGGCCGTCATCGGCACCGCCGGTGTCTTCGGTGCCATGGTGATCGCCTACACCCAGCGGTGGATCCGGGCCACGCCGAAGTTCGCCCGCTGGGTCATCGGAGCGTTGATCGGCGTCGTCGTCCTCATGGTGGTCAACCTGCTGGCCAGCCTGATCGGCGGTGGCGCGGGTCTGGGTCTGCGGGCGGGTGGGCCGTTGGCTATCGGCTTCAGCCTGCTCTGCATCGGCATCGCGGCGCTGACGTTCATCCTCGACTTCGACAGCGTGGAGAAGGCGGTCGCCGGCGGTGCGCCGGAGCGCTACGCCTGGTATGCGTCGTTCGGCATCGTGCTCGGCCTGATCTGGCTCTACTTCGAGATCTTGCGACTGCTGTCGTATTTCCGCAACTGAGCCGGGGCGTCAGCCGCTGCGGTCCGGTCCCGCCCGGGTGATCGAGAGGCGGATCAGCACGCGGCGCTCCTGTTCCATCGCCGCACGATATTCGACCCAGTCATGGTGCTCACCGGCGTTGGTCCGGTAGTAGTCGACCAGCGGCTCCATCGCTTCCGGCAACGACAGGATCTCCACCGCGCCCTCGACCTGAACCCACCGGCCGAAGAACTCGTCGGACAGCACGCAGAGCCAGGCACGCGGATCCCGGCGCAGGTTCGCCACCTTGTAGGCCGTCTCGCGGCTGCTGATCACGACCCGCCCGTCGGGGTCCACCCCGGCCCCGACGGGCGACATCTGCGGGGTGCCGTCGCGGCGCATGGTGGCCAGCACCGCGTGATGTTGCTGGCGGACGACGTCGCGCGCTGCCTCGGCGTCCATCTGCACCGACCTCCTGTTCGCCGTACTGCGACGATCTTGGCATGTCCCTCGACCTGTTGCTGCTGAACACCGGGCGGCTACGGGCCGCGGTGGGCGGATGGTCGGCGGGCCGGTGGGCGGCCGCACCCCGGCCGCTGCCCGACCTGCTGTCCACATCGACGACCTGTGCCGGCGTGGCGCGCCACCTGGTGCAGGTGCTCGCCGATCTCGGTGCCGAGGCGGAGGGCCGGCCGCACCGGCTGGTCCCGCCGGCGGAGTCAGTCCTGGTGCTGCCCGATCAGATCGCGGTGATGGCCTATGACATTGCACTTGCCGAGGCGGCTCAGGATCTCGTGCAGCGGGCGCTTCACGAGGTGCTGCTGCACCGTGCTGAGATCGACGCCACCCGGGTGCCCGAAGAGGTGTTACGGCGCGCCGCCGGCGCCTGTCCCGCCCGGCGGCGGCGCGACCAGCCACCTGGATGATCGCGGGCTCAGGCGAGCCGCTCGAACACCATCGCCATGCCCATGCCGCCGCCGACGCACATCGTCTCCAGGCCGAAGGTGCCGTCGTGCGTGCGCAAGCCGTTGAGCAGCGTGCCGGTGATCCGCGCGCCCGTCATGCCGAAGGGATGGCCGATCGCGATGGAGCCGCCGTTGACGTTGAGCTTGTCGATGTCGACGCCCAGCTCCAGGTAGCTCGGGATCACCTGAGCGGCGAAGGCCTCGTTGATCTCGACCAGGTCCATATCGTCGATCGTCAGGCCGGCGCGGGCCAGCGCCTGGCGGGAGGCCTCGACCGGGCCGACCCCCATGATCTCCGGTGAGAGCGCAGACACCCCGGTCGACACGATCCGGGCGAGCGGGGTGAGGCCGAGTGCGTGCGCCTTCGTGTCGCTCATCACGATCACTGCGGCGGCCCCGTCGTTGAGCGGGCAGCAATTGCCGGCGGTGATGGTGCCGTCGGGCCGGAACACCGGCTTGAGCTGGCGGACCGCCTCGATCGTGACACCCGCCCGTGGCCCGTCGTCGCGCTCGACCACGGTGCCGTCGGGTGTGGTGACCGGGGTGATCTCGCGTTCCCAGAAACCGTTGGCGATGGCCTTCTCGGTGAGGTTCTGGCTGCGGACGCCGAACTCGTCCTGCATCTCGCGGGTGATGCCGCGGATCTTGGCGAGATTCTCCGCGGTCTGGCCCATCGCCAGGTAGATGTCGGGCACGGCGCCGTCGTCGCGCGGGTCGTGCCAGGGCTGCCCGTTGGTGGCCTGCCGTGCCGTGCGCTGCTCTGCCTCGGCAAATACCGGGTTGGTCCACGGCCCGCCCACCGCCTGTTGGGCCTCCGGTGGCAGCCCGTCGGAGTTGCCTCTCGCGTAGCGGCTGACCGTCTCGACGCCGGCGCTGACGAAAACGTCGCCCTCGCCTGCCTTGATCGCGTGATAGGCCATCCGCGTCGTCTGCAGCGACGACGAGCAGTAGCGGGTCAAGGTCAGCCCCGGCAGGAAGTCGTAGCCGAGCAGGATCGCCACGACCCGGGCCAGGTTGAAGCCCTGCTCGCCGCCCGGCAGGCCACAGCCCAGCATGAGGTCGTCGATGTCGTGCGGATCGAGTTGCGGCACCTTGTCGAGTGCGGCGCGGACGACCGTGGCGGTGAGATCGTCGGGCCGCATGTCCTTGAGCGAACCCTTGACGGCTCGGCCGATCGGGGAACGCGCGGTCGCGACGATGACGGCTTCACTCATGGCCCCGACGCTAGCAGCCGTCAGGCGATCGAGCTGCTCGCCGATGCAGCGTCTTGTACGGCGGGCAGCAGGGCAGCAGCCCAGAGCCGGTAGCCGTCCGCGGAGGGGTGGAAGAGGTCCGGAGACAGGGTGCCCGGATCTGCGCGAAACACCGGCCCCGTTGTGGCTGCGAGGTCGACTGCTACGCCGCCGGCCCGGCGTACCGCGCGAGCCTGCGCGGCGGCGATCTGCCGCCCGCGCCACCCGGCGAGTTCGCGCAGCGGGTGCGCAAACGCCCGGATGGTCCCCATGTCGGGGCAGGTCCCGACGACGACACGCACCCGCGCCGACCGCAGGCGGGTGATCGCCGCGGCGAGGTCGTGCTCGACGGTCGACGGTCGGCTCAGCGACGTGGCGTCGTTGGCTCCGACGACGATGACGGCGATGTCCGGCCAGGCACCGGTCAGTGCCCGTGACACCTGGCCGCCCAGGTCGCCCGTACGTGCGTTCGAGACGGCCACGCCGTGCAGGGTGACCCGCCAGCCGTCCTCCGCCAGGGCGGTGGCCAGCCGGGCCGCGACCGTGTCCGGCCGGCCCGGAGCTCCGACCCCCGCGGCAGTCGAATCGCCGAGCACGGCCAGCCGCAAGGGACGGCCGCCCGCCGGGCCGAACGTGCCGTCGATCGGCGGCGCCGAGTCGCCCGGCAGATAACTGCGGGTGGCGGCCGCGATGGCCTGGGCACCGAGCACCGCCAGGCCGAGCACGCCCGCGGCGAGGATCCGGCCGGTCAACCACCACATCACGTGAGACCTCCTCACCGGATCAGCTGCTCGGCCTGTGGCGCGCTCGGTCGCCGGGTGAAGCGACGGATCCGGTGTCTCAGCACCACCCACCGGCCCCAGGGGCCGTTGTCCCGGCCGGCGACCTCGATGCCGGAAACCTCCGTGCCGGGCTCTTCCGCCGCCTGGACGGCCGCCATGGCCAGCGAACTCACCCCGTCCCCGGCAGTGAGGATCGGCCGCTCCTCCAGCTCCTCGGCCGGACCGAAGGACAACGCTGCGGCGACCGAAGGCAGGAGCACCGAGGCGACCCGGGCATATCCCGAGGCGGACGGATGGAACCGGTCGGCGCTGAACATCTCCCTGGGTGCGGCGGCGAACTCCGGGCCGAGCAGGTTGGCCATCGACACCGATCGCGCGCCGGCCCGCACCACCGCAATGGTCTGGGCCGCGGCGAGGTTGCGGCTCCACCGCCGGGCCAGCAGTCGCAGCGGCTGCCCGATCGGCTCGATGGTGCCCAGATCGGGGCAGGTGCCGACGATGATCTCGGGCCCGGCTGCCCGCAGCAAGTGGACCGCCTCGGACAGCTGCCGGACGGAGGTGGCGGGGCGGACCCCGTGTGTCACGTCGTTGGCGCCAACCATGATCACGACGACGTCGGGCCGGGCCTGCAGCGCGATCCGTGCCTGGCTGAGCAGGTCGGCCGACCGGGCACCCACCGTCGCCGCATTGACCAGGCGGACCGGCCGCTCGGCGATCTCCGCCAGCCCGGCCGCGAGCAACGCCCCCGGCGTCTGCTCTGCCGCCTCGACTCCGAGGCCGGCCGCGCTGGAGTCACCCAACAGCGCCAGGACCAGCGGCCGGGAACCGTCGCGGCGGTTGCCGTCGCCCCGGTCGACGCCGTAAAGGCCGTCCGCGGCAGGGGGGGAGGTGGTCGGCTCACCCACCATGCGGCGGGCCAGTCGAGCCTCGCCGACCAGCACGCCGAGCAAGATCATCCCGGCCGCACCGACTGCGCCCCCGCCATAACCGGCCGCTATAGCGACCTGGCGCGCTCGGCTGGCCCGACCCATCCAATGCCCCCTTTTCGGCGTTCCACCCGGAGGCTAGCCGAGTGCCGAAAACTGTTTGTCATCTCGCTGCGCTCCTCGCTGCGCTCGATGCTCGCTCGACTAGGCCGTCATCTCGCTGCGCTCCTCGCTGCGCTCGATGCTCGCTCGACTAGGCCGTCATCTCGCTGCGCTCCTCGCTGCGCTCGATGCTCGCTCGAC
>JBBRYN010000103.1:0-7513 GCA_038237645.1 Mycobacteriales bacterium
ACCTCGCCATCACCATCCTGCGCCTAACCGGCGTCACCAACATCGCCGCAGCCCTACGCCACCACGCCCGACGACCCACACGACCACTCCACACGATCATGCGGTGCTAACCCGCCGCACGACTTTGCCGGGGCCCTGGGGGCGAGAGCCCGGTACGCCCGAGGCGCTGCACCGACTCAGCGACATCCTCCTGAGGGAGTACACGGTGCGGGAATTGCTGTGGTGCGCAAGCTGCGACGCGCCGTGGGTGCCGCTTCTGCTACGGCCGATGTCGCGGTATTACGTATGCTCGAAGAAGGCGTGCTCGCACCCCGCTATGCCGGCCAGACTCATGGAGTACCGGGTGTGGAGCCGGTTCGTCAGGTCGTGCGGAACTCTGGCCCAGGGCGTGCCCAAGGAGCGCCGGCATGACGTGCTGCGGCATGAGATCCGGCGGGTGGTCGTTGGGCAGGGGATGGTGCTGCGACTTGAGTGGCGGGAGTGACCTGCTGAGCTGCCAAAGCAGGCAGCCCTGGACCTCCTGCGCGACCCGCAAGCCTTGCTACAAGCGAGGCGGCACCAGTGTGAAGCGGGCCATGAACAAGATCGTCTTCACCAAACTGTTCATCGACGGCAAGGAGATCACCGGCCACGAACTCGGCCAGGCCGTACGGGATGTGGTCGAGGCCCAGCACATGACCGGGACCTTCAGCTGGGACAAGACCCGCGCGGCGACTGCCTCCACGACCCCGAATCCCAGCAACCCCATCCCGGAGGGTGAGGTTTGCGTGGTCAGAACTAGCCGAAGCGGACCTGCTCGCCCTGACCCTTGCGGGTCATGGTTCAAGTAAGGCTGTCATCGTGGGCGATACTGGGATCGAACCAGTGACCTCTCCGGTGTGAACGGAGCGCTCTCCCGCTGAGCTAATCGCCCGGGACGCGATGGGGCGAGGCTACCCGATGCCGGGAACCCACCCCGGCACTCCCCGCCAGGCGATGTAGCCGTAGGCCGCTGCTCCCACGATCGAGAGGCAGGCCAGACCCAGCAGTCCCCGCACGGCCAAGGCCTGCCGCCCTGCCCAGTCGCTCCAGGCACCGACCTTGTCCCGCGCGAAGTCGAGCAGGGAGCGGGCCCACGCGAACTCGCTCGCGAGCGCCCCGAGACCGATGAAGATGACCAGCCAGCCGGGGCCGGGCAGTGGCAGCATGACCACCCCGACCACGATGGTCGTCACGCCGACCACGGCGACGATCACCCGATAGGCGAAACCGAGCCGCTTCCTGGTCCGGATGCGCTCACGCTGGTTGCTGACAGCGGCGCGGACGCCCCGGCTCAGTTCGGCTCCGGCCCTGTCGCCAGGCCGGTCGCGACCACCTGGGACGGGCGGTCCGGAACGGCGCGGCCCGACTCCTTGCTTACGGCGAACGCGCTGAAGCCTGCGTACGGCGCCTGGCCGTCGACGGGGCGCACGTCGACCGCTGAGCGCACGACGTCGAAGGTGCCGACCGCCACTGGTGGCCGGCCGGAGCCTTGCACCGCCCACAGCACGTACGTCGTCTTCTTCCGGTCGTTGACCGGCATGCCGTCCGCGACGACCTGGACGTCGACGCCGCGCTGCTGGACGTAGCCGACCGTGCGGCTGGAGCTGTCGAGCAGTGCGGCCCGGGTACTGCTCCCGGCCATCTTCGCGATCACGTCCCGGCGCTGCGCGGCGACACGCTGAGCGTCACCGGCCCGGTTGTGCAGGACGACGTTCCAGCTGAGCAGGGCGATCAGGACGATCGCGGCGGCCATCGACATCGCCGCCGACCGGGGGACGCGCAACCAGCGGACCGGCGCCACGGGGCGGCCGGGCCGCCCGGGCGGCGGGGACTCCCCGGCATGACCGGGCTCCTCGACGGGCGGGATCATGACGCGGGTCGAGGGAACGCTGATGTCGCCGGCCGCCTTCCGGATTCGGTTGAGCAACTCCGGCGACGGGTCGATGAGCGGCACGTCGTAAGCAAGCTCGCCGAGGGCCTCCTCCGACTCCCGCACGGTGATCTGGCAGCGGTCACAGGTGGAGAGGTGCTCCACGAACGCGTGCTCCTCGCCCGGCTCCAGGCCGTGCAGCGCCCAGCCGACGGCCAGGCCGTCGAATTCGTCGTGGTCGGCCCGGCTCACAGTAGGTCGCCTGCCGTGCCGTCGTCGGCGGCAAGATCGCCGCGCAATCGGCGCATTCCGGCCAACATGCGGGTCTTCACCGTGCCCAGTGGCGTACCGGTGATCGCCGCAACCTCTCGCTGTGTGTAACCGCCGAAGTACGCGAGGGTGAGCGCCTCACGTTGTGGCGCCGGGAGACTGCCCAACGCCTTGCGCACCCGGTCGCGGCGAACACCGCCGATCGCCTCGTCGGCGACCGGGAGCGGCGCGTCGGTCAGCGCCTGCGACTCGCCCTGCTGGACCGCGCGTGCGCGGCGACGGCGCACGGCTTCCTCGCGTCGTACGGTATCGACCGATCGGTGATGCGTAAGGGACAACAGCCAGGTACCGAAGGCGCCGCGATCCGGGTCAAACTTGCCCGGATCGCGCCACAGGGCAAGGAATACCTCTTGGGCGACGTCCTCGGCGAGGCCGGTGTCGACGATGATCCGGCGAGCCAGGGAAAAAACAATGCGGCCGTATCTGGCGTACAGCTCCGCGAGTGCTGCATGCTGTCCGTCGGCGATGGAAAGCACGAGATCGACATCGCTGACGATGTCGTCTCGAGTCCGCGACGGTCTCGTCACCAAATCCCTCACAGCACGTTGTACGTCCCGAGATCCCCATTTGGACTTCGGAACCCCTACGCTACCGCCACGGCCTGTACTACCAGATTCATGCTGGACCGTACCGGAGTACGTTGCTCAGACTCGCGCCATCACGACCTGAAGGGCTCGCAGATGACGGCTCCACGCTCCACACGGGTGCATTCGCAACTCGGGTTGCGTCTGGTTGTCCCGGACGGCACCGCACTGCCGGTCACGGCAAGCCTGGAGTACGACACCTCTGATCCGTATGCCGTGCATGTCACGTTCCATACCGGTGGGCCGGGGGACGACACGCAGGTCGTCTGGACCTTTGCCCGGCAGCTGATCATCGACGGCCTCACCGGCCGGGCCGGCATCGGCGACGTCCGTGTCTGGCCGGGGTCCGACGACGGCGGCACGGTCGTTGCGCTGGCGCTGTGCTCGCCGTCCGGCGAGGCGCTGTTCGAGGTGCCTCGGGTCGCCCTGTCCGACTTCCTGAAGCGCACCTGCGCCGAGGTGCCGGTCGGGCACGAGGAGCGGCACATCGACATGGACACCGAGCTCGCGCAGTTCTTCAACGGGGTCTGAACGGGCTAACCCGTTCAGGTCAACTTTCCCACCACCCGCTCCGCCGCTGCGGCCATCTGATCGAGCCGCCGCGCGACGGACGCGATCTGCGGCGTCACCTCCCGGTCCACGTCCATCATCGGCACCTCCTGACGGATCTCGTCGCGTACCGCCGACGTCGCGGGACCGGGCACCGCGGTCGACGCTCGCAGGTCGAGCGCCTGAGCCGCGCACAGCAACTCCACGGCGACCACCGTGCGGACGTTGACCAGCACGTCGGTGGCCTTGCGGACCGCGTGCCAGCCCATGCTGACGTGGTCCTCCTGGTTGCCGCTGGTCGGGATCGTGTCGACGCTGGCCGGATGGCACAGCACCTTGTTCTCGCTGACCACCGCGGCGGCGGTGTACTGCGCCAGCATGAAGCCGGAGTTGGTCCCCGCGTCGGGTGCGAGGAACGGCGGCAGGCCGCGTGAGGTGGCCGGGTCGAGCATCCGGTAGGCGCGCCGCTCGCTGATCGAGGCGATCTCGGCCATCGCGATGGCGAGCATGTCCGCCGCGAACGCGAGCGGTTGCCCGTGGAAGTTGCCGGTCGTCATCACCTCACCGTCGGCCACGACGACAGGGTTGTCGACGACGGAGCCGAGCTCGCGCTCGATCACCCCGCGGCAGTGGGCCAGGACGTCCCGGACGGCCCCGTGCACCTGCGGGGCGCAGCGCAGGGCGTAGGAGTCCTGCACGGCGTGCCGGCTCTCACGGTGGCTGGCCATCAGCGGGCTGCCGGCCAGGAGGCGTCGCAGGTTGGCCGCACTGGCCAGCTGGCCCGGGTGCGGCCTGATCACCTGCACCCGCTCGTCGTACGGGCGGTCCGTGCCGAGCAGGCCTTCGACGCTCATCGCGCAGGCGACGTCGGCGACCCGGGTCAGCACCTCGGCGTCGTGGACGGCGAGCGCGAGCAGCACCTGCATCGGCTCGGTGCCGTTGAGCAGGGACAGGCCCTCCTTGGGCGCGAGACGGAGCGGCTCCAGCCCGTGCTCGGCGAGCAGCCGGGCGGCGGGACGGCCGAGGGGGTCGGGGGCGCCGGCCCGCCGAAGCCGCCCTTCACCGATGAGTGGGAGGGCAAGGGCGGCCAGTTGCGCCAGGTCGCCCGACGCCCCGACCGACCCCTGGCTGGGTACGACCGGCAGCAGGCCCAGCCGCAGCAGTTCGAGCAGCCGCCATGGCAGGTCGACCCGCACGCCGCTGAGGCCGGCGGCCAGCGTGCGGGCCCGCAGCAACAGCATCGCGCGCACGACGTCGTCGGCCAGGGGCTCGCCGATGCCGGCCGCGTGACTGCGGAGCAGCGCGTGCTGCATCCGGACGAGGTCCTCGCCGCTGACCGAGGTGTCCGCGAGGGCACCGAAGCCGGTCGTGACGCCGTAGACGACATCGTGGCGTCCGACCGCGTCGGCGACCACCCCTCGGCTGGGCTCCATGCGCGCCGCGACGCCGGATCCGAGCTCGACCTGCGCCCGCAAGCGGGCCACGTCCACGACGTCGTCGACAGTCAGCGGCTCTCCGGTGACGACAAGGGTGCGCATGGCGCGAAGCTATCTGGTACGCCGCGGCCGTACGATGACCGCCCATGGCCCGCGTCCCGGCACTCGTGCTCGCGCTCTTGGTGGCCGGCGTGGTGGCCGGCTGTTCGGGCCCGGCGGCCGAGCCCTCCGCCGCACCGTCGCCCGCGGCCCGGCCGGCGGTCCTGGCCGCCCCCTCCCCACGCCCGGCCGGCCAGCCGGCGGGTGACGTGACGCTCGCGTTCGCCGGCGACGTGCACTTCGCCGGGCGGGTGGCGCCGCGCCTGCAGAACCACCCCCGCGACGTCCTCGGGCCGATCGGGGCCGTGCTGGCCAGGGCCGACATCGGCATGGTCAACTTCGAGAGCGCCATCACCGAGCGCGGCACTCCCGAGCCCAAGCAGTTCCACTTCCGGGCCCCGCCGTCGGCCCTCACCGCGCTGGCCGCGACCGGTGTCGACGTCGTGACGATGGCCAACAACCACGGCGTGGACTACGGCACGGTCGGCCTGGCCGACACCCTGGCCGCCGTCAGGACGTCGAAGCTGCCGGTGATCGGCGTCGGCGCCAATGCGGCGCAGGCCTACGCGCCCTACCTGACCACGGTCCGCGGCACCCGCGTCGCGATCATCGCCGCCAGCCAGATCAGTGACCGCACGGCGGTGGCCTGGACCGCGACCACAACCCGGCCGGGCATCGCAACGGCCTTCGAGATCGACCGGCTGGTCGCTGCGGTGAAGGCAGCACGGACCCTGGCCGACGTAGTGGTCGTCTACCTGCACTGGGGCACGGAGGGTCAGGCGTGCCCGAACCCCGCCCAGGTCACCGTCGCCCGGCAACTGGCCGCGGCCGGCGCCGACGCGGTCGTCGGCACGCACGCCCACCTGCTGCTGGGCGCGGGGTGGCAAGGCAGGACCTATGTCGCGTACGGCCTGGGCAACTTCCTGTGGTGGCGGGACGACGCCTACTCCAACGACACCGGCGTGCTTACCCTGCGGGTGCGCCCGCACCGCGTGGTGAGCGCCGTCCTGACCCCTGCCCGGATCGACGACGGTGGGGTGCCACTGCCGGTCACCGGGTCGGAGGCGGCCCGGATCCTGACGAAGTTCCGCGGGCTGGGCGGGTGCTCACACCTCAGCCCTACGCCGCAAGGGTGAGCCGGCAGCCGAACACCTCGGCCAGTCCCGCGATCCCGCTCTCGGTCACCCGCAGCCCACGGTCGCCGGCGCGGCGGCGCACGAACCATCCGCGTTCGATCATCGTGGCGGTCATCGCCGCCGCCACGGAGCCGGCAAGGTGCGGTCGACGCTCCGTCCAGTCGAGGCAGGGCCGGGCGAAGGACCGCCGCCGCTCCCTCAGCGCGGCGACGTCGAGGCCGAGCCCTTCGACCGCCGCCGCTCCCGTCACGGTCAGGTCGTAGCCGCCCTCTCCGGTGCGCAGCCACTCCTGGTCGAGCATCGCGTCGAGCACAGCCACACCGGCGACACCGGCCAGGTGGTCGTAGCAGGTTCTGGCGTACCCGAGCGCCCGCGCCGACTGCGACTGGCGCAACGACCGCACCGGGCGGGCCGGGCTGATCAGGGCGAGCGCCTCCAGGGCGCCGGCGACGTCCTCGCCCGCGAGGCGGAAGTAGCGGTGCCGGCCCTGCTTCTCGACCCCGATCAGGCCAGCGTCGAGGAGCAGGCCGAGGTGCGCGCTCGCCGTCTGTGCAGTGACCCCGGCCAGCCGGGCCAGCTCACCCGCGGCCAGCGGCCGCCCGGCCAGCAACGCGTCGAGCATGACCGCCCGGGTCGGGTCCCCGATGAGCCGCGCAACGGGTGCGAGATCTGCATTGGACATGCCGTCACGGTAGCCCCGCGACACTTCGATGGCCGGCGAAGGATCCCGGGCCTAACCTCCTACTCATGTCGGTTGACCCCGGAACCCAGATCGTCGATGCGGTCGAGCACTGCCTGGAGATCGCCCAGACCTGGCTGGGCTGGGACGGCCGGCCGCATGTGTGCGAAGGTGGCGAGCGCATCTACACCCCTCACAAGGCCGTGCGGCGCATCGCCGATCACCTCGTCGACCACCTCGCCGAAGCCGAGAGCCTGCTGGCCGGCGAGCCGCCCCTGGCCGACGGCTGGCACGGCAGCCTCGTCACGCTCGACTCCGACTGGGCCAGGTTCACCGAGGCAGACCTGGTGGAGGCCGGGCAGCGGCTGCGCCGGCTGGCCCGGACGTACGGGCTGCGCCTGCGTACTGCGGGGCCAGCCGAGTGGGACGCGCCGCGCGGTGACAACTGGACGCTGCGCGCCGCCGCGACCCACGTGTGCGGCGTGACCTGGTACGCCGAACAGGTCGGCCGGCTCGCCGGCAGTGGCGCGCGTTGAAGCCGGTCAGCTGTCTCCGTTAGAGTCGCAGGGCACAGTGCGGACGTGGCTCAGCTGGTAGAGCATCACCTTGCCAAGGTGAGGGTCGCGGGTTCGAATCCCGTCGTCCGCTCGGCGGCGCCCTCGGGCGTTCGACCGCGTCTCGCGACCCGGGAGCGGCGGCGGAGTGGCCGAGTGGTTTAGGCAAGGGCCTGCAAAGCCCTGTACGCGGGTTCGATTCCCGCCTCCGCCTCGGGCGATTGGCGCAGTCTGGTAGCGCGCTTCCTTGACACG
>JBBRYN010000104.1:0-7504 GCA_038237645.1 Mycobacteriales bacterium
CCTGCTGGACGTTGACGTTGTCGGTGTCCGACGGTGCGATCTTGTTGTGGCTCACGTTCGGGTGCGACGGCGTGCTTGCGCTGCTGGCTGCCGCGCTGGCGCCTACGCCGGCCATGGCGAGTAGCGCGAGCGCGCCGCCGGTTAGCGCGCGGCGCCCGTTCGGAATGCGGATCTTCATGCGTACCTCCGTGGTCACGTTGGATCGTGCTGACACCTCTAGGGTGCGTGGCGGTTCATGTCAGGGTGATGTGTCTGCGATGAGGCTGGCCGCGGCCTCGCCGGCCGGCCTGACCGGCCATCGGATCGCGACCCGGGCGCCACCTGCGGGAACGTTGGCTGCGACGGCGGTGCCGTGGTGGGTTGCCATGACGGCTCGTACGATCGCCAGCCCGAGGCCGTTGCCGTGCGAATCGTCGGCCGCGCCGACCAACTTCCGGTTTCGGGAAGGGTCGGTGCGGGTGAATCGTTCGAAGGCCACCGGTATGAATTCCGGTGTGAAGCCGGGGCCTTGGTCGGTGACGGTGAGATGTGCGCACTCGCCATCCAACTGGTGGGTGAGGGTCACTGTCGCTGTGGGTGGTGAGTGCCGCACCGCGTTGGTGAGTAGGTTGTCGATCGCTTGCCGGATCCGATCCGGGTCACCGACGGCGTGCAGTGTCCGTGGTCCGGACGAGGTGATCTGGACCTGCTTTGCGGCTGCGCTGCTGGCCGCGGCTTGGATCGCGGTGTGCGCCAGTTCAGCCAGGTCGAATCCCCGGACGCGCAGCCCGGGCGATTCGGTGCCGTGGCCTAGGACGAGTAGGTCCTCGGCGAGTCGAACGAGGCGATCTGTTTCCTCGGCGGCGACATCGATGGTGGCCGCGAGCTCGGCCCGGCTGCGGCCCGGGCGACGGGCGAGTTCGAGTTCGCCCTGCAGGACGGCCAGTGGTGTGCGCAGTTCGTGACCGGCGTCGGCGACGAAGGCCCGCTCGCGGGTGACTGCGGCGTGTAACCGGCTGAGCAGGCCGTTGAGGGTCTCGGCAAGCCGGGCAATCTCGTCGCGGGTACGCGGGACCGCCACCCCGCTGCCAGCGTCATGTTCTTGCAGCGCGGCGGCTTGGACGCGCATCCGTTCGACCGGATGCAGCGCGGCACGGGTGAGCAGCCATGAGCCCGGCCCGACGAGGAGCAAGGCGATCGCGCCGAGGATAACCAGTTGCCAGGTCGATCGCGCGACGGCGGCGTCGATCGTGTCCCGGCTGGTGAGCACGACTACGAGGACCCCGGCTTGGTCGGTGGGGGCAGCGAACAGACGCATTGCCCCCGGCCCGTTCTCACCCGCAGCGTTCAGTGTCACCGTGGAGTTCGTGACGATGGCGCCCTTGGCGGCCGCGGCGGCCTGGGCGGGGGTCAGGAGCGGTGTCGGAGGTAGCCCGTCGGAGGATTCCAGCACAGCGCCGCGCACCGTGAGTACCTGCGCGTAGCTGCCCAGCGACGGCGCCAGCCGAGTTTGGCCGTTGTCCTGAAAGTTGCCGAGCTGACTGATCAAGCTGTCGGCGTGGCTGCGCAGCGAGACGTCCAGGCTGTGCTCCAAGCCTGATCGCAGCCGGTCTATGAACAGCACCCCGCCGACACTGAGCAGCACCATGCTCGCCGCAGTGAACGCCAGCGCCAGTCGCAGCCGGATAGGCATCGCGAGATCAGGCTAGCTGCGAACACTCGGCGTTAGGTCGTTGTTCGGTGCGCAGCCGGTACCCGGCGCCTCGCACCGTCTCCAGCTGCTCCACACCGAACGGCCGATCAATCTTGCGACGCAAATAGGCGACATACTGATCAACGACGTTGCTGCCTGCGTCATAGGCGAAGTCCCACACATGTTCTAGGATCACGGTGCGGGTGAGTACTTCGCCAACATGCCGCACGAACAGTTCGAGCAGCGCGAACTCCTTAGCCGACAGCTCCAGGATCTGCTCACCGCGCCACGCGGCCCGCGCGGCCGGGTCCAGCCCCAGACTGCCGGCCGCCAAGACCGTCGGACGGGCAGGAGCACCGCGTCGCATCAGTGCCCGCAGCCGGGCCGACAGCTCGCTGAAGCTGAACGGCTTAGCCAGATAATCATCCGCGCCGCTATCCAGCCCGCGCACCCGATCGCCTATCCCGGTACGGGCGGTCAGCATGAGCACCGGCACCCACCGGCCCGCCTCACGCAGTCGGCGACAGACCTCGAAGCCGTCGATCCCGGGCAACATCAGATCCAGCACAACCGCGTCGTAATCGATCTCGCTCGCCCGCCACACGGCCTCCACACCGTCCCCGGCAATATCAACGGAATAGCCGTCCTCGCCCAACCCCCGACGCAGCATGCTCGCCATCCGGATCTCATCCTCAACCACCAGCACCCGCATAACCGAACGGTAGGCACGCCCACATGTGACCGCGATGTCAATAGGTGGCGAGGGGCGGGCGTCGTACGGGACCGAACAGCTCACCGCGATGCGGCCCGGCGGGCCGCCCCGGCCATGACGGCGTCCTCGGCACGATCCCCGCGGCCTGGTGGCACGTAGGGATGCCTGCGCCTGCCTCGTCCCGGCACAGCTCTCGCTGTCTTGTGCATCACCGCCGAATACCTGGCGGGTAGCCGGGGGCCGTTTCAGCCCCCGGCTCCCACGGATCCCGGCGTGACAGTCTCCTGGCACCGGGCTCTTGTCATCCTGATCACCAGAATGCGGCCACCCATGCCCAGTGGGCGCACAGCCTCGGTTGCTGGCCGGGTGATGCGTAGCAGCGGCCCGACATCCAGGTCGAAGTACGAAGCGTCTCAGAACCTGCCGGGCTCCTGGGTACGGGCGTCGTGGTCAGGCTGGGGCGCAGCCGCGTCGCCGCCGCGCGCTCGAATCGGGTTGATCCCTCGGATGGAGGCATCGATCAACTCGATCGGATGGAACAACGGCACGTCGCCTTCGAGATAACGGCGGATCTGCAGGAGGCAACCCGCGTTCGACGTGGCGATCGCGTCGGGTTCGGTGCGCGCAATGTTGGTCACCTTCCGACGGCCGAGTTCCTCGGCGGCCACCGGCTGCACGAGGTTGTAGATGCCCGCCGACCCACAGCAGATCTCCGCCTCCCGGATGTCGGTGACCTCGAGTCCCGGAATGCTGCCGAGCACCTGCCGAGGCTGCAGGCGGACACCCTGGGCGTGCCCGAGGTGGCACGCGTCGTGGTAGGCGACGCGGGCCGGGATCGGATGGCGCGCAGCCACCGGCTCCAGGCCGGCGAGCACCTCAGAGACGTCGCGCACCTTCGCCGAGAACTGCCGCGCCTTGTCGGCGTAGGCCGGGTCGTCGCGCAGCAGGTGGCCGTAATCCTTCATCGTGGAGCCGCAGCCGGCGACGTTGACGACGATGTCGTCGACCCCGGCGTCCTGGAAGACGTCGATCAGCCGCCGAGCCCGCGCCAAGCCCTCTGGCTCCCTCCCGGCATGGATGCTGAGCGCACCGCAGCACCGTTGCCGGCGCGGGGCGACGACCTCGCAGCCCTCCGCCGCGAGCACCCGGCCGGTCGCTGCGTTGACGTCGGCGAAGAACACCCGTTGGACGCAGCCGGTCAGCATGCCGACCCGGCGGCGCCTGGTGCCGAGCGCGGGTATCAATGCGGGGTGCCGCTCGACCGCGTTGCGCAGGCGCATGGGCGGTAGCAGGGATTCCATCGCGAGCAGCCGAGGTGGCAGCCGGTCGCGCAGGCCCAACCTGCCGACCAGCCGGCGGATGCCCGCCCGTTGGTAGAGGGTGCCGAACACCGCCGCGACGCGCAACCGGCTCGGGTACGGGAAGAGCGAGAAGATCGCCCGGCGGAAGGCCCGGTCGCGCCAGCCGCGGGCATAGTTGCGCTCGATCTGCGGCCGGACTGCCTCGATCAGCTCGTCGTACTTCACTCCGGACGGGCAGGCGGTGACGCAGGCCATGCAGCCCAGGCAGGCGTCGAAGTGCTGGACGTAGGTGTCGTCCATCGGTACGACACCCTCCTTGCCCAGCTTCATCAGGTAGATGCGGCCGCGCGGGGAGTCCATCTCCTCGCCCCACAGGGCGTACGTCGGGCAGGTCGGGAGGCAGAAGCCGCAGTGCACGCAGTCGGAGATCCGCTCGTCGGACGGCGGGTGCATGAGGTCGAAGATGCCGGCGCTCTCCTCCGGACCCGGGCCGCCGGTATCCACGGTGACGCGCTGGTTCTCCTCGTGCCGACCGGCAGCCGACGATCCGGCAACAGTGTCAGTCATCGGCGTTCCTCAGGCTCGTCGTCAGTACCAGGACCCGAAGCGCCCCGGCGCACATCGATCGTCCGGATCGAGCTGTCGCTTGATCCGGCGGAGCAGCTGCACTGCGGACGGTGGCGGACCGAGCGGATCGACGGCGGCGTCCACCTCCGCCGGCCGGTCGCGCAGCAGCACCGTGCCGCCCATCGAGACCACCCGCCGGCGCCAGTCGTCGAAAGCGGTCACCACATCCTCTGGATTCCCGGTGAAGCGGGCGATATGCAGGCCGAGCGCAAGGTGAGACGTCAGTGTCGCGTGCACACCGGCGGTGTCCGCCGCCTTGGCCAACTCCCGTTCAACGTCCGCGCTACGGCTGGGCAGCGTGCCGGCCGCTGCCACGGTGTCGGTGCCTGCGCCGGTCGCGGTGGCCACCTCGAGCCACAGCTTCTCCTCCTCGGCCGGCGCTAGCCGCTCCGGGCGCAAGCCGGACTCGGTGAGCAGGTCGTGCAGGCCGCCCAGCCGCGCCGTGACCCCGTCAGCGGATCCGTCCAGCCGGACGGCCAGCCGACCTCCCGACGGGTCCCCGCCGAGCCACTCGACGCAGGACGGCTCCAGCGGCGATGCCATCAGCGCGAGGGTCGCGGCAGTGGCCGCGCGCGCGTCAGCCGGCGCGAGCACGGTGGCGGAGGCCTCCGGGCGCGGGTGCAGGCGCAGCACCACTTCACCGACCAGCGCCAGGGTGCCCAACGAGCCGTACATCAGCCGGGACAGGTCGTAGCCGGCGACGTTCTTGATGACGTGCCCACCCGAGCGGGCGACGGTGCCGTCGGCCAGAACCAGCGTGACGCCGATGACCAGATCACGCATCGCGCCGTAGCGCAGCCGCCGCGGGCCGTAGTCGCCGCCAGCCAGGAGGCCACCGACCGTGGCACCGGCCGCTTCCGAGGGTGGGTCGATGGCCAGCCACTGCCCGGCCGCTGCGAGGGTCTCCTGCAGCCGGCGCAGCGGCATGCCGGCGCCCACGGCGGCAGTCATGTCACCGGCGTTGTGCTCGATCAGCCGGTCCAGGCCGGCGGTCTCCACGACCAGGTCCGGCGGCGCCGGGCGACCACCCCACTGGATGGCGGTCCCCCCACCGCGGAACAGCACCGGCCCAGTACTGTCGCGCAGCAGCTCTGCTGCGCTTGCCAGGGTCGACGGGCGGTGCACCCGCGCAGTCGCGGTTCCACCGGTCACCATCGTCTGATCACCGGTCACATCCGCTCGATCAGCCCGGCGGCCTCGTCGGGGTGCGCGCGGTAGGGGCCGGGCCTCTCCCCGCACAGTCGCGGAGTCGGCAGCACCTTGCCCGGGTTGCAGATGTTGTCGGGGTCGAAGGCGGCGCGCACCCGCGCCATCACGGTCAGGTCGGCCTCGGAGAACATCTTGGGCATCGAGCACGCCTTGTCGCTGCCGACCCCGTGCTCGCCGGTGATGGACCCGCCGTGCTCCACACAAAGCACGACGATCGCCGTGGCGAGCTCCTCCGCGGCCTCGGACTGGCCGGGCACGCTGGCATCGTAGAGCACGAGCGGATGCAGGTTGCCGTCGCCGGCATGGAAGACGTTGGCGACTCGCAGCCCAGCCTCGTCGGCCAGCTCCGTGATCCGGGTGAGAACCGCGCCGAGTTTGGTACGCGGGATCACCCCGTCCTGCACGAAATAGTCGGGGCTGATCCGGCCCATCGCGGCGAAAGCGGCTTTGCGCCCTTTCCACACCAGCGCCCGCTCCGCCGGGTCGTTCGCGATCCGGATCTGGGTGGCACCGTTGTCCCGGCAGACCTGCTGCACCTGCTCGAAGCCCGCCTCGCACTCCGCGACCGGTCCGTCGAGCTCGACCACCAGGGCCGCCGGGGTGTCGAGCGAGTAGCCGGCGTGCACTGCCTTCTCGCAGGCCTCGATCGCCAGCGCGTCGAGCATCTCGACGGCGGCGGGCACGATTCCGGCGGCGACGAACCCGCTCACTGCGTTGCCGGCCTGCTCGGCGCTGGGGAAGTCGGCAACCAGCGTGCGCACCGCCTCGGGCGTGCGGAGCAGGCGCACGGTGATCTCGGTGACGATCCCGAGCGTCCCCTCCGAGCCGATGACCACGCCGCGCAGCTCTGGCCCGACCGCGTCAATGGAGTCACCGCCGAGCGTCACCACGCTGCCGTCGCTCGTCACCAGGGTCAGCGCGTGCACATGGTTGGTGGTGAAGCCGTACTTCACACAGTGCGCGCCGCCGGAGTTCTCCGCGACGTTGCCACCGATGGTGCACACCACCTGGCTCGACGGGTCGGGGGCGTAGTAGAGGTTGTGCTCGGCCACGGCCGCCGTGATCGAGGCGTTGGTCACCCCCGGCTCTACGACCGCCCGCTGGTTGACGAGGTCGACCGACAGGATCTGGCGCATCCGGGCCAGCCCGATGACAATCCCGTCGGCGACCGGCAGCGCCCCGCCCGACAGCCCCGTCCCCGCCCCACGCGCGACGAAGGGGATGCGCTCCCGCGCGCACACCCGCACCACTGCCGCAACTTCCTCAGTGGACAGTGGCAGGACCACGAGCGCCGGCGTGACGCGGTAGCCGGTGAGGCCGTCGCACTCGTAGGTGCGCAGCTGGGCCGGCTCGCTGATCAGCCCGCCCGGGCCGAGCAGGCCGGCGATCTCCGCCCGGACCGCGTCGGCGACCCGGCCGGTCTCCCGCTCGGCTGTCAGTTCGGCGTACGTCGCCATGGCTGCCCTAACCGGCCCCAGTTGGCTGCCGGTCGGGCTTCGTCTGGACGGGACCGGCGTCGGGGAACGGCTCGAACTCCTTGATGTCGGCGATCGACTGCCTCATCGCGGCGTTGGCCTCGCGCTCGACCATGATCTCCACCAGTGCCGGCACCTGCAGCCGCTCGGACTCCGCGCTGGCCCATTCCAGCGCCGCCCGGATCTGCTCCGGATCGGTAACCCGGCGGCCCATCCCGCCCAGGCCGATGAAACCGATGCTCGTCATGCTCATCCCTCCGGGACGGGTAAGAGGCGGCCACTGCGATGCTCCATGGGCAGCCAGCCGAGGCTGGCCACGCTGGTTGTAGACGGCTTGTACTCTAGCCCGACGTACCCGGTGTTGGCGGCTTCGTGCAGCGCGGCGAACAGCGCGGGGAAGTCCAGCTCGCCGGGGCCGGGCTCATGGCGCTCAGGGCTGTCAGCGACCTGTACCTAAACGATCCGGTCGGCGTACCGCGGGATGACGGCGGGCAGGTCCTCCCCCATC
>JBBRYN010000105.1:0-7353 GCA_038237645.1 Mycobacteriales bacterium
AGGCAGACAGCGGCCGTCCAGTAAGGGTCATCGGCCCAGTCGGCCGGGATGTTGGCGTGGGGGGCGGTCATGCCGCATCACCGCCGTAGGGGCGGTACGGCGGCCGCGGTCCGGCCGTGCAGTTGTTGCGAGGTCGGCGCAGGGGGATGACGGTGGCGACCCTGGGTGCGGGCCGAGGACGGCGGGAGCCGATCGGGCGGGGCATAGGGGGTGTCCTTTCGGGACGGTGGCGGGCAGGGGTCAGCGGTTGATGGGGTCGCGGGGGTCTTGGGGGTCGGGTCGGGTGCCGGCGGCGTGGGTGCGGGTCCACCAGGTGTAGGCGCGGCGGCCCAGGCGCAGCCGCCAGCCGGTGGCCTGGCAGCGCCGGCAGGGCCGACTTGCCCGGCCGGTGGGGGTGCGGGTGCGGCCGTGTCCGTGGCAGCGGCGGCACCGTTTGAACGGGTGCGACGCGCAGGCGCCGGCGTAACACAGGGTCAACAGCAGGGCGGCGAGGCTAGCGGTGAGCATGGGGGCTCCAGGTCGGCTCGTAGAGGGGTTTTCGGGCGTGGGAGGTCGGGGCCGCTAGGCGGCTAGCGTCCTGGTGGGGCGGGGGTTGGCGGGCTAGCGGCGGGGCTAGGTCTAGCGCCAGGGGTGGCTAGACCTAGCCGGCCGCGGTCGGTTAGCCGGCTCCTCGTCGGCGGTTGCGTTCGGTGATGGCGGTCGCGATGTCCTCGCGCCAGATGCCCTTGCGGTTCGCGCCGAGTCCGGTGGCCGGGTCGGTGCCCCAGACCTGGCGGCCGACGGGGACGCCGTGGGGTTTCAGGGCGGCGGCGAGCTGCTCGGCCCGCCACCCCCCGTAGGCGTCCGGGCGGAGCTCGGCCAGGCGGGACACGACCGTCTCCGACCACACTTTCGGTTCGTGGGTGCCGACGACGGCCAGCACATCTTCGAGAATGCTGTAGCCCGACCCGGACTCCTGCGGGTCGATTGTTTCCCCGGCTGCGTGGCCGGACAGGGTGCCGGCGGTGACGCGCATGGCGCGTGCGCGGTCGGCGATCTTGTCGGCGTCGGGCTTGTCGAGGTAGTAGGTCCGCACGATCTGCGGATCATCGGATGCGCCGACGAGGTAGCCGATCCCCCGGTCGGTCGGTCGCAACGTCGTGGCGCGGATGCCGTTCTTATACATCGACGTACCGAGCACCATGTCGTTTTCGGTCTGGCCGGTGACGCGTAGGCAGAACCGGACGGAGACGTTCGCTGAGACCCCGGTCGGCAGGGAGCCGGCGTCGGGGCGCTGGGTGGCCAGGATGAGGATGACGCCGAGTGCCCGGCCGAGTTTGATGATGAACTCGGCCAGCTCGCCGGCCTCAGCACCGTAGATGGGGTGGGCGAAGAGGTTCTGTACTTCGTCGAGGACCGCGACAAGGGGGTGCAGCCGCAGGGTGCGGCGGTTGGCGATCGGCCGGCTGATCTTGCCGTCGGGGCAGAAGTCCTGCGGCAGCGACGCGATCGCCTCGGACCGGCGGATCACCTCCGCCTTGAGCTCGCGTAGGGCGTCGCGGGCGGCCTCGATGGTGTGGTCGGCCAGGCCGGAGGCGTACCGGTGGGCGACCTTCGCCGCGGCTGCGAGGTCCCCGGAGCCTTTTAGTTCGTAGACCCACAGCTCACAGGTCGGGTCCAGCGCGGCCGCGCAGAGCAGGACCCGGGCGGCGTTGGTCTTCCCGCCGCCGGGCAGCGACCCGATCAGCACGTTGTTCTCGAACAAGCTGAATCCGACCCCGCGGCCGCGGGGGTCGGTCCCGAACGGCAGTGCGCCGAACAGGTCGACTTGGCCTTTGCGGGCCGGCGGCCAGGCCGGCGGCTTGGCGCGGGCCATGTCCTGATCGCCCACCCACAGGATGAGGCGGCCGGCGTGCTGGTCGTGGGCGGGCTCGGGCCACACGCAGCCGATCGGCCGGCGAAGCCCGGATGCCAGGCGGTCGCGGCGGTCGAGGATGTCGGTCACCGTCACCCCGTAGGGCAGGTCAACATCGGCGCGCCAGCCGGGGCCATCGCGGGTGATCGGCGCCGGGAAGTTGATGCCCGACCCCTTCGGCCCCAGCGCCTGACTGATGCCGGCGATCCCGAGCGACCCCAGGGCGCGGATGACAATGTCGGAGGTCAACTTCTGCGCTCTGGTAGCGACCACAGCGCGGGAGATGAGCGGCCGGTCCGCGGGTGCACCGACCCAGCCCAGCAGACCGACGAGCCCGGCCAGCAGACCCAGGCGCGGGAGGGTCGGCAGCGCGAAGATCACCCCGACAACCACCAGGGCTGGCACGGCGATCAGGGCGGTGACGATCAGCCGGAGGCGGACCCGGTCGTTGCGGCGGTCGGTCAGCTTGATGTACCGCTCGGCGTCGGCCCGGTCCACCGCGGCATGGCGGACCGGATGGCCTTCGGCGTCGAACAGCCAGTCCAGCAACGACCGGACCGCCCGGCCCGCACCCCGCGGCGACCGCCCGGCCAGTGTCGCCGCGTACCCCGGTACGCGCAGGCTGTGGAAGGCGGTAGTCCGCCACACGTAGGACCAGGCCCACACCGCGGCGGTCCGGGCCTCATCGGCCGACGTTGCCCAGGCCGGCAGGATCGGCCGGGAACGGACCGCGGACCGCCAGGGCGGTGCGCCGTCCTCGATCCGGGCCGAGTCCACCGGCACCGGTCCACCCTCCAGGACGGCTCCGGGCTGCTCGGCGTCGAGTAGCCGGCGCAACTCCAGGTCGATCGGGTCTTCCTCAGTCATCGGACGTACCTCCAGTCAGAAGCAGCAGCGGGAGAAGATCGGTGGTCGTGCTCGGGGCGGTCATGCGGCGACCTTGAGAGCCCGCAGCAGCTCCGAAGCGCGGCCGGTGGCTATCCGGTGACCCCGGGCGCGTAGGCCGGCGATCAGCGCCACCCGGGTCAACGGCCGCCCGGCGTTGGCCAGATCAGCCGCGACGGCCCGCCCGACGAGCAGCAGGTCCGCCACGTCGACCGGGACCGGACGCGACCGCGGCAGCCCACGGGCCGGAACCGACCCAGAGGACCGAACCGCCGGGACCAGACCCCGACCGGCAGCGGACCGGACCCGATCCCGGTCCCGGTCTGTCTCCCGGTCCGGGACCTGTGTGCGGTCCGGTCCCCGGTCCTCGACCGGGACGGCCGCGACGTCGGGGGCGGTCCGGGCCGGGCCGAGGACGGCGGTGATGGTCCGCCGGGCCGACGTGGCCAGCAGGGCGCCGGAGGCCATCACCATCAGCCCGTCCACCGCCAGCGGTCCGATCGTCGCGGTCAACGCGTCCTCCCGGTAGAAGGTCAGCAGCCCGGACAGGTGCCGGTAGGAGACGACCGCGGCGACAACGGCGACGGGAAGCAGGCCCAGCCAGCGCACGGCGATCCAGCACCAGGCGGCCGGCCACGGGGTGCGGGCCATCACCTCCAGCGCCATGATCAGCGCGACCGGCCAGAACACCGCCCCGATCACCGAACCCGCCTGCGGCGACCACCGCGAACCGGCATCAGCTGGGGGGACGTAGGAGTGGGCGACGTTCGCCGCGACCGACACCAGCCCACCCAGCAGCGCCGCCGCATACGCCCAACCCCGGCCCGCGACCGGCATCGACGCGCTCATGCCGCACCACCGGCGGCACGGCGGGCGGAGTCTCGTCGAGCGTAGTCGGCGAGCACGATCACCGACGCGCCGGCCGACGGCACCTGGTGCTGAGCCGGCGCCGAGGCGACCGGCCCGTCGGGGCCGGCGTTGGCCTGGCGGGTGCGGTGCCGCGCCCAGGCCTGCCATCCGGCCGCGACCACGACGGCCAGGAAGACGGCGGCGGCGAACAGGCCGGCGGCCAGCAGCGCCCACCAGCCCACCCCATGCCCGGCCTGCTGCCCTGCAGCGACGAGCTGCCCGGCCGCGTGCGCGCGTACCCCGCCCGTCGCCTCGGCTGGTACGTCGCCGGCCGCAGCGGGCAGATGGTGTGTCGGCCGTGTATTGGCGGCGAGCCACACGCCGGCTACGACTGCGGCCAGGACACCAACACCCCAGCCGCCGGAGGTGTTGCCGGTTTCGGTCCAGGTGCCGTGCCGGCTCATCCCGACACCGCCTGCCCGAAGGAGGCGATCGCGTTCATCACTCCGGCGAACAGGGCGGCGAGCTGCCGTACCTCGTTGGCGGCTTCCTGCGGGGCGGTGGCCACGTAGTAGACGACGAACGCCAGCACGATCAGTGCGGTGATCTTGCGAGTCATGAGCTACTCCTTGACGTGAGGGCCGCGGCCGGAAGGCCGGAAGGCGAAGGGGTCGCCGGCTGGGCCGGCGCAGGGGTGGGGGCCGGCGGGCCGTCGAGGACGGCCAGCCCGGCAGCAGTCAGCAAGTACGGGATCGGCGCGTCGACGTCGACGTCGACGTCGACGCCGACCAGGACTGGCGGCGTGCTGGGTGCCATCGAGCACCAGCCGCCATGGACCTGGCACACGGCGTTGCCGTCCCACACGTGGGCGTTGACGGCTGGGGTGGCGGCGGGGCGGGTCATCGGCCGGTCCAGTAGCGGCCCCAACACGACCGGGAGGCGTCCCAGTTGTGCGCTCCGGCGCCGCCGGCCCACAACCGGATGAACGCCCGGTCCTGGGTTGCCGGCGGGTAGGCGCGGGCCGGCGGCGCCAGGTGGGTCACGCCGGTCCAGGTGGCGTTGATGAACTGATAGGCGCCCGACGCGGTCGAGTGCGCGTTCTGCGCCTGGTAGTTCCCGCCGGACTCGCACTGGCGGATGTGCCCGGCGATCGCCGGCAACGACGTGCTCCCGCCGGCCGTCGTGTCGGTGGTGCCGGCACCGGCCGTGCCGATCGTGGGGAGGTCCTGGCAGCCGGCTGTGACGGCGAGCAGCGCCAGGGCGGCGACCTGCACGCCGACCCTGCCCGGCACAACGAGCCGTTGGGCGGCGAGGTGGGCGATCCGCGGGTCACGGTATGTCCGGCCACCCCACGCGGTGCGGGTGACCTGCAACCCCCACGCCCGCGCCTCCGCATCACGGCCGGCGTGCAGCCGATCGCCCAGCGCCCCGACAGCCTGAGCGAGGCGGCCAGTCATGCCGCCACCTCGCCATCTGCCAGGACGGCCTGAACGGAGGCCCCGGACATGCCGAGCCGATCCCCGGCCTGTGACGGCAACAGGCCTCGGTCGATCAGGCGGAGCAGTGCCGCCCGGCGTTCGGCCTTCGACAGCCGCACCGCCTCGCCGTCAACAGCCCGCTCCACCGCGACCTCATCGACCAGGTCCGGGTCGGCCACCGGCTCCGCCGGCAGATCGAGCTCGACCACGACCCGTTCATCAGCGCGGATCGCGAACTCCCAACACCGACCACACGCCACTCCACTCACCCGGCGGCGCGTCAGCGGATGCACCGAACGGCACCTGTCCCGAGCCACCGATGCGAGTGGGTGCGCCTCCCCCAGATACGCCACTGCTTGACGTTCCGCCACTTGCCTGCCTCCTCTGTCGAAGCCCTGATGCCTTGGTCAGGCGGGCAGTGGAGGGAAGCTAACAGTTGTTTGGTTAGCCTGTCAACTGTTAGGTCTGCGGGTCGTTCAGTTCTCACATCCCGCCTGAGCGGGGCTGATCTCCCTGTTAGACGCTGATAGCCTTGGTCCGATCACGATCTCCAGAGAAGCGAGGCCACGACCACATGACCCCCCCGCGGTCTCGCTCGACAGGAGCGGGTTCACTTCAGCAACAGGTCGCGCGCAACATCCGGAGTGCGATCGAGGCAGGTGTCCTCCGGGATGGGGAGGTACTGCCGTCCACTCGGGAACTCGCGGCCGAGTGGTCGGTGAGCGTATTCACGATCACCGAAGCCATGAAGGAGCTGGCGACCGAAGGGCTCGTGATCAGCAAGTCTCGCTCAAAGCGAGTAGTGCGCCGACCTGGCAATATTCGGAAGACGGAAACGCTTGGCCCCGCTCATGTTGTGCTCATCGGGGGATATGCGGGCAGCGGCAAGACGGAACTGGCGCGCATCCTTGCCCACAGCACGGGTTGGGGGGTGCTCGATAAAGACACCCTAACGCGGCCGGTGGTAGAGGCGGCGTTGGAAGCGCACGGCCTTTCGCCACACGATCGCGAATCCAAGACCTATCTTGATTTAATTAGGCCTAGAGAATATGAAGCGCTGCTCGCAGCGACTCGCGAGAATGTTGAGTGTGGGAATAGTATCATCGTCGCAGCACCATTTATTCGCGAGTTCGCCGATAGTTCTTGGTTGGAGAGGACCGAGGCCACCTTCTCGGCGCTGAATGCGCTTACCACTGTCGTTTGGGTATACTGCGATATAGGCACTATGCACACATATCTTCGCCATCGAGGAGCAGCACGCGACTCAGCAAAGCTCGCGGACTGGCCGGGCTACCTTTCCAGTATCGATGATTCCTTCCGGCCCCCCGTATCTCACGTGGTCATCGAAAACAGTCGGTCGAGCCTGCCGCTGCAGAACGCGGCGAGTGACCTCCTAAAGTCACTGTTTGCGGTCGTACCTGCGTGATTTCGGGAGTCATCCTTTACGGGCCGCCGGCTGCCGGCAAAAATACGATCACTCATGAGCTGCACCTCATCGACCGCCGGTACGGCCTGTTTCGAAGACTGAAATCAGGGGTCGGGCGCCTTCTTGACTATCGAACCGTCTCAGACGCGGAACTCAACGCCCTCCGACAGCACGGCGGGATCATCTGGGAGAATGAGCGATATGGCTCCGTGTACGTCATCGACCGTGAATACCTGTCATTGCAGCTATCTGTATGCGTACCCGTTGTGCACCTCGGCCAGGCCGAAGCCGTCGAGGCTGTAGTCAATGCGACAGCACCAGTCCGCTGGCTTGTGGTCTCCGTCTGGTGTTCACGCGACATCGCCGCAAAGCGGCTCTTGTCTCGATCGCCATCAGACATCGCGGCCCGGCTAGAAGCCTGGGATGATACCCAACCATTGGGCCTCGCCGACTTGGCATTCGACACTGGGGAAGTGTCCGCCGAGGAGGCGGCGCGGCAGATACACCTTCTGGCCCATCTCTGACCGAACGTGACCAGAGTCGCAGCGCGGGCTGGGCCTCTGCCCATCCGATGTTGTAGTACCCGCTGTAGTAGCGACGTACGCAAAGGACCGAGACGAGGTGAGACGCGACGTGATGCTTCAGTCAGGTACACGCACGTCAAGTTGGCCGATCTCTGTCAGGAGTCCCCTGGTGAGACGGTGGTCGGACGACTCATAACCCAGAGGTCGCAGGTTCAAATCCTGCCCCCGCTACAGAAGAAGTGCAGTTCAAGGGCATGGTCACCGATCCTGGTGGTCGTGCCCTTGGTCGCTTGACCG
>JBBRYN010000106.1:0-7233 GCA_038237645.1 Mycobacteriales bacterium
AGGAGCGTGGGCAGGGGCGGGGTCGAACCGCCGACCTTCCGCTTTTCAGGCGGACGCTCGTACCGACTGAGCTACCTGCCCAGCGACCCAGACGGGACTCGAACCCGCGACCTCCGCCGTGACAGGGCGGCGCGCTAACCAGCTGCGCTACTGGGCCTTGCAAATGCCGTGCCCCCAACGGGATTCGAACCCGTGCTACCGCCTTGAAAGGGCGGCGTCCTGGGCCACTAGACGATGGGGGCTCGGTGTCGTAGTCGGCACCCATGCTCGCACATGAGCCGGATCCGCGACCCCGGGCCCGGACGGCCAGCCGTCGGGAGCGAAATCCAGCATACGGGAGCGGCGACACTGGCAGCCAACTGCCTTTCGGAGCAGCACCCGAGCCATGACTCACCTAGCCATTTAGCTGGCTAGAGGGGCACCGGGTACAGCCGCTTGGCGGCCAGTGCCGGCAGCAGCACGCGAAGCGCGGCCACGCTCTGCTCGCGGTGGCCGTAGCCGTCGTGCATGAGCAGGATGCCGCCGGGGTGCAACTCGGCCAGCGACGTACGCACGATGTGCGGCACGCCGGGCCGAGCCCAATCGCTCGGGTCGGCACTCCAGCCCAGCGGCACCATGCCCTCGGAATCGACAGCGGTCAGCAGGTGGGGAGTCCAGACACCGTCGGGCGCCCGGAAGTAGCGTGGTCGCACACCTGAGGCCGAGGCGATTGCCGCGTCCGTCCGGCGCAGGTCGGCGGTGATCTGCGCCAGCGTGCGGCGGCCGATGTACGTATCGTGGCCGTACGTGTGGTTGCACAGGGTGTGGCCGCCGGCCACAATTTGCCGGACCAACTCGGGGTGCTCAATCACGTGGCGGCCGACCAGGCAGAAGGTGGCGTGCACGCGATAGGCCGCCAGCAAAGCGAGCACCTGCGGGGTGAAACGGGGATCAGGCCCGTCATCAAAGGTCAGCGCCACCGCGCCACCGGTCGAGGCGATGCCGGTCATGGGCCCTCGCGGGGCAGCCCCGGGACGCGGCACCGGGTCGGCAACCGCTCGAGCGGAAGGTTGGGCGGCGGCTGCCGACGCGAGCGACGGCTGGGGCGGACTGCCGAACCGGGCGGGTGCGCCGTGCGATGCGGCGTGCTGTGCCGTCGCCTGGCGCACCGGACCCGCTGCCGCGGCCACCAGATTGGCGCCTAGCGCCATCGCGACGACGACGAGGACCGGCCTGGCGGGACGGCGAGGCAGCACGGTCAACGCCAAGCTGGACCTACCCAGACATGATGAGGGCCGGCGCCGCGGACGGCACCGGCCCTCATTCTTACACGAACCGGCTCAGATCGGACGGACGGCCTCGGCCTGCGGACCCTTCTGACCCTGCGTGATCTCGAACTCGACGCGCTGGTTCTCGTCGAGGCTGCGGTAGCCATCGGCCTGAATGTTCGAGTAGTGCACGAACACGTCTGCCCCGCCGCCGTCGACGGCGATGAAGCCGAAGCCCTTCTCGGCGTTGAACCACTTAACTGTGCCCTGCGGCATTGCGGATCCCCTTCCGGGACGGTGCGGCTGCCGCCCTTTGCGACATCCGGGCCGTGCTCTCGGGTGGGCTCGAAACGAGCGACGCCCGCGAACTCGTTCTGCGGCGTGGCTCATAGCACGTACACAGGACCTGCGACCACGATTACCGTAGCAGTCTCACCCGCCAGGGTGGAGCGTTCGTCGCCAAGTGGCCGCCGAGCGCACGTCATTCGGTCCGCAACGGTGGGGTTTGCCCGCAGTAGCGTAGGCTGAGGGCGTAGCAGGTGGGCCACCAGAGCCCACCCGGTCGTGAGCGTGACGAGTTCCGTTCGCCGATGCGGCCCGATCCCCGGCAACAGGAGTCTCAGTCCCCATGTCTCACGCAACACGACGTCGTCCCCGCACGTCCCGACCGACCGTCAATGCCGTCAAGCCCGTCAAGGAACCCTCCGCGCTCGAGGTGGCCTTCGCCGCCAGCGCGGCCGCCGCCTGCGCCGAGCCGCGCACCTTCGCCGCGATGGGCCTGCCCCAGCCCCTGGTCACCGCCCTCGAACGGCGCGGCATCCGCGAGCCGTTCGCCATCCAGACCCGCACCCTGCCGGACGCCCTTGCCGGTCGCGACGTGCTCGGTCGCGCGGAGACCGGATCGGGCAAGACGCTGGCCTTCGGCCTGCCGATGCTCGCCCGGCTGATCGGATCGCGGCGCACCAACGGTGCACCGCTCGGGCTGGTCCTGGTGCCCACCCGCGAGCTCGCCAATCAGGTTGCCGAGGCTCTCGCGCCGCTCGGTCAGGCGGTCGGCGTCCGCGTTGCCACCGTGTACGGCGGAGCGTCGATGAACCGGCAGATCAGCGCCCTGCGCCGCGGCGTCGACATCGTGATCGCCACCCCCGGGCGGCTGCTCGACCTGATCGGCCAGGGCGAGTGCTCGCTGCACCTGGTGACGGTCACCGTCATCGACGAGGCCGACTACATGGCCGACCTCGGCTTTCTGCCGGTGGTGACCGAGATCCTCGAGCAGACCAGGCCGGACGGGCAGCGACTGCTGTTTTCCGCCACACTCGACAACGGCGTCGACCGGCTGGTGCACCGCTTCCTCGACGATCCGGCCATGCACGCCGTTGCTCCCGCACTCGCCCAGGTCTCCACAATGGACCATCGTGCCTTCACCGTGCATGCGGGTGACAAGGTGACCGTCGCGGCCCAGATCGCCGCCCGCGACGGCCGTAGCCTGTTCTTCGTACGCACCAAACACGGCGCTGAGCGGCTCGCCAAGCAGTTGCGCACGGCCGGAGTCGACGCCGGCGCCCTGCACGGCAACCTCGCCCAGAACGCCAGGCAGCGCGCGCTCAACGCCTTTGCCGCGGGCACCTCGCCGGTGCTGGTGGCCACCGACGTGGCGGCCCGCGGCATCCACGTCGACGACATCGACCTGGTCGTGCACTTCGATCCACCGGCCGACCACAAGGACTACCTGCACCGCTCGGGCCGCACGGCGCGCGCGGGTGCCAGCGGCCTGGTGCTGTCCCTGCTCCTTCCCGAACAGCAGCGCGACGCTGCCCGGCTGCACGGTCTGGCCGGCGTGGCGCCGACCACCACCCGGGTCGCACCGGGTCACGATGCGGTCCGCACCCTCGCCGACTCCGGCAAACCGGTGGTCGTCACGGCCGGGCCGCCGGTCGCAGCGGCAGCGCATCCCTCCCGGCCACGGACATCGGCCAATCCGCGTGCGGACCGGGCCCGGCGAGCCGGCTACCCGCGCAACCGTCAGTCCGCGCCCGGTCGCCCCGCGCCCACGCGTTCGCCCCGCTCCGCCTGACCCGGCCGGCCACGGTCGGCCGGGGGTCTGCCTCACCGGGTGTCCAGGGCGTCGGCCGGGAGGTCGGGATCGGTCAGCCGCTGCCCGAGGTGCTGGAACCGCTGGGCGGCCTCGACGGCATCCTCCGCCGGCGCTCTCACCGGCCCGGGCAGCAGATGGGCCACCGCGCCACCGAGGGCCAGCGAGCCGGTTGCGGACAGGTCGCCGACGGATCGCAACGCGTCCATCGGCCCGGTGAGGTGCTCGCCCCGGCTGGCCGGGAGCGCGGTGACCGCGGCATATTGACCGGTGACGATCCGCGCGAGATTGCGGGTGCACTCGCTCTGCCCGGTCAGGTAGCTGGTGTGCCAGACGGGACCGGTGCTGCCACGGCTGTGCGTGGCGATGCGCACGGCCCCGAACCGCGGGTCGGAGGGGTCGCGGCCGAAGTTCTCCGACCAGCTCACCGGATCACCCGGTGCGCGAGCGGCATAGATCCGGGTGCCGGGCGAGGCATGCAGCCCGGCAACAGTGGCCGTGGTCATGCCGGGGCTGCCCAGCGCCACCACCGCATCGACCCGCAGGCCGGCTCGCAGCGCTCGGCCGGCCAGCATCGAGCCGTAGCTGTGCGCCACGACGGTGGTCGTGACGCCCGATCGCAGCACCAGCCCGCCCACCAGGTCGGCCAGCCGACGGGTGGCGGCGACCGCCTTGTCGTCGAACGGCGCGTCGAGCCAGCCCGGTGTGCGGTAACCGAGCCAGGCGACCGTGGCGACGGCACCCGGGGCCAGGTGGTCGGCCTGCCGGTGCAGGTTGCGCGCCTCGCCGGCGAGAGCGTCGAAGTTGGTCAGGTCATTGAGCATCCCCGGTACGACCACGGCGACATGGGTCGCCGTGGCGAGGTCGCCGAAGACCTCGGCGATGCGGCCACCGGCCAGGTCGAACAGCAGGATCTGCCGACCGGCGCGGAGCCAGCCGGTGATCCGGCCGGCCAGTGCGGCATCGCCGGCCCGCCGTGCCGTGCCCAGCGCCCGGTTGAGCAGCAGCCGGTTGGCGGCATAGCGCATCTCGGGCGGCACGCCGTCGGCCGGTCCGACCAGGCCGGGATAGCCGGCGACCAGGGCGCCCCGCGACGTGGTCGGCAGGCCGAGCAGGTGGGCCCGGATCGCCACCGGGTCGCCCTGCTGTAGCAACCGGCGCAACTCCGCCGCCGCCACAGCGGGCGGAACGTCGGCCATCGCCAGGACCCCCAGCCGGGCCAAGGTGACGGCCTGCGCCGGGGCCACTGTGCCGGCCAGGGCGATCGCGCCCGGCCGCAGCCGCAACCGGCGCAGACCGGCCGCCACCGCCCGCAACGCCAGGGCCGCGGCGGCGTCGGCCGCCTGCTCGGCGCGGCCGATGCCGTCCCACCGGCCCGGCAGGTCGGTGCCGAAGACCGGGACCTGCCCGAGCCGCGCGGGGTGCAGGCCGCCGGGGTCGAGCCGCCAGCCGTATCGCGTGACCAGGTGGAGCACCTGCGACCGCTGCCGCCCGGCGTGGGTGGCCGCGGCAGTGAGCGTGTCCAGCGCGCGGGCAGAGTGCTGCAGTGCCGCAGCAACCCGCTCGGCGTCCGTGGCCTGCCGGTGGTGTGCCCGGGCAGCCGCCTGCGCCGCGGCCCCGAGCCAGGAATCAGCACCGAGCGCCCGGGCCGCCTCGGCGCGCACCTGGACGCCGGTGCCGCCGATGGCGCGGGCAGCGCCGCTCAGCCGGGTCGCTGCCCGGTGCAGCGTCTCGGCATTCACCGGAGGATGTCGGCATCGGCATAGCGCCAGGCCGCGGCACCGAGGGCGCCGGCCAGCGTCTGGACACCGCCACAAACCGTCCGCAACACGGCGGCGGCCTCCACCGCCAATTCGGCCGCGGCCGCCGCCGTCAGCGAACCTGGGGCGCCAGCAGCGACCTCGTCGAAGGCCCGGCAGGCGACCAGCCCGGCCTGGCCGAGCCCGTGGCCGAGGCCGCGCACCCGCTCGCTCGCCGCAGTCAACCGGTCGGGCTGTGCCTCCAAGCGCATGCCGCCATCCTCACCGCCGGCCGGCTGCCACACCGGAGCCCGCTCGCCATCTGTGGATAGGGTCGGGCGATGACCGATCGGGTGCTGGCCGTGCTGGGGACAGGACTGGTCGACCCGGATGTCCCGGTGATCCGGGCCGACGACCTGGGCGTGCTCCGCGGTGACGGGGTATTCGAGACGTTGCTGGTCCGGCAGGACGCGGCCTGGCTGCTCGACGAGCACCTCCAGCGGCTCGGCCGGTCGGCGCATCGGATGGACCTCGCCGTCCCGCCCGCGGCGCGGTGGCGGGACCTGACCGCGACGGTGGTGGGTGCCTGGCCGGCCGGCCGAGACGGCATGCTGCGGCTGGTCTGCCTGCGCGGCCCTGAGGACGGGGGGCAACCCACGTGCTACGCGACCGTCGCGCCGGTGCCCGCCGAGACCCTGCGCCAGCGGTCGAAGGGAGTCCATGTGGCCACCCGGACGCTGGGCCTGCCGGTGGACGTACGCGGGCAGGCTCCCTGGCTGCTCGGCGGCGTCAAGGCCACCTCGTACGCCGTAGCCATGACGGTGCTGCGCGAGGCCCGCCGGCATGACGCCGACGACGTGATCTGGGTGTCGACCGAGGGGGTGGTCCTCGAGGCGCCGACCGCTGCCGTGGTGTGGGCAGCCAGCGACACCCTGCACTCCATCCCGACCGACACGGGGATCATCGAGGGCACCACGGCCGCCCACCTGCTGGCCCAGGCGCCAGGGCACGGTCTGCGCACTGCCACCCATCGGGCCACCGTCGACGACCTGCATGCGGCCGATGCGGTCTGGCTGCTCTCGTCGGTGCGTGGGGTGGCTGCCGTCCGCTCGATAGACGGCCGGGAGCGCGGTGACTCTGACCTGACCGACCGCATCCGGGCCATCCTCGGATGGCGATAAATGCACGTTGCGGCGTTGCCGCCTTCGTCGTACGGTCTTACGTACACGAGGAGGGAGGTGGTCCGACGTTGAATATGTCTTGGACACGTGAGGTGGCTGTCCGCTAGCCGCTGTATTCCGGACTCGGGGCCGAACCCGACGCGCCGTGAGCAACGGCGCAGGCGTACACCCCGACAGTCACCCGACCCCTGGGCGCCGGACATTGTCCAGCCGGCCCTCGTTTGCTCCATTTGCGGAGCGACGAGGAGTAGCCCAGGGGTCGCCTTATGCCCTCAAACCGGCATGCCCTCAAACCCGCACGAGCCGAGCCGACAGGTGCGGATTCAGGCCCACGCCCACCGCCGCCATGTCGACCGCATACATCAGATCGCCGTCGACGATCCCGTACAGCCGCTTGTTCGCGGCCACCTCCTTGGCCGTGGCGGTCCGCACTACGGCGTCCGTGGCCAACTCCACCTGTACGCCGTTGACACTGCCGTAGTAGATCTCGGCGATGCCGGTCGGGTGAACGAGGAGCACCTCGACCGGGTCGCCGCCGCCACCGTGGACCGAGGCGACCCCCGGCCGCCACCAGCCGACCTCCCGCGCCGACGGCCGGACCGGTCGCCCCTCGTCGTCGATCAGCCAGGCCCGCGACTCGTAGGCCAGAAACGGCCGCCCGTCATGACTGAAGCGCACCTCCTGCGCGTAGTCGCGGTCGTCGATGGTCGGGTAGCCCACCTTGCCGGTGCCCCGCCACCGGCCGACGAACGGCAGCAAGGGCAGCAGCGCGGGATGCAGGTCGGGGCCGTGCCGGAGGTCGTCGGTCTCGGGATAGGGGTATCCGGGATCGCTCATTGGTAGTCAGGGGCGCAGTGCCGCCGAAGCGGTCTGTTTCCCCGTTCCCCTTTCAATCCGTGCGTGCGGTTTTCCCGCACACGGCTTACCGACGGTCTTCTGGTCGGGGTTACGCAGTCTTCGGATAACGGATGGTG
>JBBRYN010000107.1:0-7053 GCA_038237645.1 Mycobacteriales bacterium
GACGAGCTCGTCGGAGAACAACTCCCGGCGCAACCTGCCAGCCGCAGACTCGGACACATTCTGGGTCTCAATGTTGGTCACAGTCACAGTGAACTCCTTCATCAGCAGACCCATCGCTTACACAGACCATCTGACACCTCCGGCGCTCTCTCTGTGGCGGGGCACCAAACCGGTCCACATCAGCTACGACCTGGCTGCGGGCCGAAACGTGGTGATCGCCGTGCCTGATGCCGACTTCACCCTCCGGCCCAGCACGGACGGTCGCGTCCATATCACCGCAACCGGCTCCTACGCGGGTTCCAGACCGACGCTATTGGCGCAAACCAGCAACACAGTCACCACGATCGACGGACGCGGCTGCCGCACCCCAGCCGTGTGGTTCCGACGCTGCTCACTCGACGTCACGGTGGCAGTCCCACAGACGAGCCAGGTCCGAGTCGCTACCAGCAACGGCGACATCTCGACCGCCGGACTGACCGGAGCACTGGACCTCGTCACCACCAACGGCAACATCCACACGAGCGGAACCCAAGCAGGGCTGCACCTCCGTAGCGTCAACGGCAACATCCAGGTTCTCGCCGCTACATCGCAGCAGGCGACCGCCCACAGCACGAACGGCAATATCAGCATGGCATTCACCCGATCTCCGGCGACGATCACCGTGACCAGCACCAACGGCAACATCAACGTCGCCGTCCCGACAACAGACGTCAGCTACTTCCTGAACGTCCACACGTCAAACGGCACCAACCGCAGCAGCGTCGGCAGCGACCGGACGTCCGTGCGCATCATCACCGCCCGGACCACCAACGGAAACGTGACAATCGCACCGGACTGAAGCTCCGCCCCTCTCGACCCTCCCGATGTGGACCGGCGGGGAGACCGAGGGCGAGGCCGCAGCCGACGACGGCGATGCCAACCCAGACCAGTGGCCGCGGGGCCGGCGCGCCGAGTGCGACTCCGGTCGCCGCGGCGGCGATGGGAGCCACGCCGGTGAGCAGCCCGGCGCGGCCGGCCCCGAGGCGCCCGACGCTCGAATACCACAGGACGAACGCGATGGCCGTGACCCCGACGGCGAGATAAGCGACGGCCAGGAGGTCGTGCAGGCGTAGCCGCATGACTGCGGTCGGACCCTCATGGACGACGCCGAGCGCGGCGAAGATTCCTGCGGCCAGCCAGGTGGTGTGGACCGATACTCCCCACGGTCCGTGCCGCGTCAGGACCGGTACGGCGAACAGGGTGAAGCCGGTCTCGCAGCACAGGACCGTGACCGCCCAGGCCACGCCGATGCAGTCGCTGCGGCCGGCGCCCTGGACCAGCGCGGCGCCGCAGGTGACTGCCAGCGCGGCGGCCAGCGCCACCCGGCTCGGCCGGCGCCGCTCCAACAGTGGCCCGGCGATGGCCAGGATCACCGGCACGCAGGCGACGGCGACGCTCAGGACAGCGGGCTCGGCGTGCTGCGAACCGTTGACCAGCGCGATGTTGAAGATCACCAGCCCGGCCACCGCGACGGCGAGCAGCCACGCCCACTCGGCGCCGCGGGGCGCCATCACGCGCTTGCCGAGCAGGCGGCCGAAGCCGAGGAGGAGCAAGCAGGCGAGGCTGTAGCGCACGGCCTGAGCGGTGAACAGCACCGCGCCGGCCAGCAGTGCGGAGATCGCGACGCTCCCGCCGACGAAGACCATCCCCAGAGCGCCGGCGGTGATCCCGGCAGCGCCCGCCGCCGGGGCAGGGCTGAGACCGCCTGCGTCAGCGGGAGAGGGCTGGTCCGGGTGCGTGCGTGCAGCGGCATGGGTCACACCTGACATGCTGGGTGGCCCAGTGGTCTACTGACCAGGGCCACGTATCGGACATCGAGGTGGACCAATGGTGGAGCCGGGTAAAGGGGCAGGTGCCGGCTCGGACTTCCTTCACCTGCACGCGGCGGCCGCGCCGGCCCGGGGCGTGACGGGGTGGCTGACCGGGGCGTTGCGCGCGGCGATCGTCGACGGACGCCTGATCGCAGGGACACGACTGCCGGCCACCCGCACGCTCGCCGGCGACTTGGGCGTCGCCCGCGGCGTCGCCGTCGAGGCCTACCGGCGGCTGGCCGACGAGGGGCTGGTCGCCGCCCGGGTCGGGGTCGGCACGGTCGTCATGTCGCTGGGACCTCCGCGCGTACGACCGACCCCTCGACCGTTCCTCGAGCCGGCCGGCGACGGGGCAGGCAACGCAGACGCCGGACCTCTGCTGCCGGTGCAGGCCTCGCGGTGGTCCGAGCACATCGAACTGGACCTGTCACCGGGCGTGCCGGACCTGGCGGCGTTTCCCCGCGCGGCCTGGCTCCGCGCCGAACGGACCGTGTTCGACCAACTGACCGCGGCCGACCTCGGCTACGGCGACCCGCGTGGCAGTCCGCGACTGCGGGCGGAGTTGGCCGGCTGGCTGGCGCGCACCCGAGGCGTCCGCGCCGACCCCGATGGCATCGTCGTCGTCGCAGGGGTCGCCCAGTCGCTGGCCCTGCTCGGTCAGACGCTGCGGGCGGGCGGCACGACCGCGATCGCTGTGGAGGAGCCGGGGTCCCGCGGCGCCCGCGACGAGCTCTCCCACTGGGGTCTGCGGCCGCAACCGATTCCGGTCGACGAGCATGGGCTGCACGTTGACGGGCTGGTGCGCTCGGGTCTGCGGACCGCGCTGCTCACCCCCGCGCATCAGTTCCCCACGGGTGTGGTCCTGTCACCGCCACGGCGTCGCGAACTGCTGGACTGGGCCCATGCCGGCGGCCTGGTCATCGAGGACGATTACGACGCGGAGCATCGCTACGACCGCGCTCCCGTCCCCGCCCTGCAGTCCGCCGCGCCCGAGCACGTGGCCCACACCGGTAGCACCTCGAAGACCCTGGCGCCAGGACTGCGGCTTGGCTGGCTGGTCCCGCCCGGGCACCTGCACTTCGACGTAGTCGCTGCCAAGCACGCCAGCGACCTGGGCAGTCCCGCCCTGCCGCAGTTGGTGCTGGCGCACCTGCTCGCCATCGGCGCCTACGATCGCCACCTGCGCTTGGTACGCAACCGAAACCGCCGGCGCCGCGACGCGATGCTCGCGGCGCTGCGCCAGCACCTGCCCCACGCTCGCGTCCAGGGCGTCGCCGCCGGGCTGCACCTGCTCATCACTCTGCCTGACCTCCGACGCGACCTCCACGACACAGACCTCGCCAAGGCCGTTCGGCAGGCCGGGGTGCTGGTCCACCCGCTGTCGTGGCACCGTCAGCTCCCCGGACCGCCCGGCCTCGTGCTCGGCTACGCCGCCCACCCACCGGACCGCCTGCACGAGGCCGTGCAACGCCTCGCCGCTGCCCTGCCCGTACCGTAGGAGCCGGGTCGCCAGGCGCGGAGGAGCAGCACGTGCAGGTCGGCGACCGCATCACCGTCGAGCACCACGGCCATGCCGCAACGGGCATCATCGACGCTGTGGTCGGGGCCCGGGTGTATGTCCGGGTCACCGTTTGGCCGGAGCAGGCATGGACCTCGCCGCTCACCGGCGGCACCGTGCCGGCCGGCTGCCCGATCAGCTACCTGTTGTGGCTGCCGGCGGACTCAGTCATCACGTCGTGAGCGTGTCGACGTGAGGAGGTCGTTCCCGCCGACAGGTCTGTCGATGATCGCGGCGCGTGGTACGCGGTAGCGTTCTTGACATGACAAGTCCCAATACCTACCGCGAAGTCCGGTTGGCCGCCCGGCCCCAAGGGCCGCTCACCGATGAGCTCTTCGAGCTGGCTGAGGTTCCGATGCCCGTCCCGGAGCCCGGCCAGGTCCTCGTCCGTACGACTGTCATGAGTGTGGCGGCGGTGATGCGGACGCTGATGGACGAGGCCACCGACGTGCCGATGCCGCCGTACGCGCTCGGCGAGCTGCTCAATGGGCCGGCCATCGGCGAGGTCGTGGCCGGCCCTGGCACCGACTTCAGTGTCGGCGACCTGGTGCAGCACCGGCAGGGTTGGCGCGAGTACGCCCTGCTCGAGGCGTCCGCGGTGCGCCGTGTCGATGCCGGTCTGCTGCCCGATCCGGCCGCGTACCTGTCCCAGGGCGCCACTTCCTGGATGGGCGTCACCCGCGGGGCCGAGGTGCGTCCGGGGGACACAGTCTTCGTCACCGGGGCCGCGGGTGGCGTGGGCTCGCTGGCCGGACAGGCTGCCCGGCTGTGCGGAGCGGAGCGGATCATCGGCAGTACGGGATCGACGCGCAAGGCCGCCCTGCTCGTCGAGCAACTCGGCTATGACGCCGTGGTGATCAGAGGAGCCGGCCCGATCGAGGAACAGCTACGCAGGGTCGCGCCCGACGGCATCGACGGCCTCGTCGACAACGTCGGGGGTGAGCAGTTGCAGGCGGCCATGGCTGTCGCAAAGCGCGGTGCGCGCCTCGCACTGGTCGGGGCGCTGTCCAGCCAGCTCTCGGATTCCGGCCGGCAGACGACGCAGATAGACACCCTGTCCCTGATCTCACGCAGCATCACCCTGCGCGGGATTGCCTTGCACGATCACCTCGACCTGGTGCCGGAGTGGAACAGGGTGTTCGGCATCGGATTGCGTGATGGCACACTGATCTTTCCTAACGCCCGCCTGCAGGGAATCGAGCAGGCCCCACGTGCGCTGCGCGAGCTGATCGAGGGCAAGCATCTCGGTGCCGTACTCGTGGAGCTGTAGATCGACGGGCTCCCAGATCAGTCTGAGCGCACCGCTGCTGGACCTGTCCGCCTCTCGATCCAGGCACGCCACCGGCTGGCAGGCTTGCGCCGACTGTCGAACCCCACACTGGCCGCGACCGCCACGGCTCCGCCGAGGGTCAGGATCCAGAACCCCAGCGCAAGCGGCCACATGTTGGCGCCGATCACCTCCGACGCCGCTGCGCGCCACCCGGACAGCGCCAGGACGGGCACGGCCACGGCGAGGGCGCCCACGATCGGACGGCCTCGAAAGCCGAGCCAGAACGCGCCCAGCGCCGCTGCGACGTAGATGATCCCCCAGTCCAGATAGGACTGTGGCGGCGCGTAGTCGTACTTTGAGCCGTTGACCTGTGCCACGGACCAGTCCCAACCCATGGCCAGCAGCCACAGTCCCAGCACCAGCGCCGCGGCTGCCGTGATCTCCGGCAGCCCCGCCTGGGACTTGTGCAACGGCCTGTGCCGAAACCTCATCACGCACACCCCTCTCGTCGGGCTCCTGTCGTCACCAGGGCACCACTATGCAGCAATCCGGCGCCTGTCACAGCGCATGATCGTCGGTCGGCTACCTGTCATTGACGCGACCGGCCACATGTGATTGACGCCTGCCAGGCGAGTTCGGTTGCACTGAGGTTGTCCGGGCCGGCTCCGTCGACGTCGGCTGTGGCGGCGGCCGGTGTACCTGCCGGACCGGGTCCACCATGCCCGGATCGGGTGGTGAGCGAGAACGGCACTCTGGACGGCATCGCACCCTCCTCGTCTGAGTAGCTCGGCTGCGGATGGTTGAGCTAATACGTATGACGTAGTACTGTGTTCCGCGGAGGAGAGGAGGGCCGGTGGAGATGACCCAGTTGCTCAAGAGGTGCTGGACCTCGCGGTGGCCGCACCGCAAGTACCACGGTCTCAACGCGGCCGGCCGGGCCGCGCTTGCCACCCAGACCAAGGGCTGGACCGTAGTCGCCCGGACGCCGCCGAGATCGTTGTCCTGCGATCCGCTCTCCGAACCGATGGATTCCAGCCGTGCTACTTGGTGGGTGATGACCCCGACGGCGCTCCGGGCGCACAGAAAGTCCCCAGCAATCTCCCCCCCGGAGCGCGACCTCATCGGGGATGCTTGTGTCATGGGTGAGGGTCCGGACGGCGGCGCGTCATGACGTCGGTCGCGCTCGTGCCTGCGGGCAGCGACCAGGACGTTGTCCCGCGCGGATACGACCCCGACGGGCCACCCGTGGTGCCGCAGCCGGCCCATCGCCCCCTGCGCACACTCGGCCGCTACACCATGCTGGGCGTGGTGCTGGGTCTGGCCGGTTGGATCCTGCTTCCGCAGGTCGGCCAGGTTCCTCGGATGCTCACCGTCTTGGGGTCGGCCAACCCGTGGTGGCTGGCCGCTGCTGCAGGCGCCGCCGTGAGCACTTTCCTGGCCAGCACCGTGTCGATGATCGGTGCGGCCGGCGGCCCGCTCCCGCTGCTGCGAACCGCCGTCGTGGAAGTCGCTGCCGCGGCCGCCAACCGGCTGACGCCGGCCGGGCTCGGCCGGGTAGTCATCCTGTCCCGCTACTACCGGCTCAACGGACGCACCCGTGCGCAGGCGGCGACTGCCACCGGCGTGAACGTCGCTGCGGGCGGCGCCGTGCACACGATTGCGCTTGCCGTCGGCGGCGCGCTGTTCGTGACCGGCAGCGCCGGCCCGGCCGTGGGCCGGCACATTCCCAGCTGGCCCTGGCTGCTCGCGGGCGCCGGCGGCCTGCTCACCGCCCTGCTCATCGCCGTCACCCGAACGGCGAGCAGGTGGCGACGGCCGCTGACGGACGCGGCCCAGCAGTTCATGCTGGTCGCCCGCCGTCCCCGTTCAGCTGCCGCGTTGATCGGCGGATCGGTGGCCCTCAACGCCGCGTACATCCTGACCCTGGCCTTCTCGGTGATCGCCGTCGGCGGTCACGTACCCCTGACCACCCTGGCGTTCCTGTACCTTGCCGGCTCGGCCGCGGCCAATGCCACGCCTGTCCCGGCCGGCCTCGGCGTCATGGATGCCGCTCTCGTCGCCGGACTCACCACCTTCGGGGTCGCACCGGCGAGCGCTTTGGCGGGGGTCCTGCTCTACCGCTTCTTCACCTACTGGCTCCCGCTACTGCCTGGGCTGTGGTGCCTGCACAGCCTGAAGACCCGGAACCTGCTATGAGCCAGTCTCACCGGCGCACATGGTGCACATAGCAATTGATGGGCTCCTCGCTAGATCGTGTGGATTTGGGGTAGCGGGAGCTTCCCGGCGATGAGGTAGATGATGGTGATCATCTTGGGTTTGGAGCGGTAGCCCCGGGCTCGGCGTTTCGCGGCCTGGATGAGCGAGTTCGTGCCCTC
>JBBRYN010000108.1:0-6894 GCA_038237645.1 Mycobacteriales bacterium
ATTGGCCTATCCGTCGTGACCGGCGTCCTGGTGGCCCGCTACCGCCGGCCGGGAGATGCGCGCGGTGGGATGGCGAGCCGCGGCGAGGCTCAGCAGGTGCTGGGCATGCGCCAGCTTCGGGCGGCCAGGACCCTGATCCGGCCCGACCTTTACGGCGACAGCGCGTCGAAGGAGGTCGGCGCGTGAGGTTCGACCCGTCCGACGTCGGCTGGCGGCTGGGCCGCTCTGAGACCCCGCACGGCGTCGAACTGTGGTGCCGCTACGACCGCACGACCGGCGTCTATGGCGAGCAGGGCTCAGGCAAGACCCTCGACTTGCTCGCGCCGGCGCTGCTGGCTCACCGCGGCGCGGGAATGGCGACGCTCACCAAGGTCGACGACCTGCTGCTGACCGCCGAACGTCGCCAGACACCGTTGGCGCCGGGCGGCCTACTACGCCCGATCGCCGTTCTCGACCCGTTCGGCGCCGCGCCTGGCCTGCCGGAATTCGTGTGGGACCCGATTGCTGGCTGTGTCGATCCGGGAGTCGCCAAACGACGGGCTAGGGCGTTCGCCGCAGGAACGGTGACAGGTGCGGTCGCCGGCGGCAGGCAGGACTCCGCGGCACGCTTCTACGCGGCGGAGACCGCGAAAGTCCTGCAGGGTTTCCTCCATGCCGCCGCCCTCACCGGGCGCACTCTCGAACACGTCCTGGAGTGGATCGCCAACCCGGTGGCCGCCGAGCAGCCCGCCGAGATCCTCCAGCAGCACCCACACGCCGCCCGCTTCTGGGCCGGGCTGCTCTCCGGGGCCTTGCACGGCTCGGCCGACACCGTCGGCAACACCGTCACCACCGTCCAGCAGGCCATGGACCTGTTCTTCGACCCGGCCATCCGCGCCCGCTGCATCCCCTCACCCGGCCGGCCTGCGACCGACATCGCCGACCTGATCGCCCGTCAGGGCACTGTCTACCTGCTGGGGCGGGAGGACCCCTACGCGTCGGCCGCGCCGCTGATGACGGCGATCGCCGAGCATGTGCTCGACACCGCCCTGCTCGCGGCGTCCACCTCACCCCACGGGCGGATCACACCGTGCTTCTTGGCCTGCCTGGATGAGCTTCCCTCGACGACCCCACTGCCGACGCTGCGGGTGCGGATGGCCAACGAGCGCGCCCTCGGACTGTCGTTCATCTACGCCACCCAGACGTGGAAGCAGATGGTCGTGTCCTACGGCGAAGACGAGGCAAGGTCGTTGTTCGGCCTGACAAACAACCTGGTCATCTTCGGCGGGGGGAAAGACATCCACTTCTACAAGGAGATCTCCGACCTGATCGACGACGTGCGGATCAGCCGCCAGACCATCAGCGACGGTCCCGGCGGCATCGGCACATCACGCGCGGGGGAGGACGTGCGGGTACTGCGTCCGGGCGACATCCGCCGTATCCGCGACCGGCACGCCTTGATCGTCGCCGGCAACGCGCCCCCGATCATCGCCAAGCTCCGTCGATGTTTCGACGGCAAGGACGGCCAAGCACTCAAGTCCCAGCTCGAGGCCGCACGCTCCCGCGTGGGCGCGAGCAGGGCGCAGGCGACGTCGGTTGCCGACCTCACCGGCGCCGCGGTCGCCTACGCCCATGAGCACCGACTCGCACCCAGCCGAGGCCCCGACCTGCTAGGCGCCGGGCCCGAACGAAAGGCGACGCAGTGGACCTGGTGAACACCATCCTCAGCCCGTTTCCGGTCCCCCCCGGGTCGGTGTTGCGAGCATTGGAGCTTCTGCTGATACTCCGCCGCGGCGACGAGGACGAGATGGCCGAAGCCGGCGACCTCACCGACCTGCCGCGACCCTGGGAGCCGGCGACCTGCCCGGAGGAACTCCGCGAGGCCATCTGGGAATGGTGTGACCTCGTGGCCGCCTGGCTCAACCACGAGTACGCCTGGCGGCCGACGCAGCTGATCCCGCCCTGCTGGCCACACCACGCGCACATCGCCCGCGAGCTCCCAGTCCTGGCGTTCCTGCGATGGGCGGCGGAAGAGGCGATGACCCCTGAGCCGATGGAGGAGTGGAACCGGTACACGCTGCCGATGTTCTGCGACCGGATGGTGAACCGGCTCGGCGAGAGTGGCTGCCGGACCGGCAAGCACGTCGACTGGCCCGCGGCTGGCCGTTACGCCGCCTTCGTCAGCCCCGAGGCGTCCAGTGACCGACAGAACGCGATGTACGCCGACACCCGGCCAGTAACCCCCCTGCGCGCCAGCCGGCGGGCCTGACAAGTGGAGGAAGACATGAGCGATGACAGCATGAAATGGGAGACGCAGGGGGTCGCCTCCGCGCACAGCAACACCGTCGCGACGGGGGAGTATCCCGACGGCCCGCGGTACGTGGCGATGACGAGGGGCCGATCGACCGCCGACCTTGCCGCCTTGATCGACCGGTTTGAGGTCGACATGATGCACGCGCCTACCCGGCACGGGGGTGACGAGCTCCGCGCGGAGATCGCCGACTACACGCACCGCACTCATCGCGAACGGGACCCCCGGCTCGACGATCTGCTCGGCCGCGATTGGGCCGAGGACGGTGCCCCGACGCTGCTGGATTCGTGGAGACGCAACGTTGAAGAAGGCGTGTTGGAGTGGGGCCTGCGCGAATTGCCGGCTGCTGCCGCGGACTACATCAGGAACGAAGACGTCCACGGCGACCCGGCCGACCCTGGTGTGCGAGACGACCGCTGGAGGGATCTGGCTGGCCGCTACCGTGACGCGACTGGTGAATTGGTGGGGGAGCTGGGCCGACGGCAGATGACAGCCATGCTGACTGCTCAGCGCTGGGCGACGGAACTATCTGCCATCGCCCTCGAGCTGGCTGACCCGCGTGACATTCCCGCACTGTCGGTGTATCTGCAGCGCGGGCACGCCGCCGGGTACGACGTACTCAACGACGTGCGCCGAGTTCTAGCCGATGACCGGCCGTTGGGTGAGCACCCCGGACGCGCGCTGATGCTGCGCCTGTCAAACGTCTGGGACGAGCAGCGCCTCGACAACCATCCTGGCGCGCAGCTCGCCGCCCAGCGCCTCGATGACCCCGAGGTATCCCTTCCTCCGGGCTACAGCATCGCCGAATGCGGTGTCCCAGGCGTGCCGCCGCGGTACCAGGTGCTGCAGGTCGCCACCCGCTCTGAGCAGTTCATCGGGATGCGGGAGAACCGAGAGGAGGCGGCCCAACTGGCCCACCATCACCACAGCCGCGTCGTGGCCGAAAGAGCCGCCGCGGCCATGCGGCCGCCACAGCCGCCGCCGGCACCCTGCCGGTAGGCGTCAACCGAAGAAAGCCAGGATTATGTCAGGGGAGACGAACACCACCGTGGTGGGTGACCTCGCCTCCGACCCGGAATTGCGGCACACACCATCTGGCGGAGCGGTCGCATCGTTCGCGATCGCATCAACGCCGCGCACATTCGACCGTGCGAGCAGCCAGTGGAAGGACGCTGAAACGCTGTTCCGGAGCTGCTCATCGTGGAACCAGGCGGCTGAGAACGCCGACGACGGACTTGGCTCGCGTAAGTGGCACCTGGATCAGGGCCAGGACGTGGCCGCTGAATCTCGGTGACTTCCGAGAACGTCGACTGTCGCGGCATCGATGGACAGCCTTCGCATCTGGTGGCTGTTGGTGTCCTTGTCGTGGCCTCGACGTTTGCCCTGAGATAGCTACGGCGCAAAGTCAGGACTGCTCTCGAAGCGCACTCCGTATGATTTCGAATCGATGGCGGGCCGTCACCGATAGAGTCGGCACCATCATCAGGAGCCAGTGATCGTAGGACGGCTGTCCCGGTTCGCTCCGCCCACGCTTTGGTGGACCCTGCTAGGAGGTGCCCCGGAGTGAGACTTCGCGCCCTTGCTGCTTGGCTGGTCCTGGCCTCACTTCTGGCTACTGCATGTACGTCTAAAAGCCCGGGCGACGTCCGTGTTACGGCGGTGGATTCGACGAGCAAGACGACGATTGCTGTCGGCGGCGATCCGAAGCACCCGTTGACCTTGTCTGTCAGTCCGGGCGACGTGTCGGGCCATGGCTCTGTGAAGTCCGCGCCATCCAAGCAGCCGCCTCTCAAGCATGGGTGGTTCACCGCTGCCGGGCAACCGACCGACATCGAGTTCGCCGGGAAACTGTCCGCCCCGCTCAGCATGCAGTTCGCCGCCGGCAAGGATCACCCCACCGCCGTGCCGGTAGTGTTCCGGCACGATATCGACCTCGGCTGGTATCCGGTCGCCGCAGGCGACCCGGGTGGGACCGCGTCGGCACGGCGGGACCACTTCAGCCCGCATCTTTCTGGATGGGCCGAGGCCTCCGGCTGGCTAGGTGACCGGGTCGGCAGCGCCCGCCGCTGGGTTACCGGCCGAACGACACCACCGGACTGCTCGACTGCCAAGCCGTCCTGGGCCGACCTTGACGCGCCAACCTTGGACGTGCTGCTGACCTGTGCCAATACCAACCGGGCCAAAGGCGTGGACCGGGCGGAGCTGATAGTCAAGAACAACCGTGGCCTCACGCAAGAGATCACCGTGCCCTCGGGTGCCGCGTATGTGGCTGTAGAGGACCAGCCGGAACCCGTGCGCCGCTATGTGCGCCAACTCGCCGGTGGTCGAGATGTGGTGTTGCTGCCGCCCGGGAAGTGGATGACCGTGGGTTTCCTGAGGCCTGCAGCCGATCGCGTCGTCGAACTCACTCCGAACCCGTCAGCGCTTGCACTGGCTGCGGACATCGTCTTTCACCTTGCGGACCTGGCCGACGAGAGCGGTCAGGCCGGGGTGGTGGCGGGGCTGGTCTTAGTTGCCCACTGCACTGGAGTGAATCCGCAGAAACTCGCCGGGGTAACCCCGGGATCCTTGACTGCGGTGAAGGACCTGATCTTCGCACTGATGCGTTGCCTCGTCGAGGCCGTCGCCGATCCCGGTAAGGCCGCGACGCTCGCGACCGAATATCTATCGCTGGTCACCGGACTGTCAAAAGACCTGGTCGTCTCGGACAAGAAACTTGCGGCACGGTTGGACAGCATCGCCGGCAAACTGAACCTGCTCGGGAAACTGGCGAAGGGCCTGAAGATCCTCGAACTCGCTGGCCTCGCCGGCGTCCTGTGGGAAGGCGTCGGTGAAGAACTCGGCCGAGGGAACACAGGTCTCGACCCGGCGACGGTGCGCCTGACTTTGCGAGCAACGCCGATTCGCCTCAGCAAGGGGTGGGTCACGGTGGATAGCGTCTTTCCTAACAAGGTTGCCGGCCCTGGGGGTCCACTTCAGGTGCGATTGGTCAGCCTGGGACAGACCACCGTGTACCAAGGTGGGCCGAAGGTTCTGCAAGTCACGCTGCAACTCCGATCGGGGGCTCCCGGGCCGGCGACGTACCCCGACGTTCAGGCTAGCGTTCCTCCTTCGGGCGGTTACCTGTACTTCGGGGTCCGCGGCCTCGCAGGAAGTGAGTGCGAGGGGCAAGTCGATGGCCTTTGCCTCATTGGCAGTACCGAGCAGACGAACATCGGATCAGGGGATTGTTTGGGGGCGGGCCCAAACAGCACGTCTGGAAACGAATGGTTCTTTGGAGGGGCAGGCTGCTGCACCGTCAGGGTCACTGCCATCTCGAATGTGGGAAGGACATCACTTCAGCCCGCTAACGTCACGGTTCTGTGGCATCAGTATTCGCAGCCGAACAAGTACGTGCACTTGAACTGAGCCAGGTCCGGACCGCGGTCTCTGGCCAGACGGGCTGGATCGCACGGGCAAGCGACCGGTTGTTGCTGAACGTCCGGCCGCCGCGAGCAGCTCCGGGGTCCGGTACAGGGGGGGCAAGGCCCGGCCAAGCCCAGTAAAGGTGTTGCCGTAGTTATCACTAGTCGACTACCAGCCCTCGGACTCCTCCTAGCAACGTCGGCGTGGAAGGTCACGTCATGGCCGCCCGGGACCGCGGTGGCGGGGTTGCGGAGGTGGATGTTGCGCAGGACTCGCCGGTGTAGCGACGGCTTGGTCGCGCCGGGGTTCCGGGGCGGCCTGGGCGTGCCCAGGCCCGCGTGGGCGATTCGCGGTGTGCCGATCGGCGACCGCCATGCGAGTCTCCGCGGCGGTCAGGGCACGGGCTTGTTCGCTGTGTTGGCTGGCCGGATCCAGTGGTGGCAAACAGCCAGGGCAGTCGCTGATGAGCCGCAGGTCGAGGTCGCGGGCGGGGTGTTGGCCGGGCAACGGGCGCTGCGCGACGAGCAAAGGTAGGCGTGTGTCGACGTCGTAGCCGGTGTTCGCCGCTCGTGTGAGGTGTTGGGCGAGTACCGGCCAATGCTCGTCGGCGGGCAGGTTGACGGTGATGCTTTCGGCGAGCGCTGCCCACCGCTGGGTGGGGTCTGGGTGAGGTGGTGTGCTCGGTGCGGGGAGGTCGGGGATTCGCTCGGTCAGGCGTCTGCGTGCGCGACCGCGCGGGTCCTGAATCCACGCTTCTCCGGCCTCGAGGACTTCCTCGATCGCTGTCGGGAGGGCGACGCCGTAATTGGTGGCGAGGTCGGTGGAGCGCTGCGGCCAGCTGGTTGGCGGTAGGGCGCCGACGACGTCGGCGGCGCGGCGTAGGGCCTCGATGCGGCCTTCGATCGTGTCGAGCCGGGCGGCCAGCGGCGCGATACGTGCCGCGATCACCTGGTCGGCGAGGCTGCCGGCGGTAGCGAGGCGGGCGCGGAGAGCGGCCGGCCCGTCGGTCCGGAAGAGGTCGGCGGGGTCGCCGCCGTCGGGGAGTAGGAGCTGGGTGGGATCGTCACCGCGGGCGGCAAGCTGCCAGAAGGCACGGTGGGCCGCTAGCTGTCCGCCTCGGTCGGCGTCGGTGGCCACGATGGTCGGCGGGCGGTCCGGGCCGATGTAGGGGCGGAGCTTGTCGGCCTGGGTGTCGGTGA
>JBBRYN010000109.1:0-6499 GCA_038237645.1 Mycobacteriales bacterium
CAGCGCCGCGGAGCCGATCCGCCGGCCGACCCGGATGCGGTAGCGGGCGACGGTCTCGTTGCCGACGAAACCGATCACCGCCGCAGCGCTGACCGCGAGCAGGTGCGAGACGTCCGCGGGGTGCAGTAGCCGCTCGATCGCCTGGTATCCGGCCAGCGCCGCCGAGGCGGCGATGATCGCCACGATGACGATGCCGGCCAGGTCTTCGGCGCGGCCGAAGCCGTAGGTGTACCGGCGGGTCGCGGCCCGGCGGCCGAGCAGGAACGCGATCCCCAACGGCACGGCGGTCAGGGCGTCGGCGACATTGTGCAGGGTCTCGCCCAGCAGCGCCACCGACCCGGACGCCACCACGACCAGGCCCTGCACGGCGGCGGTGGCGCCGAGGACGGCCAGGGAGATCCACAAGGCGCGGATGCCGTCGCGGGACGTCTCCATCGCGGCGTCGACCTTATCGGCGCTGTCATGCGAGTGCGGGGTGATCAGGTGCGACAGGCGCCAGCCACGATCGTGCCCGGGTCCATGCCCGTGTCCATGCCCGTTATCGCTGACCATGGCGGGTGCCTTTCGCGTGATAACCGCTGCTGTGACAATATAGGTGCTCATGTACGCACGCGACAACGCGGCAACGACCAGTGCCGCGCAACAGTCACCCACCGGCGCTCAGATCGAGGCCGCGGTGACCGCGCTGCGGATGCTGGCGGACCCGACCCGGCTGCGGGTGTTGTGGCTGCTGGGCACTGGTGAGTACGACGTGGGCAGCCTCACCGCCGCGGTGGGGGCGGCCAGGCCGTCGGTGTCGCAGCACCTGGCGAAGCTGAGACTCGCCGGGCTGGTCACGATGCGACGTGACGGACGGCGTTCCGTATACGCCGCACGCGGTGGGCATGTACGACGGCTGGTCAATGAGGTGCTGGCCGCGGCCGATCATCACCTGACCGGCGCCCCCGACCACGATTGACTGTCACCACAGGGCCCGGGACTCTGGCCGGCGGAATACACATAGGGGGTATGGGTTACAGTCGGGTGTGGAGGTCGGATGATGAACGGCTACATAGATGACAAGGCCGCGTTGCTGGCCCGGCTGGCGCGGATCGAGGGCCAGGTCCGCGGCCTGGCCAGGATGGTCGAGGGCGACAAGTACTGCATCGATGTGCTGACCCAGGTCTCCGCGACCACCCGGGCGCTGCAGGCGGTCGCGTTGGAGCTGCTCGATGACCACCTCAAGCACTGCGTGGTGGAGGCCGCGGCGCAGGGCGGGGAGCTCGCGCAGGAGAAGGTCCGCGAGGCTACGGCGGCGATCGCCCGGTTGGTCAAGTCATGACCGCGCTCACCGCGATCGGCAACAGCCTTTATGAGGCATTCTCGATGTTCTGGGAAACCCTCTGGGCGCTGGTGCTCGGTTTCGGCCTGTCCGGTGCGGTGCAGGCGTTCGTCAGCCGGGGGCAGATGCGTCGCGTCCTGGGAGATCACCGGCCGGCAACGGTGGGTAGGGCCGGGTTCCTCGGGATGGTGTCGTCGTCGTGCTCCTACGCTGCCGCTGCACTGGCCAAGTCGCTGTTCGCCCGAGGCGCGGACTTCACCGCCTCGATGGTGTTCATGTTCGCGTCCACCAACCTCGTGGTGGAGCTGGGCATCGTGTTGTGGCTGCTATTGGGCTGGCAGTTCGCCCTCGCGGAGTTCGTCGGCGGGGCCATCATGATCGTCCTGCTCGCCCTGGTGCTGCCCCGGGTCGTTCCCCGCCGAGACGCCGAGGACGCGCGCACCCGGCTCAACACCGGCCGGCGCGAGGCGGACGATGCCCCGGACGACGGGGAGCAGCGGCGGCCGCTGGCCGAACGAATCCGCAGCCGGGCCGGCTGGTCAGACGCCGCCGGCTACACGATCAGCGACCTGACCATGCTGCGCAAGGAGCTGCTCATCGGCTTCCTCGTCGCCGGCTTCGCCACCGTGCTGGTGCCCACCGGCGTCTGGCAGTCACTGTTCCTCACCGGCCACGGGTTCTGGTCCTCACTGGAGAACGTGGCGCTGGGCCCGCTGCTGGCGATCCTGGCGTTCGTCTGCTCGATCGGGAACGTGCCGCTGGCAGCGGCGCTGTGGGTCGGCGGCATCAGCTTCGGCGGGGTGATCTCCTTCGTCTTCGCCGACCTGATCACGCTCCCGCTGCTGCTGATCTACCGCAAGTACTACGGCACCCGGCTCACCCTGCGGCTGCTGGCGGTGTTCTGGGCGGTGATGAGTATCTCAGGGTTGGCCACCGAATACCTCTTCGCCGCGCTGCACCTGGTACCCACCGAGCACCCTCAGACAGTGGCGATGGGAGGCGTGACCTGGAACTACACCACGATCCTTAATATCGTCGCCCTGGCCGCGTTCGCCGTGCTGTACTGGCTCTACCGCAACCGGGAGCGTTTCGGCGGCGGCAGCGGCTACGCACAGGACCCGGTCTGCGGTATGCAGGTAGAGACCGCGGCGGCGCCGGCCAGGACAGTCCATGGCGGCCGGCGATTCTCCTTCTGCTCCGACCACTGCCAGGCCCGCTTCACCGCCGCGCCCGACCGCTACACGGCGGTGGACGCGCCGTAACACTGTCACCGCCGACGCCGACTTCACCGCCGGGGCCACTTCGAAGGGGGAACTGTGAACCGCAGCGTGGTGCGACGCCGGGTGCTGATCGCTGCCGCCGTGCTGGCGTTCATCGCTATGGGAGCCGGTCTGGGAGCCGGCCTGCGGTTGGTGCTGGGCCGGCCGGCTGGCCTGACCCCGAACCACGCCGCGAGTGGCCGTGTTCCTGCTGCCACGCCAACGACCATCCCACCGGAGCGCGCGGTGCAGATCCTCCCGGCCGACCCGGCGGCGATCAACCCGACGACCCCGATTGTCGTGCGAGCCATGCTGGGCACGCTTCAGGCGGTCAACATGGTCAACGTCGCGAGCGGGACGGTCGTGCGGGGCACGCCGTCCCCGGACGGTACGACGTGGACCTCGACCGAACCGCTCGGCTACGGCTCGAGCTACCGGATCGATGCGACGGCGACAGTTCGCGCCGGTGCGCCGGTGCAGCGGACCGAGACTGTGACGACGCTGTCCCCGGCGGCACAGGCCTACCCGTCGCTGATCCCGGCCGGGGACCAGTCCGAGGTGGGAGTCGGTCAGCCGATCGTGGTCCGCTTCGACGAGGCCGTCACCAACCGGGCCGCGGCGGAGAAGGCGCTGACGGTCACCGCGAACCCGCCGCAACCTGGGAGCTGGTTCTGGATGTCGAACACCGAGGCCCACTACCGGCCGCAGAGCTACTGGCAGGCCGGCAGCACGGTGACCGTCGAGGCCCGGCTTTATGGCGTCGACCTCGGCGACGGTGTCTACGGGCAAACCGATCGCACCGAGACCTTCCGCGTGCACGACGCGTGGATCGCCAAGGCCGACGGCGCCACCAAGACCATGCAGATATTCGACAACGGTCAGTTGGTCAAGACCATGCCGATCAGCCTCGGTTCCCCCGGCTTCCCGACCCACACCGGACCGCACGTGATCTCGGACAAACAACCCAGCATCATCATGGACTCCTGTACCTACGGAGTCTGCAAGGGCCAGGCCGGCTATTACCGGGAAAAGGTCGACCTCGACGAGCGGATCTCCAACGACGGTGAGTTCGTGCACTCAGCGCCCTGGTCGGTTGGCCAGCAGGGCGACAGCAACGTCTCACACGGCTGTGTGAACCTCAGCCCGGCCAACGCGCGATGGTTTTACGACCACTTCGGCCTCGGCGACGTAGTGGAGATCACCAACTCCGGCGGTCCGGCGCTACCGGTATGGGACACCTACGGCGACTGGACGCTGGCGTGGTCGAAGTGGCAAGCAGGTAGCGCGGTCCAGTAGGGGTCGGCGCGAGAACGGCCGGGTCACAGCCGCGCGTGCGACCAGTCCACGCTCACCGGTGCCGGAGCGGGTGTGCCGACGTCGAGCTGGATGGCCTCGTGATCTTTGAGTGGGATCGTGGCCGGGTCGCCGGTGAACGGCTCGCCGTTGACGTAGGCTGTGACCACTCCGGTGGCTGGGCCGACCGTGTTCGCGTTCAGTGGTTGCCGCCACAGCGCGAAGAACTGACCCAACGTGTAAGTCTGCTGGGTGGGCGACTCGATGTGGATGATCCCGTCGCCGGCGTGCACATGCAGCCAGTAGTAGCAGCGGGTGGCGGTCGCGAAGGCGTTCGCCCCGGTCTTGTTCGCCACCGGCGCCACGAGGCCGATCCCGTAGGGGAGGCTGTGGGCTTCACCGTTGACGAACACCAGCAGGTGACTGTGGATGTGGTAGGCGACCTGTTCGCTGGCGTCACACCGGATCCCGTCCACCGGCGCACCGTCGGCAGCAGTGGACGCCGGCGCCAATGCCGGCCCGGTCTCCAGCGCAATCCCCTCCGGCCCGGTCGAAATCACCTTCGGGCCGGCGGGCTGGGTCGCCGGGGCCGGCTTGGTCGCCGAGGCCCCGCAGCCCTGCAACGTCAAGCCCAGCGCCACGGCGATCGCGAACGCCACAGGACCACCGCCCGATCGCGGACGTGCCGGCCGGTTACCTGACCCTCTCAAGATTGTCCTCGTCACCGTGAGTGTCCTTGTCTGCCTCGCGGCTGCTCGCATCAATGGTGTGTACAACGTGCGACCCTGGCCACTACCGGCCATTGATGCGAGAAGCCGCGCCGACGACCGCGCCGGTGTCACCCGGTGGATACGCTCGATATGGTGCGGCGGTGCCCGAGTCAGTTGCTGGCGATCCCGATGCGGATCTTGGTGCTGGCCTGGGTCCGGCCGCCGAGCAGCTGGTGCGGATAGCTGCCGGCCGGGTAGTGCATCCCAGTGGCGAGGCGCTGGTGGTGACAGTGTCCGGGGAAGTCGACGTGCTCACCGTCGGCCGGCTCCGGGCAGCGGTCGCAGCAGGGTTCGACGAGCTCCCCGACGGGGCGACTCTCGTGATCGATCTGACCGCCGTGACATTCCTAGGGCTCGGCGGGTCTGCAGGCCCTGGTCGACGCCACCCGCGCTGGCCGGCGACGGTGCGAGCCGCTGCACATCGTGGTCGATCACTCTCGTCCGGTCATCCGTCCCATCGAGCTGGCTGGGCTCGACGACCTGCTCGCGCTGTTCCACACCGTTGTCCAGGCCATGCATGCCTCGTCCTGATACCGACCCTCGGCCTCGTCGTGGTTGATCAAGTTGCGGGACGCCGCGGCGACCGCAACAATTGCGCCCCGATGCCAACGATGGGCAATGACGACACCTTGCGCCCCGGGACGTCGTCTTCCGATCGGCGTTCCGGCTACCGAGAAGCGTCGCGACAGCCGCTGCGCCTGCAGTTGCCGGCAGACCCGGTCGCGCCCTCGGTCGTCCGGCACCGGGTGCGGCATTGGCTCACTGCGTCTTCCTGGCCGGCAGGTCAGCTCGAAGACCTCGTCCTGGCGATCAGCGAGGCGGTGAGCAACGCGGTCGAACACGCCTATCTTTTTGACCACCCATGCCCAGCGATGGTGGACATCGACGGCGAGGTCCAAGCGGCACCGGCCGGGCGTCGCCGGGTCACGGTCATCGTGCGCGACCATGGACGCTGGCGCCCGCCACCGATCCACGACGAGAACCGCCGCCGCGGGATCCCCCTCATGCGGGCCTGCATGGACACCGTCACCATCGGGCAGCCCGAGGACCACCGGGCGGGCACCTCGGTCGTGTTGCGCAGTAGAGCTGTTCCATCGCTGCTGCGCTGCTGAGCCGCGTGTCCGGTCAGGCGGTGGTGGCGGTTCCGGGGTCGGGTACTCCCAGGCGGAGGTGTTCGCTGTGGTAGACGGCCTCGTCGAGCAGCATCGCGACGTGGTTGTCGTGCAGGGTGTAGACGATCCGTTGCCCGGCGCGGGTGCCGGTGACCAGGCCCAGGGTGCGCAGCAGGCGCAGTTGGTGCGACACCGCGGAGGCTTCCATGCCGATGGTTTCGGCGAGCTCGGAGACCGCGCACGGGCCTTGGCGCAGCCGGGAGAGGATCAGCAGCCGGCTGGGCGTGGCCAGGGCTTGCAGGGTGGTCGCCACGCTGGCAGCGGTCTGGGCGTCCAGCACTGCTGGCGGGGTGTCTCTGCCCTGCACTCCATGACCCACAGCGCCCACCCTAACAACGACACGCCTGGCACCGCGGCGCCCCGAACCCGGCTGCACGCTCGCCGGCCCTGAGCTGCAGCGACCGCCCCGATGACGTGGGGACACCAGCAGCTGTGGCGTCGGCCTCAGCCCGAGGTCGCCCGACTGCCTCGCCGAGCCAGCCACCAGCCGAGCGCCGTCCCCAGCAGGGCCAGGAGCACCGCCTCCGCGACGACGTTATCGCCCCCGGTGACATCGGGTCCGGCCAGTAGCCCTCGCCAGGTCAGCACCGCCGTGGTGACCAATGCGATCGCCAGCCCGGCCGCGGCCAGTCCGATGGCCCGCGGGGAACGCACCGCAGCGCCGGTCAGCCAGCGGTGCGCGAC
>JBBRYN010000110.1:0-6246 GCA_038237645.1 Mycobacteriales bacterium
GTCACCCTCGCCGGCGGGATCCCCGCCGGGACGGTCCTGACGTTCTCGGTCGGTTCCGGTGACGGGGCGTTCACCCGCCTCGCCGGCATCCTCGCCGAGGCCAACGGGATCCTGCAGGCCGCCTACGCCGACCAGACGGGCAGCGCCAACGCGAACTCGGCGGCGCCGTCGGTCACCGCCGCGGCGGTGACGGCGCAGGCCGACGAACTGCTCGTCGGCGCGTTCGGCCTGGGTTCGGTGCCGGTGTTCACCGTCACCGGCGGCGCAGCAGCGCTGCCGCCGGTCTCCTCGACTGCGGCGACGACGAACAAGCAGGTCGTCCTCGCGTACAAGACGCTGACCGCGATCGCCACGCCGACCATCGGCGGCACCCTCGACGTGTCGACCCAGTGGGTTGGCGCGCTGATCACCTACAAGGGCGGTGCTGCACCGGCACCGCCGACCCCGACGCAGTCGATCGTCGCCGGGGCGGTCGCGACCGGGCGCGCCGACGCGGCGACGAAGACTCTCACTCTGACCACGCTGCGCGACGTCCCTGCCGGGTCGACGGTGCTGCTCGCGCTGGGCTGCTCGGCGGTGATCACCCCGTCGACGCTGACGGTGACTGACCCGACGGGGGCGGCCTGGCGGCTGGACAAGCAGTCCGACAACGGCTCGCTGCTGTGCGCGCTGTTCTCCGCTCCGCTGACGGCGAGGTTGCCGGCCGGGTCGCTGGTGAAGGTCACCTGTGACAATTCGCTGGCGCGCTGGTCGGCGACGATGATGGAGATGGTCGGCACGGCGCAGGCGGCCGGCTACACCGACCGGGCGGTCGCCGGGGTCGGCGGGTCCACGACCACTCCGTCGATCACCGACACGGTCGCCACCGCGCAGCCCGGCGAGCTGCTCGTCGGCGCGTTCGCCCTCGGCGCTTCGCCGGTGTTCACCCAGGCCGCCGGGTTCACCCTGGATCCTGGCGCGGCCTCCACCGCCGCCACGACGAACAAGCAGGTCGTCCTCGAGCACCAGGCGCTGGCCGCGACCGGGGTGCAGTCGGTGTCCGGAATATTGGACACCGCCACCGCCTGGGTGGGGGTGCTCGTCAGCTACAAGGCCGGCGTCGCCGCCCAGGCCACGACCGGCCGGTGGGTGCTCCGCTCCGGCGTACTCGTCGCCATCCCGCAGCGGCAGACCCTCCGCGCCGGCGTCCTGCGATGAGCCCCATCCTCACAGAAGGGCCAGCAGACATGGATGCAGCACAGATGACCGCCTGGGCGAACAGCGACGACGGGCAGAAGGCCCTCCAGCTGGCCGTCAGCACGTGGGCGAAAGGCGCTGACGGTGTCGGGCAGATCCGCACCGCCGTCTGGGCCTACCCGCTCAAGTACGTCACGGGTGCGGTCCCCGCCGGCACCGAGCTCGCGCAGCTCCGCTACAAGATCGCCGCGGCGAAGGTCGACGTCCACGCCCTGGTCCTCGAGCTCGCGCCGGCGATCGCCGCCGCGCTGCCCCCGGGTGTCGATGAGGCGATGGTCGCCGGCGCCCTCCGCGGTGTCTTCGCTGACGCCGCAACCCCTACGTGATAGGCGATCGCCCGCGTTCTGGCAGTCGCTCACCGCCCGCGCCTGACAACCAAACACAGGGGGGCAGCGTGAACGGCAACCTGCAGCGACGGTGGTTCTGACCGTTGCCACCACCGCCCTGGACCCGTCGCAGTTCGGCGCGTTCGCCTCCGTCGCCGTGTTGCTGCTCGGCGCCGTCACGTACCTGGCGCGGGACAACCGGGAACTTCGCAAAGAGCAGCGGGACGACGCCAAGACCGTCCTGCCCGCACTGACCGAGTCGACGGCGGCGGTCGCCGAGGTGACCCGGACGCTGCGGGACTTCATTCGGCTCGCCGAGCGGCTGGCCGACCTTCTCGAAGCCCTACGAGCGGAGCGCCGATGAGGCTCAGGCTCCGCCGGCGGGTCCCCGCCGCTACCGCTTCCACCGACGCGCTGGCTGTCCTGCGCGCTTATCTCGCCGAACTGCGGGAGGTCGCGTCGGACTCCCGGGAGCGGCTGGCCAGCATCGAACTGCGACTCGAGGGGGACATAGATGGACGACAGCCCGGAGGTTGACCCGGCGGAGGCTGACCATGCCGCCGCGGAGGGGGCGCTGGGCCGGCAGGCCGACACGAACCGGGGCCTCGCCGTTGAGGACCGTAACAAGCTGTTCAAGAAGCTCGCCGCGCAGGACTCCTCGCTGCAGGCCATCGAGGCGGCGCTGGTCGTCGCGGAGGCCGCGGCCCGCCGGTTCGTCATCTCGATCGCTCTGACCCTGCTGATTATCGTCCTGATCGGGGTGGTCGTAGTCGGCTACCTGCACAGCGACGCCCGCGCGGAGGATCAGCGGGCTCGAATCGTCGCCCTGCAGACGCAGCTTGCTAGTTGCACGATCCCGAAGGGTGAGTGTTACCAGGCAGAGACGCAGCGTAAGGCTGCTGCTACGGCAGCGGCCGCAGCGTGCGCGCAGACCCTCACCGGGTACGCACCGATCCTGGCCTGCGTCCAGAAAGCCACCGGCCCGAAGTGACCGGCCACGCCCGCCCCCGTCGGCTGGCCCGGACTGCCATCACCGCTGTCGCGGTGGCGGTCCTGGCCGGGCTGATCGCCTGGTATGTCAGCCTGCAGTCGCAGCAGCGGGACACTGCCGTCGCCCAGCGCGACGCCGTCGCCGTATCGGCGGACACCCTGTGCGCGCAGGTCAAAGCGTTGGGCCGTGAATGCGCTGTCCCGCCGGCGGCGGTGACGATCAAGAGCATTCAGGGGCCGCAGGGCGCTGCGGGGCCGGCTGGCCCAGGCGGGCAGTCGGTGTCGGCCGCCGCCATCCAGGCGTTGATCGCATCCATGATCGTCCCCGGGCCGCCAGGACCACCCGGCGTGCCGGGGGCGCAGGGGGCGGGTAGCACCGTCCCAGGGCCGGCCGGGCAGTCCGGCGGTAGCGGCGGGACAGGACCCCCCGGGCCCGACGGACCCCCAGGACCGGCCGGCCCGCCAGGCCCGGCAGGGGCCGACTCGACCGTCCCCGGCCCTGCCGGTGCGAAGGGCGACCCCGGCCCGGAGCCCGCGTCGTTCACGTTCACCTTCGTCCTGACGAAGTACCGCTGCGAGGACACGGCGCCGGTGGACGGGAATTACGACTGCCAGCCCGCCCCCTGATCGCTCGGTGGCCGACGTGCGGCTCCACCGACGGATGCAACCGGATCCCCAACCGGTCGTAGTCCCCGACGAACACCACATCTGGCCGCTCGAGTACGGCGGGCCCAACGTGCCCGGCAACCGGGTCGTGGTCTGCCCGAACGGCCACCGCAACATCCACACCTACATCCAGACGGTCCGCGCCGGTGGCCCCGCGGTGAAGGTGACCCGCCGGGAACGGCAGCTCGCCGAGCAAGGCCTGGCCGCCATCGCAGCAGCCCAACGGACCCCGTTAGTGACAGGAGACCCCATGCCAGTGAGTAACGACCCCGCGGACCCCGCGCCTGACCAGCTGGCTGGCGATCACGACCAAGCCGGCACATGAGCGTCACCTGGCGGCCGGCGCGCGCCCTGGTGAAACTGCGCGACCAGGTCAACGCCGCACACCCCGGACGGTCGACAGCCGGGGACGGGATGGTGGCCTCCGCCGCCCATCACCTGGCGAACCCGGCATCCGACCATGAGCCGAGGCTGATCGGCGGCGAGTGGATCGTCTGCGCATTCGACATCACCGCAGCCGCGTGGATGCAGGGCATGGTCGACGCGCTCGTGGCCTCGCGCGACCTGCGGATCAAGTACGTCATCTGGAATCGGCGGTTCTGCGCGGGTGTCCCCGGCTGGGGGTCCGCACCCTGGCAGTGGGTTGCCTACACGGGCTGGGACGCCTACCAGGGGGCGACGACATGGCCTACCCCGGGGCCGTGACGTTCTGGCTCGAGCCGACTGACGAGGTCGCGGTCGCCCTTCGCCGCTACGCGGACGACTCAACCTGCCCCGGCGGCTACCACGATGCAATCAGCTATGTCGGCCGTGAGCAGGCCCGCTTCACCGTCGACGACGGCGGCCGACGCACCTTGGAGGCGCGCCCCCAAGAGACCGCGCATGATGATCCCCGCTGGCCGACGGAGTGCTCTCACAGCTGCGGATACCAGTTCACTCACAACGACCGCTGGCAGGACTGGTCCCAGTTGCTCTACCGCCGAACCGACAGCGGTGAGCTCCACGTTCTCCACCAGGGCGCCGCCGCGCCGGGTGCACTACCGGCACCTTCAGGAGCCTGTTGGAACGCATGGTGGATGAGCGGCTCCCGCCGCGGCCCTGACGGCATCTATCTGATGGTCAGACTGCCCAACGGCCGCGACTGGGCCGTGGACGGCGAGGCCTCGAACTGCACCCGCAAGGGGGAACCGCACGCCTGCTGGGTCCGTCACGGTGACCCACGCCAGTGCCAGGTCACCGTCGACAAGGACGGTGACACCTGCGCCGCCGGCGCCGGCTCGATCGCGGCGGGCGACTACCACGGCTTCCTCCGCGCCGGAGTGCTCACAGCCGGCTGAGTAGAAAGCCCCCGCCATTGAGCCCGCTTCTGGCCGGCCGCGCACCCGAGGTCCTGGCGTGCATCGTCGCTGGACTCCCCCCAGGCGAAGTGAGCCGCGTTGAAACATCGATTGCAACCGTTGCCGATCCTCTGGGAGGACGCCGCATGACCACCAACCCCGAGCCTGACCCCGAGCAGTTGGCCGACGACAACGACCAGGCCGGCTGGGACATCGACAAGCACGGCCGGATGGCCGCCCACGCCACCGCCGACGATGCGGTCACGACCGAGCCCTACGAGCCGAGCTGATGGGATACGCCCTGGGCCTGCCCGCTGCCCTCGCCAGGCGCGGGCTACGCGTCGAGACGGTCCCCGGGTGGGAGACCCGCTCCGCCGGCACCTTCAACCCCCGCGGTGCGGTCTGTCACTGGACCGCCGGCCCGCGCATCGGGGATCGGCCGTCGCTGCACGTCGTCACCTACGGCCGGTCAGACCTGGCCGGGCCGCTGTGCAACGTGTTCCTCTCCCGCGCCGGCGTCGCTGTGGTCGTCGCCGCCGGCCGGGCCAACCACGCCGGCGAGGGCTCCTGGCGGGGCCTGGTAGGTAACTCCTCGGTGTTCGGCACCGAGGCGGAGAACTCCGGCTGCGGTGAGTGGACCGCCGCGCAGCGGTGTGCCTACCCGCGGATCTGCGCCGCCTACCTCGACCTGATCGGCACCCGTGACGTGGCCTGGATCTGCGGCCACAACGAGTGGGCGCCCACCCGCAAGATCGACATCCGCGACTGGCCGATGCCGGCCATGCGCACCCAGGTCGCCGCCGTCCTGGCCGGCGCCGCAACCCCCTCGGAGGATGAGTTGTCCGCAGCAGAGGTCAAGCAGATCAACGACCACATCGACGCTGTCACAGCGAAGCAGTTCGCGTCGCTGTCCCACGGCACCCTGCCCGACGGCAAGAGCCGCAACGGAGCTGGCATCGACCAGGTACTCCAGGCTCTCACCGCGCTTAACGTGACGATCGCCGCCGAGGGCACCAGCCCTGACGAGTTGAAGGCCGCGCTCGGCGCGCAGGCCACAGCGCTTGCCCCGCAGATCGCCGCGGCGATCCGCGCCGAGCTCGGCGGGTCCGCCGACACGGCGGCGATCGAGGCGGCCGTCGAGTCCGGCGTCCGCAAGGTCCTCACCGAAGGAACCGGAGGAATGGCATGAGCTGGAACTTCTCTGTACCGCAGGGAAAGCGCGACGACTTCGAGGCGGCCTGCGAGACGGCCGTCACCGCCTACAAGACGCAGCTGGAGTCCAACGATGTGGCCCTGGACCCCGACACCGAGCGTCAGATCAAGGCCGCCGTGCACGGCGCCGTGCAACTGGTCAAGGCGGGTCTGGTTCGGGGCTCCCACGTCGGTGGCAGCCTGAGCGGACACGCCGCACCCGACCCCGGACCCACCGGCAGCAACTACGACAGTGCCAACGTCTCCGTCTCCGGGTTCAACCCGGCGCCGACCCCCACTCCCAGCAAGGAGACGAAGAAGTGAAGCTCTACGCCAAGGCACTGGTGGCGCTCGTCGGCGCCGCCGCCATGCTCCTGCCGTCGTTCCTGTCCGACGGCCACATCAGCGTGGTCGAGGGCGTCCAGATCTCCGTCGCGGTGGCAACCGCCGGCGGGGTCTGGCTCGCAGCGAACGTCCCCACGCTCACCGTGGCCAAGACA
>JBBRYN010000111.1:0-6138 GCA_038237645.1 Mycobacteriales bacterium
CATCGTCGCACCGCAAGTGGCGGCCACCGTCCAGCGCCCAGCTGCGAAATGGGCGCGCATTCACGGCAACGTAGATGCGATCACCGCCGTTGCAGCATCAGGGGCCACCCACGGACAACCGTTTGACACCGCCCACCTAGGACGACATCGAGATTTGCAGTGGTGGAGGAGCAGGCGGTGATTTCGCGATGACTTGGCCGACGAAGAAGACGCCGGTGTCGGCGCCGCCTGAACCGGCGGCTGCGGCGAACGGGCACTCCGCGAACGGCGTCCACAGGTCGGCTCCACCGCGGTTGGTGCGGCAGGCGTCGGCGCCGCGACGACTGGCCGGCAAGGCGGTAGCGGTCGCGTTGGCGCTGGTAGTGCTCGGCGGTGTGGTGACTGTGGTAGGTGTGCGGGCGTTCTCGAAGCGAGTCACGGTGTTGGCGCTGGCCCACGATGTTCAGCTGGGCTCTCCGGTGACTGGCGATGACCTGACTACGGCGGAGATCACGAGCGATCCGAACCTATCGCCGATCTCGGCGTCGCAGAAGGCATCGGTGATCGGCTTGGTGGCGGCGACGCGGCTGAGCGCGGGGAGCCTGCTGACTCGTGATCAGTTGACCCGCGGCAAAGGCTTCCCGACCGGTCAGGTGTTGGTGCCGCTGGCCAGCAAGGAGGGACAGCTTCCCGCGCAGGGCCTCACACCTGGGGAGAAGTTGCTGATCGTCTCGACGCCGGCGGCGGATATCGGTGGTTCGACGACGGGTGGTTCGGCGACGAAACCGCCGAGCACGCGGCTGCAGGGCATCGTGGTGGATGTTGGCCGGGTCAACCCCTCGACGGGCGTGACGGTGGTCGACGTGCGGGTGCCCGAGTCCCGCGGTGTGGAGCTGGCGCAGATCGCCGCGTCGGGCGGGTTCGAGCTGGTCGCGCTGCCGGCGGGTCGGTGAGCCGCTGATGATGACGGTCTTGGTCTCGGGCAAGGCGTCGCCGGGCGTGACCACGGCGACGTGGGCTTTGGCGCTGTCCTGGCCTGGGGAGGTGCTGGCTGTCGATTGCGATGCGCAGGGCGGCGACATGGCGCCTGGTCTGCTGCTCGGGCGTAGTCAGATCGAAACGGGTTTGTGGACCTGGAACCCGGCCACCCGGCGATCGGCGGTGCCGGATGCGGCCGCGACGCTGCTGGATCATGTCGTCGCGCTGCCAGAGGCGCGGCAGGTGTTGATGTTGCCGGGGTTCCAGACGGGTGAGCAGGCCAGGGGGATGGATCACGCCGGCTGGGACCGGCTGGCGCGGGCACTGTGTCACGTGTCGGCGACGTCGAGCCGTGACGTCGTGGTCGATGCAGGTCGTGTCCAGCCGGGCATGTGCTGGCCGCTCGTGGCGGCGGCGGACAAGGTGCTGTTGGTGTGCGGGCGCAGCGGACGGTCGGTGCATTGGGCGCGCAACGCGGTGCCGCAGCTGGTTGATCATCTCGGCGACACGTCGAAGCTAGCCTTGGTGCTGGTCGGCAAGAGCGGCTACAACGCGCCTGCGATCAGCGCGGCGGTCGGGGCGCCGGTGGCCGGGGAGTTGCCGCACGATCCGGACACGGCGGCGGTGCTGACGGACGGGGCACCGGTTCGGGTGCTGGGGATCGGCCGTACACCGTTGATGCGCGAGGCCGCCAAACTCGTCGCCTACCTCGGCGGGCTGGGCTACACGGCACGGACATCGGGGGCTGCTGCGGTGGCGGGTGCGCCGTGACGTCGGCGTGGGAGCACGGGCCGGCGTCGGTCCCGTCGTTCGTGTCTAACGGCGCGCCGGCGCCGGGCCGCAACGGGTTCCACCCGTCGGCCGCGCCGCGACCCGCGACGGGTGTGCGGTTCGATTCGCGCACCGTCGACCGGGTTCGTGAGGCGGTGTCGCGGCAGCTGGTCGCCGCCGGCGCCGCGGACTACGACGCGATGGACGCCGAGACGCAGCGGTTGCGGACGCGCGATCTGGTCAACCGTGAGGTTGAGGCGTCTGTCCTGGACCGTTCGGTGCAGGGTGTGCCCGCGTGGACCACCGAGGAAGAGGATCAGTTGATCGCGGTGGTGCTGGCCGGGCTGCACGGGCTGGGCCGGTTGGAGCCGCTGCTGAACATGGCCGGCGTCGAGGACATCTTCTACACCGGCTGCGATCCGACGATGCTGCGGATGACCGACGGCACGATGGCGCCCGGCCCGGCGATCGCCGACACCGACGACGAGGCCGAGGCGTTCACCCGCCAGCTGGGCACCACGCTGTCGGACGGAAGTGTGCGCGAGTTCAGCGTGGCCCGCCCGCTGATGACGGTCCGGTTGAAATCGGTGGGAGCCCTCGGGGCGCGCCTCGCGGCCGGGATGGACGTGCTGCCGCGCCCGGCGGGGTCGATCCGGGTACACCGCTACGTCGAGGCGACCCTCGCCGACGCCTACGTGATGCGGATGATCGATCGGCCGCTGTTCGAGCTGCTGCGCCACGCGGTGTGGGCCGGGGCGAAGGTCCTGTTCGTCGGCTCCATGCACGCCGGCAAGACTTTCCTGCTCCGGGCGACCTGCTCGGAGATCCCGCTCGACAAGATGATCGTCACGGTCGAGGACGACCGCGAGCTGGGGTTGCACCTGCTGCCGGCACGTGACGTGGAGGGGGAGCTGATTCTGGATGCGCAGGGCATGCCCACGCCCCGCCGGAACCCGGCGCTGGTGCGGCCCTACGAGTCGCGCCCGGCCAACTCGGAGGGCGCGGGTGCGGTGACCGCGGCCGACATCTTGTTCCACGCGCTGCGCGATTCCGCTGATGTTCTCGTGCTCGGTGAGGCCCGCGGCGGCGAGATACGCCACCTGTTGGAAGCGGCCACCAATGGGACCGCGGGCGTGATGAGTTCGCTGCATGCCAATAGTGCCTCGGATGTGTTCGAGCGGATCGTGCAGATGAGTCTCGCGGCCTCACCGCCGATGCCGGTGGAGTGGGCGCTGCGGGCGAGCACGGCGATCGACCTGGTGGTGCACGTGAAGCAGAACCGGGCCCACCAACGCTTCGTTTCGGAGGTCCTCGAGATCCGCAGCGGCCCACTCGGCCCGACCGGGGTACCGACGACGAGCCAACTGTTCACGCCGCGCGAGGATGAGCGCGCCGTGCCGTACGGGACGATGAGTCCCGCGCTGCTCGCCCGGCTGGAAGACGTGGGCTTCGACAGAAAGTGGCTGGAGGCTGGGCTCTCGGACTGGGACCGCGTCGAGGACACCCCCGGCGGCTGGGCATGACCGGGCCGGTATTGCTCATGGCGTTGGGCGTGATGATTGGCCTTGCCGGGCTGCTGCTCGGCGCCGCAACGCTGGCCGGCGTGCAAATCGGGCCGGCGCCGCGCGGACGGCGCCGCGACCGCACACCGGTGGGTGGCCGAACCCGGTTGTCGCGCCGGTGGATGGCAGCGGTGTTGGCCGGACTCGCGGTGTTCCTGCTGACCGGCTGGGTCGCGGTCGGCATCGGCACGGCCGCGGCGGTGATCGGCATCCCGATCGTCATCGGCAAGACTCGCGCGGAGCAACAGATCACACGTCTGACGGCGCTGGCGGCCTGGACGCGGCGCCTGGCTGACCTGCTGTCCTCGGGCGCGGCAGGCTCGCTGGACACCGCGATCCGGCGCAGCGCCCTGGCACCGCCGCCGGCGATGGCAGCCGAGGTCGCCGCGCTGGTGACCCGGATGAACGCGTGGGGGCCACGCAAGGCGCTGCTGGGCCTGGCCCACGATCTGGGCGACCCGGCCGCCGACCAGGTGGTGCTCACCCTGGTGACCCACGAACGACACGGCGGGGCCGGGCTGAGCAGCGTGCTGTCCGCGCTGGCCGGTGATCTGGAGGAAGCGATCCGCTCGCGCCGCGACATCGAGGCCGATCGGGCCGAGCCGCGGGCAACTGCCCGCAACCTCATCGTGATCACCCTCGCCGTGATGCTCGGCCTTACCCTGTTCTTCGGATCCTTCCTTCAGCCGTATCACACCGCGCTCGGCCAGCTGCTGCTCGCCGGCATCGTCGCAATCTTCGCCGGCGCGTTGGCGTGGATGTGGTTCATCATCCGGCCAGCGACGAGCAGCAGGCTGCTGGTCGCAGCCGACTTCGCCGAGGCGGGCCTGACGTGAGCGCGCTCGTGCTGCTCGCGCTCGGCGGCATGCTGATCGCTGGCGGCGTCGTGCTGCTCCTGTTTCAGCTGCGCCCGGCGCCCCCGCATCTGAGCGCCTCGCTCGCGCAGCTGGTAGCCGCTCCCGCCCGCGCAGCGGTTACCCGGCCGGCAGCGCGGACGGGTAACCGGGCGACTCGGCTGCCCGCCAATATCACGAGGATCGCCGGCCGCTACACCGGAGCCAGCGACGGGGACCTGCGCATCCTGGAAATGGACCGCGCGCAGCTCGCCGCGCGCGCGGTGCTCGGCGGAGTCGCCGGCCTGCTGGTGCCCGCGAGTCTGGCCGCAGCGCTCAGCGTCGTCGGACACGTGTCACCGGCGCTGCCGGCGCTGTTCGCGCTGCTGATCGCCGTGGTCGGCTGGCTGCTGCCGGGCTACCTCGTCCGGCAGCGGGCCGCCCGCGCCCGGCAGCAGATGCGAGACATCGTGCCAGCGTTCGCGACCGAGGTCCGGATGCGCCGCGGCGCCGGCTCCGCGCCCGAAGACGCGATGAAGGAGGCGTGCCGGGGCTGGCGGGCCTGGCAGCTGCAGATGATCTACGCCGAGATTCAGCGAGCCCAGCTGGCCAACCACAGCCAGTGGAGCGCGCTGCACGAGCTCGGCGAGAGCCTGCAGGTCGCCGAACTGCGCGACCTTGCCGACATCATGACCGGTGCCGGGGACGGCGCCGCGGTGATCGCGACACTGGACGCGGAAGTGCGCAACCTGCGCCACGCCCAGCTCGCCGAGGACAAGGCCGAGGCCAAGAACCGCACCGAACGCCTCGTCCAGCCGGGCCTGATGCTGCTGGCCGGCTACATCCTGATGCTGCTTATCCCTCCGATGATGCGGGTGTTCGGCTAGGCCGCCCGCACGAACCCGAAAGGACAGGGTCATGAACCGACTGCAGCTGAGGCTGGCCGTGATGGTCAGCGGCATGCTCCTGACGCTCGCGGCGCTGCGTGACGGCATCGAACGTCGCCGGCGACTGGTGCGCGGCGACGCCGGTATCGAGCTGATCGCGGTGGCGGGCATCGCCGCGATGACCGTGGCTTTCCTCGCGATCATCTACGCGGCCTTCCACACCAGCATCAACGCCTGCCTGGCCAAGCTCTGACACCACCGGGTTCGCTCGACGACGTCTCAATGCGCTCAGGCGGCCAGCTGATACGTCGCGCCCATCCAGGGGCGCGACGGCGTTGGCGCGCGCTGCATGCTGCCCCGGACGCGGGTGTCGAGCTGATCGCCTTCGCCGGAGTCGCGGTGGTCTTATTCCTACTCACCTTCGGCGGGGTGCAGGCCGCGATGTGGTATCACGCCCGTAACCTCTGCCAGTCCGCCGCCCAGCTCGGCGTGCAGGCCGCCCGGGCACTCAACGCACCCGCCGGCGCCGGCGCCGACGCGGCCCGGCATTACCTCGACAAGGCCGGCGGCGGCGTGCACGAGATCCGGGTGCGGCAGTCGAGCACCACGACCAGCGTGACCGTGTCCTGCTCCGCGCTCGCGGACGCGATCGTCCCGGTCCGTGCCCTGTCGGCTGTCCGCCAGTCCGCGACAATGCCCCTCGAGCGGTTCACTACACAGGCCGGGCCATGACGCGGCGACCCGGCAGGCTGGCGTGGCGTTCGGACCGGGGCTCGAGCCTGATCGCCTTCGCCGGCGCGGCGCCCATCCTGTTTCTGCTCATCGGGGTGATCGCCGTCGGCGCGCGGGTCGCGCTGGCCGACGACAGCATCACCGGTGTCGCCGCGTCCGCAGCCCGGGACGCCTCGATCGCGCGCGACCCGGCCCAGGCCGAGCAACTCGCCTTGAGCTCCGCGACGGCGACGCTGAAGGCGCAGGGCCTGCACTGCATGCAGACCAGGGTGCGAGTCGACACCTCCGGGTTCCACGCCCCCACCGGCACGGTGGCCTCGATCCGGGTGAGCGTGCGCTGCGTGGTCTCGTTCGCCGACATCGCGCTGCCGGGGCTGCCGGGCAGCCACACCCTCA
>JBBRYN010000112.1:0-5918 GCA_038237645.1 Mycobacteriales bacterium
CATCAAAGACGCCGCCCGCGTGGCGTTCGGGTTCCGCAACCTCGACAACCAGCGACGCCGGGTACGGTACGCCTGCACCAGGCGACAACGCCTGGCAACCGTCACATGAGGGTCACTTCCCCCTCAACTTCGAAGAGCCGCGTTGGCACGCCGGATCAAGAAATGGGAGCGCGCCCGGGAGTACAACTTTTACGTCGGGCCCAAGACGGCAGAACTCGCCCGCGGGAAAGCTCTCGTACTGATGTACCACCGGAGAGAGATGCACCTGGTGGACGACAAATCGTCGAAGTAATCATGGGCGCCGTTCGGGCGCGCCGCCCACCAACCCGGACTTCACCAGCCCGTCCGCGACGGAGGTCAGCCGGCGGACTGCCCGAGCGCCCGGGCCCGGTCGCGCGCGGCCTCGATGGCGGCCAGGAAGGCCGCCCGCACGCCGTGGTTCTCCAGCTCGCGGATCGCGTTGATCGTCGTGCCCCCCGGGGAGGTGACCGCCTCGCGCAGCTTCACCGGGTGCTCGCCGGTGTCCCGCAGCATCACCGCGGCACCGAGCGCCGTCTGCACCAGCAGGTCCGCGGCCACCGTGCGGGGCAGCCCGAGCAGGATCCCCGCGTCGGTCATCGCCTCGACCAGGAAGAAGAAGTACGCCGGGCCGCTGCCGGACAGCGCGGTCACCGCGTCCTGCTGCGCCTCGGGCACCCGCAGCACCTTGCCGACCGGCGCGAATATCTCCTCCGTCGCGACGAGGTGCCGCTCGGTGGCATGCGGCCCGGCGCTGATCGCCGACATGGCCTCGTCGACCAGCACCGGGGTGTTGGTCATCACCCGGACCACCGGCGTGCCGTCGCCCAGCCGCCGCTCGATCAGCGCCGTGGGGATGCCCGCCACCACCGAGATGACCAGCGTGCCGGCGGTGATGGCCGGTGCCAGGTCGGCGAGCAGCGGCTCGATGTCCTGCGGCTTGACGGTGATCAGCAGGATGTCGGCCTGCACGGCCGCCTCGGCGTTGGACAGCGCGGGCACGCCGTAGCGCCCGGACACCTCGGCTGCCCGCTCCGCGCGCCGGGCGGTGATCACCAGGTCCCCAGCCGGCCGGCCGGCCCGCAGCATCCCCGACAGCAGCGCCTCACCCAGCTTGCCGGCGCCGACGACGGCGATCCGGGTCACTTCTTGCTGACCACGGAGCGCAGGAAGAAGGCGACGTTGGCCGGGCGCTCGGCCAGCCGGCGCATGAGGTAGCCGTACCAATCGTCGCCGAAGGGGACGTAGACCCGGACCGTCTCGCCGCTGGAGGCCAGCCGGATCTGCTCGGCCGGCCGGATGCCGTAGAGCATCTGGTACTCATACGTCCGCCGGGCCCGGTCGTACCACCTCGCCCGGTCATCGGCGATCGCCAGCAGGCGCGGGTCGTGGGTGGCGATCATCGGGTAACCCGGGCCGCCCATCAAGATGTTGAGGCAGCGTACGTAGGACCGGTCGACGTCGGCCTTGTCCTGGAAGGCGACCGAATCCGGCTCCTTGTAGGCTCCCTTGCACAGCCGCACCCGCGAGCCGGGGTAGGCCAGCTCCCGGCAGTCGCCCTCGGTCCGCCGCAGGCACGACTGCAGCACCACGCCGAGCGACGGGAAGTCGGCGCGGAGCTCCCGGACGAGGTCGAGGGTGGCGTCCGTCGTGGTGTGGTCCTCCATGTCGATGGTCGCGGCGGTGCCCGCCTTGACCGCCGCCTCGCAGATCGTCCGGGCATGCTCGCGGGCCATGGCCGGATCGAGCAGCAAGCCGATGGCGGACAGCTTCACGCTGACCTCGGTGTGCGCCGTCAAACCCTCGGCGGAAAGCCGGTCGAGCGCCGTCAGGTAGGTGGTGGCGGCGCGCTTTGCCTGCGATTCCTCGGTGGTGTCCTCGCCGAGATGGTCGAGGCTCACGCTTAGGCCGGAGTCGACCAGCTGCCGGCTCACCCGGACGGCGTCGGCGACATCCTGCCCGGCGACGAACCGGCGCACCACCGACCGGGATACCGGAGCGTCGCTGATCAGCCGGCGGGTCGTCGCCGAGTCGGCGGCGGCGAGGATGGTACGACGGAGCATGCGGTCAGGCTACGTGGTGACCCGCGGCGAGCCGGCGGGGCGGCGTCCGCGTGGACTGGTCTTGCCTTGAGCGCTGCCGTTCACCGTGGGCACGTGCTGGGCCGTGGGCGCGTGCTTTGCCGTTGGCGGGTCGGCCAGGTGCCGCCGGGTGAAGGCGAGGGCCTCGGCCAGATCGGCGTCGCGGCGGCGGCAGTCGGCAGCCCGGCGGGTGTTGACCTCGATCACGACGTCACCGGCGAACCCGCCCCGGCGCAGCCCGGCGAGCAACTCGGCGCAGGGCTGCCTGCCCCGGCCGGGGACGAGGTGTTCGTCCCGGTTGCCGGCCCCTGAGCCGTCCGCCATGTGCACGTGGGCGAGCCGGTCGCCCATCGCGGCAGCCATCCGCAGGGCGTCGCTCTGCGCGGTCGCCGTATGCGACAGGTCGAGGGTGAAGTGGTCGTAATCCTGCCCCGTCGGATCCCAGTCGGGGGTGTAGCCGGAAAAGGCCCGGCCCCTGGCGCGCAACGGGAACATGTTCTCGACGGCGAACTTCACTTCGGTCTCGGCCGCCATCCGGGCAAGTCCCTCCCGTAACGTCCGGGCATAGTCGCGCTGCCAGACGAACGGCGGATGGACGACCACCGTCCGGGCGCCGAGTCGCTCGGCCACCTGCCGCGAGCGGCGCAGCTTCTCCCACGGCTCGGTGCCCCACACCCGCGCGGTGATCAGCAGGCAAGGAGCGTGCAGCGAGACGACGGGGATGCCGTGGTAGTCAGACAGGCGTGACAATGCTTCCACGTCCTGGCTGACCGGGTCGTTGGACACCATGATCTCGACCCCGTCATAGCCCAGCCGCTTGGCGATCTCGAAGGCACGCGCGGTCGACGCCGGATAGCACGACCCGGTCGACATCGCTACGCCGACCGGCCGCGGCCGTTTTGCCTGGGCGGGCTGTGCTGCCGTGCTCACGCTTTCCAACCCTAGCCACCAATTGTCGCCAGGACGTTTCGTTTGCCGATCGGTATTGATGGTTTCACCCAATTCACCCCACCATCACGGCAGCGAAGCTGGCCACCGTGCGGTCGCTGACCCGCCCGCACGGTTCAGACGCCGTCGAGCCAGTCCAGGCGGCGCAGGATCACGCCCTCGCGCAGCGCCCAGGGGCACAGGTCGACCGACTCCGCCGAGAGCATCCGCATCGCGGCCTCGGCCACCACGCCACCGGCGAGCAGTTGGTGCGCGCGGGCGGCGCTGACACCCTCGAGGCCGGCCAGGTCCGCTGCCGTTATCCGGCAGATGAAGGCGACGACCTGGCGCAGGCCGGCCAGGGTGAGGCTGCGGGCGGCGCGCTGGCCGGCGGAGGACGGCGCAGCACCGGTCAGCCGGGCCAGTGACCGGAAGGTCTTCGACGTAGCGACCGCCCGGTCGGCCGGACCGCCGGCGGTGATCGCCGCGACGACCGGTCGCAGGCACTTCTCCACGTGTGCTCGCAGCGCGTCGACCGTGCTCGCGTCGGGCGGGTCGCCGAGCAGCCGCTCCCGAGTAAGCCGACCGGCACCCAGCGGCACGGACAGGGCGACCTCCGGCGACTCGTCGATGCCGGCGGCGGCCTCCAGGGAGCCACCGCCGATGTCGAGCACCACCAGCCGGCCGGCGCTCCACCCGTACCACCTGCGCACGGCCAGAAAGGTGAGCCGCGCCTCGTCCCCGCCGCTGAGCACGTCGATGGCGACCCCGGTCTCCGCCGCGACACGCTCGATGACCGCACCGGAGTTGGATGCCTCTCGGACCGCCGAGGTGGCGAAGGCGAGGAGGTCGTCGACGCCGAGCCGCTTGGCCGACTTCCGGGCCGCCTCCACCGCGCTGACGAGCGCCTGGGCTCCGCCGCACGACAGCTTTCCCTTCGCATCGACATGCTCGGTGAGCCGTAGGACGGACTTCTCGGAGTGGGCCGGCATCGGGTGCCCGCCGCGGCGCGCGTCCACCACCAGCAGGTGCACGGTGTTGGAACCGATGTCGAGCACACCGAGCCGCATGCGGAAACCGTACGCGTCGCGCCTAGGCTGTTGCCCGTGGTTACACCGAAGGACCGTGAGGTGGGGCTGGACTTCGCCCGGGAGTGGGTGGAGTTCGCCGACCCGGCCGACGACGGGCACGTGATCAGGGCCGATCTGACCTGGCTGCTGTCGTCGTGGACGTGCATCTTCGGCCGCGGCTGCCACGGCATCAGCGCCGACCGGCCGGATGACGGCTGCTGCAGCCATGGCGCGTTCTTCACCGACGCCGACGACGAGAAGCGCACCCGCCGGAGCGCTGCCGAGCTCACCCCGGAGACCTGGCAATACCACAAGAAGGGCCGCAAGGGCGTCGTCACGACCGACGAGCTCGACGGCAAGCCGGCCCGCCGCACCCGTACCGTGGACGGCGCCTGCATCTTCCTCAACCGGCCCGGGTTCCCCGGCGGCGAGGGCTGCGCCCTGCACGCCCTTGCGCTGCGCACCGATCGGCACCCGCTGCAGACCAAGCCGGACGTGTGCTGGCAGTTGCCGATCCGCCGCGCTCAGGACTGGGCCACCCGGCCCGACGGCTCCCAGGTGCTGGTCAGCACCGTCACGGAGTTCGACCGCCGGGCGTGGGGCGAGGGCGGGCACGACCTGCACTGGTGGTGCACCTCGTCACCCGAGGCGCACGTGGCCCGGGAGCGGCTCTACCAGTCATACGCGCCGGAGCTGTCCGAGCTGATCGGGGCCCCTGCCTATGCCGAGCTGGCCCGGCTGTGTGCCGCGCGGGCCAGGCGCGGCCTGGTCGCGCCGCATCCGGCTACCCTCGCGGCGCCCCGGCACACCAGCCGCGGCCGGGAGCCGGCCGCGACGGACTGAGCAGTCCGCGGCTGGCGTTACGTTGCTCGCGGCTGAACCAGCCGGTCGGCTCCTACCCGACGGAACCCTCGTCCTGCCGCCGGCGTTGCGCGGGTGCGGGAGTCGCCTCGGTCACGGGTGTCTCCAGCGAGGCGACCGTACGTGAGTGCTCGTGCCGCAACGCTTCGGCAAGCCCCGGCGCCCACTCCGGATGAAGCGCCGTATCGACGCTGCTGTCGAGCCGCGTCTGCATCGGTGGTGAGCGCCGTGTGCGCGCATTCACCGATCACGCTGCTGGCTTCCTTGACCGACGTAGGAATTGCTTTGTCCACAGGGGTTTCCCGGCCGTAGGAGTGTCGTACCCGGCGGTTAGGTTCGGTTCATGTCGCAGGGTGTGACGCCGCCGGTGTGTCATCGGATGCTGGCGTCCCTCGGGGACGTGGAGGCCGGGGTGGGCGGTCTGGCGGAGGGCAACTGCTGGTCGCTGTCCGACGCCGACTTGGGCCGGTTGTTCGACCGGCTGGCCGCGGTCGAGTCGCGGCTGGCGGCGGTGAAACTCGCCGCGGTCGCGGAGGCCGACGGTCGCAACATCGGGGTGTCGGGGGCGACGTCGACGGCAGGCTGGCTGCGGGCCCGGGTGCGGATGCACCCGGGTGAGGCGCGGCGGACCGTCGCGCTGGCCAAGGCCGTCCGGTCGGACTGTGCCGCGACGGGGGTGGCGCTGGCGGCGGCGCAGGTCAACGCCGAGCAGGCCCGGGTGATCGCTCAGGTGCTTGGCGATCTGCCGCCGGTGGATGCGGCGGTGCAGGTCAAGGCGGAGGAGTTCCTGATCGGGCAGGCCGCCGTCCTCGAAACCCCAGGAGGTGTCAGATGGTCTGTGTAAGCGATGGGTCTGCTGATGAAGGAGTTCACTGTGACTGTGACCAACATTGAGACCCAGAATGTGTCCGAGTCTGCGGCTGGCAGGTTGCGCCGGGAGTTGTTCTCCGACGAGCTCGTC
>JBBRYN010000113.1:0-5543 GCA_038237645.1 Mycobacteriales bacterium
GGGGCGCCTTTTCCCGCTGTACGGGTCTTCGGTGCGGGGGTTCGGCCGGGGTTGGGGGTGGAACACTGGGCCCCGTTTTTGGGTCCCGCGGGTAATGGGGGGGGAGCCGGGCGACTCGGGTGAAGGGGTTGTGCAGGCCCGGTAATGATGTGCGTGAGGGCGCACCCCCCGTTTGGGCTTCGGCGGGCCGACCATGCATGGTGGAGGGGTGAGCCTCCCGCCCGCAGGCGCCGATCCCGGCTCGATCCTGCCGCCGCAGAGCCCGCGGAAGTCCCATCGGCGGTCGAAGCGTGCGGCGCGCCAGGAGCGCAACCCCGCCAAGAGCCAGAAGCGGCGGCGGCGGCGCCAACGGCTGGCCTTCATCGCCAGCGGGCTGACCCTCTTCATGGCCTGCGGGCTGCTCGGGGTGGTCTACGGCGCCACCCGCGTGCCGTTGCCGGCCGAGGTGCACAACAAGCAGAGCTCGATCATCTACTTCGCCGACGGCCGCAACGAGCTGGCCCGGATCGGTGCGCAGAACCGCGCGGACATCAAGCTGAGCAGCGTGCCCAAGAGCGTCCAGCTGGCGGTCCTCGCGGCGGAGGACCGCAACTACTACAGCGAGAGCGGCATCTCCCCCAAGGGCATCGCGCGGGCCATCTGGGCGAACCTGCGCGGCAAGGACCTGCAGGGCGGCTCGACGATCACCCAGCAGTACGCCAAAAACGCCTACCTCGACCAGCAGCGCACCTTCACCCGGAAGTTCCGCGAGATCGTGATCGCGGTCAAGCTGGACCGCTCCTACTCCAAGGACCAGGTCCTGGAGTGGTACCTCAATACCATCTACTTCGGCCGCGGCGCCTACGGGATCGAGGCGGCCGCCGAGACCTACTTCGGGGAGCCGGCGAGCAAGCTGACCCTCGAACAGGGGGCGGTGCTGGCCTCGAGCATCCGCTCACCCGCCCGCTACAACCCGCAGGAGCATCCGCAGGCCGCCCGGGACCGCTGGCAGTACGTCCTCGACGGCATGGTGAGCCAGCGGTGGCTGACGCCGGCCCAGGAGACGCAGGCCCGCTACCCGGTCGTGCGGCCGGTGGGGTCGAGCCAGTTCAACAACCTGTCGGGTTCGCGTGGCTACATCGTGCGCCAGGTGTCCAAGGAGCTCGAGGCGCAGGGCATCACCGACGAGGTCGTTCGGCGGGCCGGCCTGAAGGTGATCACCACTATCGACAAGCAGTCGCAGACCGCCGCCGTCGACGCGGTCGCGTCGACCTTCGCCGGCCAGCCGGCCGACCTGCGCCAGGCGCTGGTGGCGATCGAGCCGGGCACCGGGGCGGTCAAGGCCTACTACGGCGGCAAGATCGGCAACGGCGCGCTGGACTACGCGTCCCATTCCTACCAGCCCGGATCATCGATCAAGCCGTACGTGCTCGCCGAAGCCCTCGCCCAGGGGATCAGCCTGCGGTCCTTCTGGAACGGCACCTCTCCGCAGGACTTTCCGGACCGTACGGCTCCGGTCTACAACAGCGGCGACGGCCGTGGCAGCCAGTGCGCCCACTGTGACCTGATCCGATCCACCGTGCTGTCCCTGAACACCGTCTACTACGCGCTCACCGCCAAGGTCGGCGCGCAGAAGGCCGCGCTGCTGGCCAAGGCGGCCGGGATCCGCTCGCTTGCCGGCCAGCCGATCGACAACTTCGTGAACTCCGGGAAGCTGTCCAACGGCTTCGGCATCGGGCAGTTCGAGATCACCCCCATCGACCAGGCCGACGGGTTCGCCACGTTCGCCGACGGCGGGGTGCAGCACGACCCGTACTTCGTGGAGAAGGTCGTGCGGATCGACACCGGAGAGGTCGTGTACCAGCACCAGAAGTCGGACGGCAAGCGGGCGTTCGCCCCCGATGTCGCCGCGGACGCCGGCTACGCCATGCAGCAGGTGGTGCGCACCAGCGCCAACCGGCTCGCAGGTGCGCGCCCGGCGGCGGCCAAGACCGGCACCGCGGAGGACCCGAACGCCAACCAGACGGGCGGCAACGGCGGCGGCAACAGCGCCGCCTGGATGTGCGGCTTCACCCCGCAGCTGGCGGCGGCGGTGTGGGTCGGCCACGACAACCTCAAGACACCGCTGGTCACCAACACCGGCCGGCAGATCTACGGCTCCGGCCTGCCGGGTGCGACGTGGAAGGCGTTCATGGACGGCGCCCTGAAGAATCAGCCGATCAGGACGTTCCCCCCGGCGGCCAACATCGGCAAGCGCGACGCGGGCAACGACAACCCGCCGCCGCCGCCGTCACCGCCGCCATCGCCGTCACCGCCGCCGGTGCCGTCGGCCAGCCCGCTGCCGTCGCCGCTCCCGAGCCCGACGCCCTCGCCGCGCCCGACGAAGACGAGATGCCCGACCTTCCCCGCCTGCCGGCCGCCGCCACACGCCCCGCGCAGCACGGCCGGCCCGCCATGACCCGCGACCTGACTTGAGCGGGACCGTCCCGGCAACGGCGGCGGACCCGGTCGTACTCGGCCTGTCGGAGGCGATCGGCGGCCCGCCCGGCCGGCACGCTTCCACTGCCGGCCACCGGTTCTGGAGCCCGGTGCGGGTCATCCTCGCCATGGCACTGCTCGTGCTCGCGGCCGCCTGGGTGCAGAAGGCGCCGTGCCGCGATGCCGCGTGGGCGCACGAGTACCAGTACACCCATGCCTGCTACACCGACGTGTTCGCCCTCTACTTCGCCGAGGGCCTGGACAAGGGCCAGGTGCCCTACCTCGACCACCCGGTCGAGTACCCGGTCCTGACCGGCGGGGTCATGGCGGCCGTCGCGGCGGTGACGCGTCTGCTCGACCATCAGACTCCGGCCCGTACCTTCTTCGACCTGACCGCCCTGCTCCTCGCGGCGTCGGCACTGGTGACCGGGTGGGCGCTGGCCCGGCTGCACCGGCGGCGGCCCTGGGACGCGGCGATGCTGGCCCTGGCACCGGCGATGGTGGTGACCGCGTACGTCAACTGGGACCTGTTCGCGGTCGCGCTGGCGACGACGGCGCTGCTCGCCTGGGCCCGAAAACGGCTGGTGCTGGCCGGCGTCCTGCTCGGGCTGGCCATCGCCGCGAAGTTCTACCCCCTGCTGTTCCTCGGCCCGATGTTCCTGCTGTGCCTGCGGGTCGGCAAGCTGCGGGCCTTCGCCACCACCGCGGCCGTGGCCGGCCTGACCTGGTTCGCGGTCAACGAGCCGATCCGGCACGCCGCCCCGGAGTCGTGGAACCGCTTCTTCGAGCTGAGCCGGACGCGGGGCGTCGACTGGGGCACCTTCTGGTACGGCCTGCGGCACGTGATGGGTGGGCGCTCGCTGGACGCCCACGTGCCCGCGGGCGGGTCACCGGTGCGGCTCAACATCGCCGTGGCGGTGGCCCTGACGCTCGGCTGTCTGTGCATCGCCCTGCTGACCCTGGCCGCTCCCCGGCGCCCGCGGCTGGGCCAGCTGCTGTTCCTCGTGGTGGCGGTGTTCCTGCTGACCGGCAAGGTGTGGTCGCAGCAGTACGTGCTCTGGCTGATCCCGTTGGCCGTCCTGGCCCGGCCGCGGTGGGGCGCCTTCCTGGCGTGGCAGGTCTGCGAGCTGGCGTACTTCCTGGCGTTCTACTACGAGCTGGTGGGGGCCGCCCGCGGCGCGCCGGTGATCCCCGAGTGGCTGTTCATCTTCGCGGCGACCGGCCGCGCCGCCGGGCTGGTGGTGCTGTGCGGGTTCGTGGTCGTCGACGTGCTGCGGCCGGGCAACGACCCGATCCGGGCCGACGGCGTGGAGGACGACCCGATCGGTGGGGTCCTCGACGGTACGGAGGACGTGTTCACGCTGGCTGATGTAGCCGCCTGAGGCATCTCGGGCTGTTAGCGTTTCGGCCCGTGGACCCGCGACGCGGACTCGGACTCGCGCTCCTGTGCTGCGCGCTGTTCACCGGCCTGGGATTCCTGCTCAAGGCGCCGTGCGGCCCCGACTACAACGGCCGGCGAGACAGGCTGCTGTGCAGCAACGACATCCAGGTCCTGTACTTCACCCGGGGCATCGCCGACCACGCCTTCCCGTACATTCACGGCCACCTGGTCACCACGCCGGACGGCGGCGCCGACCTGCGCGGCGGGGCGATCGAGTACCCGGTCCTGACCGGGCTGGTCACCTGGCTGCCCGGCCTCCTCGCCACGGACTCCGCGTCCTACCTCGGCTTCACCGCCATCCTGCTGGCGCCGTTCAGCCTGGTGACCGCGTGGCTGCTCTTTCGCTGGGTCCGGCTGCGCGCCTACTACTACGCGGCGGCGCCACCGCTGATCTGGTATTCCTTCCACAACTGGGACCTGCTCGTCGTCGCGGCGACGGTGGCCGCCTTCTACCAGTGGTGGAAGCACCGGATGATCGCCGCGGCGATCCTGTTGGGCGTCGGCGGCGCGGTCAAGCTGTGGCCGCTGTTCTTCCTGGCACCGCTCGTCCTGGCCCGACTGCGCGACCGCGCCCGGATCGACGCCCTGCTCGTCCTGCTCGCCGGGGCCGGCACCTTCGCGCTGATCAACCTGCCGTTCGTCCTGGCCAACCCGGGCGGCTGGTGGGCGTCGTATGAGTTCCAGGCGCTGCGCAACGCCGATGTCACCACCAACAGCATCTGGTACTGGGCCTTCCCACCGGACGGCCTCGGGCGCGGCACCCTGAACGTGCTGGTCCCGGTCCTGCTCGCGGTGGCCTTCCTGATCGCGTTGGGCTACGGCTGGGTACGCGGGCGGCGCGAGGACGGCTACCCGTTCCTCGGCGTCAGCGCGGCGATGCTGGTCGCGTACCTGCTGCTCAACAAGGTGCACTCACCGCAGTACGCCCTGTGGCTCCTGCCGTTCTTCGTTCTGCTGCGGGTGCGCTGGGGCTGGTGGGCGGCCTACATGACGCTGGACGCGGTGCTGTACGTCGGGCTGTTCCGGTGGTTCTACGACCTGTCCCGCGGGGTGGATTTCGGGCTGGCCAAGCAGGCGCTGATCATCGGCGTGTGGGGCCGGGCGGCGATGCTGGTGCTGATGTTCGTGCTGTTCCTGCGGGCCGAGGCGGCCGTGCCGGAGCCGCAGGAGGCGGAGTCGTGGCGCTCGGCCGAGCTCGGCCGAGCTGCGCCGGTCAGCGGTCCAAGCGGTAGACCCAGTCACCGCCGCTGACCTGCTCGCGGTGCAGGGCCAGGCCGTCGACCGGGCGGCTCTCGGCACCCTGCCACGGCGAGCCGAACGCGTAGCCGGGCAGCAGCACCACCGTGCGCACCCCGAGGTCTCGCAGGAAGGCAACCGAGGCCGCGTCGGGGAACCCCGCCACCCGCTGCCGCAGCTCGCCGATCTGCCGCGGCTCGATGCTGGAGCTGCCGTTGACCACCTCCGGCCAGGACTGCGTGGACCAGGTCATCGTCGCCGCATCGTGGAACCCGTCGCTGGGCAGCACGAGCACCGGTGCCTGGACGCCGCGCAGGGCAGCCGGCAGCGGCGGCACTGCGGGGTGCGCGACCGTACCCAGCCCTTCGAGGGTCACCGCCAGCGGCAACACCAGGACCAGCGTCGCCCA
>JBBRYN010000114.1:0-5495 GCA_038237645.1 Mycobacteriales bacterium
ACGAGACGACTCGAGAACACTCTTTACGGCCTCCAGACGATATTCTGGAGAGAACTTCCTGTACTTACCCACAAATGACCCCTTCGTCAGGAAAGAATTCTCCTGTGTTTGGTCACCGTCCGGTGGGAGGGACACACCTCAGCCCATCCGAGTAGGGCGAAGAAATTTCGTTTGGGTTTCATGCTGTCCTTTCGGCGGGCGCGTCGGATGGGGCGTCGATGCGGATCTGGGAGCCGGCGCTGTGGTCGGGTCGGCGGTAGGTGACGGTGAGACGGAGATAGGCCGCCAGGTCGGGCTGGTTGAGTGCGCCCCGTAGAGCCGGCAGCAACTCGGCGGTGAGGTGCTGCCGCAGAGTGGCCAGGTCGGCGTCGGCGGCGGTGGTGATGCTGAGCCACAGGTCGGGGTGGTCCGGGCTGCCGGCGATCTGCCCAGTGGCGCTGCGCACCCCGGGCAAGGCGCCGAGGTCGTCGTCGATGACGTCGCCGAGCGCCGCGGTGAGCAGGACGGTGTGCCCGGCGCCAGGTTCTTGGTTGCGATCGTGGTCGAGGCGGGCGCGGCGTAGCCGCTCGCGGCGGGGTTGGACGAGCAGCCAGCGTAGGCAGAGCAGCCCGATGATGATGGCGGTGGCGGCCACCGCCGCCCAGATCCAGGAGTGGGTGTGCACGTAGCGTTGCGCGACCGGCGGGTAGATCGCCTGGGTGGAGGTTTGGCGGCCGAAGTAGCCGTGCGATTGGGCGAGCAGCGCGGCGCCGGCGAGCAGCAGCGCGAGCCCGAGCAGGGTGAGCCCTATGCGGTTTCCGCGGGCTGCGTGTCGACGCATCAGGACTCTTTCCTGCGCAGTCGGACGCGGACCCGGGGGCGGTGTACCGGAGCGGCGGCAGTGAGCTGGTCGGTGGCCGCGGTCTGGATCGCTTCAATGAGCCCGCCGGTGTCGCGTATCCCGGCGGTGGCGGTGATGGTCAGGCGGCGTCGGCCACGGACCCGGACGCGGCTGATGCCGTCGATCGCGGTGACCCGCGCGTGCAGGGCGCGGCGCAGGCTGGCCACGGTGATGCCGACCGCGAGATGCGGATCGCTGCTGTCGAGTTCGACGACCCGGCGACGGGGCGGCAGCAGCCCGGCCAGCAGCACCAGCAGGCCGAGCATGGTGGCGATGACGCCGGCGGCGGACACGGCGGTGGCGGTCCAATGCGTGTTGCGGGCGTAGCGGGTGACGGCGTGCACGTCGAACCCGACGCAGCGATGGTTGACGGCCAGCGAGATCGCTTCGACCGCACCGAATGCGCACACCGCGGTGGCCAATACGGCGACCAGCAGGGCAGTGACGGGGCGGGACCCACGCGGCATGCGCGCACGACCAGGTCCGCGGCGGCTGCTGTGCAGTGCGGGTTGTAGTGCGCCGGCGGTGCCGGGTGCGCTGTCGGCTGGCGTGGTAGTGGTCATTGCACGCGCCGCCGTTCCACGCTGGGGTGCCGTAGGGCGGCGACGGTGATGTCGATGTGGTCGACCCGCACGCCGCACAGCTGCTGGACCTGGGCGGTGACGTGTTCGCGGACCTCGCGGGTCAAGGTCACCAGCGGTGTCGGGAACGCGGCGCCGAGCTGCACACGCAAGCTGACGACCTGCCCATCCACCTCGGCGTCGGCGCGGACGTGCTCGGCGCCGACGCTGACCCCCACCATGCGCCGGGACAGGCCGTAGACCTGGTCGAGCTGCGCGGCGGCGTGGGCGGCTGTCTTCTCGATAACCCGCGCGGCGATCACCGTTGCGCCCCGCTCCTCAGCCGGCCGCGCCGACGGCCCGGTGCCGGCCGCGTCGGGCGCTTGTCGGGGGCGGGTCTCGGGCCGTGCGGGGGCGGTGCCGTTCACCGGTAGTCGCGGTCCCGTCGACCGCTGAGGTAGAGGGTCAGGTCGAGGTTGCCGTCGATCACCCGGCCCACCAGCAGCCCAACCGCGGCGAGCACGAGCACGATCACGAACGCGCTCCACCCGCCGAACGCGCCGGCGAAACCGAGCGCCAATCCCACGATCAAGCCCACCAGGGTGGCTGCGTGTTGCTGCATGAGCGTTCCTCTCCTCGTTCGTGCTAGCGGCCTCGTCATTGCACCCGGGTGGACCGGGCCGTGCGGTGCCCGCGCCGGCGGCGACGGGCCAGCCGGGCTTGGCGGGCCAGGGTTCGTAGCCCCCCGGCGATGCCGCGGCGGCGGTAGCCGGTGATCGGCGCCTCGCTCGCTCCAGAACTCAGCCAGGCGCTGCGGTCCATCCCGGCGATGAATGCGTCCGTTTCGCCGCCGTGGTCGGGGTGATGCGCCGCGATCCAGGCGCGCCGGGCTCGACCGGCGGCGAAGTCTCGGCGACCGCTGTGTGGTCCCGTCGCTGAACGGTCGTCGATCATCTGGCGATCCTCGAACACGCTGCGCTCCTCGGCCACTAGTAGAGGTCGGCGGGGATCGTTACGTCTTCGACGGTCACCCGAAGTTCTCGCCCGGCCAGTATCGGGGCGAGGGCATCGTCGATCTGCGCGGCGATCGCCTGCAGCGGCGGCCCAAAACGAGCCACGATGTGAACCTCGACGGCGGAGTCGTTGACTTTGACGCCGGGGACGCTGCGTCCGGGCAGGTAGGAGCGGATCTCACCGAACGCCCCGGCCGACAGGTCAGCCACGTCGGGGCAGGCCAGGACGGCCACGCTGATTCGTTCCGGTTCACGGTCGCCGCCGGGATCGCCAGCTGGGACCTGGCTGGCGGGCTCCGGCACCGGCGCGCCGGACGGCGAGGTCATTCGACCCGGGCCTCGGCCGGTTCATTGTCGTCGTCGGGCAGGTGCACGTCGTCGACGGCGATGTTTACCTCGGTGACTTCCAGGCTGGTCATCCGCTCGATGGAGTTGATGACGTTGCGGCGGATGGCCTTGGTCAACTCGCCGATCTCCACGCCGTACTCGACGATCAGGCTCAGGTCCACGGCGGCCTGTCGTTCGCCGACCTCAACGCTGACTCCCTGTCCGATCGAGGGCCGGGCACCGGGGATGCGTTCGCGGACGGCGCCGAAGGCGCGCGCTGCGGCGCCGCCGAGCTTGTGAACGCCGCTGATCTCCCGCGCGGCCAGGCCGGCGATCTTCTGCACGACGATGTCGGCGATGGTGGTGTTGCCGTGGGTGGTGGCCAGCGCGGTCTCGGTGCCGGCGGCGGCCTTGTCGAGTTGCCCGGAGCGCGAGCGTTCGCTGCGCCCGGGCGCTGGATTGTCGGTGCTGCTGGTGGCGGATGTCATGACAGGTACGTCCTTCGTCGATGGCTATGAATCGTGGGTGAGGGTCGATGGTGGGCAGCGACCCCGTGCTGTGTGTCGCTGCCCACCGACCGATCCCGCGGGTTGCGGTCGGGACTAGTGCTTGAAAGCGTCCTTGACCTTCTCGCCGGCGTCCTTGACGTTGCCCTTGGTCTGGTCCTTGTGGCCCTCAGCCTCCAAGTCCTCGTTGCCGGTGGCGTGACCGATCTTCTCCTTGGCCTTGCCGGCCAGCTCCTCGGCCTTGTTCTTCGCCTTGTCAGCTGCGCTCATCGCACATCTCCTTCGCTGATCACGAACCTCGGCCGTGCCCGGGTTGGGCCGGACCGTTCTCGACTTGAGCTGCACGACGTGGAGCGTGCGTCCTTAGTCAGACACCGGTGCCGGGCCGAACCTCACGCCATTGAATGTGTGAGCCCGATCACCCATCTGGCAGCATTCATCCGGTGATCGACCCGCCCGCACCCGCCGAGGCCGGTCCGCCGCGCCCGCGGCGGCCGCTTCGCGAGGATGTGCTGGTCATCCGCGCCCGGGACGGGGACGCGCGCGCGTTCGAGCAGCTCGTGCGCCGCCATCAGCGGGCGATGTATGCGGTCGGGCTACGGATCCTGGCCGATGCCGACGACGCCGAGGACGCCACCCAGAACGCGTTCGTCGCCGCCTGGCGGCGGTTGCCGCAGTTCCGGGGGCAGGCCCAGTTCTCCACCTGGTTGTATCGCATCGTCACCAACCAGGCCCTCAACCAGCTACGTCGCCGGCAACGCAACATCGATTCCTCCGTCGACATCAGCGACCTCGCAGCCGACCGGCAGCCGGTATCCTCGGCCGACGACCCCTACCAGCACAGCGAGACCAATGCCCTGCTGAGCGATCTGCGGGCTGCGCTGGCCGGACTGCCCGACGAGCTACGAGTCTGTTGGCTGCTGCGCGAGGTCGACGACCGCAGCTACCAGGAGGTGGCCGAGATCGCCGGGATCAACCTGGACACCGCCCGGGGCCGCATCTACCGAGCCCGGCACCAGCTCGCCGAGGCGATGGCGTCATGGCGATAAGCGACACCATCCTGCCGTGTGGTCGTGACCCACTTGAGGTCGCCGACCACGCGCGCGCTGGGCGCCTCGACGAGCACGAGCGGAGCTGCCCCTACTGCCAGAGCGCGGCCGCCGAGGCCGGCCTGGTCCGCCGCGCCGCCGGTGAGCTGGCCGGCGCGCCGGTCGACGCGCCAGCGACTCTGCTGCCGGGCATCATGCGCACCGTCTGGGCGGAACTGCGCTCCACCGACACCGTGGCGCTGCCTGTCACCGGCGGGGGTGTACTGGTCACCACCCTCGCCATCGCCGCCGCGCTGCGGCACGCCCTCGATGACCTGCCAGAGTTGACCATCCACTCGTGCTCGGCCGACACCGCAGACCAACCCAGTCCAGAGGCGCACGGGGCGCCGGAGGTCAGCGTGCATATCACCGCCACGGCGACCTACCCAGCGCAGCTACCCGGCCTGGCCGGCACCTGCCGGCAGCTCACCGCCGACACGCTGCAGACTCAGTTCGGACTGCGCCCACACCGGGTCGACATCGACTTCATCGACCTCGACCTGCCCGAGGACACGTCGTGACCGGCCCGCACGGCGAACCCGTCCTCCAAGTCAGTGATCGAGCGGTCGCCTCCATCGCCGCCCACCTCGCCGCTACCACCCCCGGTGTAGCGCGGCTGCACCCAGCCCTGGTGCGGGCCTTGACGCTCACCGCCACCGACGCCCTACGCCAGCACGTCCGCCCCACCAGCACCGAACGCAGCACCGCGGACCCGGCCGCTGTGGTCGTCGACGCCCCGGCCGATGCGGCCGGGCCGAGGGTGGTGACCGTCCGCATCATCGCCACCGGCCAACCACCCGTCCTGGCCACGGCGACACACCTGCAACGCCACATTCGTGACGAGCTGCAGCGCATCACCGGCCAGCACGCCCAAATTCGCGTCTTCGTCGCCGCGCTCGACCCGGCCCTGCCCGAACAGGCGGCTGTGACCAACACGACACAATCAGGGCCGTGACGATCGTGCCCGCCGCCGTCTAACTAACATTGGTGGTCAGGGGCGCAGGAGCCGCGTTGCGGCCCTGTTTCCCCATCCCCCTTTCAAACCGTGCGTGCGGTTTTCCCGCACACGGCTTACCGATGATCTTCTTGGCATAGTTACGCAGCTTTCGGATAGCGGACGG
>JBBRYN010000115.1:0-4916 GCA_038237645.1 Mycobacteriales bacterium
GCCTCCTCGGTCGCCAGCGACCTGCCGGTCCTGACCGCGCACGTGGTGGTCGACGACTCCTGCTTCCTCGACGGGCACCTACCGGCACTGCTCGACGAGCTCCAGCAGTGCCTGGCCGGGCACTTCGACGTCGCCCACTCCACCTTCCAGTTCGAACCGGTCGGGCACGCCGCCCACGAACACGGCGCCCGGCCCTGCACCACGCCATGAGCGGACAGCCACCGGCAGCCGCGCTGGGACGCCGCGATCCGCGCTGGCAGGCCGCCGCCCAAACCGCCCGCACCCTGTCGTGGGTGTCGCTGCTGTGGATGACCGGTGAAGGCGCCCTGGGCCTCTACGCCGGCGCCACCTCCAGTTCGATCTCGCTGACCGGCTGGGCACTGGGCTCGGCCATCGAGGGCCTCGCCTCGATCATCGTGATCTGGCGGTTCACCGGCACCCGTACCCTGTCAGAAACGGCCGAGGCCCGAGCGCAGAAGGCCGTCGCCGTCTCCTTCTTCCTCCTCGCCCCCTACATCGCCGTACAAAGCGTCCGGGACCTGATCACCGGCCACCAGAGCACCACCAGCCTGCTCGGCATCGTGCTCACTGCCACCAGCCTGATCGTCATGCCGGCCCTCGGTGTGGCCAAACAACGCCTCGGCCGGCGGCTGGACTCCGCAGCCACCGCCGGCGAGGGCATCCAGAACCTGCTCTGCGCCGCCCAGGCCGCCGCCGTCCTGGCCGGGCTGGCCCTCACCGCGACCCTCGGCTGGCGATGGACCGATCCCGTGATTGGCCTGGCCCTCGCCGCGATCGCCGTACGCGAAGGCAGCGAAGCCTGGCGAGGCGCAGATTGCTGCTAGCGCCCGGCGGTGTTTCCGCTGAGGTCTCGCGAAGTGGCGGTTAGGTTTGCTAGACCACTCGACGTCTGGAGGCGACTCCTGTCGGCTGCCGTGCATGTGGGTCGGCTGACACGTCGGAATGGTCACGGGACATCGCGGCGGTTGGTGGCCATCCATCCGGTGGTGGCGGCGGCGGCCGCGTAGGCCGCGAGCAGGACGGCGGCGACTGCCGGTGCGAGCAGCGGGGTGTCGGGCTTCTGGCCGCTGATGGCGGCGGCGGCAGCGCCGGGCAGGTAGCGGCCGAGGTTGATGCTGGCGAGGTCGCCGAGGTCGCCCGCCGAGGACCAAGGTCGTCCTGCCAGGTCTCGTGGATGCGGATGTGGGCGCCGAGGCTACCCAGCGACCTGTCCGGGTTTGGCCGCCGTGCTCGTTACGGGCCGGCCGTTGGTGATGTTGGGGCGGTCCAGAACGGGGTGTTGGCGGCGCGACGGCTCAGGCGCAGGCAGGCGGCTAGTAGTCCGAGCACCACGAGCAGCAGTCCCGCGCCGGCAGCCTCTCGCGTGCCTGTGCCAAGGGTGGCCGGCGGTGCGTAGAGCGGGCGAACGGCAGTGACTGTGCTGTCCTCCGTTGCCGGTAGCCAGCTCTCCAGGGATTGGCGGCTGGAGCCTTCGAGTTCGGCGTAGATGAACCACCGGCCGGGCCCGAGGTCGCCGACCGTCCCCGTCAGCAGGCAGGCATCCTCGGGGCTTGTCGCGAGGGTGAGGGTTCCGGTGCGCATCTGCCCGGCTCGTCGCGCAACAACGCCCACCGCTTTGAACCTGGCACAGGGGAGGGGGATCGTCATGGTCAGCGATGCCTGGTGGGCTGTTCGCTGCACACTCAACCGGCCCTGCGCCACTTGCGCTCCCTGGCCGGGATCGTGTGCCCAGGCCGGCTTCGGCGTTCCCGCGACGGTGGCTGCCACTAGCGCCAGGACGACGAGCATGGCACTCGCTCTGGATAGCGTTCGGGCTGCGGCACCGATCCGGAGGTCGCCGTGAACGAGGGCCACCAGCAGCCCTGAGGCGGCGCCCAGCATGACCGCCGCCGGTAGCTGTCCGGCCGGGACGACCGTGGCTGCCGTGGCATGGACTTGCGGGATCGGCCACCAGGCCAGCGGGGCCAGCGCGCCCAGCATGACCAGCCTCACCGCGAGCGGTCGCGCCGCCAGCAGGCCGGTCAGCACCAGCAACGGGAGCACCGGCGGAATAGAGGTCTGAGAGAATCCGAGCGTGGCGAGCAGCGCAACTGTGCCGGCCCGCAGGACGGTGTAGAGCGCAGCGGCTTTTGCCGGCCCCCACCGCCCGGGGAGCAGGTCGTCGCACAGGGCGGCGGCGATGCACAGTCCGAGCGCGGCGACCGGCAGGAACCACAGTGACGAGAACTGCGGCACGTCGGAGTCGTACTCCAGGACCGGGAGTTGCAGGGTGCCGATCACCCCGGCGGCGGCGAGCAGGCGGGCAGCCCCACCGGTTCGTCCGGTGGCGTGGCGCAGCCCGGCGAGCATCCCTACGGACAGCGCCAGCGTGCCGGCCACCGCGGCCAGGTGCGGCGGGGACCACAGGACGGCGTCACGTCCGTAAGCCTGGTGCCAGAGGTTGTCGACAGGGGCACTGCCCAGAGTGGTCATCCCGCCGAGGCCCGCCAGCAGCAGCGCCGGATCGCGGAGCACCCGGCGGACTCCGCCGATGCCCCATCCGGCGTCCCGCCACGCCAGCACTGCCCAGGCAAGGACGGACAGGGAGGCGAGCAGCACGCCACCGTAGAGCAGCAGGTGCGGGGGGATCGCGAACGCATCCCGGCCGCGGTCGGTGTGCCAGGAATCATCCCAGTACGCGGCCACCAGGCCGGCCGCCGCGCCGGCGGAGGCCACGAGCCCGAGCCAGCCCGGCATCGCCGTACTTACCTGTCTCAAGTTTGATACACTCATGTTCGGGACGATAGAGGGGAAGCAATGCCAGGTCAAGGCAGCGACCCAAGCATCGACGCAGGCCCCGCGGAGCCAGCCGCCTGCATGGATGCGGAACTGCTCGATGCCGCCGTCGTGGTCATCGAAAGCTCCGGGTATGCCGGACTGACGCTGGCTCGCCTCGCCGAGGCCGCCGGCACCTCCCGCATGACCTTGCATCGGCGCGAGGTAACACTGTCAGGTGTCATCGGCGGACTGAGCAGGCGCGCTGCCGGTGAACTCCGGGACGCGCTGTTCCCTGTCCTGACCACCAGCGCAGCGGCCGACCAGCGGCTGCGAGCAGCGCTGGAAGCGCTTTGCGACGTCGCCGACCGACACCTGCCCCTACTTGCCGGGTTGTTCGCAGACGACACCGGCATCTTCCACGCGGCTCCCGACGTGACCGGCACCTTGCCGACGCACGAGGTGTTCGTCGCTCCGTTCGCCAAGCTCCTGGCTGACGGGGCCGCGGACGGCACGCTGGGGCAGCAGACGGACCCCACCGAGGCGGCGACAGTGCTGTTCAACACCTTCGGGTGGGGCTACGTCCAACTCCGTCACGCCCAGCACTGGCCAACTGCGCGCGCCCGTGAGGGAGTGCTGCGGTTGGTGATGATGGGGCTGGAGAGTCATTGACAATGGCCCTCGGCCGGCCCGGCTCAGCGGCAGTCCGGCCGGCTCAGATGTCATCCGCTGCATGCTCGGCGTCGCGTAGCCAGCTAACCCGGGGCGGCGCTCGGTCGGCGTTCTCACGGGTAATACGTGCACGCGGCGCCGCCCTTGAGGAGCGCGCAGCGAGCAGCGATGGACGACATGGAGGTTCAGCCAGGGTCAGTCGTGCCTGTGCTCGCCGCCGCGCTGGTGCCGCAGGAGGTGCTCTCGCTTGGGGACGTGCTTGCCGCGGGCGCCCCCGTGGTCGCGGGCGTGCTCCTCGACCTGCCGGACGAGGTCGTCCTCGTCGACGGCGACGATCGTCGCCTTGCAGCGCTTGCACGGGATGCTGATCGTCATCGGTCAGTCCTCACTGGTGGGCGGTCGGCGGGTGATCTCGACGAGTTGGTGCAGGCAGTGGTCTCGTAGCGGCTCGGGGAAGTCGGCGGCGAGGCGGTTGTAGACGACCCGGCCGTCCTTGCGTCCTACGACGAGACCTGCGGTGCGCAGCAGCCGAAGCCCGTAGGTGACCTGGTCCTCGTTGGCGCCGAGTGCGAGAGCGAGGTCGCCGACGCAGAGCTCCTCGGTGACGTCGAGCGCGTACAGGATCCGCAGCCGGACCGGGTCGGCGATCAGCGAGAGCAGGCTGGTGAGCCTGCTCGCCTCGTCCAGGCTCGGCATGCGGCTGCGGGCGTGGGCGACGCGGATGGGGTCGATCGGGTGGGCGTGCGGCTCGACCGTCAGCTCCGCGGTCACCGCGACGCGCCCGTGGACTGGGCCAGGTAGCGGCCGGGATCCGCGACGAACGAATCGGCGCAGCCCTGCATGCAGAACACGTACCCGGTGCCGTCGACCGTCGCGGTCGCTCCGGGTGCGGCGACAGCGACGTCCATCCCGCAGACCGGGTCGCGTGCGGTACTCAGGTGGGCCAGCGGGTCGGCGAGGAAGGTGCTGCGGCAGCCGTCTGAGCAGAAGAAGTAGGTCCGGCCGGCGTGACCCCCGGAGATGGCGGCCGCCACCTCGACGGTCATGCCGCACACCGGATCGGTCGCGGACGGCGCTGCGTCCCTGTCCGGGTCGTCGCCCGTCATCGCCTCGACGGCCGTCCCGGTTGCGTACTTCGCCGGTGCGCCCTCGAACTTGTGGTGGCACTTGTCGGAGCAGAAGTAGAACGTCTGTCCCTGGTGCTCGGCGCGGGCGGGGGCGTCGGCGGTCCGGACCTGCATGCCGCAAACAACGTCCTTGGCGTAGCCCTGGCCGCCGCCGAGCCGGGCGGCGTTCTTGTAGAGCCAGTAGAGGTATCCGAACGCGATCACGGCGATGACGTTGAGAACGGTCGTGTAGTTCAGCCCGAAGTGGGTGGTTGCGATGTCGCCGCGGAGCTTGGTGGGAACCAGCCCGAGACCGGTGAAGATGCCTTCGGTGACGAGGCCGGCGAAGCTCATCACGGCCCA
>JBBRYN010000116.1:0-4900 GCA_038237645.1 Mycobacteriales bacterium
ATCGGTCTCGGCGGCCTGCCCCTGCTGCTCGCCGTCGGCGCCCACGATTGGCTGCCCGCCGTGGGCTGGACCCCGGTCTGGGCGGTGCTGATCGTCCTGGTCGCCCTTCCCGTGAAAGGCCGCTCGGCGTTGCGCTGGGCGACCGATTCCCTCCTGCGCTGCATTGGAGTTGTCATGCGTTGGTCAGACTGGCAGTCAAAGGCCGCCGCCGGCACCGTCGAAAACTTCGACGAGGCCGACCTGCCCGGTGTGCTGTCCGGTATCCGCACTCACGACGGACCGCCATTCGGACCCCTGATGGCCCGCCCGGCGATCGTCGCCGACAACCGCGACCGCACCTGGGCCGTCGTCGCGCGCATCACCCACCCCGGCATCGGCCTGGCCGAGACCCCGGCACGCACCCGGATGGGAAACGGTCTATCGGAGCTGCTGGAGGGCGCCGCCACAGCCGAAATGGTGTCGGTGGTCGCGCTGCAGATCCGCACCCTGCCTGACGACGGCGCCGAACGCGAGGCGTGGCAGCAAGCCAACCTGCGCGCAGACGCGCCCCGCCTGGCGCTGGCGGTGAACGCCGAACTGTCGGCCGTGATGATCCAGGCCGGCGTCCGGCACGAGGCGTTCATCACGATCGTCGCCCCCGAGGGGCGAATAGCGAAGCAGGCGAAGGAAGCCGGCGGCGGCGTCGACGGCCGTGCCCGCGTCCTGTACGGGGTGATGGGGGAAATCGAGGCACGGCTCATGGGCCCGGTGGGCTGCTCGAGTGTGACCTGGCTGGACTCACCCGCCCTCGCCGCGGCAATCCGCACCGGGTTCGCACCGGGCGACCGGGCCGGGCTTACCGCAGCCGAGCTGGCAGGGCAGTCCGACCCGAAGGTCGCCGCAGCCCTGCCGGTGGCCGCCGCCGGACCCTCGGCGGCGCCGACCCCGGAGCGCCGCTTCTACGCCCACGACGCATGGCATACGGCGACCTGCACGATCCTGCTGCCCGACAAGGGTGCCGTGATGGGCGCGCTGGCCCCGGTGTTCACCCCCACCACGGCAGGGGAGCGGCGCAGCGTGACCGTCTTCTACGAGCCGATCAGCCACGCCAAGGCCGACCGGATGGTGGGCAACGATTCCATGTCCTCCGAGCTCGCCGCCGAGGTACGCCGCAAGAGCGGGTTCAAGGTCCGCGCCACGCACCGACGCGACGCCGCCCGAGTCGAAGGCCAAGATGTGCGCCTCGCCGACGGCAACGCACTGGTCCGGGTCGGCATCGCCGCCGCGGTGACCGTGCCAGACACGTGGTCGATCACCGACTACGGCCGCCGTCTGGAGTCCAACATCACCGGCAGCGGTTTCAAACCGCTGCGGCTGGATCTGGCGCAAGACTCCGCATTCGCCGCAGCCTGTATCCCCCTCGGAATCGGCCTCCCCAGACGGCGGGGCGTCAGGTGAGTCCCCGGCGAAGCGACGTCGGTGCCAGCGACGGCCGTGGCGTCGCCCAGCTGGTCTCCGACTTCGGCCATCAACTGCCATCGCTGGCACCAGCCAAATCACCGGCGACGGACTCCGAACCGTTCACGGTCATGGTCGGCAGACACGGCCGGACCGGCCGGGCGGCCGGCTGGGCCGCGGTCCCCGCCCCCCTGGCCGTGTACCGGATGACCTCCGAGCAGGTCGGCGGCTTGTGGCCGCTCATCGCCGGCGACGGCCTGCCCTCGACCGGGGCGCAACTGGGAATCGACTACCTCTCCGGCGGTGCGTTCCACGTCGACCCGATCGGCTGGACCCTGCGGGGCGGCGCCGGGGTCACCAACCCCAACATGATGTTTTTCGGCGCGCCTGGCCGTGGCAAGAGTGGGACGGTCAAGATGTTCTGCCTGCGGATGATGGCCTATGCCTACCGCACGCTCATCCTGGGCGACGTCAAAGACGAGTACGAGCCGTTATGCCGGGCCCTCGGGGTGGAACCGCATGCGGTCGGGCACGGCCTGCCAGCCCGGATCAACCCGCTGGACTTCGGGCCGCTGGGCAGCGACTGGACTGCTCTGCCTCGCCCGGAGGCACAGCGGCGCGCGGCGATGGTGTTCTCCCGGTGGCTGCTGCTGATCAAAGGCTTGGTGGGCTCGCAGCACGTGATCTTCGGCCCGACCGCGGAGACGGCTGTCGGGCAGGTCATCCGCGACCTGACCGGCTACGCCGCCGGCGCCGACCGGATGGCCGAGATCACCATTCCGCAGCTGTGGGAGGCGCTGAACAACCCCGCAGAGCATCTCGTCGCCGACTGCCGCTACTCCTCCCGGCAGCATTTCCTCGACGAGACCCGTCCCATGCGTGACGCGCTCGGCTCGCTGGTGAAAGGTCACCTATCCGGGCTCTTCGATGCGCCCACGACCGTCGACGTCGACTGGCGCGCACCGATTCAGTCGCTGTCCCTGTCCCGGCTTGACCCGCTGGGCGACGAGGCAGTCGGAGTGGCATTGACCTGCTTGAACTCGTGGGGTCGGGCGATGACCCAGGTCGCTGAGCCAGGTGACATGCGGGTGATCATTCGCGACGAGTGCTGGAAGCAGATGCGGTTGGGCACTGACGCGGTGAAATCGCTGGACGCTGACCTGCGCCTGTCCCGACGCGACGGGTGCATCCAGGTCGTGGTGGCGCACAAGCCGTCGGACATGCTCACCGTCGGCGACGTCGGCTCGCAAGCCGTGGCGATCGCGAAGGACCTGCTGCACCTGTGCGCGACGAAGGTGCTACTCGGCCAGGACGACCAGATCGGCGACGAACTGTCCGAGCTGCTCGGCCTGACACCGATGGCAGAGCGCATCGTCACCGACTGGGCGACCGCCGCGAAGGGCCGTGCGCTGTGGCTGGTCGGCAGCCATGTGGCGAAGGTCCAGACCGTCCGGACGTCCATCGACGTTGCGCTGACCGACACCAACGCCGCCATCACTGCCGCGCCCGCTACCGACGGGGGCGGCGCCGCCGGCAGTGACGCCGGGAGCCGGGGGCAGGGCTCCGGCGGGCGGGCGGCGTGAGCAGGAACGGGATGGTTCTTGGCCTGGCGGCGTTGCCACTGCTGGCGATGTCGGCGGTGCTGGTGGTCCTGGCCGGCGGGGGTGCCTCCGCATCACCGTCGTCGGCTGCCTGCGGCGGGGGCGGGACCGGCCAGACGATCAACAGCGTCCAGCTCGACGCTGAGCAGATGGGCAACGCGCGGACCATCGTGTCGGTCACCGCGGGCAGGCATCTGCCGGTCTACGCCGCCGTGGTCGCTGTCACCACCGCCTTCACCGAGTCGCGCCTGCACAACTCGGCGGTGCAAACCGACCACGACTCCGAAGGCTTGTTCCAGCAGCGCGTGTCGATCTACACCGCGGCCGTCGCGATCGACCCTGTCAAGGCCACCAATGCCTTCCTCGACCGCCTGACCGGGATTCCCGACTGGCAGAGCACGTCTGTAGGAGTCGACGCCCAAGCGGTGCAAATCTCGGCGTACCCCGACCGCTACCAACCCAACGCCGCGCTGGCTCAACAGATTGTCGGCCAGTTCTGGCCCGCGGCCGCCGCGGCGGCCGGCGCGAGCGGCACTCCCGCGCTAGGAGCCGGCCCGGCGATCTGTGCGGGCGGCGGCGGTGTCGCGGGCAGCATCGTCGGCCCGACCGGGAACAACGTCGCGGGCACGACGACCATCCCGGCCGGCTTCGTCATCAGCGGTACGGCCAAGGGCTATCTGGCGGTGCAGTTCGCGCTCAACCAACTAGGTAAGCCCTACGTGTGGGCTGCCGCAGGCCCAGACGCTTTTGACTGCAGCGGTCTGACCATGGCCGCCTGGGCCGCCGCCGGAGTTGCCCTGCCGCACTTCACCGGCGCGCAGGTCAGCTACGGCACCGCTTCGCCAACGAACCTGTCCCAGGCGCTCGGCGGTGACCTCGTCTTCATCCCGGGCAGCCTCGGCACCCCTACCAGCCCCCGACATGTGGGCATGGTCGCCGGCTACGTCGACAAGCCCGACGGGCGCCACCTCTACATCGTCCAGGCCGCCGAAACGGGCGTCCCGATCGAACTCACCGAAGCCACCGAATGGTCGGGGCAGATCGTCGCTGTCCGCCACATCGGCTAATGACCACCCAGTGCGACGACGAAGGGAGCAGCACATGTTCGCCGCAGCCGACGTGGGCGCCGCAATCAGGCACCGAAAGAGACCGCCGGGGCCGCCGGCTGGCCAGGTGCTGGCGCGCACCGCCGGGGGTATGTCGTGACGGCGCCCTTTCAGCGTCGGCGGGACCCGCAGCCGCTCGGGCAGGGCTGGGAGGTCGCGGCCGCGGTCATCGGGGGGGCGCTGTTGGGCCTGGGCCTAGCGGCGCTGCTCGGACTGGGCATTGCCTCGACCCTGTGGGGTGGGGGATGGGTCTGGCCGCACGGCAGTGACGTCATCGGGCATGTCCTCGGCGGCCTGCTGGCCGGGCGCCCGGGCCGGGGGCTACCCCCTGAGCAGGCGCGGCAGGTCGCTGAGCCGGCCGCAGTCTACGCGTGCGTCGCGGTCTGCGAGCTCGTCTGGATTGGCCTATCCGTCGTGGCCGGCGTCCTGGTGGCCCGCTACCGCCGGCCTGGAGATGCGCGCGGTGGGATGGCGAGCCGCGGCGAGGCTCAGCAGGTGCTGGGCATGCGCCAGCTTCGGGCGGCCAGAACCCTCATCAGGCCCGACCTTTACGGCGACAACGCGTCGAAGGAGGTCGGCACGTGAGGTTCGACCCGTCCGACGTCGGCTGGCGGCTGGGCCGCTCTGAGACCCCGCACGGCGTCGAACTGTGGTGCCGCTACGACCGCACGACCGGGGTCTATGGCGAGCAAGGCTCAGGCAAGACCCTGGACTTGCTCGCGCCGGCGCTGCTGGCTCACCGCGGCGCGGGAATGG
>JBBRYN010000117.1:0-4782 GCA_038237645.1 Mycobacteriales bacterium
ATCCGCCACGACAGTGAGTCGATCCGACATCTCATCACCGCCGAGCGGGTCGCCCCACAGCTGGTCCGTAGTGATCCGCTCGCAGCCGAGACGGCACGCGGCCTTCTGGAGCACTCGCAACGGCGGGCCGGTGGCAGCGAGCTACGCGGCCTGTGCGAGCGCCTGGGCGTCGGCGCGCTCTAGCCCGCCCTTCGCGTTGCGTGATCGCACCGCGAGCAACATCCGTACCGGCCACGGTGCCACATGGACATCGACCCGGAGAGCACCGGACCAGCCGACACCCTGATCGACAAGCTCGAGCGCCTGGAGGGCCGCGCCACCCGAAACTTGTTCACCGGCGACCATCGGCCGGCACGGGAGATCCGGTCGGCGGCCAGGCTGGCCGCATTCGACCTGCTCAACGCCGAGACGACCGTCCCCGAGCGCAAGCTGTTCGCCCTGGTCGACTCGGTCGCGTGCTGGCTGGCCCAGGGCGGCCGCAACGCCAGCGAGGAGACCGCCCGCCTGGCCCTGGAGATCGTGGTCGGGCCGGCCCTCGCGCTGGCCGTGGTGCGGATCCTCGTCGACGACATCGGCACGGCGTGAGCCTTCTCCGCGCGCCGTTGGTCGGCTAGCGTTGGCGAGCGGGTGCCGGAGGGCGCCCCCGGGCCCGCGGACAGGACTGATTGCCATCTCGCTCCGCTCCACGCTTCGCTGGATGCTCACTCGACTGAGTCCACCTCCGATGCGCCAGACAGATGTCGGTGACGATCTCCGTTGGCTTGCTACGCGGACCGCAGGCCGCTGAGGAGCCGTCATGCCCGATCTGCCCGCGCGACCCGACCTCGACCAGCTGCGCCGTCAGGCCGAGGATCTGCTCCGAGCGGCCAGGACCGGTGACGCCGCCGCGGCGAGCAGGATCGGCGCCGTCTCGGACCGCCTCATCCTCGCCTCGGCCGAGCTCGCCGTGGCGCGGACGTACGGCTTCGCCAGCTGGGCCAGGCTCAAGACCGAGGTGGAGCGCCGCGACATCTTCAACCGCCGCGACCTGGAGGGACTGCGCGCCCTGCTGGCCGAGCAGCCCGAGCAGGCCACGACCCGGATGGAGCACTGGTGCGACCACCGCATGGGTGCCGAGCCGGTCGGGTACCTGGCGATGCTGCGCTTCGACGCCCGGCGGCTCGGGCTGGCCCCCATCCGGTCCGGCACCGGCCCCGTGGTCCGCGTCCTGCTCGACGCGGGCGCGCCGGTCGACGGTGAGCCGGGCGCGGCGGAGACCCCGTTGATGACCGCGGCCAGCTACGGCGACGCCGAGGTGGCGCAGGTCCTCGTCGACGCCGGTGCCGACCTCGACGCGACGGCGACCCCCAGGGCCGGTGGGGTGCCCGGCGGCACCGCGTTGGCGCACGCCGCGGTGTTCGGCATGACCGACATGGTCGACCTCCTGGTCGCGGCCGGCGCCCGGATCGGCGGCATCGGTGAGGCCGCGGCGGCCGGCGACCTCGGTGGCTTCGAACTGAGCGGGACGCCGGAGCCCGACCGGGTCGCGGCGCTGCGGCTGGCCGCCGCCCACCAGCGGCTCGCCGTGATCGATCGACTCCTGGCGGCCGGAACGCCGGTGGACGGCCTGGACCACGACGGCTCGACCGCGCTGCACGAGGCGGCGTACTACGGCCGGCCCGACAGCGTCCGCCACCTGCTGGCCCGCGGCGCCGACCCCACGCGCTGCGACACCAGGTACCACAGCACCCCGTTGGACTGGTGCCGGCACGAGCACGCGAACGCCGGCGAGAGCCCGGGCCACGACGCGGTCGAGGCGATCCTGGGCTGAGGCTCAGACCACGTCGCGGCCGGGCGGCGCGACGACGGTGGTGACCACAGCCGCGGAGGACCTGGCCTTTCGGCTGGTACGCCGCTGGAGGTAGCCGGCGAGGGCGGACAGGGCGGAGTTCATCGCGATGTAGATCGCGGCGACGACGATGACCGTGGGCACGATGTTGCCGAAGTTGTCGTAGATCAGCTTTCCCTGGCGGAGCAGCTCCTCGTAGCTGATGACGAAGCCCAGGGCGGTGTCCTTCAGCGCCACCACGCACTGGCTGACGATCGCCGGCAGCATGATGCGCACCGCCTGCGGCACCAGGACGATCAGCATGACCTGGCTCTTACGCAGGCCCAGGGAGTAGGCCGCCTCGGACTGGCCGCGCGCCACTGCGACGATCCCGGCCCGGAAGATCTCCGAGAGCACCGACCCGTTGTAGAGGGTGAGCGCGAGCACCAGCGACCCGAAGGTCCCCAGCCTGTCGGCGAAGCCGAGGAACAGGAACAGGATCATCAGCAGCAGCGGGATGGCGCGGAAGAACTCGACGAACGCTACGGTCGGGATCCGCAGGACGGCGTGGTCGGACAGGCGCCCGGCGGCCAGCACGATGCCGAGCAGCAGGGAGAGCAGGATCGCGGTCGCGGCCGCCTTGACGGTCGACACGATGGCCTTGAGCAGCAGCCGCTGCACGCCAGGATCGGTGAACGGCGCCCACTGGTCCTTGGCGAACTGCCCGGTGCGCTGGAACTGCCAGCCGACGAGGCCCAGCACAGCGAGGACGACCAGCGTGCCGATCACCGTGCCGATCAGCGCGCGCCGCCGGGCCCGCGGGCCGAGCACGTCGTACAGGACGGCGCTCACCGCAGCACCACCACCCGGCGCTCGATGATCCGGAAGACAGCCGAGATGGCCAGCACGATCACGACGTAGCCCAGGGCGACGCCGAAGAACAGGGCGTAGATCGCGTCAGGGCGGTCGCGTACCAGACCGTCGAAGACGGCGGTGGCTTCGGTGACGGCGAAGGCCTCGGCGATCGCGGTGTTCTTGGTCAGCGCGATCAGGATGTTGCCCAACGGCGGGACGACGGTACGGAATGCCTGCGGCAGCACCACCGTGCGCAGCGTCTGGCCGAACGTCATCCCCACGGCGCGGGCCGCCTCGGCCTGGCCGGGCGGGATCGCGTTGACCCCCGACCGGATCGCCTCGCAGACGAACGCCGCGGTGTAGACCGACAGGGCCAGGACCGCGAACTCGAAGAAGGAGAACCTGATCTCCAGCCGGGGCAGCCCGAAGAACACGAACGCGAACACCAGGACCAGCGGCGTGTTGCGCACCGTGTTGACGTAGGCCGCCCCGGCGAACCGGAGGCTGGGCACCGGCGACACCCGCATAGCGGCCAGCAGGGTGCCGATCACGAGCGCGCCGAGGGCAGCCAGGGCCGTCAACTCCAGCGTGCGCAGGAACCCTTCGAGCAGCTTCGGCAGGTTATCGAGGAGTGCCCCCACCCGTCAGTACCGTTCGAGCGCGGGCGGGTTGGGAGCCTTGCTGCCGCTCTTGCCGAGCGTGGCGTCGTAGGCCTTCTTCCAGTCACCGTTGTCGAAGGCCTTCTGGACGGCATTGTCGATGAAGTCGCGGAAGGCCTTGTCGTCCTTCTTGATCCCGATGCCGTACTTCTCCGTACTGAACGCGTCACCGACCACCTTGAGCTTGCTGGGGTTGCGGGCGGCGTACCCGAGCAGGATGGCGCCATCGGTGGTGACCGCGTCGACCTGCTTGTTCAGGAGCTGGTCAACGCACTCGGTGTAGGTGGCGAAGGCGACCGGCTTGGCCGACTTGTAGTCGGACTGGATCTTGCCCAGCGGGGTCGAGCCGGCCACCGAGCAGACCTTCTTGCCGGCCAGGTCGCCCGGGCCCTTGATCGAGTTGTCGCCCTTGGCCACGAGCAACTGCTGCCCGGTGACGTAGTAGGGGCCGGCGAAGCTGACCAGCAACTTGCGCTTGTCGGTGATCGAGTAGCTGGCCACGACCATGTCGACCGTGCCGTTCTGGATGAACGGCTCGCGGTTCTTCGACACCGTCTCGATGAAGTGGATCTTGTTCGCCGCGATGCCCAGGCGCCCGGCGACGATCTTGGCGACCTCGACGTCGAAGCCCTCGGGGTTGCCGGTGGAGGGGTTCTTGTTGCCCAGGCCCGGCTGGTCGTACTTGACGCCGACCGTGATCTTGCCCGCCTTGCTCAGCCGCTCCATGGTGGAGCCGGCCGCGAACTTCGGGTTCTTGACCACCTCGTAGGAGTTGGACTTGCCCCCTCCTCCGATGCCGGACTTGCTGTTGCCGCAGGCCCCGGCGCCCAAGGCCAGCGCCCCGATCGCCAACGCGACGGACAGTCGTCGAGCCTTCATAGTGCGTTCCTCCGATGTGCTAGTGGGTGAGGATCTTTGACAGGAAGTCCTTGGCCCGCTCGGAGCGGGGAGCGGTGAAGAACTGGTCGGGCGGTGCCTCCTCGACGATCTGGCCCTTGTCCATGAAGACCACCCGCGAGGCGGCCCGCCGGGCGAACCCCATCTCGTGGGTGACCACGACCATCGTCATGCCCGACTCGGCCAGGCCGACCATGACCTCGAGCACCTCGTTGATCATCTCGGGGTCGAGCGCCGAGGTCGGCTCGTCGAAGAGCATCAGCTTGGGGTCCATGGCCAGCGCCCGGGCGATGGCGGCCCGCTGCTGCTGGCCGCCGGAGAGCTGGGCCGGCAGCTTGTCGGCCTGGCTGGCGATGCCGACCCGCTCCAGCAACTCGCGGGCCCGGGTCTCGGCCTGCTGCTTGGCGATCCGCCGCACCTTGATCGGCCCGAGGGTGACGTTGTCGAGGATCGTCTTGTGCGCGAACAGGTTGAAGTTCTGGAACACCATGCCCACGTTGCTGCGGAGCTTGGCCAGGGGCTTGCCCTCGGCCGGCAGCGGCCGGCCGTCGAACAGGATCCGCC
>JBBRYN010000118.1:0-4289 GCA_038237645.1 Mycobacteriales bacterium
ACGGACGCGGGCACCACCCGCACAGCAGGAACAACCACCCCAAAGAAGATCAACTCGGCGGGAGACCCCCACCGAGTCGACCCCGCACGCCCAACATCACCCAATACCAGGACTTGACTTCGTCCTCATAGGTTGGTCAGAGCAGGCTGAGGCGTCGGCGGTCGGTGTGGATGAGGTCGTCGCGCTCGGACTCCGAGAGCCCGCCCCAGATGCCGTAGGGCTCCTGGACGGCCAGCGCGTGCCGGCGGCAGGCCTCGACAACCGCGCAACGGCCGCACACCGCCTTTGCCTTGGCTTCCCGACTGGCTCGCGCCGGGCCGCGTTCGCCCTCAGGGTGGAAGAAAAAGGCGCTGTCCATGCCTCGGCAGGCGCCTAGGCGCTGCCAGTCCCACAGGTCCCCGTTCGGACCGGGGAGCCTTCGTATGTCAGCCATCTCTTGCCCGTACCCCCGAGTGTCCCGCCGTGGCTCGCACGACCCAACATGGTCGCGTGTGACTGGTCAAACGCTTGTCATTCACCCTAGGAGCGGTCACCTGGGGTGACAAGTACTCGTGTCCACGAGCACTCCGCTTCTCCTCGCAAGGGTGAATGGTTCGACTCGGCGGTTGACACCCGATTCAGTGAGCGGTCCGATGGTGCATTGCCCACCCCGGGACTTGCCGAGATCTGCCGCATCGCGTTCGGTGACCGCACCGCCGCGAGGATGGTGGTGCACCCGGACGACCCGCCAGCGGTTCGTTGGATGGCCGCGGTCGCGCTGGGGGGTCGGGGGCGTTACGGCGCGGCGTACGCCTTGCTGGAGCGGATCGTCCGGTCCCCGAGCGCGCCGGACGCGATCCGGGCGCACGCCGCGATCACCCGAGCTTCGCATCTGCGCCAGCTCGGCGGACATCGGTGGGCCCGGCGTTGGGACGGGCTGGGCTTGTCATTCTCCAGCACCGCGCTCGCCGGCAGCGCCCGGCTCGGTCCGGCACAACCCGGCTCCGGCCCGCCCGGTACTGCCTGGCCCGGCCGATCGCCCGGCACGACACCGCTCGCTCAGGGCGATCCGGACCGGATGGGCTTCGACGCGGCCGCCGCTCGGGTGGATGCCCTGCTCGGGCTGGCGGCCGATGCGCTGGGGCTGGCCGAGCTCGACCTGGCCAGTCGGCTTCTCACCGATGTCGAGCGGTGCGCGTATGAGCACCCGTCGTGGCGGCCGAGGGTGCGCCTGCGCTGGATACGGGCCGAGCTGGCCTTGGCGCTCGACGACCCGGGACAGGCTCAGGAGCACGCCGAGCGCGCGCTGGAGGCGTCTCGGGACGCAGGCGCTGTCCGGCACGAGGTCAAGTCGGAGCTGGTGTTGTTGGTGGCGCGCTCCTGCCTGGGCGAGCCAGCGGCACAGCTGTCCGATGAGTTGGAAGCCCTGTCCGAACGGGCTAGTGCCGCCCGGCTGGACTCGCTCGAATGGCCGATGAGGTTACTCCTGACGCGTACGTTTCGGCCCGCACACCCGGTGCGGAGCACCCGACACGCCACCCGTTATCACGAGTTGTTGACCGGAATCGGGCGTGCAACCGACCCGTTCGGACGGATGATGCTCGCCCGCTCACCGTGGGTATTGGTGGATCACGGCCCTTGATTGCTCCATTCGGAGGCCTGTCACCCCTCCGAGACATGCCGCTCGGCGCAACCTACCCGAATGGAGTGCGAATTTTGTGCCTGATCGTGTCAAGGTAGATTCCCTAACCAGCCGATACGGGGGATGACGTGTCACCCGGCTGTAGGAAGCGGCTGCAGGAGGGAGTCCCGGTGACGACGGTACTGATCTGCGATGATCGTCGCAGCGTTCGTGAGGGGCTGACGCGTGTGATGTCCGCGGTGCCCGGAGTGCACCGGATCGACTGCGTTGCGCACGGCGACGAACTGCTGGCCCGGTACTCCCGGCAGCCAGTGGACGTCGTCCTGGTCGGTACCCAGCGTGCGGTACCCACCGGTGTCGAGGCGACGCGTCGCCTGGTTGCTGCACATCCGCAGGCCAACGTCAACGTCTTCGGGGCGCCGGACGACGCTGGCAGCATCGCCGCGGCCATCGCCGGGGGAGCCCGGGGTTATCTTCGGTGGGATGCTTCGCGGCCGGAGTTGGTCGCCGCGCTGGCCCACACGCTGGCCAGCACCGCGGTGCCGACGCCCAGGGCGCCCACCGACCCCGGTGTGCAGCTCACCGAGCGCGAGCTGCAGGTGCTGCGTGGCATGAGCCAGGGCAAGAGCAACGGCCAGATCGGCCGCGAGCTGTACTTGTCCGAGGACACTGTGAAGACCCACGCCCGCCGACTGTTCCGCAAGCTCGGCGTGCGCGATCGCGCCCAGGCGGTGGCCCACGGGTTCCGCCGTGGACTGGTGTCCTAGTCGAGTCGCTGAGCATGGTCGACTAGACTCCGCTCGTCTGTGCTGAGCCGGTAGCGCGTACCCGAGCAACCATCCTCCGGGTTCGCGCGTCTCCCTTCGGGTAAACCTGCCGGTCGGAACAGTCCCAACGGCTATCCTGAGGCCGTTGGGGGCCATGGGGAATGCCGCGTCCTACGACCGGCACACCCTCCCCAGGCATGGAGGGATCGTGTCGGTTGCACCTGGACGAACGTCTGCGATGAGTGGTTCGAAGGACGAGGAGTTCGACGAGTGCCTGGCCGCGGCCATCGCGGGTGACCGGGTTGCCATCGAGCGTGTCCTCAGGGTGATCAGTCCGGTCATCGTCCGGTACTGCCGTGCGCGCCTACGGCCGTCGGGGCGAACGTTCGTCTCTGCGGACGATGTCGCTCAGGAAGTGTGCATGGCGGTCCTCAAGGCCCTGCCCTCATACCGTGACCAGGGCAAACCCTTTCTTGCCTTCGTCTACGGCATCGCCGCGCACAAGGTGACCGACGCGCATCGGGCGGCCGGGCGTAACAAGTCCGAGCCGGTCTCCGATGTACCTGACAGCGTCGAAGTCGCGGGCGGGCCAGAGCATCAGGCTCTCCAGTCCGAGACGGCCGGCGAGATGGGTCGGTTGCTCGAGGTACTTCCAGAGAAACAGCGTGAGATCTTGATATTGCGGGTAGTCAATGGTTTGTCCGCCGACGAGACGGCGGAAGCGGTGGGGTCTACCGCTGGCGCCGTCCGGGTTGCGCAGCACCGGGCGTTGGCCCGGCTGCGCAAGGCGATGTCTGAAGGACGATAACGGAGGAGGTGGTCTGATGCGTAACCGATTTGATGGCTCGCGGCGCGGCCGCCGTCCGGATCGCCCCGGTTCGGCCCCGACCAACAGCTCCCCTTATGGCTTCGGGTCCGGCGACGACGAGACGGCCGACCCAGTCGACATGATGGCGATTCGGGCCGATGACGAGTTGCTCGATGCGTTGGCATCGGGCGAGGTGTCCTTCGGCGGACTCGGCGGCTTCGGCTCCGGCGACGTCGGTTCTGAGGGCGATCTGCCTGGTGGCTTCCACGACGACCAACAGATGCTGGCGATGCTGGCTGCCTGGCGCGACGATGTGCTCGACGAGCCTGTTCCCGAGCTGGTCAGTGTCGAACGGGCAGCCGAGGCGATCGCGGCCGGCCGCCGCGACGCCCAGCCGCGCCGCCGGCTGATGCCGGTCGCAGCGGCGGCCGCCGCCGTAGTGCTCGGTCTGTCCGGGGTGGCCATCGGCGCGGGCTCAGCGCAGCCCGGTGACCCGCTGTGGGGCGTTGCCAAGGGGCTCAACAGTGAGCGGGCGGCCTCAACCGAGGCAGCCCAGCGGGTGTCCGTGGCGCTCGCGTCGGTGCAACAGGCACTGGACGAGGGCCGGGTGTCGGACGCTCAGGCCACGCTGGCCGCCGTTGCGCCGGAGTTGGCCAAGGTCACCGACCAGGAGACCAAGAACGAGCTGGCCAGCAAGCAGGCAAACCTCGCCAACACCGCTGCGGACACCAAGGAGGGCGTGCCTGTCCACACCGACGAGTTTGGTAAGCCCCACGACAATGGCAAGAGCCGCGGTTCCTTGGATAACAGCTCGACGGCGCAATCGAGCGAGTCCGGGCCGTCCGATGCGACTCGCAAGGGTCGTCCCGGTGGTGGGCAGTCCGGGCCCGCGTCGAGCCCCGGGCCCGACGCGTCGAGCCCCGGGCCCGCGTCGAGCCCCGGGCCCGACGCGTCGAGCCCCGGGCCCGCGTCGAGCCCCAGGCCCGCTCCTGAGCTCCGGCGGTCGCCTCTCAGCTCGTCCACGCCGCCGCCCCCCGAGACCACCCGCACGCCTCCGGCGGACAAGCCGCCGCCCGGCAAGTCGGGTCCGCCT
>JBBRYN010000119.1:0-4226 GCA_038237645.1 Mycobacteriales bacterium
ACTCCGGCAAGTCGGTCATCGTCATCGAGCACCACCAGGCGGTCATGGCGCACGCCGACTGGATCATCGACCTCGGCCCCGGCGCCGGCCACGACGGCGGCCGGATCGTCTTCGAGGGCGCCCCCGCCGACCTCGTCGCCGCCCGCTCCACCCTCACCGGCGAGCACCTCGCGGCCTACGTCGGCACCTGACAAAGACGACTTCTCTCACCCGAGCCCGCCTTGGGCTTAGGACGCTACGTGCTGAGAGCGGCACGCTGTGTAGGCGAACGGTTGTGTGTCCCGTCCAGAGCCCACAGGCCTCGGCCGGTTTGGAATTGCAGGCCGTGACCGGGTGCAGGCTGCTGATGGACCACCGCGCCGGCATCGAGCTCCCGCGGCTTGCCCACGAGGACGCCGCATCGCCGTACGTCGATGTGCTGCGCGCGGTGTGGTTACGGGCATCTTCGGACTCCACCCGGACGCCGCCGTGATGGCCGCGGCATCCGGGCCCCACGGCGCGGCTGGGACCGGGCCGGCTGATCCTCCCCGGCAAACGCCACCGGCGCACGTCAGCCCGTGGCGATAACGACGCAGCAACGGTGATCGCCGGGGTCGAGGCGTGGTGCCAGATTCCCGCCCACGTGGTCGGTCATGGCCTGGATCAAGGCGAGGTTCATCGCGCACACGAGGCCGGTGTGCTCGCGGGCCAGCGCATGGAAGGGGCAGTTGCGCAACGTGATCGTCTGTTCGGTCAGGCGGGGTTCTTAGCCGTGTGCGGCGAGGACCCGGGAGGTCACGTCCCGCGCAGCATCGGGGGGCGCCACGTGCTCGGCGCTCGCGCGGGCCTGCCGGCCGAGCCTCGCGCCTAATTCCGTGGCCGCGACGTGCAGCGCGTCGAGCACGGGAGCGCCGGTCCGGGCAGCCTCCTCGATGGCCTGCGCCATGAGCCGGCCGGCAAGCTCGTAGCTGCGCTCCGATAGCGACACGGTCACCTCGTGGGCGGCCCGCCGGTACAGCTTGGTGGGTCGACCCGCCCCGGGGCCGCGGCGCCCCGACAGGCGGCGGAACTCGGCGTCGAGCAGTCCCTCCGCCACCAGCCGGTCCAGATGGAACTTGGCGGTGTGCCGGGCGACGCCGATGCCGGCGGCGGCTTGATCCCGGCTGACCGCGTCCGGCTGTCCCACGACGTGGAGGTACAGCCCGCGGCGGACGGGTTCGGCCAGGGCAGCCACCCCGGCCACCCGATCCGCGAAGTCGTTCGAACTCATCCGGCCCTTCTAAAGGACAGATTATTGACGCAGGTAGTTCCTGTAGTCTAGCATCCACTCTAATGTCTTTTAGAAGTGGAGGCAACGGTGACGACCAGCTCCCGGCCCGCGCTGCGGGTACTGCCCCAGCCGGTGGGGGTAGATCTGGTCGCCGCCGAGGTAGCGGCCGGAGCATTCCTGACCGCGCTCGGAGTGGCTCAGGATTCGGAGAGCCTGCGCGCCACCCCCGCTCGGATGGCGCGGGCCTACGCGGAGCTGTTCAGCCCGCCCCCATTCGAGCTGACGACGTTCCCCAACGACGAGGAGTACGACGAGCTCGTGCTCGCCCGGGGGATCCCGGTGCAGTCGGTCTGTGAACATCATCTGCTGCCGTTCGTGGGCGTCGCGCACGTCGGCTACCTCCCCGGTGGCCGCATCCTCGGCCTGTCCAAGCTGGCGCGCGTGGTCGAGATGTTCGCCCGCCGCCCGCAAGTGCAGGAGCGCCTCACCAAGCAGGTCGCGGACTGGCTGCAGATCAACCTCGCACCGCGCGGCGTCGGCGTCGTCGTGGAAGCCGAGCACCTGTGCATGACCCTTCGCGGTGTCCGATCCGGTGGCGCCAGCACCCTCACCTCGGCGATGCACGGGCAGTTGCGCGACGACGCCCGCTCCCGCGCAGAGTTCTTCGCCCTCACCAATGCGCGGGGTACGGCGTCGTACTCGTCGCCCCGGGCGTGATCACTACGATCCCCAGGGTCACTCGCACCGAAGGAGTCCTGACCTGATGAGTTCTCACCAACGGTTCGTGATCGTCGGTGCCAGCCTCGCCGGTGCCACCGCCGCGCAGACGCTGCGGGAGGAGGGCTTCCTGGGCCGGATCGCGCTGCTCGGCGACGAACCCGACCGGCCCTACGAGCGGCCGCCGCTGTCGAAGGACTACCTGCTCGGCAAGTCCGACCGGGAGAAGGTCTTCGTCCACCCGGCCGGCTGGTACGCCGAGCACGACGTCGACCTGCGGCCGGGAAGCACCGTGACCGGGATCGACCGGGCCGGGCAGCAAGTCGTTCTCGACGGCGGTGAGCGGGTCGGCTACGACAGGCTGCTCCTCAGCACCGGGTCCAGGCCCCGGGTGCTGACGCTGCCCGGTGCGGACCTGGACGGTGTGCACTACCTGCGCCGGCTGGCGGACAGTGAGGCGATCCAGGCGGCGTTCACCGAGACACCGCGGGTGGTCATCATCGGCGCCGGCTGGATCGGCCTCGAGACGGCGGCCGCAGCACGCGCCGCCGGGCTGGCCGTCACGGTTCTCGAACAAGGCACGCTGCCGCTGCTGCGTGTGCTCGGCCGCGACGCGGCCCAGGTGTTCGCCGCCCTGCACCGTGACCATGGGGTGGACCTGCGCTGCGGGGTCGAGGTCACGGCCCTGACCGGCGCCGACGGCCACGTCAGCACCGTGCACCTCGGCGACGGCACCCGGCTCGACGCCGACGTCGTCCTGGTCGGGGTCGGCATCACCCCCAACATCGGTCTCGCCGAGGACGCCGGTCTCGACCTGGGCGACGGCATCACCGTCAACGATCACCTGCAGAGCTCGGATCCGGCCGTCTACGCCGCCGGCGACGTGGCCAACGCCTACCACCCCCGGCTCGGTCGGCACCTGCGGGTGGAGCACTGGGCCAACGCCCGACGCCAAGGCAACGCCGCGGCGAAGAACATGCTCGGCCAGGATGTCGCCTACGACCGGCTGCCGTACTTCTTCACCGACCAGTACGACCTCGGGATGGAGTACACCGGGTATGTCGACGCCGAGGACACCGAAAGGGTGGTGTTTCGCGGCGACGTCCCCGGCCGGGAGTTCCTCGCGTTCTGGCTCGATGATGGTCGCGTCCTCGCGGGCATGAACGTCAACGTCTGGGACGTCACCGGGGCCATCGAAGCGCTCATCACGTCCCGGCGCCGGATCGATCCCGCACGCCTGGCCGACCCCGCCATCCCTCTGGAGAGGCTGTAGCCGAATGGCCGGGACGGCTTCACGTTTCGTCGCTCCCTGACCTGCCTCCAATGAAATCCGGCACCCGCTGGTCGCTCGAGCTCAACCGCTGCATTTCCTCCCCGGCGTCACACCTGAGCAGGGCGACGTCCACCCGGCCCGCCGAACGAGAGACGACCCGCCACACCCCGCCGGCGTCATCCCGGCTCAGCCCATCGGCGCTCACGTCACCCATGAGGGATCCCCTTGTGGTTGCCTGGAGAGGCACGCTAGCCCGAAGTGACCATGGCAATCACCCCTTTTGTCAGGCACTGTCGAGGTCACACCTGCTGGACCGACCCGGGCACCATCTGAGGAGCAGAGATGACCACGGTGACGCGATCCAGCGCGCTCAAGGGAGCCGTTGCGGGGCTCTTCGTGCTCGCCATGCTGCTCTCCTTTCCCGGCCTCGCCTCCGCCGCGCCCACAGCCGGGTTCACCTACAGTCCCAGCGCTCCGCTGGCCGTGGCGCCGGTGACGTTCACCTTCACCGGTACGTGTGATGTGGCGCCCTGCACAATTCAGTGGCGCTGGTACACGAGCGGTGGCAGCAGCCTCGGAACCACCCTCGGGGACGGGCCGGTGGTGACCTACACCTTCGCAGTTGCCGGGACGTACTCGGTCGTCGCAAAGATCACGAACGGCGGCAGCACCCACAACTCCGCCACCGCGACGCATGCCATCACGGTGCGGCCACGTCCGGTCGCCGACTTCGACGCGGACGGCAGCACCGACATCGCCGTCTACCGGCCCAGCACCGGCATCTGGTACTTCCGCGGCCGGACCGCCGTCGGCTGGGGCCTGCCCGGCGACATCCCCGTCCCCGCGGACTACAACGGCGACGGCACCGCCGACATCGCCGTCTACCGGCCCAGCACCGGCATCTGGTACTTCCGCGGCCGGACCGCCGTCGGCTGGGGCCTGCCCGGCGACATCCCCGTCCCCGCCGACTACAACGGCGACGGCACC
>JBBRYN010000120.1:0-4142 GCA_038237645.1 Mycobacteriales bacterium
CGCGGTCGCCGTGGTCCCCGTGCCACCCGCGCTCCGGCGCATCGTCGCGGTGGGGATCGGGCTGTCGGTGATGACGCCCGCGACGGCCCCCGCGTTCGCCGTCGGGCCGGCCGGCCGGCACGCGCCACCGGCCGGAGCGGTGGCAGCCACCGGAACTGCCGATCCCGGCGTCGTCGCGGACTTCGACTGGCCGGTGGATCGGGGTCGGCCGCTCAACCGGCCGTCGCCGCGCTCCACGGTCGTCGTCGTACAGCTCGGCGACAGCCTCTGGGAGATCGCCGACAGGCACCTCCCGCCGTCCGCCGGTCCGTACGCCATCGCCCGTGCCTGGCCGCGGTGGTACGCGGCCAACCGCTCCGTGATCGGCCCCGACCCGGACCTGTTGCGGCCGGGTCAACGCCTCGTCCCACCGACCCAGCCCTCCGGAGACCCGTCATGACCGTGGCAACAGCTCACCGTCTCGCTGACAGCTCTGCCCCTGACAGCTCTGCCCCCGCCAACCGTGTCCGGCTGCGGCCGGTCCCCGCCTGCGAGCCGCCCTACGATGACGAGCCCGGGCCGCCGCTGCGGCTCGCCACCTCGTACGTCGAGGAGTGGCTGCCCTTCGACCCACCGGATCGGTCAGGGGAGGCAAGGCCGGCCACCTGCCACGACAGCTTCGGCCGGCTGCCCACCAGCCGCGCCGAGTTGCCCGACGCCCGGCGATGGGCGGCTCGCCTCATCGTGGCGACACTCGAGACGCTGGCCGGTCGCCGCCCGGTGCAGCAGTTGATGCCATGGACCGACGACGCGGTCTACGCCCAGCTCAGCCGGAAAGTGCGCTCGCGCCGGGCGGCCGGTGGCCCGGGCGCGCTCCGGTCGCTGCGGATCAGCGAGCCGGCGGACGGGGTGGTCGAGATATGCGCTGTCGTGGCCGGGGCCGACCGGTGCCGGGCTGTGGCCGCCCGGATGGAAGGTGCCGACGGGCGCTGGCGATGCACGGCCATGCAACTCGGCTAGCCGCGACCGGCTCGATGCAGCTACCCGGTGCCGGGATTGCCGGCGGGCGCACCGTGGCAGCGCTTGTACTTGCGGCCTGACCCGCACGGGCACGGCTCGTTGCGCGACGGCTCACGGCCGACGACCTGTCCGGGAGCGATCTGCCGCTCGCCCGCGGCGAGGGCCGAGCGCGGACCGACCGGCCGGGTCCCGTCGTCGGCAGAGCTGCGGGTGATCGACGCGGTCGGGTCGCCGTCGACCGTGGGCGCGGTATACAGCAGGTTGTCCTGGCGGGCGGGGGCGCCGAGCCCCTTGGCGTGCAGCTCGGGAACCCCGTTGCGCGGCGCGACGTCCCCGGCCACTCCCCCGGCGGCCTCGACATCCGCTTCCGCCGCCGCCTCGGGTTGATCGACCTCGACCTCGACATGGAAGAGGAAACCGACGGACTCCTCCTTGATGCCCTCCATCATCGCGGCGAACAGGTCGAATCCCTCGCGCTTGTATTCGACCAGCGGATCCCGCTGCGCATAGGCACGCAGGCCGATGCCCTCCTGCAGGTAGTCCATTTCGTAGAGGTGCTCGCGCCACTTGCGGTCGACCACCGACAGCACCACCCGGCGCTCCAGCTCCCGCATGACCTCCGGGCCCAACTCCTCCTCGCGCTGGTCATATGCAGCGTGCGCGTCGGTGCGCAACTGCTCGACCAGGAATTCCTGCGCCAGCGCCGACCGGTCGGCGACGGTCACGCCCATCGGATAGAGCGTCTGCAGGGAGGTCCACAGCTGGTCGAGGTCCCAGTCCTCCGCATAGCCCTCGGACGTCGACTCGACGACGTAGCCCTCGATCACGTCGTCGATCATCTTCCGCACCTGCTCGTGCAGGTCCTCGCCGGCAAGGACCTTCCGGCGCTCCTCGTAGACGACGGTCCGCTGCAGGTTGAGCACCTCGTCGTACTTGAGGACGTTCTTGCGGATCTCGGGGTTCTGCTGCTCGACGTGGGTCTGCGCGGTTCGGATCGACCTGGTGACGATCTTGGACTCGATCGGGACCTCGTCGGGGATGTTCAGCCGGTCCATGATCGACTCGACCGCGGTGGCGTTGAACCGCTGCATCAACTCGTCGCCGAGGGAGAGGTAGAAGCGTGACTCGCCGGGGTCGCCCTGCCGGCCGGACCGGCCGCGCAGCTGGTTGTCGATGCGGCGCGACTCGTGCCGCTCCGTCCCCAGCACGTACAGACCACCGGCTCCTACGACGTCCGCACTCTCCGCCTCGACCGCCGCCTCGGCCTTCTCCAGCGCCGCAGGCCAGGCCGCCTCGTAGCCCTCCGGGTCGTCGGTCGCCGACAGCCCGCGGCCGCGCAGCTCGGCAGCCGCCAGGAACTCGGCATTGCCGCCGAGGACGATGTCGGTGCCACGCCCGGCCATGTTGGTGGCCACGGTGACCGCGCCGGCGCGGCCGGCCTGGGCGACGATCGCCGCCTCCTTCTCGTGCTGCTTGGCATTGAGCACCTCGTGCGGCACGCCACGGCGGAGCAGCATGCCGGAGAGGACCTCGGACTTCTCCACGCTCACGGTGCCGACCAACACCGGCTGCCCGGCCTCGACCCGCTCGGCGATGTCGTCGACGACCGCCTCGAACTTGGCCTTCTCCGTCTTGTAGACCACGTCAGGCTTGTCCAGCCGGACCATCGGCCGGTGCGTCGGGATGGGCACCACGCCGACGTTGTAGGTCTTCTGGAACTCGGCTGCCTCGGTCATCGCCGTGCCCGTCATCCCGCCGAGCTTGTCGTAGAGCCGGAAGAAATTCTGCAGGGTGATGGTGGCCAGGGTCTGGTTCTCGTCCTTGATCCGGACGCCCTCCTTGGCCTCGATCGCCTGGTGCATGCCCTCGTTGTAGCGCCGGCCGTGCAGCACCCGGCCGGTGAACTCGTCGACGATGAGCACCTCGCCGTCGACGATGATGTAGTCGCGGTCGCGCTTGTAGAGGTTTTCGGCCTTGAGCGCGTTGTTGAGGTAGCCGACGAGCGGGGTGTTCACGGCCTCGTAGAGGTTGTCGATGCCGAGCTGATCCTCGACCTTCTCCACCCCGCTCTCGCTGATGCCCACGGTGCGCTTGCCCTCGTCGACCTCGTAGTCGTCGTCGCGGACCAGCCGGGGCACGATCCTGGCGAACTCCTGATACCACCGGGCGCTCTGCTCGGCCGGCCCGCTGATGATCAGCGGCGTGCGGGCCTCGTCGATCAGGATCGAGTCGACCTCGTCGACGATCGCGAAGTTGTGCCCGCGCTGCACGAGCTCGTCATGACTCCACGCCATGTTGTCGCGCAGGTAGTCGAAGCCGAACTCGTTGTTGGTGCCGTAGGTGATGTCGCAGTTGTACGCGGCTCGGTGCTGCTCCGATGGGGCGTTGGAGACGATGACGCCGACCTCGAGGCCGAGGAAGCGGTGCACCCGGCCCATCCATTGCGAGTCACGCTGGGCCAGGTAGTCGTTGACCGTCACGATGTGCACGCCCTTGCCGTCCAGGGCGTTGAGGTAGGCAGGCATCGTGCTCACCAGCGTCTTGCCCTCGCCGGTCTTCATCTCGGCGATGTTGCCCAGGTGCAGGGCAGCCCCACCCATCAACTGCACATCGAACGGCCGCTGCCCCAAAGTGCGCTTGGCTGCCTCCCGTACCGAGGCGAACGCCTCGGGCAGCAGGCCCTCCAGGCTCTCACCGTCGGCTACGCGCTCCTTGTAGGTGTCGGTGAGCTCGCGCAGTTGCGCGTCGGTGAGATCGGTGTAGTCCTCCTCGAGAGCGTTGACGGCGTTGGCGTACGCCTTGAGCCGGCGAAGTATCTTGCCCTCGCCGGCGCGGAGGATCTTCTCGAGTACCACGAACAGCTCAGCTCCCTCACCGATGTCGTCCCGCCATCGTATTCGGAGGGGAAACCGCTAGGGCGTTTGCACGGTTCCGGAGGAGACTCCGGTGCCATGGAACCCGTCGAGATCAGCGCCGGTCGGCTGCACCTGCGCCCCCCTTTGCTGGTTCTTCGAAGTTGAGGGGGAACGACACGATTTTGTGAGCTCGCAGGTTCCGGGGTGAAGGCCCGTGGCCCCTCGATGCTGGCGGTGGATTCGAGCCGACAGCGGAGGGGCCACGAGTGAGTGACAACGGTACGACGA
>JBBRYN010000121.1:0-4012 GCA_038237645.1 Mycobacteriales bacterium
GCCTGCGTTGTCCTCCGCACCGGGCCTCACCGCCCCAGCCCTTCGACGCCTTCCTCGACCTATCGCAACTCGTCGCCGAGCACGGGGGTATGACTCAGGCGTGCCCTCGCTTATCGGTACTCTGCAGAGTTCCTAGCCTGACTTTCGCACTTCCGCGTGTCTATCCCCGTTATTCCATCACCCGGGCATAAAAGGGACGTAAGGTCTCCACCACACACGCTGATATTCTTACGGTGACTGCGGCACCTCCTGGCCATTCGGCTCCGACATCAGCAGCTGTCCACTGCGGATCCGCGGCGGCGGCTGGGTCGGCAGTTCCAGCCCCAGCTTCTCCAGCAGCATCAGTTGCTCCGCCTCCGGTTCGGTGTGACGCGGCATGACCAGCCAGCGGCCGTCGCTGGTCGGCAGGCAGACATCGACCATCTGGATCGACGCCAGTTGCTCCAGCACCGCGCGGGGGCTCAGGCCCGGGGCCGCGTGCTCCAGGTGCTTCCGCAGCGCCGCCATCAGGCAATAGCCCATGAACGCGACGAGGATGTGGGCCTCGACGCGTGGCTGCACCTGATGCCAGATCGGGCGGATCGCCAGGTCACTTTTCATCGACTTGAACGCCGACTCGATCTGGACCAGCTGCATGTACATCGACCACATGGTGGTTGCATCGGATGTCGTCGCATTGCTGCGCAGGGTGTACGAACCGTCCTGCTCCAGCGCCTGTCCGTGGGCCTCGGCGTCCAGCTCGTAGTGGAAGTCCCGCGGTGTCGGACGCTGGCCTTCGTCGGGGATGTGGATCTTCACCGCCGCCGCCATCCGTCCGGCTTCCTTCTTCAGCACCGCCAGCCTGCCCAGCAGCGTATCGCGTTTGATCCGGCTGCTGTAATCCTCGCGGCAGCGGCGACGCAGGGCGTGCAGCCCGCGGGCGTACGTCTTGAACCGCCGGCGGCGCATCGCCTTCTCTTTGAGTTGCCGCTGGTCGCTGTGGGCCAGTACGTAGAACTCCCCTTCGTGCTCGGTGAGCTTCACCTGCATCGCCTCGTGCACCTGATTCCATGGCTTGTCCGTGAACTGCTGCTCCAGCTTGCCGAGCATGCTCCGCGGCGTGCCGACCAGGTACTGCGTGCCGGCTTCGCGCATCTCCTTTAGTGTCGCCTCGGTTGGGATGCCGCGGTCCATCACCCAGGTCCGCCGGGCACGGCCGTACATCTGCTCGATCTTGGCCAGGAACTGCCGCAGCGTGGTCTTGTCGGTGGTGTTCCCCGCCAGCACCTCATACGCCAATGGCAGACCGTCGGGCGTCACCACCAGTGCGATCACCACCTGGCGGCAGTCGCTCCGTCCATCTCGGCTGTAGCCGTGCTTCGCTTTGGGGATCTGCTCGCACAACCCCTCGAAGTAGGTGCTGGTCAGGTCATAGAGCAGCACGTCGAACGACGTGTCGAACAGCGTCCGCCACCGCCCGGCCACATGCCGGCAGAGCGCGTCCTTGTGGGCCAGGATCTTGTCCAGGCAGCGTTAGAGCCGGTCCTTGCCCGCGGCCGCGAAGTCCACCTCCAGCAGCTCGTCCATGGCGCTGCGGAGGAACCACGGCTCGACTGACTTCGGCGAGCTCAGTCGAGCCGAGCTCGCCGAAGTCTGGCGGTGGATGCGCAGCTCGCTGCCCGGATCGATCAGGCGGTTCACCACCAGCAACTGCAGCACCTTGGCCCAAGGGACGTCGCCACGATCGTCGGCTAGTTGGATGTTCCAGAAAGACGACAGATGCAGCGTCTCCCACAGCCGGCACCCCAGCCGGCAGTCGCCGAAGCTCCGCGGCCGGCGCAGCTGCATCTGGTCGAGCTTCACCGTGATTGCGTCCGGCGCCCCCGCCGGCAACGGCCGGTCATCGGGGAACAGACTCAGTTCGCAATACTGCCGGCGGTCCTCGTCGAACACCGAAAGCGTCCGCCGCCGGGCTTCCTGCTGGTTGTCGTTGATCTCCCCGAGATACAGCACCTGGCGTTGGGTCGTGCCGCCGCCGCTGGTCCGGCGGTTCTCGACGACGTTGAAGTAGCGGTGGGTCTTGCCGTTCTTCTTGCGTTTGTTCTGACGCAGGAACATAACGGACGTTATCGCAAGTCCGCCCGTGGCACTTCAAGAGGGTAGGTCTCCACCACACGGTTCTACGCATCGCGATCCGCGCTGGCGGGCGAGAATCGCAGAAAACCGGCCGCGAAAATCCGAAACCGGCGAGGAAGTGCGAAAGTCAGGTTAGCACCCCGGGAACTCGCTTTGGGGCCCGGCGCCACCTTCCGCGGGACGTCGTAGGGTCTTTCAATTCCCCGCCGTTTATCGGATGATTGTCGGCTATGGCTAAGGACGGCAAGACGGACGGCCAGAAGTCGGCGGTGCGGGTGTCGCTGTGGGAGTGCTTGGCGGACGTGCCCGACCCGCGGTCCGAGTCGGGCAAGCGGCACCCGCTGCGGGCCATCCTGACGTTGGCGGCGGTGGGCATACTGTCGGGGGCCAAGAGCCTGTACGCGATCGCCCAGTTCGGGCGGGACCGGGGGGCGGCGTTCGCCCGCGAGCTGGGGTTCACCCGGGACGTGCCGCCCCACTCGCCGTGCTGCGCCACGCTCCATTACGTGTTCCGGGCCATCGACCGGGAGGCGTTCGAGGCCGCCATCCGGCGATGGGCGGCCGGGCGGTGCGCCGGGGCCGAGTGGGAGGCGCTGCACATCGACGGCAAGGAGTTGCGGGGCACGCAGGGCCACGAGGTCCCCGGCGTGCGGGTGCTGGCGGCCTATGCCCACGAGGCCAAGGTCGTGCTCGACCAGATCCCCGTCGACGCCAAGACGAACGAGCATAAGACGGCCCTGGAACTGCTGGACCTGGTGCCCGTCAGGGGCAAGCTGGTGACCGGGGACGCGGCCTTCTGCCAGCGGGATTTGTCGAAAAAGGTCAGTAAAAAAGGGGCGACTGGATTTGGCCCGTGAAGGAGAACCAGCCGGACCTGCTGGCCGCCATCGCCGACGCGTTCGACGACGACGGGGTGAGCCCCCGGGAGCGGAAGCTGGCCGCCGCCGAGCGGCAGACGGCCGCGACGACGGACAAGGGGCACGGGCGGACCGAGACGCGGACGCTGACCAGCACGACGGCCCTGAGCGACCGGACCGGCGGCCGGGAGCCGTACCTGGATTGGCCGGGCCTGGGCCAATGCTTCAAGATCGTGCGGGAGCGGACGATCCACGGCAAGACGACGACCGAGACCGTGTTCGGCATCACGTCCCTGACCCGGGACAAGGCCGGCGCCTCCCGGCTGCTGAAGATCGTCCGGTGCCATTGGTCGGTCGAAGTCCTGTTCCACGTCCGCGACGTGACGCTCGGCGAGGACGCCTGCCGGGTCCGGTCCGACGACGCCCCGTTCATCCTGTCCACCCTCCGCAACGCGGCCGTCACCCTCCTCGACCAGAACCCCGCCACGGCCGACAACACGGCCGCCGCCCTCCGCCGACACGCCGCACACACGGACGAGGCGATCGCACTGGTCAGGGGATATGGGTGAGAATTGAAAGACCCTGCCACGGCCCCGGGGTCGGACTTGTCGGCCCCCCGGTTCGGGATAAGATGAGTCGGTCGCGCCGCCGCCCCCGCGACTGGTCGCGGGACCCTGCGGGCCGGCCGGCGGCGACCTTCCACGGGTGGAACCCCTCATGCCCCCCATGAACCGCGAACGCGTCGCCTGGCTCGTCAGCGTCACGCTGATCGCCCTGCTGGCCTTCAACCTGTCCGGCTCCCTGGCCCACCGGGACGACGACTACGCCTTCGTCGGCACGCTCGTCGACGTCCACCGGCAGGTCGTCAACAACTACGTCGACCCGGTCGACGAGGACAAGCTCCGGCAGGGGGCCATCGACGGCATGCTCGAGCAACTCGACCCGTTCAGCGTCTACGTCCCGCCGAAGAAGCAGGAGGAGTTCGACCGCATGCTGGAGGGGACGTTCAAGGGCATCGGCATCCAGCTCAACCAGAAGGA
>JBBRYN010000122.1:0-3998 GCA_038237645.1 Mycobacteriales bacterium
ACCGGGATCAAAATCAGCGACCGCGAAATGCGGGCCCTCCCGATCACCCGACACGACTTCCACGGCGACTGGAACTACACGCTGCACCCCACCCGCGACACACCCGAACCAGACTAGCTTGTTTCAATACAAGCCCTAACCGGCGTCCACGACGGCGCCGATGTGCTCACCGTCCTGGCCGAGCGGGCCGGCGCCCGCCCACCGTTCGACACCCACACGGTTCGCACGCCGTCCGGTGGGCGGCATCTGTACTTCACCGCACCCGCCGGTCTCGACCTGGGCAACACCGCCGGTCAGCACGGCCGCGGACTGGGCTGGCTGATCGACACCCGCGGCCGCGGCGGCTACGTCCTCGCCGCCGGCTCGACCATCGACGGCCGGCCCTACACCGTCGAACACGACACCACCCCCGCGCCGCTACCCGACTGGCTGCGCCGACAACTCGCCCCACCACCCGCGCCGGCCGCCCCAGCTCGAGCAGCGCCCCAACTCGGTGCCGGCCGCCGCGCCGCCTACCTGCACGCCGTCCTCACCGCCGAAGTCGACCGGGTCGCAGCAGCGACGAAACCGGGCCGCAACCATGCCCTGTTCACCGCCGCGCACGCCCTGGGCAAGCTGGTAGCCGGCGGCGAACTAGACCATGACCAGGTCGGCGACCTGCTGACCAGCGCGGCCCTCTCCACCGGACTCCGGCCGGGCGAGACCAGCCGGACCATCATCTCCGGCCTCCACACCGGAGCCAACCGGCCCCGGACCCTACAACCCGGGACGGCCGCATGACCGGCCCCCACGACAACCCAGCCCCCGAAGCGGAGATCTCGGGCCCGGAGATCCTCGACCGGCTCCGCACCGCCCTCACCCGCTACGTCGTCCTCCCCACCCCGGAGGCCGCCGATGCGGTCACCTTGTGGATCGCCGCCACCCACGTCCAACCCGCCTGGGCACACGCCCCCCGTCTGGTCATCCGCGGCCCGGAGAAACGATGCGGGAAATCCCGGCTCCTCGACATTGTCGAGGCGACCTGTCATCTGCCGTTGATCACCGTCAACGCCTCCACCGCCGCCGTCTACCGGTCCATCGGGTCGGACAACCCACCGACGCTGCTTGTGGACGAAGCCGACACGATCTTCGGGCCGAAGGCCGGCGACGCCAACGAAGACCTCCGCGGCCTGCTCAACGCCGGCCACCAACGCTCCCGCCCCGCGATCCGCTGGGACGCCTCCCGGCACCGGCTGGAAACCATGCCCACCTTCGCCATGGCCGCTCTCGCCGGCATCGGGAACATGCCCGACACCATCGAAGACCGCGCCGTCATCATCCGCATGCGCCGCCGGGCACCAGGCGAACACGTCGACCCCTACCGGCACCGCCGCGACCGCCCCGCCCTTCGGACCATCGCCGAGCTGCTCACCGGCTGGCTACGCGCCCACCACGACGAACTCCAAGACGCCGAACCCGCCATGCCCGTCGAAGACCGGGCCGCCGACACATGGGAGCCGTTGGTCGCCGTCGCCGACCTCGCCGCCGCACATTGGCCCGACCGTGCCCGGCACACCGTCCTCACCCTGACCGCCGACGCCGAACAGGCCGCCACCGTCTCCACCTGCGTCCAGCTCCTCACCGACTGCCGGGCAGCCTTCGCCGCAGACCAGGCCTTGCCCACCGCGCTGCTCCTGGCCCGCCTCAAACACGACCCCGAAGCACCGTGGACCACCCACGGGCCGGCCGGCCTGACCGCCATGCGCCTGGGCGTCATGCTCCGCGACTACGACATCCGCTCAGCCAACATGCGCTTCCCCAACGGTCAGCAAGCAAAGGGCTACCAGCGGGCCGACTTCACCGACGCCTGGACCCGTTACTGCCCGCCCGAAACCAGCCAGGCGGGGTACCCGTCCCAGCCGTCCCAGCCGTCCCAGGCCAGGTCAGAGCGGGACGGCTTACCCCCCTGGGACGGCTCAAGCCGTCCCAACACCGAAAGCCGTCCCAGCCTGACCAGCAACGGGACGCCTGGGACGGCTGGGACGGACACCCCCCGCGCCACCTGCATCGGCTGCCGCCAACCCCTCACCTACGACGACGGCACCTCCACCCACCCCACCTGCACAGGAGCCAGCGCATGACAAGACACGAACCCGTCAGAGGCCCATTACTCACCCCCGCAGACGACTGGAAGAGCGTTCCGATGGACAGAACAACCGTTGACCGACTGCCCGCCTTACTCCCCATCCCCGCCGCCGCCAAGATCCTGGGCATCAGCCGCGCATCGGCATACCGCTATGCCGCCAACGACGAGTTGCCCGTGCAGCGCTTCGGCAGCCGGGTGTACGTCGTCACGGTCAAGATTCGCTACCTGCTGGTCAGCGACGAGCTGGACGCGGCGGCATGAGCGGGGCGTCGCGAAACGGGCCGCGCAGGCGCGGCATATCCGTCTACGCCCGAGGCGACAAATGGGCGTATCTGATCTACCTCGACGCCGACCTGCTGACCGGAAAGCGCGAGCGCATTTACAAGGGCAAGTTCGAATCCGAGGACGCGGCGTGGGTACACGCGATCAAAGCCCAGGCAGACGCCGAATCCGGGAGCCGCTTGCGCGGTACCGACCTGACCGTCCGCCAGTTCCTCGATCAATGGCTTGAGTCGGTCAAGGACTCGGTCAAGCCGACCACCTACAGCAACTACTCGGCCAACGTCGAGGCGTACATCGTGCCTGTGATCGGGCATCGCAGGCTCAGCGAAGTGACCACTCCAATGCTTAACGCCTTCTACCGCCAGCTCTCGACCTCGGGTCGGCGGAAGCCGGACAATAACGCGAGCATGTACGAGTATTGGCGACTCAGGCAAGATCAGCGTGGCGGTCTCGGCCCGACGCCCACGGAGATTGCCAGAGCATGCAACACGACGACCTATGCGTCCAAGGCGGCCGTCCTGCGCTACCGCCGCGGTCGTATTCCCGTCGCTCAATCTGCCGGGCTGGAGCCGAAGTCGGTTCGCAACGTGCACCGCCTGCTGCATCGCGCACTCGCTGACGGGATCGGATGGCAATACCTCACGTTCAACCCTGCCGCCCACGTGCGACTCCCCCGGCCCGGCCGGCGCGGCAAGAACCGCCCACAACCTTGGACCGTGCAAGAGCTGGCCGCGTGGCTGAAGGTCGCCATGACTGATCGCTTCGCGGGACTGTGGGTGCTCGCTGCGACAACGGGCATGCGGCGGTCGGAGCTGGCCGGTGCCGAGCGGCGCCTACTTGACCTTGAGTCGGCCACGCTGGCGATCGAAGACACTCGTGTGGTGGTCGACGGGAGGGCCGAAGATTCCGACGGCAAGACCGCCAGCAGCCGGCGCACTATCTCGCTCGACCCGTTCACGGTCGGCGCGCTGCGAACGTACGTAGCCATGTTGGATCAGGAGCGTGCAGCGTTCGGCTCGACGTACCCGAAGCACGGCAAGCTGATGTGCTACGAGGATGGCAGGCGATTGCATCCGGACACTGTGACCCGTCGATTCAACCGCCTGGTGGACCACGCAGGGATCCGGCATATTCGGCTGCACGACATCAGGCACACGTACACAACACTTGCCATGGACGCGGGAATCAACCCGAAGATCGTCAGCGACCGAGTGGGGCACGCGAACGTGAACGTGACCCAGCAGATCTACACTCATCGCTCGACCGGCCAAGACGTGGATGCCGCCGCGACCATGGCGGCCCTCATCCAAGGTGCGATCTGTTGAGTCACCCGGACCGGCGTCCTCGCTAACTCGCCGAATCCGGCAAGAGGGACGTCTTGAGTACGCGACTACTACACTATTTACTACGAACGGCCCCCGGAAGCACTCTCCGGGGGCCGTTTCCGCTGGTAGCGGGGGCAGGATTTGAACCTGCGACCTCTGGGTTATGAGCCCAGCGAGCTACCGAGCTGCTCCACCCCGCGTCGGTCTCTTCACTGTACGGAAGCGTGTACCCCCGCGCAAACCGACCGACCGACCGACCGACCGAC
>JBBRYN010000123.1:0-3862 GCA_038237645.1 Mycobacteriales bacterium
ACCCGGCTTTGTCGGGGCCGCTTGCCACCCTCACCGGCGTCTCCCGGATCAGGCTGCCCCCAGCTTCACAGCACTGCTGCGACAGGACTGCGGCGAAGGCCTTTCACCTCCACTCGATCAACAAGCGCCTCACGGCGCACGAAGGGGATGTCCCAGCCTGCGCCGGCGACGGCACCGAGGGGCCGCTGCGGCCGCCGGGAAACGCGCCGGCCGCGGACCAGGTGCCGCAACCGGCTGATGGCATTGGCGCCGTTGGCGAACTCCATCACCAGCGTCCCGCCCGGCCGGAGCACCCGGGCGAATTCGGCGAACACCGGCCCGGGAACCGGGACGTGGTGCAGCACCCGGACCAGGAGCACCAGGTCCACCGATGCCGGCGGCAATTCGAGGTGAGCAGCGTCAGCGCGGCGCAACTCGATGCGTGGCTCACCGCTGAGGTATTCCGCCGCCAGCGCCAGCTGGTGCCGGCTCGGCTCGGCCAGGACCACGGTTGCGCATACCGGGTCAGCACCATGCTCAGCCGGCCGTAGCCGCCGCCCACGTCCACCCCACGGGCGAATCTCCGGCGGCCCAGCAGGCGGCCGACGGCCAGCTCCTCCGCGGCGTGCTCGTACTCGCGGCCCGGCCAGTAGGACCGGTAGTCGTAGCCCGGGTCGTCGTCGTAACAGTCAGGCCTTGTGCCGACACGTGTCTCGGACAGTTCCAACGTGGCCATCTCAGCCCACCTCCGGTCACCCAGGCAGATTGCCTTCGCTTCCAGAGACGCGCCGGGCCGGCGTAGGTTGCTTCGTGATTTGCGGGGATTCAGCCCGGGGCGGACAGGATCCGCTCAAGGGCGTCGAGGGCCCGGCTGGCGGTGGACTTCACCGTGCCCCGGGCAATGCCGGTCAGCTCGGCGATCTCGGCCTCGGAGAGATCCTCGTAATATCGCAGGGACCAGGATCTCGCGCTGCCGATCCGGCAGCCGGCGTAACGCCAGGACCACCGCCTGGTGCTCCAGGTCGAGCATCGCCAGCGACTCCGCGGAACGGGCGGTCACCTCCGTGCGGTGGCACGTACGCCCGCGCCGTGCGCCGCCGGCGCAGGGCCGACCGGGCGTTGTTGAGGACCGCGCTGCGCAGGTAGGCCGGTGCCTTGACCGGGTCGATCAGGCCGGCGTAGGAGCGGTAGAACCCGGCGAAGGCGTCCTGGACGACGTCCTCGGCGCTGTGCTGGTCGTCTACCAGCAGCAGTGCCAGCCGCAGCATGGCCGGCCGGTGCTGCTGGAAGATGTCGCTGATCACCTGGGTGCGCTCCCCCGGCGGCTGCACGGGTTGCCAGCGGCGCAGGTCACGCAGCCTGGTCAGCGTCGTCTCGTCAGCCATCCGACGAGCCCCTTCTGATCCGCAGCAGACCCTCCTGGACCACCGAGGCGACATGCCGGCCGTCGGCGGCGAAGATCCGGCCGGCGGCCAGCCCGCGCGCGCCGGCCGCCGACGGGCTTTCGCAGTCGTAGAGCAGCCACTCGTCGGCGCGGAACGGCCGGTGGAACCACATGGCGTGGTCGAGGCTGGCGCCGACCACCTCGTCGAGATTCCAGGCCAGCCCGTGTGCTGCCAGCACGGAATCCAGCAGGGTCATGTCACTGGCATAGGTCAGCGCGCAGAGATGCAGCAACGGGTCGTCCGGTAGCACGCCGTCGGCGCGCATCCAGACCCGCTGCGACGGCTCGCGCGGGCCGGCACCGCGCGACACCCATGGTGGATCGTCGACATAGCGCAGGTCGATCGGGCGGGGCAGCCGGTGAAAAGGCAGCTTGTCGCCGTACGGGCGGGCGCGCTCTCCCAGCGTGGGCAACTCGTCGGGGTCCAGCGCCGGCGGCATCGGCATCTGGTGGTCGAGCCCAGGCTCGGGCCGGGCGAAGGATGCCGACAGGTTGAAGATCGCCTTGCCGTGCTGCACCGCCACGACCCGCCGGGTGGTGAAAGACCGGCCGTCACGGATCCGGTCGACCAGATAGATGATCGGCACCGCCGGGTCACCTGGCCGCAGGAAGTAGGAATGCAGGGAATGTGCCGCCCGGTCCGGCGCCACGGTACGCCCCGCGGCGACCAGCGCCTGCCCGGCCACCTGGCCGCCGAAGACCCGCTGCAGCGAGACCTCGGGGCTGACCCCGCGGAAGATGTCGGTCTCGATCTGCTCGAGGTCGAGGGTGCCGACCAACCGGTCCACCGCCTCCTGCCCGCTGATCACCGGAACAGCGGCAGCCGGGTAGTCGGCGACCGGGTCAGGCACGGGGGATCTCGTCCCCCAGCCGCCAGACGCGCATCGCGTTGGTCGACCCCGGGACGTTGGGCGGGCTCCCGGCGACGATCACCACCTGTTCCCCGGGCTGGAAGCGACCGTACTCCAGCAGGATGTCCTGCACCTGGGCGACCATCTCGTCGGTGTGCTGGACCGACGGCGTCAAGAAGGTCTCCACGCCCCAGGACAGCGACAACTGGCTGCGGACATGCTGCTCCGGAGTGAAGGCGAGCAACGGCAGGGGTGAGTGAAACCTGACCAGCCGGCGCACCGTGTCGCCGCTCTTGGTGAAGCAGCACAGCGCCTTGGCGTGCAGCGTGGCGCCGACATCGACGGCGGCCGCCGCGATGGCACCGCCCTTGGTGTGCGGCGCGTCATGCAGCGGCGGCACATGGCACTCGGAGTCTTCCTCGACCGTGGTGATGATCGTGCTCATGGTGCGGACCACCTGGACCGGATGCCGCCCGACGCTGGTCTCCCCCGACAGCATGAGCGCGTCGGCACCGTCCAGGACCGCGTTGGCGACATCGGAGACTTCGGCCCGGCTCGGCCGCGAACTCTCGATCATCGACTCCAGCATCTGGGTCGCCACGATGACCGGCTTGGCGCGTTCGCGGCACAGCTGGATCGCCCGCTTCTGCACAAGTGGCACCCGCTCCAGCGGCAGCTCGACCCCCAGGTCCCCACGGGCGACCATCAGCCCGTCGAAGGCCTCGACGATCGCCGTCAGGTCCTCTACCGCCTCCGGCTTCTCCAACTTGGCAATGAGCGGCAGCCGGACACCGACCTCGGCCATGATCGAGTGCGCCAGGTTGACATCCCGCGGCGAACGTACGAACGACAGTGCGACCAGGTCGACCGGCAACGAGAGGGCGAAGCGCAGGTCCTCCTCGTCCTTGGCCGACATCGCCGGCACGCTGACGGCGACCCCGGGCAGGGACAGGCCCTTGTGGTCGCTGACCGGGCCACCTTCGATGACGAGGCACTCGATGTCCGAGCCGTGCACGCCGCGGACCGTGAGGGCCACCTTGCCGTCGTCGACCAGCAGCCTGTCGTCGACCCGCACGTCGCGGGCCAGTCCCTCATACGTCGTGCCGACCCGGTCGTGGTCCCCTTTCACGTCGTCGGTGGTGATCCGGACGACCTCGCCGGTCGCCCACACGACCGGTCCGCCGGCGAAGGCGCCGAGCCGGATCTTCGGCCCCTGCAGATCGGCAAGGATGCCCACGCTGCGGCCGGTCGCGTCGGCCGCCTCGCGCACCATGCGGTAGGCCCGCTCGTGATCGGCGTAGCTGCCGTGGCTGAAGTTCAACCGGGCGACGTCCATGCCGGCCGTGACCAGGTCGCGGATCCCCTGAGGGGTCGCGGTGGCCGGGCCCAACGTGCAGACGATCTTCGCGCGACGGGACATTGGTGGTCAGGGGCGCAGGAGCCGCGTTTGCGGCCCTGTTTCCCCATCCCCCTTTCAAACCGTGCGTGCGGTTTTCCCGCACACGGCTTACCGATGATCTTCTTGGCATAGTTACGCAGCTTTCGGATAGCGGACGGTGCCACGCAGGCGATACAGGCCCTGGTCCCG
>JBBRYN010000124.1:0-3784 GCA_038237645.1 Mycobacteriales bacterium
CCCGTCGCCTTCAGGGTGCACCAGCGCTTGTCGCCGTCAAGGTCGCTCGTCCGGTGGGGCGCTCCACCTGGACGGCTCCTGCGCGCCGGTGCCTTGGGCTGGCTGCCGGGGCCGCGTGGGGGCACTAATGGCTTTGGCCGGGGCGGCTCCGTCAGCGGGGGCAGGTGCCGACGGTGAGATGGCAGAACGACCAGCCATCGGCGGGCCAGGTGGTGGCGGCAACGGAAGCTGCAAGGGCTCGGTATGACCGTCAGACGGGCGTCTGGGAGGGATCTCCTGCGGTCAAGCGTGCGTCCCACGAGCCAGCCCGATCAACCGGTCGAGCACCCGCTCGCCGTCGACGTGAATGCCGTTGTGCTCGTACTCGTTGGTGATCCACGGACGCATCGTCGGCATCAGCTTCGCGGTCTCCTCGGAGTACGCGCGATGGACGTATGGGTCGTCGGCATAGATCGCCGCGGCGCAGGGTACGTCGCAACCGGCGAGGGCCGCAGCGTCGTACAGCGCGGGCCATCGGCGCTCCGCCAGCAGGTCGGCAGCCGCCCGAAGCGGCGCCAGCTGACTGTCGTCGTCGAACGTCCACGGGAAAACGTGCTCGCCGGTGAACAGCGTGACGTCGCTCCGGAACTCGTCGGGCATCACCCGATGCGCCGACCATCGGGTCGCCTCCCCGTCCGCGTAACAGGCCTCGTGTACCGCGGCGTACAACGGGTTGCGGCCCTGGAACGGCGCCATCGCAGCGAGGTCGTGCACGAACGCCGGCGACCGTGGATCCCGCTCGAGCAGGTAGTGCAGACGCTCGGCACCGTCACTCATCCCCAGGGCGTTGCCGAGCTGCCGGAAGCGTCGGCTGGTCATGACGTCGCCGTTCGGGAGCCGGATGTCCCCGGCGTCCAGGCGATCGTGCAGCGCACGCACACGGTGTCGGTCGCGCGGGTACCGGCCGTAGTAGCGGCGGTTGCGTTCGAGCATGGTCGTGTACGTCGCGGCGTAGATCTCGTCGACCGGCCGGCCAACCGGCGGGACGCCGCCGGTGAAGTACACCTCACGCAGACTGGCAGCCGCGACCGAGAGGTAGCGCAGGGCGCAGAACCCTCCGAAGGACTGACCGAGCACACTCCAACGATCGACGCCGAGAGCTTCCCGGACCACCTCCGCGTCGGCCACGATCGCGTCGGCGCGAAACAGCGCCAGCCGATCCGCCTGCTGCTGAGCAGTCAGCCCGGGCAACAGGCCGACCGGGCTGGACCGGCCGGTGCCCCGCTGGTCCAGCATCAGCACCCGGTAGTCCACGAGTGCCCGATCGAGCCAGCCCGGGCTGGTCGGACCTCGGGTCGGGCGCGGCGCCTCGTGGCCCGGCCCCCCTTGCAGGAACATCAGGTATGGCCGGTCGCGGCCCTGCGGGTCGGCCACCTCGCGGGCGAACACCGTGATCTGCTCGGCCCCGGGATCTCGATGGTCCAGCGGCACCGCGAACTCGTGCTCGACCAGGTGGAGGCCAGGCGTGGACACGTCGAGGGAAGGTTCCGGCATGGCCCGATCCTGACAGTGCCCTTCCACAACCGGCACATCGACCGGCGGCTCCGGGAGGCCCCACCCGCCTCCCGGAGCCCGGCCAGACCGATCTCAGGTCAGATCTCAAGGCAGATATCAGGGCAGGAAGTGCGTGCCCGAGTTCATCATCTGCACGCCGGCCGAGGCGTCACCGTCGAACTGCGTCGTCGGACTCCCGGCACCGAGGCAGCCGTCGTCGTCCTTCGGGTCCGCGAACCAGAAGCCAACGGAGTTCAGCTCCTTCCGCACGGTGGTCTCGTTGTTGAAGGCGAACGCCTCCTCGACGATCAGGTCGAAGGAGTTCTTCGCATTGCCGTACTGGTCGGTGGTGATGTCACCGATGTACTCGACGGCACCGAACGGTGCGCCGGGCTTCTCGATGAGGAAGACGGTGAAGGCCGTCTTGGGTTTCAGTCCCGACGCCTTGATCCTGAACGAGTCCTTGCCGATGGCGTCGGTGGTCAGCCCCACCTTGACGGTGGCCCTCGCGTAGGGGAAGCAGGCCTTCAGCTCGGCCGAGGAGGCCTGCAGCTTCAGGGAGACGCTGGGTGCAGCCAGAGCGGCCTGCGTGGTGGCCAGACTGGCCGAAGGGGACTGCGCCAGGGCGGCGCCGGTCCCGCCGGCGGTGATGGCGGCAGCGACCACGGCGGTCGCGGCGACAGCGCTGCGGGTGATACGTCGGTTCATCTTGTGTGCGCTCCTCAAGGGATGCCGCGTGCCTTGTGCAAGCGGACACCATCACCTTGCGCGGCCAGATCCGCCCCTGGCATCCGGAGAATCCCCTACATATCCCTTACCCACGACATGCCCGAACAGGCCCGCGGAGTCGGTTGCGGAGCAACCCGAGCACCGGAGAGACGTTTACCAAGGAGCCGGACTGAGGTCAGCTCTTCTTGGGCGGGATGATCGGCGTGGTGCCCTTGGCGTTGGCCTTCGCGTGCTTCTCGGCCCGCTTCTCCTTGAGGGACTTGCCGGCCTTCTTGCTGAGATGTTGTCGGGGCGACTTGTCGGCCATGGTGTGACTCCCTGGTCGGAAGCCTGGATGGCTCCGCGGGTTTCGAGACTACGCTTTCATCGACTGCGAGGCGACGGACTTTGCCGCGTGCCGGCGTCGGCGAAACGCCGCAACCCGAGCCCGGTTCTGACAGATGAGGGAACAGAAGCGCCGATGGCCGGCCGGTGAGGCGTCGACGTACACGTCACCACACCTGGCCCCGGCGCAGGTGCCGAGCCGGTCGGGACCCGGCTCGAGGAGCTGGCCCCGAAGCGTGACGACCGCGGCCGCACTCAGGGCCTCGATGTCCGAGACCTCCCAGACCTCTTCAAGACTGCCCGCGGTCGCCACGACCGCCGGCCGGATGTCGAAGCGCGACAGCAGGCTGGTCAGCTGGGTTGCGCGGAGGTCCGGCTCGTCGGTGGCGAAGACCGGGTACAGCGCGTCGGCCAGCCGCCGCAGTCTCCGCTCCTCGAACGCCTCGCCGGGGAGCGCCAGAGCCATGCCCGCCGCGATGGACCCGCCGTCGGGAAGGGGCAGACCCGACTCGCCCGCCTCGCGACGCGGCGTCGTGCCCCAGCCGTTGACCAAGGCCACCAGCACCGAGATGGGCATCGCGTCCTGCGGGATGCGCATGGGACTCAGTGTAACGCCCAGACGGGTAAGTGGGCGTTTGCACAGGGAGTCGTTCGTGAGTAACGTCATGAGCGACATCTAGACGTTACGGAGAGCAGAGTCATGATCGACCCAGGGGTGTTGCCAGGCTTCCTGGCCGCGGTCTTCCTGGTCGCCCTCGCTCCCGGCCCGGACAACACCTACATCGCCGCCGTCGCCCTCGCCCGCGGGACCCGGGCCGGTCTGGAGTCCGCGCTCGGTATGTCGCTGGGCATGGTGGTGCACGTCTGTGCGGCGGCGCTCGGGCTGGCGGTTCTGCTGCACGAACAGCCGACTGCGCTGGCCGCCATCAGGGTGGGCGGGGCGGCGTACCTCGGCTGGCTCGCGGTGACCACCCTCCGGTCGGTGCGCGCCGGCGGACACCGGCCGGCGGCGCTCGCTCACGGTCGGCCACTCTGGCGGGCGGTCGTCACGAACCTGACGAACCCCAAGGTGATCATCTTTTTCTCCGCATTCCTGCCGCAGTTCACCCGACCCGGGCACGGTCCCCTGGCGCTCCAGCTGCTCACATTGGGCCTGCTGTTCCTGCTGGTGGGACTGCTCTGCGACAGCATCGTTGGC
>JBBRYN010000125.1:0-3701 GCA_038237645.1 Mycobacteriales bacterium
CACGCGCAGAACATCAAGTCTGCCAAGCGCATGGTGGAGCGGGCCCGCCCCGTGGTGTGGGACGTCCTCGAAGAGGTCATCACCGAGCACCCGGTGCTGCTCAACCGGGCGCCGACCCTGCATCGCCTGGGTATCCAGGCCTTCGAGCCGCAGCTGGTCGAGGGCAAGGCCATCCAGATCCACCCGCTGGTCTGCACGGCCTTCAACGCCGACTTCGACGGTGACCAGATGGCGGTGCACCTGCCGCTGTCCGCCGAGGCGCAGGCCGAGGCCCGCATCCTCATGCTGTCCAGCAACAACATCCTGTCGCCGGCGTCGGGTCGCCCGATCACCTCACCGACCCAGGACATGGTGCTCGGCATCTACCACCTGACGGCCCTGCAGGAGGGTGGCGACGGCGAAGGCCGGGTCTTCTCCTCGCCGGCCGAGGCCACGATGGCCTACGACAACCACGAGCTGTCGATCCAGTCGCGGATCCGGATGCGCCTCGACGAGGTGCCGTCGGTCGACAACGGCCCGGACTCGCCGTGGGCGGCACCCGAAGGCTGGTCGCCGGGATCCCCGTTGCTGGTCGAGACCACGCTGGGCCGGGTGCTGTTCAACGAGGCGCTGCCCGTGGACTACCGCTTCGTCAACTACGAGATCCCCAAGCCGGAGCTCTCGTTGATCGTCAACGACCTCGCCGAGCGCTATCCCAAAGTGCAGGTCGCGGCCACCCTCGACGCGCTCAAGGCGGCCGGCTTCTACTGGGCCACCCGCGCCGGTGTCACGATCTCGATCTCCGACGTGGTCACCCCGCCGAGCAAGCAGACCATCCTCGACCGGTACGAGAAGGACGCCGACAAGATCGAGAAGCAGTACCAGCGCGGCGTCATCACCGACGAGGAGCGCCGCCAGGAGCTGATCGAGATCTGGACCAAGGCGACCGCCGAGGTGGCCAAGGCGATGGAGGCGAACTTCCCCAAGACCAACCCGGTCTGGATGATGGTCAACTCCGGTGCCCGCGGCAACATGATGCAGATCCGGCAGATCGCCGGCATGCGTGGCCTGGTGGCCAACCCCAAGGGCGAGATCATCCCGCGGCCGATCAAGACCAACTTCCGCGAGGGTCTCACCGTGTTGGAGTACTTCATCTCCACCCACGGCGCCCGCAAGGGTCTGGCCGACACCGCGCTGCGCACCGCCGACTCCGGCTACCTCACCCGCCGGCTGGTCGACGTCTCACAGGACGTCATCATCCGCGAGGAGGACTGCGGCACGGAGCGTGGCGAGCTGATGCCGATCGGCGAGATGGGCAAGGGCAGCGACGGCAAGGACAAGCTGGTCGTCCGTGCCTACGCGGACTCGAGCGTCTACGCTCGCACGCTGGCCCGCGAGGTCACCAGCGACGACGGCAGCTACACGGTCAAGGCCGGTGCCGACCTCGGCGACGTCCTGATCGCCGAGCTGGTCGAGCACGGGATCCAGGAGGTACGGCTTCGCTCCGTGCTTACCTGCGACTCGCGGGTCGGGGTCTGCGCGGCCTGCTACGGCCGTTCGCTGGCCACCGGCAAGACCGTCGACGTCGGTGAGGCCGTGGGCATCATCGCCGCCCAGTCCATCGGCGAGCCCGGGACCCAGCTGACCATGCGCACCTTCCACACCGGCGGTGTCGCCGGTGAGGACATCACGCACGGCCTGCCCCGCGTCGTCGAGCTGTTCGAGGCCCGGGTCCCCAAGGGCAAGGCCCCGATCACCGAGGTCTCCGGCCGGGTCGCGATCGAGGACACCGACAAGGGTCGCAAGATCACGATCACGCCCGACGACGGCAGCGAGCCGATCCCGTACGAGAAGATCAGCCGCCGGGCCCGCCTGCGGGTCGCCGATGGCGGTCACGTCGAGGTCGGCCAGCAGCTGACCGACGGCGCGATCGACCCGCACGACGTGCTGCGGGTCCTCGGCCCTCGCGAGGTGCAGCGGCACCTCGTCCGCGAGGTGCAGGAGGTCTACCGCAGCCAGGGCGTGTCGATCCACGACAAGCACATCGAGGTGATCATCCGCCAGATGCTCAAGCGGGTGACGATCATCGACTCCGGCTCGACCGACTTCCTGCCGGGTGCCCTCGTGGAGCGGGCGCTGTTCGAGGTGGAGAACCGCCGGGTGGTGGCCGAGGGTGGCGAGCCGGCCTCGGGCCGACCCGTCCTCATGGGCATCACCAAGGCGTCCCTGGCCACCGAGTCGTGGCTGTCCGCCGCCTCCTTCCAGGAGACGACGCGGGTGCTCACCGACGCGGCGATCCAGGCCAAGAGCGACTCCCTGCTCGGCCTGAAGGAGAACGTCATCATCGGCAAGCTCATCCCGGCCGGCACCGGCATCAGCCGCTACCGCAACATCCGGGTGGAGCCGACCGAGGAGGCGCGGGCGCAGGTCTACTCGATGACCGGGTACGACGATCCCGACTACGCCTTCGGGACCGGCACCGGTCAGGCTGTACCCCTGGACGAGTACGACTACGGCCGCTTCAGCGACCGTTAGACCAGGGAGAGCCGCGAGGGCTGACAGGCACGGACAGGGGCGACCGCTACGGCGGGCGCCCCTGTCTTCTCCTCCACTGTCTCCCGGGCCCACGTGATCGGGCCCGCGCCACGCCGGTGAGGGTGGCCGTCGGGGGCCGGCGGTGCGTGTTCCGGCCCGTCCGGCCGGCCGGAGTGCTGTCGGGCATGATGAGCGGGACTTTCTCCAGGTGTTCGAACAGAGGGGTATCCAGATGAGCGAGTCCGGGGACCGGGGCGGTCACGCCGATCCCACCGGCGGTGCGTTCGACGCCGCCCGTGATCCGTGGACCTGGCTACCGGACAAGCCCCAGGACGGCCCGCCTGCTGCCACGTCCGACAGCCCCGCCCCGGACGACCGATCCAGTGGCGCGGTGGAGCAGCCCGCGACGCCTGCTCCGGCGAGCCCGCCAGCGGCCCCTGCCTACGACCTGGGCGCGGGCGGGGAGCCGCCGACCCATGTCATGCCGGCCTACACCGACCCGGGGCAGCAGAGCGGTGCCGGCTCCTCGCCGAGCCACTCCTACGGACAGCCCGGCGGTCAGCAGCCCCAGGCCGACTATGCCCAGCCGGGTTACGCCCAGCCGGGCTACGGGACCCCCGACCCCGGCCAGCAGGCCTACGCGCAGCCGGGCTACGGCCAGCCGGGATACGCGCAGCCGGGATATGCCCAACCGGGATACGCGCAGCCTGGGTATACCCCACCCGGCGCGGCGCAGCCGGGGTACGGTTCGCCGCAGCCCGACTATGGCCAGCAGTACGGCTACGCGGCCTCGCCGTACGACTCGCCCTACGGCACCCCAGGCTACGGCTACCCTGCGGTGCAGAACTCCGGCAGAGCCACGGCGGTGATGATTCTCGGCATCGCGAGCCTCGTACTGATGCTCGGATGCGGCCTTGGCTTCATTCCCGGGATCGTGAGCCTGGTCATGTCCTCGGGTGCCAAGCGCGACATCGAGGGCTCCGGTGGCCGGCTTGGGGGGCTGGGGATGGTCACGGCGGGCCGGGTCATGAGTTGGATCACGATCGCGATCACGGTCCTGTTCGTGATCGGCTTCATCATCCTGGTCGTGGTGGCACCGGGCGACAACTCGACCTACTCCGGCACCTGACGGCCGCCTTTTTGACCTGACCAACAGGCTCAGGTACGCTCAGATATCGTGCCCGGGC
>JBBRYN010000126.1:0-3637 GCA_038237645.1 Mycobacteriales bacterium
AGGCGGGGTCGAGGTTGTTGGTCGGCTCGTCGAGCAGCAGCACGTTGGCCGAGGAGCACACCAGGCCGGCCAGGGCCAGCCGCGTCTTCTCCCCGCCCGACAGCGTCCCGGCCGGCTGGTCGGCCGTGTCGCCGCTGAACAGGAAGGCGCCCAGGATCCGCCGCAGCTCACCGTCGGTGGCATCCGGTGCGGTCGCCCGCATGTTCTCCAGTACGGTGCGCCGCGTGTCGAGCGTCTCGTGCTCCTGGGCGTAGTAGCCCAGCCGCAGGCCGTGTCCCGGTAAGACCTCGCCGGTGTCCGGCCGCTCCAGCCCGGCCAGGATCCGCAGCAGGGTGGTCTTGCCGGCGCCGTTGAGACCCAGGACGACCACCCGGGCGCCCCGGTCGACGGCCAGATCGACGTCGGTGAAGACCTCGAGCGAGCCGTAGGACTTCGACAGGCCCTCGGCGGTCAGCGGGGTACGACCGCATGGCGCAGGCGACGGGAACCGGACCCGGGCCACCTTGTCGGCCACTCGAACGTCGGCCAGCCCGGCGGCCAGCCGCTCCGCCCGGCGCTGCATCGAGTGTGCGGCCTTGGCCTTGGTGGCCTTGGCCCGCATCTTGTCCGCCTGCGAAATCAGGGCGCTGATCTTCTTCTCGGCATTGGCCCGCTCGCGCCGCCGTCGCCGCTCGTCGGTCTCCCGCTGCTGCAGGTAGGTCTGCCAGCCCACGTTGTAGACGTCGACCTCGGCCCGGTTGGCGTCGAGGTGCCACACCTTGTTGACCACGGCGTCGAGCAGGTCGGCGTCGTGGCTGATCACCACTAGGCCGCCTTTGTGGCCGCGGAGGAAGTCGCGTAGCCAACCGATGGAGTCGGCGTCGAGGTGGTTGGTGGGCTCGTCGAGCAGCAGCGTCGCCGCGTCGCTAAACAGGATCCGGGCCAGCTCCACCCGCCGCCGCTGCCCGCCGGACAGCGTGCGCAGCGGCTGGCCGAGCACCCGGTCGGCCAGGCCGAGGTTTGCACAGATCCGGGCCGCCTCGCTCTCGGCGGCATATCCCCCCAGCGAGGCGAACTCCTCCTCCAGGCGGCCGTACCGCCGGACCACCTTGTCGCGGGCCGCATTGTCGACCACCTCGCCCATGGCGATCTGCGCCTTGGCCATCTCGTGCAGGAGCACGTCGAGGCCGCGGGCGGACAGCACCCGGTCGCGGGCGGTGACGTCGAGGTCTCCGGTACGGGGGTCCTGCGGCAGGTAGCCGATCTCGCCGCGGCACTCGATGACGCCAGCGTGCGGCTGCGCCTCTCCGGCGAACACCCGGAGGCTGGTCGTCTTGCCGGCTCCGTTGCGGCCGACCAGGCCGATCCGGTCGCCCGGCTGGACGCGCAGCGTCGCGGCCGCGAGCAGAATGCGGGATCCGGCGCGCAACTCCAGTGCGCTTGCGGTGATCACGGGGACTCCGTTCGAGGATGCGGACACAGGCCATCGCCCGCCGCATGCGGCGGGTGCGGAGCAGGCATCAGCTCGTGCGGGTCACGTGTGCCAGGGTAGCAGCGGGCGACGGCGCGAATGCCGCACTGATCCCGTCGAACAAGATCCAGGGAAGATCACTGCGCCCCGGCAACACCAACCTTCCCTCGACGATGACCCGGGGACGGTTGGTGACCGGTCGAGTGCCTCGCCGGATGACAGCCGGTCAGACGTTGAAGCCGAGCACTCGCAACTGCTCCCGCCCGTCGTCAGTGATCTTGTCGGGCCCCCACGGCGGCATCCAGACCCAGTTGATCTTGAAGTCCTTGACCAGCCCGCCACCGGGACCGCCGGTCAGGGCCGACCGCGTCTGGTCCTCGATCACGTCGGTGAGGGGGCAGGCGGCCGAGGTCAGCGTCATGTCGATGGTGGCGACGTTGTCGTCGTCGACGTGCAGGCCGTATACCAGGCCCAGGTCCACCACATTGATGCCCAACTCGGGGTCGACCACGTCGCGCATGGCCTCCTCGACATCGTCGAGAGGTGCCTTGACCACTGCTGGTTCGCTCATCTGCTCAACCCTCCATTGGCGGCCTGTGCGGTCGCGTCCTTCCACGCCATCCATCCGAGCAGCGCGCATTTGATGCGGGCCGGATAGCGCGACACGCCGGCGAACGCGATGGCGTCCTCCAGAACATCCTCGTCGGGCTCTCCCCCGCCCTTGCTCCTCATCAGGGTAAGGAACTCCTCCTGCACCCGCATCGCCTGGTCGACGCCCTTGCCGATGACCAGGTCGGTGAGTACGGACGTGGAGGCCTGTGAGATCGAGCAGCCCATGCCGTCGTAGGAGACGTCGGCCACGACCGGGCCGTCGGCGCCCGCGGACAGCTTGACTCGCAGGGTCACCTCGTCGCCACAGGTCGGGTTGACGTGGTGCACTTCGGCGTCGTACGGCTCCCGCAGGCCCTTGTGGTGGGGGTGCTTGTAGTGGTCGAGGATGATGTCCTGGTACATCGAGTCCAGTTGCATCAGGCGAAATACCTCTTCGCCTCATCGATGCCGCGGATCAGCGCGTCGACCTCGTCTGTCGTGTTGTAAAGGTAGAACGACGCCCGCGTACTGGCCGGCACGCCGAAGCGCAGGTGCAGGGGCCGGGCGCAGTGGTGCCCCGCCCGGACGGCGATGCCGTGCGCGTCGAGCACCTGGCTGACGTCGTGCGGGTGCACGTCGTCGACCAGGAAGGCGATCGTGGCCCCGCGGTCGGCCGCATCCGTCGGGCCCAGGATCCGCACGCCGTCGAGGGCGGCGAGGCCGTCGAGCGCGTGGGTCAACAGTTCGTGTTCGTGCGCCCTTATCGCGTCGAGCCCGACCTCGCTCACGTAACGCAGCGCGGCGTCGAGCCCGACGGCCTCCGCGATCGGCATCGTGCCGGCCTCGAACTTGTGCGGCGGCTGGGCGAACGTCGAGCCCGTCATCGCCACGCTCTCGATCATCTCGCCACCGCCGAGGAACGGGGGCATGGCGTCGAGCAACTCCCGGCGGGCCCACAGCACGCCGATGCCGGTCGGCCCGCAGATCTTGTGAGCCGTGAAACCCACGAAGTCGGCACCGAGGTCGGCCACGGAGACCGGCAGGTGCGGCACCGACTGGGCGGCGTCGACGAGGACCAGGGCGCCCACGGCGTGGGCCGCATCGGCAACGAGCCGGACCGGGTTGACCGTGCCGAGCACGTTGGACTGGTGCACGAGGGACACCAGCTTGGTACGGGCGTTGATCAGCCCGTCGATGCCGGACAGGTCGAGCCGGCCATCGTCGGTGACCCCGAACCACCGCAGTGTGGCGCCGGTGCGCTCGCAGAGCAGCTGCCACGGGACGATGTTGGAGTGGTGCTCCATCTCCGTGATGACGATCTCGTCGCCCGGTCCAAGCCGGAACCGCTCGGCAGCACCGCCACTGGTGGAGGCATTGCCCATGCTGTAGGCCACCAGGTTGATCGCCTCGGAGATGTTCTTGGTGAAGACCACCTCGGTTTCGTCCCGTGTGCCCAAGAAACCGGCCACCGTGATCCGCGCACCTTCGTAGGCCTCGGTCGCCTCCTCGCCGAGCTGGTGCGTCGCTCGGTGAATGTTGGCGTTGTGCTGCTCTTAGAAGTCGGAGATGGCGTCGATGACCTGGCGCGGCTTCTGG
>JBBRYN010000127.1:0-3613 GCA_038237645.1 Mycobacteriales bacterium
GACCTCGACGACACCCTGGCCGCGGCCGGCTGCCACATCGCCCTGAACTACGCCACCGGCCTCCCCGAGATCTGGCAAAACGAAATCGAAGCCGACGTCGATGGTCTCGCCGATGCCCTCGCCGACGTTCACGTCGCCCCCGGTGCGGCGCCGTCATGAGCACCCAGAAAGGCAGCGTGCTGAACCCGGCGCTCCCCGCCCCCCCATCGACGCAGCTGGACCTGTTCGGCGACGCGGAGGCGGCGCGGCGCGAGCAACGCGCCGCGCAGGCGCCGTGCCTGTTCGACCTCGACCAGGTCGGCTACTTCGCCCGCCTCGGAATGGCCGAGGACTGGAACCGGACCTACGGCGACGCCCGCAGCATCGGTGACGCTCACGCCTGGACCCCCTGCGTCACCCAGACGTTCAACCGGGCCGAGCCCACCCCGACCTGCCGTCCAACGATCCTGCTCGCCGACCTGCGCTGCGAGCACTACCGCACCTGCAGCTGCGTCGGGGACCTGCTCTACCGCGGGGCGTGCTTCGCCTGCACCTGGGAAGGCCCGGCCGGCGACAGTGAGAACGCCGCCGCCGAGGACGCCCACGACCACGCATGGCCCGGATGGCGCGACCTGCCGTTAGTGCCCCGCCGCCCAGAGGCAGGCACCAGCACCAAACAGAAGACCTCAATGGCCCGCTGGATCGACAGCGTCGACGATCTCTACCCGCCAGGCTGGCTCGCCGCCGGCGGGCCGATCCGCACCGCGCGGGCCGGCGTCGGCACCCGCCACGTGCCCAACCACACCGGCTTCGGCGGGTACGACCTGTGCGGGGACACCGCCGGCCCGCAACGGCAGCCATGAGCGTCACCCGCGCCTGCCCGAGCTGCGGCTACACCCACACCTACACCACCGAGCAGGTCGCCGCCGCTCACCATCCCCGGCACTCCTGCACCCGGCATCAGCGTCGCGGCGACACAGCACGTCGCCGGGCTCAGCGGGCCGCTGACGGGCCGAAGCGGCCCTGTCGCCACCACGGCAACCCCCACCGGCACGGCACCCGTACGGCCTACGTCAACGACCGCTGCCGGTGTGTGGAATGCACCGCTGCGAACACCGCCGCCAGCAGCGCGGCCGCCCGGGAGCGGACCTTCGGCCGGTGGAACCCCTTCGTCGACGCCACCCCCGTACGGCAACACATCCACACGCTCCGACGAGAAGGCATCGGGATCCAGCAGCTCGCCAAGCTCACCGGCCTATCCGCGAGACACCTGCGAGACCTGGCCGAAGACAGCCATCCTGACCGGCCGGTCATTCAGAAAGTCCGCCCCGAGACGGCCGAGCACATCATGGCCGTCGAACCCACCGACGCCAACCGTGCACCCGGAACCCAGGTCGACGCCACCGGGACACGCCGCCGGCTGCACGCCCTCGTCGCGGTCGGCTGGAGCCAGTCCCGGCTGGCCGCAGAACTCCGACGTGGTGTCACCAACCTCAATCGCAGTATGACCGGTGAAAGCGTCACGCTCCGCACCGCCCAACGCGTCAGCGACCTCTACGACCGGCTCTGGGACCAAGCACCGCCGCAGGCGACCGCAGCGCAACGCAACGCGGTCCAAGCCGCCCGCTCCCACGCCCGCCAGCGCAACTGGCCGCCGCCGCTGGCCTGGGACGACATCGACACCGACACTGACCCTGACCCCAGCACTCCGCCCAGCCCGCCCGGCGCCGACGACGACCTCGACGACCTCGACGACATCGCCATCGAGCGTGCGATCGCCGGCGACGGCATCCGCCTGGAGCAGCTCAACCCCGCCGAGCAGGCCGAGGTTGTCAGGCGCCTCACCGAACGTGGGAAGTCGATTCGCGAGATCGCTGACCAACTCGCGACGACCAAGCGCACAGTGTCCCGCCGCCGCGTATCGGCGGCGAGTGCGGCGTGAGCACACCTCGCGACACCACCGACCCCATGTTCAGGAACTCACCTCGAGGCCCGGCCATCGGCATCCACACCTGTTACTCGATCAGCTGCTCAGGATGCGCTGACGAATGCTGGGAAGAGGGCGTCCCGCACTTCGACACCGAAGCCGAAGCGTGGAAGGCAGTGCTCGGTGAGGAGGGCCACGGCTGGACCCGGCGTCACAACGGCCGCGTGCTGTGCCGTGCGTGCAGCGACCGTGCCGACTGCGCCGGGCGCGGCCACGACATGACCCCGTGGCAGCCGATGCCCCGCGACCCCGACGTCCAGTGGCGCTTCTGCCGACACTGCGGATGCGCGATCGAAGACCGTCTCACCGCCCTCGGCGGCCCGCCATGACCACCGATGCCGCGCCGGCGTGGGTATTCCCCTACGGCCGCCCGGTCCCGGTTTACGCCTTGGTGCTGGTCGAGATCATTACCCATCGCCATGAGGCCAGCCAGTGACCGAGGCCATCGTGCAGCCGCCGATGAGTTACTTCGGTGGCAAGACGCGCCTTGTCCGGCGGATCGCCGCCCTGCTGCCCGCCCACGAGCACTACGTGGAGTGCTTCGCCGGCAGCCTCGCCGTCCTGCTCGCTAAGGGACCCTCCCGGCTGGAGACGGTCTCTGACGTCGACGGCGACCTTGTCTTGTTCTGGACCGTGTTACGTGACCGCCCGGCCGAGCTCGCCCGGGCCTGCGCCCTCACCCCGCACGCCCGGGCCGAACACCAGGCGTCCTTTCATCTCCCCCGCGACCTCGACGAGCTCGAGCGGGCCCGACGCGTCTGGGTGCAGCTGACCCAAGGCCGGATGGGCGTCCGCACCCGCACGGGATGGCGTACTTACATCGATCCGGCCGGTACCAAGACAGCAATGCCCGGGTACCTCGACGGCTACGTCGGTCGGATGGCCGCTGCCGCGGAGAGGCTGCACCACGTCAGCCTGGAGTCCCGCCCAGCACTGCAGCTGATCGAGGACTACGGCCGCTCGCCAAGGGTTCTCATCTACGCCGACCCGCCCTACCTGGGCAGCACCCGCAAGTCCGGCCGCTACAAGCACGAGATGCTCGGTGACGCCGCCCACGAGGAACTCGCGGCCGCACTGCACGCAGCTTGCGGACCAGTCGTGCTATCCGGCTACCGCTCGGCCCTCTACGACCGCCTCTATACCGGATGGGACCGCGTCGAGATCGCCACCACCACCGGCCAGGGCGGCACTCGGCAGGACCGGGTAGAGGTCTTGTGGTCCAACCGTCCCATCGGCGATCCGCAGCTGTTCAACGACATCGCCTAACACCGCCGGCAGACCCCACAGCGGAAGCTGAGCTGCATCGACGCGCAACCCGTCGATTATCGCTTGCGACAGGCTGACCGCCGTCGGTTCCCGACGGAGCGCGTCACGCAGTGCCCGCGATCGTCCCGCCGCGCCCCGAGCATCACGCAGTGGGCCGCCAATCGTGTGGCGCCGCATCAACCACTCCTGCCGGTTACGCCACGCGGTGGACGGTCCCACATGCTCCGGATCGATCCTCTGGCAGGTGAGTCGGCATGGGGCGCGGTGCCCGGCTTTCGTCGGGTCCGTTTCCCCATGCCGCTCTCCGAACCGGACGTGCGACTTTCACCGCATCCGGCTCTCCACGGTTCCTGCTGTCAGGCGGTCTTCATCGAGGTCGGC
>JBBRYN010000128.1:0-3493 GCA_038237645.1 Mycobacteriales bacterium
GACACCCTTCCTCCTGGAACACTTCCACCGGGACACCGGGGGGCGCAGCGTGGAGGTCAACGTGTCCATCATCCTGCGCAACGCGGCCCTCGCCGCCGATATCGCGGTCGCGGTGGCCGCCCAGTGAGCCGCGTCGTCGTGGTCGGCGACCTGGTCACCGACGTGCTGGTCAGGACCGACGACGTCATCGCGCCGGGCAGCGACACCAAGGCCGCCGTCGTCGCACGCGGCGGAGGGGCGGCGGCCAACACCGCCTGCTGGCTCGCCGAGTGCGGAGTGGACGCCGCCCTCGTGGCCCGGGTCGGCGGTGACGAGATCGGCCGGGCCCGCACACTCGAGCTCCTGGGGCAGGGAGTCGAGACTGTGGTCAAGGTCGACCACGACGCCATCACCGGCACGATCGTCGTGCTGATCGGTGCCGGCGGCGAGCGCACCATGCTCACCGACCGGGGAGCCAACCTGCGGCTGTCACCGGAGGATCTCGAGCCCCGGCTCTTCGTGTCCGACGCACATCTGCACCTATCGGGTTACGTCCTGCTCGACGACGAATCGCGCCCCGCCGGGCTCGCCGCCCTGGCCAATGCCCGGGCCGCCGGGATGACCGTGTCGGTCGACGCCGCGTCCGCCGCGCCGCTGGCCAAGGTGGGCGCCGAGGCGTTCCTGTCCTGGACCTACGGCGTCACCCTGCTGATGGCCAACCGGGAGGAGGCCGAGGTGCTCACCGGCACCGACGACGCCGCGGCGGCCGCGGAGCAACTCTCCGGGTGGTACACCGGGACGGTCATCAAGGCCGGTGCCGACGGCGCGGTGTGGTTCGGCGGCGGCCGGCTCCACGAGTGCCCGGCGCAGCCGGCCTCCGTACACGACACGACCGGCGCCGGCGATGCGTTCGCCGCCGGGCTGCTGGCCGACTGGCTGAGCCCGGGGGCGACGCCGGACTCGGCCCTGGTGGCCGGCGCCACCACGGCAGCACGGGCGGTCGCGATCAGCGGGGGCCGGCCTACTGGTCGATGATCCGACCAGGCTGGGGCCCCTCGATCGCGCGTTCGTCGGGCGGGCCCGGCTGAAGCCGTCGGAACCGGCTCGGCTTGAGCGGCGGGCGGTCGTTGGCGATCAGCACCGCCATCCAGGGCAGCACCACCATGCCCACGATGCAGATGGGGATCAGCCAGGTGACCCTCTGCGAGTAGGCCACCGCGGCCGTCAGGAGGCAGACCAGCCGAAGGCCCATCATCAGCAGGTAGCGGGTCTGCCGGCTGTGCAGCTGGTCGGCCTCGCTCGGCTCGGCCCCGGTGATGACCAGGACCGGCTCGTGGCGGTCGCTGCGCTTGCGCACACCCCATACTCGCACCAAAGGAGTGCGATGCCGCCGGCCCGACCGTTACGTCCCCTTTGCGGCCTGCTTGGCTGCCCGCTTGAACTCTCGTACGGTGGCCAGCGAATCCGGCCCTGTGACGTCCGCCACAGATCGGTGCGTACCGTCCTCTCCGTAGCCGCCGGCGGCCTCGCGCCAGCCGTCCGGCCGCACGCCGAACTGCTTGCCCAGCAGCGCGACGAAGATCCGGGCCTTTTGGCTGCCGAAACCCGGCAGCGACTCCAGTCGGGCCAGCAGCTGCGCGCCGCTGCTGGCACCGGTCCAGACGGTGGCGGCATCGCCTGTGAAGTTCTCCACGATCAACCGGCTCATCGCCTGCACGCGGGCGGCCATGGAGCCGGGAAACCGATGTAGGGCAGGGGGTCCGGTGAACACCCGTACCAATTCGTCGGGGTCGGCATCGGCGAGTTGGGCAGCGTCCAGCCGCTGGACGCCGAGGCGCTGGGCCAGGAGGTAGGGCGAGCCGAACGCGCGCTCCATCGGGAACTGCTGGTCGAGTTGCATGCCGATCAGCAAGGCGAGTGGGTCGACGGCCAGCAGTGCGTCAGCCGCCTCGTCCTGGGCGAGATGCAAGGTCATGACCGCGAGGGTAGGCGCACCACTCCCTCACACGCTCCTCACACCCGTTTTGGGAATCTTGGCGCCCCCGGCACGTTGTACCGGGTGCGTCCCTTGCTCCATCGGGAGGAGACCCCCGTGACCGCTGCACTGACCGATACAACAACAACAACGCTGCCCGACCTCGATGAGGCCCTCGACGACAGCCGCGGAATTTCCGCGGATCTGGTTCGCGCCTACCTCAACGGCATCGGGCGTACCAAGCTGCTCAACGCCGAACAGGAAGTCGACCTCGCCAAGCGCATCGAGGCCGGGCTGTATGCCGAGGACATGCTTGCGCGCGGCCGGACCGGCGAGGTCAAGCTGACCCTCGCCCGCAAGCGTGACCTGGCCGTCATCGCCGCGGACGGCTGCGACGCCAAGAACCACCTGCTCGAGGCCAACCTGCGCCTCGTCGTCTCCCTGGCCAAGCGCTACACCGGCCGCGGCATGGCCTTCCTCGACCTGATCCAGGAGGGCAACCTCGGCCTGATCCGGGCCGTGGAGAAATTCGACTACGCCAAGGGCTTCAAGTTCTCCACCTACGCCACCTGGTGGATCCGGCAGGCGATCACCCGTGCCATGGCCGACCAGGCCCGCACGATCCGGCTGCCCGTGCACCTGGTCGAGCAGATCAACAAGATGGTCCGGCTCCGCCGCGACCTGTCGGTGACGCTCGGCCGGGAGCCGACGTCGAAGGAGCTGGCTGTCGAGCTCGACATCACCGCCGAGCGGGTCGAGGAACTGCAGACCTACGACCGCGACCCGGTCAGCCTCGACCTCACCGTCGGTGAGGACGGCGAATCGCGCTTCGGTGACTTCATCGAGGACACCGACGCGCCGGTCGCCTCCGACGCGGTGAGCTTCGGCTTCTTGCAGGACGAGCTCAACAAGGTCCTCCACACCCTCGAGGACCGCGAGCGCCGGGTGGTCGAGATGCGCTACGGCCTGACCGACGGAAAGCCGCGCACCCTCGATGAGATCGGCCGCGAGTTCGGCCTGTCCCGCGAGCGGATCCGGCAGATCGAGAAGACCACGATGGCCAAACTGCGGCATCCCTCGCGCTCCGACGCACTGCGCGAGTACGTCAGCTAGTCCTCAGCCGGTCCTCAGCGGTCAGAAGTGGTCGAGCAGGGCCGGCCGCACGTCGCCTCCCCCGCCGACTTCTAGCCGCCCGTACCCGCCGTCGAGCACCAGGCGGTGCGGTCCGGCGTTCCACGGGCACATGTCGTCGGTCAGGAGGAGGTCGACGCTGCCGGCCACGTGTTCCGGCCAGAGCATCCACGGTTGGCTCGACTGCACGGTGGCCCCCACGAACGGCGCCAGCAGGATCGCCGGGTCGGGTTCAGGCAGCCGTAGCTCCAGCGCGGGCGCGACGCTGGTCCACGTACCCAGCATGGCCAGGAGCGCCGTCGTGGCAGGGCCGGTGAGCCCCATCAGGTCGAATACGGAGAGCCGGCCGGAGGCGTCGTAGCCCAGCCCACGGTCCCAGCTGGCATAGCCCTCGATCGCGCCGCCGCC
>JBBRYN010000129.1:0-3395 GCA_038237645.1 Mycobacteriales bacterium
CCGCTCCGAACATCGAACTCAAATCCACCCCTGACACCCCCCTGCCCACCACCCCGTCGACCGTCCCGGCAACGCCACCAGGAACAACCACAGAATGGCCGAAGATCAACTCAGTCACCCACACGGAACGGCGAGGAGCCCGGATTTGTGCCCGCTGATGACGAGGCAGTGGATACGCTGCCCGGGCGCGGACAGCCGATGGCAGGGGGGCAAGGGAGGCGCATTGTGGTGAGGCGCATGCCGATCGTCCTCGGGTTGCTGCTGGTCACGTCGTTCTGGCAGGGCGCGGCGAGGGCAACCGCCGGGCCGATCGGGCCGATCGGGCGGACCGGGCCGGGGGCGGTCTGGTCATGGGGTCAGAACAACGCCGGTCAACTCGGCAACGGAGGCACGGCCGACAGCAGCATTCGGGTGCCCGTGTCGAATCTGACCGGCGTGGTGTCGATCGCCGCGGGCGGTGCCGACGGCTACGCGTTGCGCTCCGACGGCATCGTGTGGGCCTGGGGTTTCGGCCTCAACGGCGAACTCGGCAATGGCGCAAACGCTGGGAGCGACGTTCCGGTGCGAGTGTCGAATCTGACCGGCGTGACGGCCATCGCGGGCGGTCGGTCGAGCACCGCCTACGCCCTGCGCTCCGACGGGACGGTGTGGGCCTGGGGGCACGGCCAGGCCGGCGCGCTCGGCAACGGCCAGGTCGCTGACAGCAACGTTCCCGTACCGGTGTCCCACCTGACCGGCGTGACGGCGATCGCCGGCGGCAATGCCACCGGGTACGCGCTGCGTACTGACGGCACCGTCTGGGCGTGGGGTTTCGGCCGCCACGGGGAACTGGGAAACGGCGGCACGGCCAACAGCAGCGTTCCGGTGGCCGTGTCGAACCTGACCGGGGTGACGGCGATCGCAGCCGGCAGTGTTGACGGGTATGCGCTGCGCTCGGACGGGACGGTCCGGGCGTGGGGGTACGGTTTGGACGGCGAACTCGGCAACGGCGGCACCGCCAACAGCAGTGTGCCGGTGCGGGTGTTGAACCTGACCGGTGTGACGGCGATCGCCGGTGGCGGTCGCACCGGATACGCATTGCGTCCTGACGGCACCGTCCGGGCCTGGGGGTCGGGCAGGTTCAGCGAACTCGGCAACGGCGGCACCGCCAACAGCAGTGTGCCGGTGCGCGTCTCGAACCTGTCAGGGGTCACCGCGATTGCCGGCGGCGGCTCCGCCGGCTATGCGCTGCGCTGAGTGGCTCGAGCACTACAGCAAGCACTTCGACAACTGTGGAGGTCGACAACGCCTTCTATCGCTTGCCGGAGCGGGCGGTGTTCGAGAGCTGGCGTATCCGGACCCAGGAGGATTTCTGTGTCGTCGTCAAGGCCAGCCGCTATCTCACCCACATCAAGGGACTGTGTGATCCGGCGGAGCCAGTAGCCCGGCTGATGGAGCGTGCACGCGGCGTGGGTGACAAGCTCGGGCCGATCCTGCTCCAGTTGCCGCCGACCATGCACGATGCCGCACTGCTCGACGACTGTCTCGGTTGTTTCCTGCACGACGCAGGACGTACGTCGTACGACGTACGACTCGCGGTCGAGCCACGGCACGAGTCGTGGTGGGCACCAGAGGTCCGAGCGGTCCTCGAATGCCGGGGCGCGGAGCTGTCGCTGGGCTGATCGGCGGGGGCGCCGGGTCACGCCGCTTTGGCGGACCGCCGATTGGGCATACCTGCGGCTGCACGAGGGCCAGGTGAAACCTTGGCCCTCCTACGGGCGGGACTCCTTACGCACCTGGGTCAGGCGCCTCGCCAGTTGCTGGCCGGCCGAAGCCGGCGCATTCGTCTTCTTCAACAACGATCCAGGTGGGGCCGCGGTCGACAACGCGGTGACTTTCGCGGCGCTGGCGGCCCGCGCCGGCCACACGGTCACCCGCGCGCGCAAGGGGGCAACGGAATCGGGTCGCTAGCGGCGGTGGTTGTGGACAATCGTCACCCGGATGGCGGGTGCCGTCCACAGTGTTGGCGTCGGCGCTCCCTTGAGTGCGCCGCCCCGGCAATCCTGATGCGCATGACCGAGACTCCGCCCGCCAAGTTGCGCCTGTCCTCGCCAGGAGATCTCGTCGAGGCGGTGCCCTACCTGCTCGGCTTCCATCCGCAGGACAGCGTCGTGGCCCTGGCGTTGCGTGGCTCGCACCGGCGGGTCGTGTTCACGATGCGCCTGGACCTGACCGGCGGCGCGGACGACCGACTGGCCGACGGGATTGCCGCCTGCCTGGCCCGTGCCAAGGCCGAGCACGCAGTCCTGTTGACCTACGGTGCTCCTCGCGCCGCGGCCGGCGCGCTGCCGCACGCTGATGTCGTTCACAGCGTCAGCCGTGCACTGGCGGCCCGGAGGATCGATCTCGCCGAAGCGCTTCACGTCGGTGGCGACCGCTGGTGGTCCCACACCTGTGCCGATCCCGTCTGCTGCCCGCCTGAGGGCACCCTGCTGGTGGCCGAATCCTGCTCCACCGTCGCAGCGACGGCGACGTTCGCGGGCCTGGTGGCCCTGCCGAGCCGCACGGCCCTCGAACAGACTCTGGAGCCGGTCGGGTTTCTGGCCGCGGCCGGCATGCGACAGGCCCTGATCCGGGCCGGCGGCGCGATCGCAGCGCACAGCGTGCAAGAGCCAGGGGTGCTGTCGGTTCGAGCGGAGTCCATCGAGCTGCTGACCGCGGCAGTGGATGCCGGCGGTTCGCTCTCCGACGACGAGGCGGCCCGGCTGATCGTCGGGCTGCGGGATGCCGCCGTGCGAGACATCTGCTGCGAATGGTCGACCACGGTCCGGGCGGTGCCGGCCCGCCGGCTGTGGACGGAGCTGGTCCGGCGCGCCGTCCCCCCGTGGGCGACGGTGCCGCTCTTTCTCACCGCCTGGTCCGCCTACCTCGCCGGGGACGCCACCCTGGCCGCGATCGCGGTCGAGCGATGCCTACGGGGCGAGCCGACCTACCGCCTGGCCGTGTTGTTGCAGGAGGCGCTGCAACGGGTCGTGGACCCGGCCCTGTTCCGTCAGGTGAGCCTGTCGGCCGACCGGAGCCCGCCGGCGGAGCCGCGCATTTGACAGGATGCTCTGGTGACAACCGTGCAGGTCGACCGGGGTGCTGCCGCCGGGCTGGACGAACAGGCGATTCTCGCCAGGTTGCGGGCCGACGGGCTGCGGCCCGCCGCATGGGGCAACGGCCCCGATGACGAATACGGTTGGCATGAGCACTCGTACCTGAAGGTGGGCTCCTCGCCGTTCCGTGTGGGTGACTGAGTTGATCTTCGGCCATTCTGTGGTTGTTCCTGGTGGCGTTGCGGGGACGGTCGAGGGGGTGGTGGGCTGGGGGTGTCAGGGGTGGATTTGAGTTCGATGTTCGGAGCGGCGTTGGGA
>JBBRYN010000130.1:0-3238 GCA_038237645.1 Mycobacteriales bacterium
ACCGTGCTCGACCTGGGGCTCCCCGCGCCGCAGAACATTGGCCGGCTCGCCGTCGACGCCACCAACATCGTCGTGGTCTGCCGGCCAACCATCCCCGGGGTACGGCTGGCAGAACATCTGCTCGCCCAGCTCGGCGGGACGCGGGTTGTCGTGGCCGCGGTCGGGCCTAGGCGCTGGCCGGGGGAGGTCTTGGCCAGCTTGGGGCCTTTCCTACGCGCCTTACGCGGGGTGGGCAGAGTCGTAGCCGTCCCAGAAGACAAGCGTTTGCAGGTGACCGGGCCGAGCCACTGCGCACTGCCGCAACCGGTCCTCGGCGCAGGGCGCGCCGTTCTGGCACTGATCGACGCCGCCCGACCGGGCGCCGCCACCACGTCGGCGCAGTCAGCGCCGCGAGAGAAGGGAACCACGCCATGATTTACCTGCTCGCGGCAACGGTCAACGGTCAACTACTCGCCGCCGGTGTCTGCCCCAAAGCGCCACCAGGGGTGCAGGTCTGGTCAGACCAGATCCTGTCCTGGGTCAAGTGGGGCGTCCTGAGCATCCTGGCCATTTCGTTCTTCGTCTCGGTCGGCATGTTGATCTGGGGGCGGGTCACCCACCATCCGAAGGGTGCCCGGCTCGGCTTCGACGGCCTGATGATCTGCATCGTTGGCGCGATCATCTACGTCGTCGGCTACGTGATCCTCACCTCGATCACCGGAAAGGGTTGCTGATGCCAGGCCGGCGACGCGGCAAAGAACGGCCATCTCCTGAGTGGTCCCGCGAGAAGATGCTCGCCCTGCTGATCGGCGCCGGGCTCTGCGTCCTGATGCTCGTCGGCGGGCTGGTGCTGGCGGTCGCCTACGCCGTCAACCCGGTCGGGCAGCCAGTAGCTGACCGTCATGGCAGCGGCCGGACCAGCGCTGCGGCGGCAGGGTCCGGCCGGTCGGCCACCGCCTCCGACCCGAGGGACGAGCTGGCCGCAAGGCCGATGCCCTCAGCCGGCGCAGACGCGGCGCATCCGGGGCCGGTCTCCGCGACCGCGCCCGGCGCCGACATCATCCTGCCGACTGCGACGAAGACGGGGCCCGCGAGGGTGCCGACCGGATTCCCCCACACCCCGGCGGGTGCGATGGCTCAGCTGGCGGTGATCGACCAGGTCGCGATGCAGTCCGGCTCACTATCAGGGGCACGGGAGGTCATTACCAACTGGGCGCTGCCCGGCGGTCCGACCGGCACCAACTGGTCAGTCGTGCGGGCGCTGAGCGTCCTGTTCAACTCCACCGGCCTCTCCGGCGGCGGGTCGACCCAGCTTGCCCTCGTGCTCACCCCCCTGATGGGCGTCATCAAGGGCAGCGTCGGCCCCGACTTCGTCGTGCCCTGCGTCGACTTCGAACTCGACGTCACGCTGCAGCAGACGGCGCGTGGCGCCATCGCCGACTGCCAGCGAATGGTCTGGACCGGCGACCGTTGGATGGTCGGCCCCGGCTCCGAACCCGCCACCCCCGCCTCGGTGTGGCCAGACACCGACACCGCCATCCGGGTCGGCTACCACGACCTCCGCCGGGAGCCCAGCCATGCCTAACACCCACGTCCTCGCAGGCATCGACCTGAACCCCATGAACTGGCTCGGTGACGCCGCCTCGGCGGCCGTCAACGACGTGTGGATGGCGGCCATGATCGCCCTGTGGTCGGCGGCCCTGTGGCTGCTGAAGCTCGCGTTCGCCACCGTCGACGCGTTCACCACGCCGGACGTCTCGGCCGGCGGCCCGATGAGCGCGGTGCTGCCGACCACCCTGTGGATCGGCGCAACCCTGGCCGTGATCATGATGTTCGTCCAGCTGACCGTCGCGTTGATCCGCCGCGACGGACAGTCCATCGGCCGTGTGTTGCTCGGCATCGGGCAATTCGGGCTGGTCTGGATCGCCTACCTCAGCGTCGCCGCCGGACTCGTGGCCGCTGCCGCCGGGCTGGAAAAGGGCATCTTGCAGGCAACGCTGCACGTCAACTCGCTCTCTGGCATCGACCTCAGCGCCAACTGGCCGGACAAAATCGGCGACGCCACGCTCGCCACCGTCCTGGGCATGCTCTCGGTGCTGATCGCGATCCCCGCCGCGTTCTTCTACATCCTGATCATGTTCGTCCGCGAGGCTGCCCTGATCATCCTGATCGCCACCGCACCGATTTCGGCGGCCGGCCTGGTCAGCGACACCGGCAAGGCATGGTTCTGGAAGACGGCGCGCTGGTTCATCTCCTGCCTGCTCATCTCACCGATGGCGGCGCTGATGCTCGGCATCGGGGTAAAGCTCTCCGAGGGCGTCATCAGCCAGCCCACCCACGCCGACCAGGCGAGCACAGCTCATGCCGGCATGGCAGTGATCGGCTGCATCGTGCTCGCGATCGGCGCGTGCTGCCCGCTCATCCTGTTCCGCCTGCTGGCATTCGTGGAGCCGGGCACGGCGTCCGGGGCGGCGCTACGGCAGTCATGGTCCGACGCCGGCGGCATGTCCGGGATCATGAACGGTGGGGGCAAGCAGTCCGCGGGCAGCCAGGCCGCAACCCAAAGCGGGGCCGACGGGCGCTCCGGGGGAGAATCCGGCGCGGAGTCGCAGACCCAGTCGAGGCTCGCCGGGGCACTCGGCATGCTCGGCACAGGAATGCAGGCGGCCACGTCGATGGCGCATCGCGCCGCCGACATTGGCTCGGACATCCTCGGGCAGGCCGGCGTCGGATCGCCGGGCTACAGCATGACCCCGACCGACGAGCGAAGCAGCAGACGTCCCTCCGGCGGCAACTCCGGTAGCGATGCCGGCGGGCAGAACACAGGATCTCCTGGCGGAAGCGGTGGCGACACGGGCACTCCAACACCGCCGCCGCCCCCGACACCGCCGCCGCCCCCGACACCGCCGGGTCCCGCTGGCGGCGGGGGCATGCCCGGTGGCGGGGCACCGGGCGCAGCGGGCGGAGCCGAGGGAGCCGCCGGTGCCGCCGGCGGGTCCGAGGCGGCAATCGCGGTGGTAGCCCTGTGACCGCGCCCGCCGGTCCAGTGCGCTACGGCGCCTGGTCGAAGGACAAGCAGGGCTGGTTCCTCGGCCTCGGTGGTGGTGCGTGGGTCACTATCGGTCTCGGCGGCCTGCCCCTGCTGCTCGCCGTCGGCGCCCACGATTGGCTGCCCGCCGTGGGCTGGACCCCGGTCTGGGCGGTGCTGATCGTCCTGGTCGCCCTTCCCGTGAAAGGCCGCTCGGCGTTGCGCTGGGCG
>JBBRYN010000131.1:0-3149 GCA_038237645.1 Mycobacteriales bacterium
GGCGTGACCTGGCGAGCGCCCCCTCGACGGTCAAGCGCGGTCGCGGCACGGTCGCCAGGGCGAGCAGTCGCGCTAGCCGACGTGGGCCGCGAGCCAGCCGGCGTCCATCACCCCGCTGCTGACCATCACGGCCGGCCCGGTCAGGCGGACCGTCTCGCCGTCGAGGGTGACCACGAGCCGCCCACCGGGGACATCGACGAGCCACTCGCCGGCGTCGGTGGCCGTGGCACGGGCCATCGCCACGGCCACCGCACCGGCCCCCGTACCGCAGGAGCGCGTCTCCCCCACTCCCCGCTCGTGCACCCGCATCACGACATGCCGGTCCCCGAGCGGGGAGACCAGCTCGAGGTTGACACCCTCGGGGAACACCGCGGCGTCGACTGACGGCGGGCGGCTGAGGTCATAGGCGTCCAGGGCGCCGTCGACGATGCAGACCAGGTGCGGGTTGCCCATGTCCACGTGGGTGCCCTCGTGGATGTGGCTCCCGATGGCGGCGGAGGAGGTGCCGACCACCTTGGCGATGCCCATCTCGACCGTCACGTCGCCCGCCCGGCCGACGGTGACCTGCTTGACGCCGGCACGGGTTACGACGTCCAGCCGGCCCGGCTCGGCCAGCCCGGCATCGACCAGGTAGCGGGCGTAGAGCCGGATCCCGTTGCCGCACATCTCGGCGACCGACCCGTCGGCGTTGCGGTGGTCCATGAACCACAGCGACCCGTCGCGCACGGCCCGCAGCACACCGTCGGCCCCGATGCCGGCCCGCCGGTCGCACAACGCGCGGACGAGGGCCGGTGTGAGGGTGACCTCGTCGGCGTCGGGCAGCACGACGAAGTCGTTCTCCGTACCGTGCCCCTTCAGGTATCGCACGGCTTCCGAGCCTACGGTGTCACTCCGGGCGGACGACCGCCGCCGCGCCTCCCCCGCGGCGCACCGGCTCGGCCGCGGCAAGGAGCCGGCCGGCCCCGAGGAACTCGATGGCGGTCGCCGCGCCGAGCTCGGGAGGGTCCGGCGGCAGGACGAGGGACTGCCCCAGGGCGGTCAGGCCGGGGCCTTGAGCGTCGATGAAGGCCTGCTCCGCCTGCGTGGTCGGGGCATTGCGCTGGGATGCCCGAGGGGCGGCGATGGCCTCCGGGAGGGTGCGCCCGTGGTCGAGGCGCTCGATCAGCACCTGGAGCACCGTCGTGATGATGCTGGCGCCACCGGGTGAACCCAGGGCTAGGAACGGCCGGCCCTGGCGAAGCACGATCGTCGGCGAGATGCTCGAGCGGGGGCGTTTGCCGGGGGCCGGCAGGTTGGGGTCGCGCGCGGCGCCCTGGGTCGGCACGAAGTTGAAGTCGGTCAGCTCGTTGTTGAGCAGGAACCCCCGGCCGGGCACGGTGATGCCGCTGCCGCCGGTCTGCTCGATGGTCAAGGTGTACTCGACGACATTGCCCCACTTGTCGGCCACCGTGAGGTTGGTCGTGTTCAGGCCCTCGACACCGGTGGGCGCCGGAATGCCCTGCACGGCGCAGGTGTGGTAGGTGCCGTCGGGACTGCCGGGCGGCACCGGGCTGGTCGCAGCGTGGTCGGGGTCGATGAGACAGGCCCGCTCGTGCGCGAAGCCCGTGCTCAGCAACTCCTTGAGCGGGACGGCGACGTATCCGGGGTCGCCGACGTAGCGGTTGCGGTCGGCGTAGGCGAGCCGGGTGGCCTCGAGGTAGTGGTGGTAGAACTGCGTGTCCGTCATGGCCCTGAGGTCGAAGCTGCTCAGGATGTTGAGGGACTCACCCACCGTGGACCCACCGGAGGACGACGGTGCCATGCCGTAGACGTCCAGCCCGTGGTAGGTCACGTGCGTGGGGACGCGCGGCAGGACTCGGTAGTTGCGGAGGTCCTGCAGGGTCATCAGCCCGGGCCGGGCGTTGTACGTCGACCCCGGCACCAGCGGGGGATGCTGCGTGGCCTGCACGATGTCTCGGCCGATCTGGCCACCGTAGATCGGCGCCATCCCGCGCTTGCCCAGCATCCGGTAGGTACTGGCCAGGTCGGGGTTGCGTAGCGTCGAGCCGACCACCGGTGCCTGCCCACCGGGCAGGAACAGCGCCGCCGTGGCCGGGAACAGCGCGAACCGGGCCTGGTTGGCAGCGGTCTGGTCGTGGAAGGTCTGGTCGACGACGAACCCCGCATCGGCGAGCTTCGCTGCCGGGCGGAGGGTGTCGGCCAGCGAACGGGTGCCCCACTGGCTCAGCGCTCTGGCCCAGGTGGCCGGCGAGCCGGGCACGCCGTTGGACAGACCGCTGGTCACCGCGTCGGCGAAGGCGATCGGCTGGCCGTCCTCGGTGAAGGTGGTCTCGGTGAACGCAGCCGGTGCCGTCTCGCGGCCGTCGATCGTGTGCACGCGCTTGGTAGCCGCGTCGTAGTAGACGAAGAAGCCGCCGCCGCCGAGCCCGGAGGAATACGGCTCGGTCACACCCAGGGCGGCTGCCGCCGCGATGGCCGCGTCGACTGCGTTGCCGCCGTTGCGCAGGACGTTGAGTCCGATCGCGGTCGCATCCGGGTCCACAGTGGACACCGCGCCGCCGGAACCGACCGCCATCGGTTGCCTCGGTGGTGCGGCCGCCTGGGCGCTCGCCGTCGTGGCGGGGGCCAACAGAGCAAGTGGGACGAGTGCGATCCCGAGGACCGTCAACAGCCGATTCGTACGCATGGCGAGAATCTTGCCTGAGGTCAGGCAGGGTCGCCAGCCCAACCGATCAGCTCAAGCACCAACTCCGGCTCGGCGGCCGGAAGCCAGCGGATGCGCGGGTCGCGGTAGAACCAGCCGCGCTGGCGGGCGGCGAACCGCCGGGTCCGCTGCGCGGTCAGCGCGCGAGCCTGCTTCTCGGTGATCTCTCCGTCGAGCAGCCGGAGCACCTGCGCGTATCCCAGCGCTCGGCTGGCCGTCACGCCCGTGCGCAGGCCGAGCCGGTCGAGGCTTCGGACCTCCGTCACCAGGCCGCCGTCGAACATCCGCTCGACCCGGTCGTGGATGCGCCGGGCCAGTTCCTCGCGCGGCGGGTCGATGGCGAACTGCACGACGTCGTACGCCCGGCCGGCGGTGGAGCCGTAGTCGGGCAAGGCTGCCGTGAAGGGTCGCCCGGTGATCGCGACCACCTCCAGGGCCCGCACGA
>JBBRYN010000132.1:0-2875 GCA_038237645.1 Mycobacteriales bacterium
AAAGACGCCGCCCGCGTGGCGTTCGGGTTCCGCAACCTCGACAACCAGCGACGCCGGGTACGGTACGCCTGCACCAGGCGACAACGCCTGGCAACCGTCACATGAGGGTCACTTCCCCCTCAACTTCGAAGAGCCGGTTTGGACACCATGACGTCAACTACCATTCCAGCTCGGGCCCGCATGATCAGGGCACGGTACCTGGCATTTGGTCTAACGCCTTTCACACGTATACGCTGTGTCGTCAGCCCGGTAAGTGTGAGGTCTACTACGACGGGGTGAAGGTGAAGTCCTATCGTACTGACGACGCCGGCGCGCTGCAGTATCTTATTAAATGTCGGATCTGGGAATACGGCTGCATTTGGCGCGGCCTCTCAACTCAAGGTCGACTATGTACGTTCCTGGCAATAAGGGGGCCAACGAAGGCGCCGGACGGCGCCGTGATCAGTCCCGACGCGGTTCGGCTGCGTGCCCTGGCCCACCCCATCAGGCTGGGAATCATGCGGCGGCCGGTCGCGACCGACGCCTTGGTCGGGCTGCACGCCGTTGTCGCCGCGCTGTGCCCACCCTCGGTCCAGGCGGACTGAGCTACCCATGGAGGAACACGACATGTTCGCAGTGATCTACCGCTGGCGGCTGAAGCCCGGTCAAGAGGCACGGTTCGTCGATGGCTGGGAGCGGGTGACGAGGGCCATCCACGCTGCCTGCGGGAGCTACGGGTCGAGGTTGCACCAGGCCACGGACGGCACCTGGGTGGCATATGCACGGTGGCCGGACGCCGAAACGCGCGACGCTTGTGGACACGCCGAGGTGGAGGGTGGCCGACTGATGGGCTCCGCCGTAGCCGAACGCTTCGACGAGGTCACGATGGAGGTTGTGGCCGATCTGCTGCGCGAGCCCGTCGGGGGTCGCTAGGTTTCTTGAGTGAGCCAGGCCGTGGAGCAACCCGGCACAGCGCCATCCGAGGGCCGGCGTGGTCACAGCAATCCCTACGTCGTCCTGGCGATCGTGCTCACGGCGACGTTCATGCAGTTGGTGGACATCTCGATCGTCAACACGGCCATCCCGTCGATCCAGCGTGACCTATCCGCCTCCTACGGTCAGATCCAGCTCGTCGTCGTCTTCTACATCCTCGCCTTCGCCTGCACCCTGATCACGGCGGCTCGGATCGGTGACATCGCCGGCCGCCGGCGCGTCTTCATGATCGGCATGGCGGCTTTTACGCTGGCCTCGGTGCTGTGCGGTGCGGCGCCGTCGCCCGGGTTCCTCGTGCTTGCCCGGCTGCTCCAGGGCCTCGCGGCGGGGCTGATGTTCCCGCAGGTGCTGTCGGTGATTCAGGTGACGTTCGCGCCGCGGGAGCGCGGCAAGGCGCTGGGAATCCTCGGCGCCACCATCGGCCTGGCGACGATCCTCGGTCCGCTCCTCGGCGGCCTGCTCATCCAACTCGACCTCGGCGGCCTGCTGTGGCGGACAATTTTCTACGTCAACGTGCCGATCGGCGTCGCCGCTCTGGCGGGGGCGTGGTTGTTCCTGGGGGAGTCGAGGGCGCCGGGGGCCACCCGGTTGGACCTGCCCGGTGCGGTGATGGTGACCGGCGGGCTGTTCCTCCTCATCTTTCCCCTGGTCGAAGGGCGCGACCGGGGGTGGCCGCCATGGGTGTGGCTGATGCTCGCCGCGGCGGTGCCCGTACTCGTCCTGTTCGTCGCCTACGAGCGGCGGCGTACCCGGGAGGACAACGACCCGCTGCTACGAATGTCGCTGTTCAAGGACAAGGCCTTCGTCGCCGGCCTGCTGCTCTCGGTGGTCTTCTTCGCCGGCCTGCCGCCGTTCTTCTTCAGCCTGGCCATCTACCTGCAGATCGGGCTGGGCTTCTCCGCTCTGGGCTCCGGCCTGACCGGCTTCCCGTTCGCCGTGGGGTCGGCCCTGGCGGCCGGCCTCTCCGACAAGATCGCCAAGCGGATCGGCCGCCGGGTCCTGCTGCTCGGCACGGGCCTGCTCGTGCTGGGCATGGCGGCGGTTGCCGGCACCGCCCACCTGGTCGGGGTCCACCCGCACACCTGGCAGTTCGCCCCGGCGCTGTTCCTCAGCGGCCTGGGGCTGGGGCTGTTCATCGCGCCTGTCGTCAACATCATTCTTGCCGGTATCCGGTCGGAGGCGGCCGGTGCCGCCTCCGGAGTGCTGAGCACCGTGCAGCAGGTCGGCGGTGCCATCGGAGTGGCTGCCATCGGGGTCATCCTGTTCGGCCTCGTCGGGGCCAACGCGGGGCGGTCGGTGGACGCGGTCAGCCCCCGGCTGCGGCAGGCGCTGGCTGCGCAGCACCTGCCGCCGGTGGCCCAGGCACAGGCGATCGCCGGCTTCCGCCAGTGCTTCGGCGACCGCAGCCACGCAAGGGACCCGAGCACCCTGCCGGCGAGTTGCCGGGCCGCAGGGGGCGCCCCAGCGGGAGTCGGGGCAGCGCTGCGCGTCGCCGGCGGCGAGGCGCGGGCGAGGGACTTCTCGCGGTCATTCCAGCAGGCCCTGGGCTATGAAATCCTCGTGTTCTTCACGGCCTTCCTGCTGGTCTTCCGGTTGCCCGACGTGGATCCGAAAGCGATGACCGGGGGGCCGGCCCTGGCGACCTGAGCGGCGCCGCAGCCGCGGTCAGGATGCTGCGGACGGCCCGGCCCGGGAGTCCCCGACGCTGCCCTGATCGAGGGAGATCCGGCTGGGCCCGCCGATCGCACCGCGGTCGCGGCGTTCGCCGATGGCGGGTTCGAGGCGGTTGCGGCCGTTGCGTTTGGCGGCGTAGAGGGCGGTGTCGGCTCGGGCGAGGAGTTGTTGGTGGTGGTCGTCGGTGTCGGCGGCGCCGAGGCCGAAGCTGACGGTGACGGTGAGGCCG
>JBBRYN010000133.1:0-2790 GCA_038237645.1 Mycobacteriales bacterium
AGTCGTCCCGGATGCCGTACCGCCTCGTGGTACTGCAGAATGCTGATGCTCTCGGCGCGACGAGCGCGGCGGCAACCGCCTAGTCATGCCGGTCCTGGACTTGGCTATCGGTCCAACGCGTCACGGCGTCCGCATCGTTGGCGTGGCCGGCGGCCGCGCGCACGACCGGGAAGGGTGCTGGCCCAGCTCGATGGTACGGCCGTAGTCGCCGTCAAGGTCGTCAGTGCAGGCGCGCAGCGCGGCGAGGCCTGCCAACAGCGTCCGCCAGCAGCCGCTCCTTGTACTGCCCGACTGACGGATAGTAGCTAGGGCACGGCAGATGTCCCCAGGTTGAGCTCGGGGCTGCTCAGCGATCACGCAGTTGCCTGCACTCCTCCTGACGGTGGCCAAGCGGTCATCGTGACTGCCCCGCACGCCCAAGGTAGGTGGGTGCTCGTCACGAGTGGAAATACCCTTTGCAACCCACCCTCAGCGCGGCAGTGGACAGCATCGGTAACTGAGGTCGCGTCCCACGTTCGGTGTAATTGACCGCGGAGTGGGTTCCTGGTTGGTGATGTTAGGCGACGGCTGCGACAGTGTCGGGGTCGGTGATCTTGCCGCTGTGGCCGGTTCGCCGGATCGGGGTTGGTGGGTCGAGCAGTTGGCGACGTAGATCGGCCAGCAGCCGTGTCGCGGCGGGCGTCATGGTCATTCCGCGCCAGCCGCGGGATGCCCGGTCGAGCACGGCCCAGACCAGGTTCAGGCAGGACGTCTCGCCGGGTAGCCGGCCGATGACCTTGACCCGGCGGCGGGTCTCGCCGAAGGTGCGTTCGATGAAGTTGGAGTGCCGGATCCGCTTGTGGTGCTCGACGGGGAAGCGCAGGTAGCTGGTCAGCTGCTCGCGGTCGGTGAGCAGGCACTTGATCGCGGCCGGAAATGTGGCCTGGTGCTGTTCGGCGAAGACGTCGATACGGGCCTGCACGGCCGCGACCAGCTCGTGGCCGGGCGTCATCCCGGCGGCGATCAGTTCGTCGGTGTCGAAGATCGCCCAGTACGCGTCGCGCATCTCGCTCTGGGCCTCGGCGGGCAGCTTGGCGAGGTAGTTGCGGCAGCGGTGGATCAAGCAGCGTTGACGCAGCGAGCGGGGCAGGCTCGACTCGGCCGCGTTGATCAGCCCGGCGGCGCCGTCGGAGATCACCAGCAGCGGCGGCCGCAGGCCGCGGCCGGCCAGTTCGTCGAGGAAGTCGCCCCACGCGTCGGTGGACTCGCTGCCGCCGGCGGCCAACGCCACGAACACCGGCGCGCCGCCGGTGGTGATGCCCCACGCCGCCAGCACCGGTTCGGCGCGGGCGCCGGGGTGCATCTTGAACATCGAGGCGTCCAGGAACAGGTAGTCCAACTCCAGGCCGTCCAGCCGCCGCGAGGACCAGGCGCTGAACTCCTGCCCGATCGCCTGGCAGACCCGCGAGACCGTCGACTTGCTCAAGGCCGCTTCGGCGCCGAGGGCGTCGGCAAGGGTGTTCTCCACGTCCCGGACCGACAGTCCGCGCACGAACCCGGCGATCACCAAGGCTTCCAACGCATTCGACCTGGTCACCGTCTTGCCGAACAACTGCGAGGCGAACCGCTCCGTCGTCCCGCGCAGCTTCGGCCGCGCGACCGTGACCGGCCCGGCCGTCGTCTTGATCGTCACCTCGCAGAAGCCGTTGCGGGAGCCGGCCCGCGACTCGGGGACGTCGGCGGCCCGCTGGTAGCGGGCCCGGCCCAGAAACACCTCGACCTCGGCCTCGACAGCCGCCTGGATGATCAACCGGGCGCCGAGACGGGCGAAATCCTCGATCACCTCGGACAGGTCACGTGACCCGTCGAACAGGGCATCGATCTCGCCCCGGATACGGTCGGTGGGAGATACTCGTAAAGACACGGGCGTAGTCCTTCCTTCGCTGAGTTGGTAGCTCTTGAAGGAACCTACGTCCGTCGTCATTTACACCAGGGTTGGGACGCGACCGTAACTGAGCGCGAATCTTCGTGCGCGACTAAGGGGACTACCAGATCCCGCGCACCCGGTGCTTGGGTCTTGGCGCGTCGATGGTCGGCCTGGATTCAGAACCATTCGCGGTAGGCGCGATGCCATGCCTGTAGCCGGCGGGCCAGGTGGTCGAGGGCGTCAGGTGCTGGAGCTTGTCCTGGCTGGTTGTCGAGGATGTCTTTGGCTTCGGCGTATTTGGTGTAGCCGGCGCCGGTGACGGTGCTGATCGCGGTCACGACGAAGAGGCTGATGAATGCGGAGTCGGGCAGCACGGTGCTGATTGAGTGGCCGGTCGCGGCGATGACGAGCAGCAGGAAGGCCAGCCAGCCGCCGGCCAGGATCCGGCCGGGTTCGGCGGCTTTGGCGCGTACGACGCGCGGGCTGCAGCGGACTTGCCGTGCCCACCACGCCGCGATGCCGGTGCACCCGCCGTGGACGCCCAGCACTACCAGGATGGTGGCGCGGTAGGCCTGGTGCGGGCCGAGGAACAGCGGGATCAGGCCGAGGTCGGCGACCGCTACCGCGGCGATGGCCACCCAGGCGGTGCCCTGGGCGGTCAGGACGGCGCCGAGCATGAACAACACGACGGTGGCCAGGAACAGCCAGGCCTCGATGTCGCCGGCCGGCCCGACCGCTCGCCCGCAGCTGTCGGTGTGCAGGTTCAGCCACGCGATCATCGACACGAGGAAGGTGAGCGCTGAAACAACCTGTAACAGTTGGCCGAACCGGTGCCGCGGTCCGGTCGCCTGCGGGTAACCGCGGACCAGGGCCCAGAGCCCGGC
>JBBRYN010000134.1:0-2401 GCA_038237645.1 Mycobacteriales bacterium
ACTCCTCGCCGGTCTCGGGATCGCGGCCCAGCCACTTGCGGGCCGCAACGATCGACTGCCGCACCTTCGTCTTGCCGACGACATCAGGGTCCCTCGGCCACATGTTCTCGGCGTACACGTGAGACAGCACCCCGGCGGGTCGGGTGACGAGGTAGACGATGACTTCGGTGTGGAACACCGGTTGCGGGCTGCGTTCGGGCAGCGCACCCTGCGCGCGGACCCGCACCTCCCCCAATACGGAGATCCGTGGCCGCGGACAGTCGGGATCGGCCCACTGGGCCAGGTCAGCGTCCAGTCCCGGATCTGATCGCTCCACCTGCGCTCGGGTCTCGTCGTCGACCACGGGCGCCAGCGCGCGAAGATCCTCCGCCGTCGTAGCCGCCCGCTCGAGGTAGGTCTGCGCCGACAACGGCAGCACCGAGTTGGTCACCCACGGCGTCGAATCCGCCAAGTGCAAGACGGGGACGTCCGGCGCAGCGCCTGTCGCACTAGCCGCATCGTCCGGCGGCGATCCGACGGTCAGGCCCCCGCACGCGTCGGAATATTCGTCCCACGGCTGATCCCCGCGCGCCAGGGGGATGGGCTGGTCCTCCGACACTGCGGCGAGCGCCAACATCTGCGCCAGCTGCGCCGCCTCCTCGGCCGGGATCTGCTGGGCGATCAACTCAACACCGAGCGCCGGGATGCTCAGCGTTCCTTGACTGTCGATCCTCAGCTGCCAGCGGCACGAGTCCGCCCGATCGGGATCGTCGGCGAGCACGAGCGCGACAGACGCGCGGCTGTGCTGCCGTTTCATCGTGGCCAGCAGCGCGTCCAAGCCGTCGGGGTCGGCGCTCAGGTGTGGCGCGATCAGCAAGATATGGGGTGCCCATTGATCGCCTGCGATGTCGTGTAGACGGCCGGACAGCACGTCCACGTCGGCGGTCCGCATCGCTGCTGTGACGGACTCGAGCTGCCCGCTGATCACCTGGATGGCCCCGGCCAGGTTGTCGGTGTAGGTCAGACGGTCCGGGTTGGCGGCGACGAGCTCCTCGCCGAAGCCAACCAGCGTGACCTGCAGCATTTCTGACCAGGTGTTATGGGCCATTTCGGCGGCGAGGAATCTGGCCAGGTTCAGGCATCGTTCTGCGTCCCCGGTCAGGGACAGCGCCGCCACACGCTCCAGGTCCAGCAGCCAGTGCTCGCCCGTCGCCGTGTAGCCCACGGAGGTCAGCGTCGGGAACGGCGCGAAGTAAAAGGCCCGCTTGCTGCCGTCGTAGGGCACCGGGTCGTCGCGGCGGATCGTCCACCGGCTGCCGCTGTCTTCGACTCGCCACGGCGCAGGTGCCGTCGGTGACGGGCCGGTGAGGACCAGCGTCAGTTCAGCGTCGGTCATGCGGACCGCGATCACGTCGGGCAGCCGTCCGCCTGGTTCGTCGGCGACGCTGTGCACCAGGCTGCGCAAGGCCTGATCTAGCCAGTTCACGTCGGTGATGCCTACGGCCCCTGAGGCCAGCACTGCCCGCTCGGCGCGGATGAGTTCAGGTGGCGACCCGCCGATGGTGCGGCCCGGGTGACGGCGCCGGAACTGGCGACGTCTGTAGCCGATCAACGCGGTCAGGGACACGCCCGCGAGGAGTAGGCCGCCGCCTCCGGCGAAAGCGACCATCGGCAGCAGATCCGAGGAGCGAGACGGCTCGTCGGCCGCCGCCGGGGAGTCCCTCCGCGGTTCCTGCGCCGAGGGGGCCGAGGTGGCTGCAGGCGCCGAGGCTGCCGCCTTCTCAGGTACAGGCGTGGGACTTGGAGTCGACACTCTCGGACCGGCGGGCGGGCTAGTTGCCGGGGCCGGCGCGGCCGCCGGCGGGGCCGGCGCGGATCCGGGGGTCGACGTCTTGATGCTCAACGTCCATCCCGGCTTGATGAGGTCGGGGTCGGTGAACCTCTCACCGCCGGGCTCTGCCCGTCCCGCATTCGTATCCCAGCCCTCCTGCCAGTGCGCACCGCTGCCGGTCAGGCGCTGCTCGATCCCCGACAGGGTGTCGCCGGGTTTCACGATGACCTCGGTCTGCTCGTCCCGCGCGACGCCCGCTGCTTCGTGGTGAGGCAATCCCGTCGCGTCGCCCGGCAGGATGAGAACGGCCCCGGGGACAATCTCGTTGTCCGGGTCGATGGCGGCAGGGTTGAGCCTCACGATTTCGACATAGCGCAGCGGATCGCGCAGATACCGCTCCGCAATCTCCCACAAGGTGTCTCGCCTTTGCACTTCATACGTCGGCGCCGTCGTGGGGGTGCTTGGAGATGCGACATTCTGCCGGGTCGCAGACGCCGGCGTCGTGTCCGCGCCCTGTGCCGTTGCCAACCGGGTCGACGACGTCGGCGGCGGCGGGGACACCGCCGCGTTGGCATCCTCGGCAGTGGCCAC
>JBBRYN010000135.1:0-2273 GCA_038237645.1 Mycobacteriales bacterium
GGCGGGCATGGAGGGCAAAGTGTTCTTCGAGGCCCTCGGCGACGGCAAGCGGCTGTGGGCGTCGGACGTATTGGAAAAGGAGGCGACGGCGGCGCTGGACGTGCCCGTCGAGGGGGTGAAGGAACTGACGCTCGTTTGCCACCCCGTCGACGGCCGGTCCGGCACCACCCGCGGGACGATCCGCAACCCGCGGCTGGTGGCGCCGTAAAGACGGATCGCGCCGTCCGAGACGCGCGCCGGAAGAATCCGGGCCTTCGCTGCCCTCATACACGGGCCGCGTGACGCTGTCCGATCCCGTAGGGTGGGCTCCGCCCAATGGCACTAAGCTTCGATTGACGAAAAAGGGTCCTTCCCGTTCAAGTTGTGTTGCCACAGCAACTTGCCCGGGAGGACCCAACGATGTTCACGGACAAACGGAGGCGTAACGTATGGGACGAGGTCCGTCGACTCGACCTGCGGGCGTTCGACAAGCTGCTCACGCCCGGGGTGCTGGCCGAGGCGGCGGCGCGGGCGGGCGTGGCCGCCGGCCGCGGCCCGCTGTGCCTGGCCAACCTGGCCTGGCTGTCGGTCGCCTGCGCCCTGCACGCGACGCGGAACTTCGCCGACGTACTGGTGATGAGCCTCAAGCTGCTGCGGGACGCCGACAACTGGAGCCGCAGCACCCTGGCCCGGCGCTGCGGCCGATACCGCCGGTGCGGCCGCCGCAAGAGCAAGAGCAAGCACGACCCGCGGGGCCGGCGGGACGGGGAACTGGCCCCGACCGAGGAGGCGTTCGCGCAGGCCCGGGCCAAGGCCCCGGCGGGGTACTGGACGTGGCTGACCCTGTTGCTGGGCGAGAAGTTCCAGGCCGACCACGGGCCCATGCTGTGCTGGTCGGGCCACCGCCTGCTGGCCCTGGACGGGACCACGATCCGGCTGCAGAACTACAAGCCCCTGCGGGCCCACTTCGGCACCGCCGCCAGCGGCAGCCACGGCCGCAAGCGGCGGTCCCGCCAGCCCCAGGCCCGGATGGTCATGCTCACGTTCCCGCTGGCCCGCTTCCCCTGGCGGTACGAGTTGTGCCCGCTGGCCCGGTCGGAGAGGGCCGCCGCCGGGCCACTGCTGGACGAGGGGCTGTCGGCCGGGGACCTGGTTCTCATGGACCGGGGGTTCTGGAGCTACGGGCTCTTCTGCCAGGTGGCCGCCCGGCGGGCCTTCTTCGCCATCCGGCTGTTCAAGTCGGCCAAGCTCAAGACGTTGCGGCGGCTGGCCCCCGACGACCGGCTGGTCCGCTGGGCCCCGTCGGACCGCAAGTGGAAGGCCGGGAAGGCGGCGGGGCTGCCGGCGTCGATCGACCTGCGGGTGATCCGCTACCGGGTGCCGGGGTTCCGCCCCACGGCCGTGGTTACCAACCTGCTGGACCGGCGGGCCACCCGCCGCCGGTGGGTGGGATTGGCCGCGGCGGACGAGGCCGGGCTGACGTTGGACGACGGCTTGTACCACCGCCGCTGGGAGATCGAGACGACATTCTGCGAGCTGAAGGCCCGCCAGGGCCTGGACGGGTCGCTCCGCGGCCGCACGCCGGCGACGATCGAGTACGAGGTGGCCGGGCACGTGCTGCTGTACCTGCTGGTCCGGTGGCTGATCGTCGAGGCGGCGGCCAAGGCCGGCGTGGCCGACCCGCTGCGGCTGAGCTTCCTGAACGCCCTGCGCGAGTTGCGGGACATGGCCCCGGCCCTGCTGACGGCCGCGCCGCACCGCGCCGCCCACGTGCTGCTGCCGCGGCTGCTGGCGCGAGTGGCCGGGCACGTCGTGCCGCCGCGGCCCGGCCGCCACTACCCGCGGCCGGGCGACACGAAGGTGAAGAACAAGGGGTACGGAAAGCATCGGCGACCCAGTAAGATCAGCCGGAAAAGGGACAAATGTAAAGCTTAGTGCCATTGGGCGGAGCCCACCCTACCGGGGGCACCGCGGAATCGGACAGTTTCACGCCGCCCGCGTATGAGGGGCGGCGGTCGACGCGGCCTACTGCCGCCTATTGCCGTAGCGACGCGGTGTCGATGACGAACCGGTACTTCACGTCGCTCCGGAGCATCCGCTCGTAGGCCTCGTTGATCCGCTGGACGGGGATCAGTTCCACGTCAGACGTGATGCCGCGGGCGGCGCAGAAGTCGAGCATCTCCTGCGTCTCGCGGATGCCGCCGATCAGCGACCCGGCCAGGCTGCGGCGCTTGAAGATGAGGTTGCCGACGTCGACCGGCGGGTGGGGCCGGTCGGGCGCGCCGACCATGACC
>JBBRYN010000136.1:0-2181 GCA_038237645.1 Mycobacteriales bacterium
CGGCCCGGCACCATGCCCGATCGGGCGTACAGGTCGGCCAGCGTGCCGTGGCCGGTGGCGCGGGCCTGCTGGATCGCCTGCTCCTTGGTCAGACCGGCCGGCAGCCGGCGCCCGAGCACACCGGCGAAGATGAGGTCGGTGGCATGGCCGAGCAACCTCGGGCCGAGGACGGTCAGCGTCACGGCCAGCACGTTCAAGGCCAGCACCACCGAGACCGCCAGCCGCTCCGGGGCGAGCCTGCCGAGCAACCGCCGGGCGGACGGGACGAAGTCGAGCGACTTCTCGGCAACCCCCATACCGGCAAAGGGGCCTCGCGCCAGTTGCGGACGAGGCGCGGCGGTCACCGGCTGAGTGGTACTCATTGGTGCACCATCCGAGTGGCAACCGCGATCGGCGGGTGTGATCGGTGAGGGTTTCTGCTGAATCGCCGGCCGGTGGCCGACCGCCTTTGGTGCTTGTCCTTTGAGGACCTGTATGAGATCTGCGGCGGCCGCCGGGCCGGGAAGCCAACACCGGCGCTAGGGATATGCGGGTTGGACCGCCACGCAATGAGCATCCGGGCCGGCTTCCCGACACCGACGGTGCCCTCATCGTCGCAGGAAGGACTACTGGAGTGAAGAACCCCAACAGCAGGTTGTTCGCCGGTTTGGACTGGGCGAGCAAGACCCACATGATCTGCGTCGTCGATGACGCGGGCGCGATCAAGATCCGATTCGAAATCCCGAACACCGGCAAGACGTTCACCGGCCTGGTCAAACGCCTGACCAAACTCGGTGTCCAGGGTGTGGCGATCGAACGCTGCGACGGGCCGCTGGTCGAGGCTCTGCTCGACGCCGGGCTTCGCGTCGTGGTCATCACCCCGCGCCAGGTCAAAGGCCTGCGCACCCGCTACACCGGCTCGGGTGCGAAGTCCGACGCCGGGGATGCCTATCTGCTCGCCGACGTGCTGCGCACTGACGAACACCGCCTGCAAGCACTGTCGCGAGACAGCCAGGAGACGGCCGTGCTGCGCGAACTCGGCCGGACCCGCAAGGACCTCGTCGAGGCCCGCGTCGGCCTGGTCAACCAACTGCTGGCCCAGCTCGAGCGCGTGTTCCCCGGCGCCATAGGGCTTTTCGCCCGCCTGGACAGTGCCGTGGCGATCGCGTTCCTGCGCCGCTACCCGACCCAGCACGCCGCGAGCAAGCTGACCCAGGCCCGCTTCGCGGCGTTCCTGCATCGCATCGCCTATTGCGGCCGCACACCCGTCGAGGAGCTGTTCGCCCGCGTCCACGAAGCCCCCGCGGCAGGCCTGAGCGCCGCCGAGGCCGACGGCCGCGCCGCCTGCGTCCTGGCGCTGCTGCGCGCCATCGAAACCCTGCGCCGCGAAGAACGCGAACTGCAGGCCGAGATCATCGAACGCCTCGACACCCACGCCGACGCACACATCTTCACCAGCCTCCCGCGGGCCGGGCACGGCGTCCGCGCCGCAGCCCTGCTCGCCGAGATCGGCGACGTCCGGGCCCGCTTCCCCGACGAGGAATCTTTGGCCGCCCTCGCCGGCGTCGCACCCGTCACCAGAGCCAGCGGAAAAATGCACGCCGTCGGCTTCCGCTACGCCTGCGACAAAAAGCTGCGCAACGCAATCATCGACTTCGCCAACGACTCCCGACACGCCAGCCCCTGGGCCGACAAAATCTACAAAGACGCCATCAACCGCGGCAAACGACACCCACACGCGGTGCGCATCCTGGCCCGCGCCTGGATCCGCGTGATCTGGCGCTGCTGGCACGACGGCGCCGCCTACAACCCCGACCTCCACCGGGCGGCGGTGATGCTCCAAGCCGCTTGAGGTTGACCTAGGGAATCTCATAGGCAAACTCCTCAAGGTTCAGCAGGTTCCGGACCCCGCGTCGGTCGGCCTTGCCGCCGGCGAGTAATGGCAGACTCGGCACGGCCATCACCCGGTCGGGCATATCCGCTCCGAGCGGAGCCAGTAGTTTTCGACGCAGTTTCAGTGCATCGGCCGGGTCCGGGCCCTCCACGACCAGCACGATCTCGCTGCTCGAGCTGAGCTGTACGCAACAGGCCGCCCGGACCTCGGCCAGGTTGGCGGCCGCCTCCTCGATCCGGGTGATGTCGACGAAGGTGCCGCGACGCTTGACCAACGAGTCCAGCCGACCGGCCACCACCAGGTCGCCG
>JBBRYN010000137.1:0-2029 GCA_038237645.1 Mycobacteriales bacterium
CGACGCAAGGCCACGAGGCCGGCATCCTGGCTCGGCCGCGCAACGTCGAGCGTGTAGGGTTGTGTCGAGATCGTGTCGCGCGATGGATCTAGGTTCACGACCGCCAAGTAATCGGCCGGGCCGAGAGCCGCGAACCGCACCTCCTCGTCCGCCGTGCCTTCCTGCGCCGACAGGGCCGCGATCTTGCCGTCGGGTGCGCAGATATACAGATCGTAGTCGGCAGGCAGGTCCGTCAGGCGAACGATGACGTCACCCACCGCATTGGGGATCGTCCATACGTCGGGCTGGCCTGGACCGGCCAGGATGCCCTGGATTCGGTCACTGGACATGGGGCGCGCATACGCCGCAACCTCACGGCAACGGTCTGACTTGAGATTGGACAAAGAGCGGCCCAGGGCTGGGGGGCTTGGCAGGGAGGGCGCCGGGGTGGGATGCTGTGATTATGGAAACCACCACAGCGGAGCCCCCCCTGGCGCAGTTCCGCCAGGCGGTGTACCAGACCCTGGGTCGTCGGAAGGATACCCTGTTCGAGCTGTTGGAGGCAGCGGTGGTATCCCCGGGTCCGGCCAATCTGGTGCATTTGAGTCTGGCCTCGGTGTTTCGCCGCGGTTGGCCGAGCGCCAGCGATGCGCTGGCCGACGGGCAGGTGCATCCGGCCCAGTGTCGGGCGCTGATCCAGCGCCAGGTGACCGACCCGCCCCCACCCGCTCGCCCGATCTGGGCTGGGGACGGGACGACCTGGCCGCGGCCGGCCGCCAAGACCAGTCCCGAGCGGACCTGGGGGCATCGGAGTACGCCGGGCCTCCCCCAGGACGGGGTGGTGCCGGCCTGGGAGTACGAGTGGCTGGTCGACGTGCCGGAGCCCGGCAGCAGTTGGGTCCGGCCGCTGGACGTCCGGCGGCGTGGGCCGCGCTCGGGGACGCCGACCGCGGTGGCGATTCGGGAGCTGCGGGCGGCGCTGGCGCGGCGGCCGGTCGGGGCCGCACGGCCGGTCGCGACCTACGACAGCAGCTACGACCCGGTCACGTTCGCGCGGGCCGGGCTGGCGGTCGACCTGCTGGTGCGGCTGCGCTCGAACCGGCGGTTCTTTCGGGTTCCGGGTCCCTACAAAGGACGCGGGGCGCGTCCCAAGCACGGGCCGGTGTTCAAGCTGCCGGACCCAACCACCCACGGCACCCCCGATCGCAGCGCGGTCCTGGAGGACCCGCTCCACGGCCAGGTCCAGGTCGATGTCTGGGAGCAGCTGCACGTCCAGTCGGCCGCCGATGTGCCGTTCACGGTCGTGCGGGTGCAGGTCGAACGGCTGCCACGCCATACCAAGCAACCGAAGCCGCTCTGGCTGGCCTGGATCGGCGGGCCACTGCCAGCCGATCTGCTGGACCTGTGGCGCTGGTACACCCTGCGATTCACGGTCGAGCATGGGTTTCGCTTCTTGAAACACGACCTCGGCTGGACCACCGTCCGCCCCGCCCAGCCGCACGCCGCCGACCGCTGGAGCTGGCTGCTCGCGCTTGGGCTGTGGGTCCTCTGGTTCGCTCGGCCGCTGGTCGCCGACCAGCGGCTGCCCTGGGAACGACCGCTGCCGCCCGAGCGGCTGACCCCGGCCCGGGTCCGTCGGGCCTGCGGATCCCTCTTTCTGCGACTTGGGACGCCGGCCCGTCCCGTCCAAACTCGAGGAAAATCGCCTGGGCGTCGTCCCGGCCAGTGTCCGGGGCCACGCCCGCGCCATCCGGTCGTCCGCAGACGACCAAAACGAGCGGCTTAACGAAAGACTGCGCCGTTGCGATTGTCCAAACACCAATTCCTGAGCGCCATCCAGCTTCCGTGGCTTGTGCGCCCGCAACGGCCGACGCTCCTCCGCTGCCGCGAGCCCCTCTGTCGCGAACCGTCTGCGCACCCGCTCGACCGTGGCCGCGCTCCCTTCGAGCGCGGCGACGATCTGCCCATCCTTCCACGCCGGGCCGTCCGGCCCTTCGTTCGCCTTCAACAAGATCCTCGCGTGCGCGAGATCCCGGGCCGAGTCTCGGCC
>JBBRYN010000138.1:0-2002 GCA_038237645.1 Mycobacteriales bacterium
GATGAAGACGAGGACGACGGCGCCGGGGAGGCATGAGGCGGGCGCCGAGGCGTGCCCGTTTTCGAGCTCGGGCCCGTGATCTCGGGCTTTCCCGTCTTTTGGGTCCCCCGCCTTGTCGGCTGGCGGCTCGACGCCGTGTTGCCGGTGGGGGGTAGGGCCGAGGCGGGTTGATCCCAGCCGCGGAGCGGACTTCGGCGAGCTCAGTCGAGCCGCGGCAGAATGTAGCCCACGGCGCCAGCCAATGGTATCTACACAAGTCAGCCGCTGTCCTGGCGGCCGCGGCTGGGGAGCAGGCCGGGCAGCACTTTGTCGGCCAGGCGTCGGAGGTCGTCGGGGTCATGCGTCTCCAGCAGGTGCAGCATCGGCAGCAGGACGCCCAGGCCGGCCATCAGGGCCGGCTCGGTGAACCCCCGGGCGGGCGTGCCGTCCGGCCCGCCGCCCCGCTTCATCTGCCGCCCGCTCAGCTCGACCAGTACGGCCCGGAAGTCGGCCGCCTCGGGCGAGGCGTCCCGGGCCAGCCGCCAGACGACGACCGCGGCCATGGCCGCCACGGCCAGCCGCCTGGACAGGGCCGCGGGCGTCTGCTGCTGCCAGCACTCGACGTGCTGGCCGGCCCCCTTGAGGAGCTTGTGGTAGCTCTCGACCCGCCACGGCTCGACCGCGCTCGCCGAGGTCCGCCAGTAATACCAAAGGGCCGCCGTGGCCGCCGGGACGGCCGCCGGCAGGTTCGTCAGCAGCAGCCACCGGGCCAGCACCCGGCCCCGCTCGTCCCGGACCTCACTCACGACCAGCCGCAGGGCCAGTTCGGGGCCGGGCACGTCGCGGCGCGTCTTCTTGCCCGTCTTGCGGTCCACCCGGTGCCGCCGGGCCGGGCGGTGCAGGACGACGGGCGTCTCGGCCACGGCTCGACTGAGCTCGCCGAAGTCGAACTGGCGGGCCGGCTTGCCGTCGAGCAGGACGGCCCGGGCGTCGGCGAACGCCTTGGCCCGCTTCAGCCGGTCGACGACGGCCGGCAGCTTGACCTCCTTGCCGTCGTGCAGGACCAGCCGGTTGTCGTCGGCCCGGACGACGAAGTCCCGCCCGGCCCGGTCCCACCGCCGGTAATGGCCGACGCTGTCGGCCTCCCGGTCGATGACGAACACCGGCGGCTTGCCCGTCGGGGCCGGCAGCCCGGCCGCGTGGGCCATGACCGGCCCCAGCCCGTCCAGCGGCGACGGCGTCCGCCGCACCCGGTCGGCCCGGGTCGTGTGCACGCCGCCGGCCGCCCGCAGGTCCAGGCTCAGCGGGGCCAGCGGGGCCCCGTCCCGGTCGCCCACGGCCAGGACCGTCAGCAGGTCGTAGCCCAGGTCGCCGGAATGGGCCAGCTCGACCCGCCGGGCCTTGGACGCGTGCCCGCCGTAGTGCGGCGGCGACCAGTCCAGCACGACCAGGACGTAGGCGTCGCACGCGTCGGCCACCCCGGCCCGGGCGGCCACGACCAGCGGCCCGGCCAGCTGCGGGAGGGTGACGGCCGGGTTGTTCAGGAACCGCCAGGCGGCCTGGGTGGCGGCGAACGGCTGGGCCACGCCCGGCGGCACCCGGAGCCCGGCCGCCACCCGCTGGGCCGGCGGGACGTGGCTGACGACCAACTGGTGATACCGCCGGCCCAGTCGCGGGTCGGCGTCCGGCAACTCGGGAATGCATGTGCACACCAGTCATTACGTCACAAACGTAGCGGCCTCAGCAGGACTTGTGTAGATACTATTGGCTCGCGCCGTGGGCTACATTCTGTCGCCCCCCCGGGGCTAGGGAAGCGCCCGGCGGAGTGGCCGCCGCCTCTCACCCACTCACCCACGGCTGGCGCCGTGCACTGCATTCTGCCGCGGCTCGACTGAGCTCGCCGAAGTCCGCTCCGCGGCTGGAAGAGCATGGCGGGCTACTTTGCCGCGTACTCGACCCACGTCGTCTGGACCTTCTGTCCGGCCGCCACCGCCCACGTCATGTCCTCGGCCCCCGGCTTGCC
>JBBRYN010000139.1:0-1897 GCA_038237645.1 Mycobacteriales bacterium
ACAAACGACGTCGTGCGCCACTGGGCCACAACCGAACCCGAACTGTCCGGCCTCGATGATGTCGCCGGCCTTCTCCGTGCCTGGGGCAACCCGGCACGGACGGGCGAGGTTCTCACCGCGCTCACCCGCCTCGCGGCAGTGGACGGGGGAGCCGACGACGATGCGGTGCTGCTGCTGCTTCACCTGCTCAGCGGCGTGGTGTGGCGGCTCGTCGGCCAGCTCGCCGACCTCAGCCCAGACATCACCGTCATCGTGCTGGGAGAGCTCACCTGCCAGATCCGCACCTACCGCTGGCGCACTCGCCACGGCAGCGTGGTGACCAACCTGGAGAAGGACACCCGCCGGGGAGTGCTGGCCGACCTGCATCCCAGCAGCCGCTACCACCCCGAACGGGTCGAACGACTCACCTGGGACGGCGACGTCGAGGCCGCGCGAGCAGAGGCACCCAGCGACACGGGGGAGGAGGACCTCCACGTCGTCGACCTGCTGCTCTGGGCCGCCCGCTCGGGTATCAGCGAGGCCGACATCGTCTTGTTGGTCGAGACCGAATGCGCGCGCGGCCACTACGGATCGCGGGCCGATGACGCGGTCGCCGGCAGGCATGGCATCACCCGGCGCACCCTGTACCGCCGCCGCGAGCGGACGCTGACCGCGCTGCGCGGTGCCGCCAAGTCCTACCTAGCGGCAGTCGCCTGAGCGACGACGGCCGCGAGCAGCGAAAAAGGTTCGGTCTGCCCTGTCACCAATCGCCCTGTAACAGCGCCCTGTCCTGATGAGGCCAACCAGCGCCGCGCCGAGGAGGAGCAAATGGACTTGAGCACCCTCGGCGTTACCACCGCCGAGCAGGTCGCTGATCTGCTCGATGTCGTCAGCGAGGCCAACGTGCGGATCGCAGCCGAGGCCGACCGGATCGTCAACTCACGGGTAGCCGTCAGCCAGGCCACCGTGGACCGGCTGACACAACTGGCTGACCATCTCAGGCCAGGCGCCGCAGCTCGCGTGCAACTGTCTACCCTGGACCCAAGCCTCCTCCTCGCCGGCACTTCCGTCTGGCTCAAGCGCCGCCGGCGCTGCACAGACAGTGCCGTGGCACGGGCACATGCCCGCTGGGCGGGCTGAGCGCATGGGCCTGTCCCAAGTGGGAGTCCCCGGCCAGCAAGTGCACGTGCTGCACGGCGGGGACGTCGACCCCAGCGGTCGACTGCTATCAGTCGCGGAGATCCAACAGGCGTTCCGCGATCTGCGGCAGCAAGAAGGGCCCAGCCGGCGACCGGCCGAGGCCCCCCGCCACACAGACGACGCGGCCCCGGCCCACTCGTCCGAGCCCGACACACTGGCGGACTCCACACCCCACCGGCCTGACACTGCCCATGCGGCCGGCGAGACGCGGGGTGACACTGCCCGGGTCACCCAGACACCGCAGCCTGACACTGCCACCGCGGCGGGCGTCCCCCCGCTGACCGCCGGCCTCGGCTACGAGGGGATAGCAGTTGTCGCCGCCCATGCCGGCGCCGGCGCATCCACCGTGGCACTGGCAATCACCGACGCCCTGTCGGCCGCCGGCCGGCCCGCCCGCCTGGTGGAGAGCGCCCACCCCTCCCGGTCCGGTCTGATCGCCGCAGCATCAGCCGAACTCGGAACGGACCAGACGGGCGACTGGCGGCGCGGTTCTCGGCAGCTAGCCACCGTGTTCCGACGCGCCAGCGACGTGCCCCCGAACGGATGGCCCGAGGAAGGAAACGCTGTCGGCCTGGTCACCGTGCTCGACCTGGGGCTCCCCGCGCCGCAGAACATTGGCCGGCTCGCCGTCGACGCCACCAACATCGTCGTGGTCTGCCGGCCAACCATCCCCGGGGTACGGCTGGCAGAACATCTGCTCGCCCAGCTCGGCGGGACG
>JBBRYN010000140.1:0-1852 GCA_038237645.1 Mycobacteriales bacterium
ACCCTGGAGGACTGCTCCCCCGCCCGGCTCCTGCGGGAGAGCGACTTGGCCGATGCCGGCCCCCGGGTGCTGGCTGCAGCCCGGCAGTTCGCCGCCGTTGGCTGACCCGGCCGGCCCCATCCCGGCCGCGCCCATCCCGGCGGATTTGACCGTCACCGGTTTTGGGGCTCTTCACAATCGACGGTGTAGCCGGGGTCTGAAGCCGCCGGTTTCGAGCAGCGATCTGGCGATGTAGTTGGTGAGGTTGCGGAAGCCGAGGGCGCTGCCGCGTAGGTGCTCGAGCCGGCCGTTGATGGCCTCGGTGGGTCCGTTGCTGGTGCCGGGCCGGTCGAAGTAGGCCAGGACGTCGGCGGCCCTGCGCTTGAGGGTCCGGCCGAGGGTGACGAGCTCGGTGAGGGCGGCCGGCACGCCGGCGCTGAGGGTGTCGATGAGCTTGGTCATGGCGGTGCGGCCGCTGGCTCGGTCGGGGTTGCGGTAGGCGGCGATCATGTCCTGGTAGATGTTCCAGCTGACCTCGACCTGCACGTGCCGGTCGGAGGCGAACAGCGCGGTGAGCCTGGCCTTCTGCTTGGCAGTAAGCAGGTCGACGCCGGTGTGCAGGGTCCGGCGGCAGGCGTAGAGCGGGTCACCGGCGTGCCCGCGGTGCCCGCAGGTGTCCTGCTGGACCCGCCGCCGGGTCCCGTCCATGGCGTCGCCGGCAAGGCGAACGACGTGGAAGGGGTCCATGACGGCGACCGCGTCGGGCAGTTCCTCGGTGGTGGCGGTCTTGTAGCCGGTGAACCCGTCCATCGCGACGACCTGCACCGCGTGGCGCCAGGCTTGCGGGCGGTCGGCGAGCCAGGTCTTGAACGCCTGCTTGGACCGTCCTTCGACCATGTCCAGCAGCCGGGCTGGCCCGGTGCCGTCGCGGATCCCGGTCAGGTCGATGATGACGGTGACGTACTTGTCGCCCTTGCGGGTGTGCCGCCAGACGTGCTCGTCGACGCCGATCACGCGGACGCCGTCGAAGCGGGCCGGGTCCGCGATCAGGACCCGCTTGCCCTCGGCCAGGACGGCGTCGTTGGCGGTGTTCCAAGCCACCCCGAGGGCCTCGGCGACCCGGGCGACGGTCAGGTGCTGGCAGACGATCCCGGCCAGCGCCCAGCGCAGGGCGCCTCGGGTGAGCTTGGCCCGCGGCTCAGCCGCCTTGCTGGTGTCTTGCCGCCAGACGTGCCCGCAGCCGGAGCACCGGTAGCGGCAGACCGTGAGCACCAGCGTCGTCGGGCGCCACCCGAACGGCTCGTGCGCCAGGCGACGGGTCACGCTGTCGCGCGGCACGCCCTCGCCCCCGCACCGCCGACACCACCGATCCGGCTCGCGGACCCGGCAGGACAGCACCGCCCGGTCGGCCCCGAGCTGCTGCCCGACGACCTCCAGACCCAGGTCGTCCAGCCGGCAGAACGTGGTCAAGTCAGGGCGCGCGAAGGTAGCGTCCAACAACGTCGAGGTCCTTCAGGTGGAAGCGTCAGAACTCCCATCCTTGAGGGACCTCGACCCTCAACCGGCCAGCGACGCGCCCACTGCCTCTACACCGTCAACTGTGAAGAGCCCCTTTGACAGCCGCCCGGCCGCCACAGTTCCGGTGCAACGATGACCGACCACGTGGACCCGCCGGGGCGATCCTGACCGAGGCCGACCGGGTCGTGCACCGATCGCGGTGCCGCCACGGCACCAGCCCGACGCTCAGCAGCCAGTCCAGCCCGGACGCCCGGGCGGTCTCCTACTACGGCCACGACGTCATCGCCGCCGCGCTGCACCAGGGCGCCCGCGAAGGTGCTGCTGAACTCGCCGTGACGACGGCAGTCTGCTTCGA
>JBBRYN010000141.1:0-1782 GCA_038237645.1 Mycobacteriales bacterium
CCGGGGACGCAGAACGATGCCTGAACCTGGCCAGATTCCTCGCCGCCGAAATGGCTCATAACACCTGGTCAGAAATGTTGCAGGTCACGCTGGTTGGCTTCGGCGAGGAGCTCGTCGCAGCCAACCCGGACCGCCTGACCTACACCGACAACCTGGCCGGGGCCATCCAGGTGATCACCGGACAGCTCGAGTCCGTCACAGCAGCAATGCGGACCGCCGACGTGGACGTGCTGTCCGGCCGTCTACACGACATCGCAGGCGATCAATGGGCACCCCATATCTTGCTGATCGCGCCACACCTGACCGCCGACTCCGACGGCTTGGACGCCCTGCTGACCGCGATGAAACGGCAGCACAGCCGCGCGTCTGTCGCGCTCGTGCTAGCCGACGATCCTGATCGGGCGGACTCGTGCCGCTGGCAGCTGAGGATCGACAGTCAAGGAACGCTGAGCATCCCGGCGCTCGGTGTTGAGTTGATCGCCCAGCAGATCCCGGCCGAGGAGGCGGCGCAGCTGGCGCAGATGTTGGCACTGGCCGCAGTGTCGGAGGACCAGCCCATCCCCTTGGCGCGGGGGGATCAGCCGTGGGACGAATATTCCGACGCGTGCGGGGGTCTGACCATCGGATCGCCGGTGGCCGATGCGGCTAGTGCGACAGGCGCTGCGCCGGACGTCCCCGTCTTGCACTTGGCGGATTCGACGCCGTGGATGACCAACTCGGTGCTGCCGTTGTCGGCGCAGACCTACCTCGAGCAGGCGGCTACGACGGCGGAGGACCTTCGCGCGCTGGCGCCGGTGGTCGACGACGAGACCCGGGCGCAGGTGGAGCGATCAGATCCGGGGCTGGACGCTGACCTGGCCCAGTGGGCCGATCCCGACTGTCCGCGGCCGCGGATCTCCGTATTGGGGGAGGTGCAGGTCCGCGCGCAGGGTGCGCTGCCCGAACGCAGCCCGCAACCGGTGTTCCACACCGAGGTCATCGTCTACCTCGCCACCCGGCCCGCCGGGGTGCTGTCTCACGTGTACGCCGAGAACATGTGGCCGAGGGACCCCGATGTCGTCGGCAAGACGAAAGTGCGGCAGTCGATCGTTGCGGTCCGCAAGTGGCTGGGCCGCGATCCCGAGACCGGCGAGGAGTACCTGCCCTCGGGGCTGCACGAGGCAGGACCTGCTCGTTATCGCATCAACAGGGCTCTCATCGACGCTGAACTCTTCCGCAGGCTGCGGACACGCGGACTGGCGAGGGGCGTCGACGGCATCGACGATCTGTGGCGCGCGCTAGATCTGGTGCAGGGTCGGCCGTTCAGTGACATTCCCATGGCCAGGGAGGGTTCGCCTGGTGGCTACGAGTGGCTGGCGGACGCCAACTTCCGGATGGATCACGAGTATTCGGCGATGATCGTCGACACGGCGCACACCGTGGCCACCCGGCACTTCGGAGCCGGCGAGCCAGAGCAGGCGGCGAAGGCGGCGCAGGTCGCGCTGAAGGGCGGCAGCTACGAAGACGCCCCGCTACTCGACCTCGTACGGGCGTGCCTGACGCTGGACAAGGAGGCCGAGGCCGAAGCCTACGTCCGGCAGATCATGTCCAACCACGACGCCGAGGTCGAGGAGGACCTGCCGCCGCGGACCGCGGAAGTATTGTTCAGGCTCCGGCGGCGGTGGACGAACCGGGCCAGCTAAGGACACGTAGCGAAATAACCCAGCTTTTGTGTTTGCGGTGGCTACGGTCTGTGCTATGTCCGTGGTCAAGGAGTCTCTCGTCCGTCGCTACGACACGATC
>JBBRYN010000142.1:0-1764 GCA_038237645.1 Mycobacteriales bacterium
TCCCAGGAACAGGGCGACCAGCACCCAGCCCCACTTCATGACCGTCAGCTCGGGGTTGTTCCGGTACGCGTCCCAGGCCAGGTATGCCACGGAGCCGGCGGTGAGCGCGAACCAGCCGAGCAGCACGACGTCGATCAGCGGCACGGGTCCGATGCCGACGGGCAGATCAATCATGACGTCCTCGGCTGATAAGTCTCTGCCGGAAGGGTAGCGCCGCGTCCGGGGACAGCGGCGGGGTACCCAGCATCGGGGCGATCGGCAGTTTCAGACAGGCGTTCCCGGGATCCGCGTGGATGTCCGACCCCGAAAGACACTACGCTACTGTCGTAGTACGCGCCTGCCGGGGAGCTGAATCGACATCTCGTGGCACGACGAAGAGCGACCGGGAGGGCGCGACGCGCCTCGGCATCATCCACACACAGCGGCGGCACGAGTCCGGTTCGGCCCAAGGATCGGCAGGTTCCTGCTGGGCACCCCGCGGTTGGCGCAACGGGCGAACTCGAGGCTGTGGCCGTCACCCATTGGTTCGACTCGGGTGACGAAGGGCAGCCGTATGCGGCGACCGTGCGATTCAGCGGCCAACGGATCGGAGTTCGCGGCCGGCCGCAGCCGCAAGACGCCTTCGTCAGGGATGAGGTGATCGAGGCCCTCGTCCCCGGCAGCGGGCCGGTGTCGATCACCGTCCGCGTGTACGATCTCGCCCCCGGCCAGTGGACGGTCACGGCCAACCTGATCCGCGGACCGCATGCCGGCAATCGGCCGCGGCCTGTGGCCAGCAGGCCCGGCCGAGCGCATACCCTGCCGCGCGCCGCATGGTCCTGGCGCCGCTGGGCGCTCTCCTCCGGCCCATTTCATCCGGTGCCGACCGGCTGGGCGCCGCTGGTCCGCCTGGTCAGCCCGCCGGCCGTGATTCCCGGCAGCTGGCTCGGCCTGGTGGTGCTCGGTGTGCTCGTCGGCCTGGCCATCCAGTCCGTGCTGCTGGCTCGCGAGCAGGTCTCGATCAGCGCGTCGCTGATCGTGACGGTGGTGGCGCTGGTGGCCGGCCTGATCGGGGCCAAGCTGCGCTACATCGCCCTCCACCCGCGCACTTGGCGTTACTCACCGACCGAAGGCTGGGGCGTCGACGGCTTCCTCGTGGTCATGCCCCTTGTGGCGCTCGCCGGGTTGCTCGCCTTCAGGCTGCCGATTGGGCTCTTCGTCGACGCCAGTACCCCTGCCCTGTTCTTCGGCGTGGCCATCGGGCGGCTGGGATGCTTCTTTACCGGCTGCTGCGCCGGACGCTGCACGGCCTCGCGATGGGGTGTGTGGTCCTCGGACCGCCGGGTCGGCGCACGCCGCATACCCACCCAGCTGCTTGAGTCGGCCACCGGCCTCGTCATCGGGCTCGCCACGCTGGGGCTGCTTGTTCTCGTCCGACCCGCCGTCGGTGGGATCATCTTCCTCGGCGCCTTGATCACCTACAGCCTCCTGCGCCGCGGCCTGCTGCGGCTGCGTGCCGAACGGCGAACCGTTCGCGGGTGATCCGCCTCGCCTACGCCGCCTGCACGTCCAGCAGGTCGCGGCAGGCCCGCTCGCAGCGCCGACAGGCCTCGGCGCACACCCGGCAGTGTTCCATCCCCATCTCCGCATGCCGCTCGCACTCCTCGGCGCACACCCGGCATGCCTCGGCACAAGCCTCGATGAGCCCGCGCGCGGCGGTCGGACCACCAGCCGTGAGCCGGGAGAGGACGCTCCCGGTCGCCTGGCACACGTCCGCGCAGTCGA
>JBBRYN010000143.1:0-1540 GCA_038237645.1 Mycobacteriales bacterium
ACATCCGAGATTGCCGTTCGGTCAAATGAGGCCTGATCGTGTCGTAGCGACGGACGAGAGACTCCTTGACCACGGACATAGCACAGACCGTAGCCACCGCAAACACAAAAGCTGGGTTATTTCGCTACGTGTCCTTAGCTGCCAGGCTTGCGGTGCCGGCCCGTCGTCGGGCTTGGGTATGTCGAGGTCGACCACGAGCAGCCGGGACGGGCCGCAGGCGATCCCCACGTTGAACGGCGCGGCCTGCCAGGCCCGGCGGATCCGGTCGGGGTCGAGGGTGGCGCGGGGCTCCCAGCCTTGATGGGCTGCCTGGCATCGGGGGTCGGTGCGGGTGCAGTCAGCGGCTAGGTGGTCGGGGAACGCCGGCCGCTTGCTCCCCGGACGGAGCGGGAACACGTGCCAGCCGCGGGCCGCGGCCGCCAGGGCGGCGGCGAGCAACTCAGGGCGGTCGTTGGTGGGGATCATCGGGTGCTCCCTTCCGATCGGGTGCGTGGGTCGGCGTGCTCGGCCGGGGTGCCGTGCAGCCGGAGGGTCATCACGCGGCCTCCCGGCGTTGCCGTTGGGCGGTGCGGCGTTGCCGGTCGGTGAGACCGCCGACGACCCCATGGCCGAGGTGCGGGCCGAAGGTGGCCAGGCACAGGGCGGTCACCTCGCAGCGGGCGCAGATCAGCCGGGCCTGCCGTGATTGGGCGGCCTGGCCTTTCTCGGGGAAGAACAGTTCGGGGTCGACCTGCGCGCACAGCGCGCCGTCCCACACGGTTTCCGCGTCGGCCCGGCTGACCGTGACGGCCAGACCGGGCAGCCGGCGGCCGCCCGGCCGCCGGCCGGGCGGCCGGGGGTTGGCGGGTCATCGGCGTTCCTCGCGGATCATGGCCAGCGCGACGAGGAGCCGGTGCCAGAGCAGCTCGTCGAGGCCCTCGGCGAGGTCGAGCAGCGACACCGGCTGGCCGTCCCACAACGACCTGGCGGCCAGGACCAGGGGGAGCTGCCAGTCCCGCCAGTCCTGGGCGAGCATCCCTGTCCAGTTGATCCCGGCCGGGCCGACGTAGGCCCACACCAGGGCGTCGCGGCCGGCGACGGCGTCGAGGGTGTCGAGCAGGTACGCGGCGATCCGCCAGCGGGAGTCGTACTGCCAGCCGTCGGGCAGGTTCGGGTGCCCGCTCACCGCAGACCCGCCCGCAGCATCGCCATGGCCTGGCACAGGCGGGTCCAGTTGGGCTCGTCCAGGGCGGCGACCAGGTCGAGCAGGGCGACGGTGACCGAGCCGTCCCAGAGGGACGCGGCGGCTTCGATCACCCGGCGCTCACCGCCCGACCAGCCGGCGTCGAGCATGGCCGGGAAGTCGATCCCGTGGCCGGTGGCGTAGGTGAAGGGCCGGCCGGCGTCGATCGGGTGGAGCAGGCAGACAGCGGCCGTCCAGTAAGGGTCATCGGCCCAGTCGGCCGGGATGTTGGCGTGGGGGGCGGTCATGCCGCATCACCGCCGTAGGGGCGGTACGGCGGCCGCGGTCCGGCCGTGCAGTTGTTGCGAGGTCGGCGCA